>NZ_JBHSAB010000001.1:0-623942 GCF_042649825.1 Legionella dresdenensis | reverse complement strand
TTAAATTGGCTAATTGGATTCTCTTTGATAAACCGGAGACCAGCTTTTAAAAAAATTGTCCGGCACAAAGAGCTTTTTTTAAATTTTTTACTACATTAATATTCTCTTAATTTTTGATTCTTATAATCCGCGAGTGAAATAACTTATATCAGGAGCTCTAATGGCTGGGGAAGAGAGAAAAATAATCGTAGTTAGGCTGTTTGGTAAAAAAAGCGCTGGTAAATCTGCTTTGGTTGATCGGCTCCAAAATAGAGCCTTTAATGAAAACACGCTGCCTACTCAAGGCATCCGATATGAGTCAATATGTGGTTATTATCACATTAGAGATATCTCTGGCGTCGAGGACGATAGTGAAAATCAAAGCGAGACAAATAGCGATGACGCCTTAATTCTTTATGCTATCGATCTGTCAGTGCCTATGCCTTCTGCTGATGCGCTTAAAGCTGAACTTGCGGCATTGCCTAATCGCAATAAGGCAAAGATCAAATTGGTTGGAACCAAGATAGATGTGGGAACCACGAATATCGAAGAATTTAATAAAAACAGAGAAGCATTTAAAGCAGCGGCTACAGAGTTACAATTAGAATACGATTTTACTTCTGCAAAAACCGGCGAGAATGTTGAAGGATTGCTGGATAGATTAAATGCCCCTGAGAATATTAAGCTGGCAGGCAAAAAGGGCGCAGGCAAATCGGCATTAATGGCCCGCTTCTTAAATAAAGACCATGATGAAAATGACGAGGTACAATATGCGTCCATTCTCAGTAAACAGGCTTTCTTTCAAATCTGGGATATGTCGGGAGATGAAAAATTTAAAGCGTTTAAAAATATAAATGCTAAAGAAGCCTTGATACTTTATGTGATTGATTTGACAGCGCCTGTAACTGATAACCTTAAAGAAGAAATTCTGGCGCTGCCAAACCCAAATGATGCAAAAATCAAACTGATTGCAACTAAAGCAGATGAGGGAGCAGGGCAGATTGAAGCATTTAAAGCGCTGGCTGAGGAATTAAAACTAAAATATTACATTACCTCGGCAAAGACGGGACAAGGGGTTAATGAATTATTACAGGGCTTGAATGCGCCAGAAATAAAAGTCAGAGCCAGAAAAATAGCCAATAATGTTAAATCACTGGCAGGTTACCCGGAAACGTACCATGAACTTTGGGCGTCTGGAAGCGATTTTAATTCGGCAATACATTTATTCAAAGATTATATCAAAGCGCCTTCACCTCAAACTTACAGAATAACATCCTTTTTTACACGGGTATTCACCGGGCATTGGAATCGGCACCATATCACTACTGTCAGGGATATGCTGGATGGTTGTTATTCCAATAAGGCTGAGAGCCCTAAAGATGTTGATGGATTGCTGAAAGCATTAAAGCAAGCGCTTATTGAGGCTAAAGAACCGATCAATCCGGAAGGTAGTCTGGCTCGACGAATTGCTTATATTCAAGGCAAGACTGGCAAGAATGTTATTGATGTGGCAGAGGTGAATGACAGAATCAGCCAGCCAACAGCTGGGATTTAACCGTAGGTTAGGTCGTTTGACCCATGGCCGTCAGGTTAAGGAATTAGATTTCTACATTTCACAATATCGTTCGGGCTGAGGAAGCGCTTTAGCGCTGTCTCGAAGCCTGTGGTACAGTGCCAAGCCTTCGAGACAAATGCTCCGCATTTTCCTCAGGCCGAACGGTTATGGGTCGTTTGCCCAACATTTCCGATTTTAAATAAACGGCAGTTTTTAATATGCCCGTACGTTTTGTTGGGTCAGAACGACCCAACCTACACGTATTATTGACTATAATTACTAAAAACCACCACCCGAGATTGCAATGAACAAGATGCTCGCTGCTGTCATGATATGTTTTTCAACTTTGGCCAATGCTGTTGATAATCCAACAGTGGTGATTGGTTCAGAGCAATATAGCCAGAGTGAATGCCTCAATAAAACAATTGATGATTGTATTAATAACATTTGTATGAATTCTGAAGATACCAATTGCCAGGAAAATTGTAACCAGGATGCACAAGACAAGTGTCAGGAAGCAGAGGAAGGGGATTAGCAGCGCATTTATTATAAAGCCCAACGCTCATGGATTAAAGATGTTATCTCATTGATCTTCCAAAGAATTCAGGAATAGCTTAGAATTCGGTTTTAGGGATAATAACAGGTTAGTTAGGATACAGGGCGTATATGACAGATAAAGAAGTCTTATCCCAGGAAGAGATTGATGCTCTGCTGGAGTCAGTAAATGCGGAAGAAACTCCGGCTGACGAGCCTGTTTATCAGAAAGCTGAGGCTGCTGAGAAGCAGGAGCTTAACTATCAAAAAGAAGAAAAAGCACCGGAAGCCGAGGCTGATTATCAGAAAGTTACTGTTACCGGCCTGGGCGATCCAGCCGCTATCCACGCGATTAACCAGGAAGATGTCCATATTGTCAATTTTAGTAGCCAGGAAAGGATAGTTCGTGGTGAATTGCCGGTATTGGATAAAATCTATGACAGGACAGCCCGATTTTTTGCGAACGATATTTATCTGTTGATGGCCAAAGATCTGCAGATGAAGCAGGAAGCCATGTCTGTTGTGAAACATCTCGAGTTTTTAAGCGCACTGCCCAACCCGACATTTATGGCGATTTATCGCTTCAAACCACTACGCGGTAAAGCGCTCATCATGTTTGACAGTATTTTTGTGTTTGATTTGGTTAATTATTATTTTGGCGGCAGTTCGCAATTCCTGGCTCAGACCCGCACTGACTATACGGTGGCAGAATTAAGGGTAATGAATATTGTGCTGGGTAAGCTGGCACGCAATATTGAACACGCCTGGGCGCCGATTATGAAGCTCGATATCGTCAAGGTAAACGAAGAAACCAACCCTCAGCTTGTCCATATTGCCGAACCGAATGAATTACTGTTAGTAACTCGTTTCAGTGTTGAGTTTGGCCGTGAAAGCGGGACTTTTTCCTTTGTCATACCTTACTCAATGGTTGAGCCAATCAAGCAGCAGCTGGAACTTGGAGCCGCACGGCCTGACGATGAAATCGATCCGAACTGGGTTATGTCGTTGAAAGAAGAGTTGATGGATGTCGAATTGACAGTCACTTCAGTCATGGCAGAAACCACGAGCACACTCGATAAAATTGTGAACTGGCAAGTTGGTGATTTTCTGCCAATGGAAATGAAAGAAATTGTAACCCTTGATATTGAGGGTACGCCTAGCTTTACTGCAACGGTTGGCACTGCCAATGATAAGCGTGCAGTTAAGATAATCAAAGATATCAGTTATTAGGGGAGCATGATGGCTGACAATAAAGACAGTGGTTCAATCGCAACGGAAAATATTGCATCAACAGAAGCTGACAGCGACAAAATTGAGTTAGTTCTTGATATCCCGGTAGCAGTAACTGTAGAGATTGGCCGTACAAAAATGACAATCCGCAACTTGTTGCAACTTAACCAGGGCGGCATTGTTGCTCTGGACAGGCTGGCGAGTGAGCCGCTTGATGTCTTGGTAAACGGTACGCTGGTTGCGCATGGCGAGGTTGTAGTCGTGAATGATAAATTCGGCGTCAGGTTAACTGATATCGTTAGTAAAGCGGAGCGGATTAAGCGTTTGCGATGATGAGATTTTGGACAAACCTGCTCTGGAGCTGGCTGACGGTTACCCAGGTGCATGCCGCATCAGCTGTTGTTCAGAACAATATCAGCGGAACTGAATTAATTCGGGTAACGACAGGATTGCTGTTTGTGCTGGCAGTGATTGTTTTTTTGTCGTGGCTATTAAAGAAGCTGAATAAGGCAGGAATTGGCGTGAGTAAAGGATTTACGGTAGTCGCATGCCTTAGTTTGGGCACGCGGGAAAAAGTCATGCTGGTTAAGGCCGGGCCGCGGTATCTTCTATTAGGAGTGGCTTCAGGCAATATCGCTACTTTGCATGATTTTGGAGACGTGTTGCCCGAAGGGTTCGCTGATAGTCAGAACAATGCCGGTTTCGCCGATTTTTTCAAAGCAGCATTAAGGAAATCCTGAGATGAAAAGACTTGCGCTTTCTGCTGCTACCATGCTGATGATGTTATTCCCTCTGTTACTGCAGGCTGCGCCGTTGGCTATTCCGGCAATTACAATAGGCCCCGCTCCCAATGGCGGCCAGACTTACAGTATGACCCTGCAAGTCTTGCTGTTTATGACTCTGCTCAGCGTGTTGCCAGGACTCATGATGGCAATGACGGCATTCACCAGAATAATTATTGTACTATCAATTTTAAGACAGGCAATCGGGCTTGGCCAGACGCCAACCAATCAAATCCTGATCGGCATTGCGCTATTTCTGACGTTTTTTATTATGGCGCCGGTTTTCAACCAGGTTAATGAGCAGGCCATCCAACCCTACCTGGCCGACAAACTCGATTTCCCCCAGGCCATGCTAAAAGCGCAGGCGCCCTTAAAAACATTTATGCTAAACCAGACCCGAAAAAACGATCTTGCTCTTTTTGAAAAATTTAACAACAAGGATTATAAAACCCTGAATGATATTCCACTGGTAGTGGTTATTCCCGCTTTTGTAACCAGTGAGTTAAAAACCGCTTTTCAGATAGGATTTATTCTGTTCTTACCGTTTTTGATTATTGATTTAGTGGTGGCGAGTGTCCTGATGGCAATGGGTATGATGATGCTGTCGCCGTTAATTATTTCGTTGCCGTTTAAAATCATGTTGTTTGTAATGGTGGACGGTTGGACACTGGTATTAGGATCGCTTGCGTCAAGCTTTGCGGTAGGTTAAGGAGAACAACCAGGATGACTCCAGAATCAGTACTGACTATCTTCAGCGACTGTTTTTATATGATTATATTACTCCTTACTGTGCTGATTGTGCCCGGATTATTAGCTGGTCTGCTGATTGCGATGTTTCAGGCGGCAACCCAGATTAACGAATCGAGCTTAAGCTTTATTCCCAAGCTGTTTATAACTTTTCTGATAATGATGTATGCGGGACCATGGCTGTTGAAAGTCATGGTCGATTATACCGACTCGTTAATATCAAACATTCCTTACATGATTGGATAGCTATGACCGCCACTTACTCAGGGATGATTGCCTACTTAAGCCAACTGGTCTGGCCGCTGATGCGAGTGAGCGGTTTGTTCCTGACCATGCCGCTTATCTCAACCTCATTGGTATCGCCAAGAATTCGGATTATATTTGCATTCGCGCTGGCATTCCTGATTGCACCCCATATTCCCGAACGGTTGTCCTTTTTAAATTTTACTGGAACCTATGTGTATTATATTGCCGAAGAGATCCTGCTTGGGTTGACCATGGGGTTTATTTTGCAGATGGTATTCCAGATATTTATTATTGGCGGGCAGATTGTTGCGATGCAGGCCGGTCTGGGATTTGCCATTATGGTTGACCCGGCTAGCCGTGCCAGTGTACCGTTAATGAGCCAGATGTATCAGTTGATGGTTGGGCTGACTTTTTTGGCTTTGGATGGCCACCTGGCAATTCTGGAAGCGTTATTATTCAGCTTTGAGAAAATGCCGGTGGGAGAAATGTATAACGAGTTTTCGCTTATCGGTGCAGTGATTACTTTTTCAAGCTGGATGATTAAAGAATCGGTGCTAGTCTCGTTGCCGGCTATTTTATCAATGCTGCTGGTAACCTTGTCGTTTGGGGTGATGACCCGTGTTGCGCCGCAGTTAAATATTTTTTCATTGGGATTTCCCATTACATTGCTAATGGGTATGATTATTGTTCGAGTAGGCCTGCCAGGGATTTCTTCACAGATTGAAGGAAGTCTGGAACAAGGATTGTTGCTGATTAAGGAATTATTGGGCTAATGGCTGAAGAAGATAGTGAACAGTCACAAGAACGTACCGAAGAACCCTCGGCGAAACGATTAAAAGAATCGCGCGATAAGGGGCAGATCGCTCGTTCAAAAGATTTTAATGCCACTGTGATTCTCATGTTTTCCGGTGCTGCGTTTCTGATTTTTGGCGGCAGCCTTTCCAATCAGCTATTGCAGATGATGCGCCATGCCTTCGAATTTAATACCGATGTTCTGGTTACCTCTTCAGCAGTGATGTATAAACTGTTTGACTTGGGGATTTCCGGTTTCTGGTCATGTTTTCCCCTGCTGATTGTCATTTTAATTCTGTCGATAGTGGCTCCGCTATTAACCGGCGGTTGGGTATTCAGTAGTCAGTCTATTCAGCCCAAATTTTCACGCCTGAGCCTGATGAAAGGCCTTAAGCGTATGGTATCGCTTAAAAGTTTTGTTGAAATGATTAAATCATTTGCCAAGTTTGCTCTGGTGGCAAGCGTATCGCTTTTTATTTTATGGTGGAAGATACCCCGGCTTATCGTGTTAGCTGATTACCCCATTGAATCAGCCATTATCAACGGGATAGATATTATTGCCTGGTGTTTTATTCTGATTAGCGCGAGCCTGATTCTGATTGCAGCTATTGACGTACCGTTTCAGATCCATGAACATAAAAAGCAATTGAAAATGACCAAGCAGGAAGTCAGGGACGAATATAAGGAAACAGAAGGAAAGCCCGAAGTAAAAGCCCAGATCCGCCGCACTCAGCATGAAATGGCCAGACGCCGTATGATGAGCGAGGTACCCAAGGCCAATGTGGTGGTGACGAACCCAACGCATTATGCCGTAGCTATCCGCTATGAGGAAAAGGGTAAAAAGGCACCGGTTATTGTGGCGAAAGGCCGGGATTTGGTTGCTTTGCAAATTAATCGCATAGCACAGGCTCATAATGTTCCGATTATTTCCGTACCGCCGCTTGCGCGGGCAATTTATTATTCAACCAAACTGAATGCCGAAATCCCAAGGGGATTGTATATAGCTGTTGCGCAGGTACTGGCTTATATCTTTCAGTTAAAAAACAAGCATACTTATGAGCATCAGCCGGAGTTTCTGCAAAATGTGCCTATCCCGGATGATTTAAAGCGTGATGCAGAGGAGAGTAGTTGATGGACGCGCTATTACAAACATTCAAACAATGGATGAACCAGGGGCTAGGTACACCCCTGATGTTGGTCGTCATGCTCAGCATGATGATACTGCCTTTACCGCCATTTTTTCTTGATGTTCTGTTTACGTTCAATATTGCCTTATCGCTGGTTGTGCTGCTTGCGGTAATTTATAGTGACAGGCCGCTGGATTTTGCTGTTTTCCCGACCGTTATCCTGATCGCTACCTTGTTAAGGCTTGCGCTTAACGTGGCGTCTACCCGCGTAGTATTGTTACATGGCCACACCGGAACGGATGCAGCAGGCGAGGTAATCAAATCGTTTGGTGAAGTGGTAATCGGCGGTAACTACGCAGTGGGTATAATTGTTTTCGCGATTTTAGTTGTAATTAACTTTGTAGTAGTTACCAAGGGTGCGGGACGGGTTTCGGAAGTAAGCGCCCGTTTTACTCTGGATTCGTTACCCGGTAAACAGATGGCAATTGATGCCGACTTGAACGCAGGCATTATTACTCAGGAACAGGCCATTACGCGACGCGCGGAAGTAGCGCAGGAAGCTGATTTTTACGGCTCTATGGACGGTGCCAGCAAATTCGTACGCGGGGATGCGATTGCCGGAATTCTGATCTTGTTTATTAACATGATTGGCGGTTTGATTATTGGTATTATGCAACATGATATGACCTTTGCCGATGCCCTCCACAACTACATTTTATTGAGTATCGGGGACGGCCTGGTGGCTCAGGTCCCTTCGCTGGTACTATCAACCGCCGCAGCGATTATGGTAACCCGCGTTTCCAGCGCGCAGGATATGGGCCAGGCGGTTGTTGCTCAGGTATTCGGCAGACCCAAAACATTAATTATTACCGCGGCCATTATCGGTATTCTGGGGTTAATTCCCGGTATGCCTCATATTGCGTTTATTCTGCTCGCGGCTGGATTAGCCGGTATGGCCTATTTGTTATACGTGCAGGGCGGTGAAAAAGAGAAAGAAGCGGCTGTTGCTGAAGCGGCTGCGGCTGCGAAAACAGAGCCGGTAACTACCGAATTATCTTGGGATGATGTCAATCCGGTTGATGTCATCGGACTTGAAGTCGGGTATCGTTTAATCCCGTTAGTGGATAGTGCGCAGGGCGGCTTGCTATTGTCACGGATTAAGGGCGTGCGCAAGAAGATTTCTCAGGAACTGGGCTTTTTAATTCCAACCGTTCATATTAGGGATAATCTCGATTTAAAACCGAATAATTACCGGGTCAGTCTGGCTGGAGTCATTATGGGAGAGGCGACAATCTATCCCGACAAATGGATGGCGATAAATCCCGGTCAGGTTTTTGGCGAGCTGGAGGGGCAAAAAACGATCGATCCGGCGTTTGGTCTGGATGCAGTATGGATTAATGAAAGCCAGAAAGATCTGGCCAGTACGTTTGGTTACACCGTAGTAGATGCTTCAACAGTCGTTGCAACTCATTTAAGCCAGATTCTGGAGCAAAATAGCCAGCAATTACTTGGCTATGAAGAAACTCAGCAATTGCTTGACAAATTGGCGGCTGGATCGCCGAAACTGGTCAAAGAGCTGGTTCCTGACCTGTTATCGTTGGGCGCAGTCACTAAAGTGCTGCAAGGCTTGTTGGTTGAGAAAATCCCGCTGACGGATATTCGTACTATTGTTGAAACCCTGGCAGAGGCCGCACCCAAATCGAAAGATACAGACTTTTTAATTGGCCAGGTACGGGTTGCGTTATCACGGCTTATCACTCAGAAAATAAGCGGGTTGCATGAAGAGTTACCGATTATTACTTTGAAACCCGAGTTGGAACAATTATTGCAAGGAAGCATTCAGAATGCAGGGAGTAATGGGATCAGCTTTGAACCAGGTATGGCTGATAAAATTCAGAATTCATTGTCACAGCTTGCTGCCCAGCAGCAGGCAAAAAATGAATTGGCTGTGCTGGTAGTACAGCCAGGGATTAGATCTGTTCTGGCGCGTTTTGTTCGTAATATTGCCAGTAACTTACATGTTTTATCCTATCAGGAAATTCCTGATAACAAACAAATACGAATTATTGGCACTGTAGGATAATTAAGCTGGAGGCTTGATGAAATTAAAACGATTTGTGGCAGCAGATAGCCGTACTGCCATGCAGCAGATTAAGGCTGAATTTGGTCCTGACGCTGTAATCCTGTCAAGCAGTAAGGTTGACGGCGGGGTAGAAGTTGTTGCAGCTATTGATTACGATGAGACAGTATTGGCTCCCAAGGCAGCAATTGCCTCTGCTGAGCCTGCGCCGGCATCCATTGCTGAGGCTGTTGTGGCAAACACGTCAGTTTTGCCGCCGAATCAGGTGATATCGCCGCTGGATGATATGCGCCAGGAAATTCAGACTCTGCGTCAGATGATGGAAGCGCAATTTCGGGGGCAGATTGCTCATAGCGACCCCCTGCATAATGTGTTAATCCAGAAATTGCTTTATCTGGGAGTAAGCCAAAGTACGGCCTCCTCTCTGGTCAGGCCGATTAATCCCGGTATGAATCAGCAGCAGGGATGGAAGCAGGTTATTGATTCTTTTGCTTCCAGTTTACCAATTTATGACTCGCGCCGAATTGAAGAAGGCGGGATTTTTGCTTTCGTTGGACCAACCGGTGTTGGTAAAACAACAACGATTGCCAAAATTGCCGCAAGGTTTGCCTTGCGTTTTGGGGCTGAACACCTTGGCCTGGTTACGATGGATACTTATCGTATCGCGGCTCAGGAACAATTGATGCTCTATGGAAAAATTCTCGGCGTTAAAGTCTGTGTTGCCCAGGATGAAGTATCGCTCGTGCGGGTTATCCGGCAACTCAACGATAAAAAATTGATTTTAATCGATACCGCAGGCATGAATCCATCTGATGAGCGGGTAGCGATGCAAATGCGTTTATTGAGCAATCAATTACATTCTGTCTCAATCTCTCTGGTTCTGCAGGCTACCAGCCATTATGAGGTTGTGATGAATGCAATAAAGAGTTATCAGGCCAATAGCCCTGTTCATCAGTGCATTATTACCAAGGTGGATGAATCGATGGCAATTGGCGGTATTTTGAGTGCGCTTTGTGAAACAGGTATTGCTGTCAGTTATTTGACGCATGGGCAACGGGTTCCTGAAGATATCAAAATGGCTTCACGTTACCAGCTTATCGAACAATTGGCACAGCAGGAGCGGAATATGCACCAGCCTGAGCAAACGTATAAGAAAGAAACTGTTGTAGGGAGAGATTATGTCGAAAATTAACCATGGCGCTTTCGATCAGGCAGCCGGTCTGCGTAGAATCGGACAAATAAAGCCGGTTAAGGTTATTGCAGTATCGGCAGGCAAGGGCGGAGTCGGCAAGAGCAATGTATCAGTTAATCTTGCGGTATCTCTAGCCCGTAAAGGGAATAAAATTCTGTTAATGGACGCAGATTTAGGGCTTGGAAATATAGATATCATGCTGGGCCTGTATTCCAAATATAATTTATCGCATGTCATTCAAGGAAATTGCCACATAGCCGATATTATGCTTACCGGACCGTATGGCATATCAGTAATCCCAGCGTCATCAGGTACTGAATACATGGCTCAGTTAAAGGCTGTGGAACATGCGGGGATAATTGATTCTTTCAATGAATTAACTGATGATTTTGATTATATGATTATCGATACCGCCGCTGGAATCTCAGATACCGTCTTGAGTTTTACTCGATCCTCTCAGGAAGTAATTGTCGTTGTTTGCGATGAACCTACCTCATTAACCGATGCATATGCTTTAATTAAAGTAATGAGCAAACGTTACAACTGGAATCATTTCCGGGTTCTGGTGAATATGGCGCGTTCGCTGCAGGAAGGGAAAGAGCTGTTTAACAGGTTATTCCAGGTTGCTGATCAGTTCCTTGATGTTAATCTGGATTATCTGGGAGCTATCCC
Source organism: Legionella dresdenensis (assembly GCF_042649825.1). NCBI lineage: Bacteria > Pseudomonadati > Pseudomonadota > Gammaproteobacteria > Legionellales > Legionellaceae > Legionella > Legionella dresdenensis. Next base: position 613,006 of record NZ_JBHSAB010000001.1, on the reverse strand, counting down.
GTTTGATGAGCGGGTACATGAAGCGGTAAAAAGACAAAAACCGGTGTTGGAACTCTATCCGGATAGTAATGCGGCAAAAGCCTTTGAGCAACTGGGAGAGAGTGTAGGGGATTGGCCGTTTAATCGGGCATTCAAAGGAAACACCAGCTTTTTCCTGGAACGATTGCTTGCAGGACAGTATTAACTAAAAGTTTTTAGAACACTATGCGAAAGGAGAATGTCGTGGATGCTTTGGCAGCATACGGCAAAATAAATCAACAGACCCAGGAAGCGCTGGTTAAAACCCATGCGCTAATGGTGAAACGTATAGCCCATCACTTATTGGTCAGGCTGCCGCAGTCTGTGCAGCTGGATGATTTAATTCAGGCTGGTATGATGGGGCTATTGGATGCTGCGCGTAATTATGACGCAACGAAAGGCGCATCCTTTGAAACGTATGCCGGAATCAGGATACGCGGGCATATGCTTGATGAAGTGCGCCGTAACGACTGGGTTCCGCGTTCTGTTTACCGTAATGCCCGCATGGTGTCAGAGGCGGTGAAAAAAGTAGAAAACCGGCTGGGGCGGGTAGCCAAAGATGCCGAAATAGCCGCTGAACTCAATTTGAAACTGGAGGAGTATTACGAATTACTGAAAGATTCCGCCGGCAGCCAATTATATGGTTTTGATGACCTTGGCGTAACAGAGGATGTATTAAAGGGCGGTGAGGATTCGCCGACAAGCGAGCCGCAAGAGCAGGTTATGCGTGACGATTTTATGAGTTTTCTGTCACAGATTATTCAAAATTTGCCCGAAAAAGAAAGGCTTGTGCTATCGTTATATTATGAACAGGACTTAAATTTAAAGGAAATTGGCGAGGTATTGGGTGTAAGTGAGTCTCGGGTATCGCAAATCCATACTCAGGCGACATTAAGAATAAAATCACGCTTACAGGAGCGATAAGCCCATATGGACGGATTGACCTTATTAGGATTGGTAGTCGGATTTTTGGCTATTATTGTTGGCCAGATTGTTGAAGGCGGCTCAATTATGTCGCTGGTTAACCCGGCTGCATTTATGATTGTTATGGGGGGAACCTTTGGCGCGGTAATGGTACAGACGCCGTTTCGCACTTTCCTGCGGGCTTTCAGGATTTTACCCTGGATTTTCCGTCCCCCGGATTTTTCTTTTAACCGCAGCCGTGACCGTTTGCTGGATTTAGCTAAAATTGCCCGTCAATTTGGCGTATTGAGTCTGGAAGAACAGCTGGAGCGTGAGCCTAACCCCTTGATCCGGCAGGGCTTGGAGTTATTGGTGGTTGGTGTTGAGAAAACTGCAATTCGACATGTATTAGAGGCTGAGGTGGATCGGATTGAGGATCAGGACATGCGGGCGGCCAGCATGTTTGAAAGTATGGGCGGTTATAGCCCGACTATCGGAATTTTAGGGGCGGTACTTGGATTAATTCAGGTAATGCGTAATCTCTCGGAACCAGGAGAGTTGGGTGCAGGGATTGCCGTGGCCTTCGTAGCAACCATTTACGGGGTTGGATTTGCCAATCTGGTTTTCCTGCCTGTGGCTAATAAACTGAAAAGCTGTGTGGCAATGCAGGTTCATCATGACGAGATGATTATTGAAGGGATTGTGGCGATGGCCAGCGGGGAAAGCCCGAATATGCTAAGCTTAAAATTAAGTAACTACGGAATCCATCATCAAAATGCGCGGAAGAAAGAGTAAGCATATTCCTCATGAAGATACCCATCGCTGGATGGTGTCTTATGCCGATTTTATTACTTTGCTTTTTGCCTTCTTTGTAGTGATGTATGCTATCTCGTCAGTGAATGTTGCAAAATACAAGTCATTGGCGCAAGGTATGCATACGGCTTTTAACAAAGTGGAAAAAAACCGTGCACCGGTAGATAATCCTTCTACGTTGTTAGGGCAAAGCGCTTCGAAATCAGATGGCGAGCACGACGAAGACGATCCATTCGATATGCTTGATCAGGCATTGGCGCAATTGCAGGATGCGGATTACCGAATGGATAGGCAAGAGGGCTGGATTGAGCTGGATATTAAAGCTGGAGCGCTCTTTGACAGCGGTAGTGCCGAATTAAAACCATTAGCGATTATTAAATTAATAAAAGTCGCTGAAATTATTAAAGAATTGCCTTATCCTGTTGCATTAGAGGGGTATACGGATGATGTACCGATCAATACTCCGCAATATCCCTCAAACTGGGAGTTATCTTCTGCACGGGCTTCGGCATTGGCCAGGGTGTTAACAAACTATGGTGTAGATCCGGGCCGGATTTCGGTAACTGGTTATGGCGCACAATTTCCAGTTGCAACGAATGAAACAGAAGAGGGACGTGCTAAAAACCGACGGGTGAACCTGATTATTGCCCGCGACAGGAATGTGCCAAGACTGCTCAATCCTGAGAAGAGTTTAATGGATCAGGATGAAAGTTTACAAACTCCTGCGCCGGAGACAAGTGTGGTTGAACCGATTAACAAGGAGTCACAATGATTATTGCTGTATTTTGCAGCATTGTTGCCAGTCTTGTACTGAGTTATGCTTTTTTTTATCAAAGAAAACAGATCAGCGAATTGGCGTCAAAGCTAGGTGAACTAGGTAAATCCCAAAAACAATATGAAATGGAGCAATCCGCTTTAGTTCATGCCGACCTGATTTTTTCAAAGCAGTTAAATGAAATTAATCGGCAACTGATTAGCATGGATAATCAATTACAATCCCTGGAAAATAAACGCCAAAACGATGGCGGTTACCAGCATGCAATACGTATTCTGGAGATGGGCGGCACCAAAGAGGAAATTATGGAAAGCTGCCACCTATCGAATGCCGAAGCAGAATTAATCATGAACCTGAATGCTTATCAATTGGTTCTGAAAAAACAGGTGTCTTCTTTTTCAGATTAAACGGTTGGGTCGCCTGACCCATATCCGTCAAGCTAAGGAATTAAATTTCTACATTTCACAATATCGTTCGGGCTGAGGAAGCGCTTTAGCGCTGTCTCGAAGCCTGTGGTACAGTGCCAAGCCTTCGAGACAAATGCTCCGCATTTTCCTCAGGCCGAACGAATATGTGCTGTAAAAACCCATAGCAGTCAGTTAAGGAATTTTGTACACGGCCATGGGTCGCCTGACCCAACATTACTCATTTATAATCTTACATTACTGTTGAACTGCGGAACTCTTTATGTTTAGCCTGGTAATTGAAATTTATGATCATATTGTGCTACAATTTACCTGTTTATCTTTCTAAAGTGAGCTTGCAAATGTATTTCAACAGAAGAAATGTCGCTACCCAGCCTCTTGTTCCGCTTGAAGCAGTATCAGCAGAAACCAATGCTATCAGAAACGAATTAATCAAAATTTGTGATGATTATATGCAAAATTACCGCCTTATCAAAAATACTCATCATAATATTGCCGAGGCTGTCAAATCAGACCTTGCTAAATTAAATGAGTATCAAAATGATAGCTTTCAAAAAGAAGTTATTCAGGCATTTGTATTAGGTTTAGAGAATTACCTTGAAGTAAAGGACAGTAAAAAATTCAGTCAAGCAGTTCTTGCCTTTAAAATTAAATACCCTGGCACTTTCAGTGATATGGACGCAGTAAAAGCTAAATATCAATCCGAGATTAATGCATTGGTAGGTTATTTTAATTATAATTGCAGCAGCTTGCTTCCCACTCCTTATGGAGTTGAAGGATTGGCTTTATTTAGACAGAAGTTCAATCAGGCTGGCAATGTAAATAGTGAAAGCCATACGAGCGCTCAATCCATAGCAGAAACTTTACCAGGCGGATTTACTCATCGTAGACGAGAGCTACCATCAGCAACAGCAACCACCACTAAGGCGTATCGCTCCCTGCTATCTCCCTCACATCTTATTAATGAGCAACAAGGGGTAGTTGGTATTGTTAAATTAAATGACAGTCAAACTGTTATTTATCATGAAGGATTTAGCAAAGAAGAGGGTAGCTTTATAAAAAAATTGATAATTGATAAAAATTCCCCAAGACAAAAAGGATTGCAAACTTTTTCCCCTGGCCATTTTACAGATAAGGTTAATCAATCTGCCTCTAGCTTTATAGGCTGCGAAGCGCAAGCTGGAAAAGAATTTATGGCAGAAATTACTAGCATTGGCAATCAATCTAATATTACTGAAGCTCTTCAAACGTGTTGTCAGAAATATTTTGGCAGTAATCTTGAGCTAGTTCAGTTTGATTCTGATTCAAGTTCAAGTATTTTAGGTAATTAGAATTTATTTTCACTGGAAAGCAGCCGATGCAATGAGCTAGCTTTTCAGTACAGATTTCTTTCCTGTTGGGTCGAAACGACCCAACCTACTTTCTCATGATCTCTCTGAACATTTTTTCGGTATCGGTAGCTGCACCCGGGAAATGAAACCCGCGGTGTGCCTGAATGAGCTTTTTATTCTGATTAAAACTGGCTGATATTCTCCCAAAGAACTCATCTAAGGTTTGTTCCTCATTGCTGGTAATATTTTCATACAGCCGCCTTAACATCAGTAATTTCTTATGGCTGAGCGTTCTGGCATAAGGATTGGCGAGAATCGCTTCCATGCAGTTATAGAGCTTCTCTATAACTTTTAGCCGGGGCACAGATAGGGATTTAAAGGTTTCAGGCGGTAATGGAAGAATAAATAGTCTGTCAAATTTGCCGTTGGCAATATTGGCCTGTAGAGTATAACTCTTAAGAAAACTGGTTGAGACGCCATGGCCGGTGTTACTTGTACCACGGGCTTTCTGGATAAGGTTAATCGACGTATGGCGGCAAGTGTTGTCAAGTCCAAGGGTTTTGCATGAGTCTGCGGGCTCAGTCTGATTGTTGCTTCGCCGCTCTGGAAGTACGCTTAAAGAACGCCAGCTTGCGAGCACAGAATTACCTCTTTCACGAACAGGTATAAAAGCCCGTAAACGAGGATTCAATGCCTTTAAATAGTAGAGGAAATCGACATATTGAAAGTAAGTAAGTGAAAATGCCTTGTAAGAGACAGCAATAACGTCCTTGTCATGCGGATACCTGAAATGAATTGCTTCATTTGAAAGATGAGCCGGTTGTGTGCGCATAAATACACAAGGTGCAAAAAGACTGAAAAGAAATTTTTTTATCGTTTTACCAGCAGGGTTATCATCAGAGACACAGGATGAAAAAAGCTTATCGCCATCAATATATTTCCCGATGCTGCTTAAAATTTCCCCTTTGTTTTCAATCCCCAGGCAGATAAAGGAATGAGGAGCGTTATTCTTTTTACAGGCAGCAATAAAAAATCGACTACCTTTCTCTATTGTAATTGATTGCGTCAGGGGAGTACACGAAAGCATAATCAAACGATCCCGTTAATAATTTGTTAATTTTTATTTTATACAATTTGCAGCTTTTAAACCTCAATTAATTATTGTTGCCATGACTTCTGTAAAAACGTTAAAAGAAATAACAGCCTCTGAATGCAAGTATATTAAAAGTTATGAGAAAAAAGGGGGTAAATTTGCCCTGAGGGAAACAAATACCTATGATTTGAGTAAGCTTGAACGGATTACCGGGGATAAGCTGGAAGAGAAGTTATTTTGCAGGGAAGATTTTATTATTCCTCCTGATGTCCACGAATTCGAGCCTATACAAATAAAAGTCGGCAAACTTTATATCGTATACCTCCCTGGCAGTAAAGACAGTTTTCTCTTGAGAATCAACTACATTGATCGACAGAACAGGCAGTTAAAACTTTTTTTGAATTTGGAGGCCTTAAAGTTCCCGGCGATCAAATTTGAAAATCTGCTGCCCATCTCGCTTAATCTGTTTTACCCTGATCGCACCATGTCAGGGCAAAGCATTAGTGATATAGGTATGGAACACTTATGCCATGCCTTCGCCTTAAAACAAACCATCACAAAACTTATGCTTGATGAAGATATTTCTGAGGACGAAAAACGGAATTTTTTTGAGCATTATCTGGCGCTTAAATTAAATGTTCGAGAGCCGCGAAGGGCAAAACAAGGCCGTTTTATTAGAGATACAGAATATTTTTGCAGCAATCCGCAGGTAAAGCCTGCTTCAGCCTTTGAGGTAGCGGAAAAAATTGTTGCAATACAATTGAGAGATTTAAGTATTGGTGAAACAGAGATCATTGAGGTCTTAAATGAATTTCTCGATGTTAATGACAAACACGTGGATAAAGTTAACTGGGGAGCTGTCAAGTGGCGGCTTATGACAAATCTTCTCAATCAAAAGCCGTTACAAGAAGAGTTTCAGGATATCGGTGTTTTATTTGACAGAGCTGTAATACATATGTACATGAACTCTGTAAGAGCAACCCCGTCGCCAGCTTGAGATGGTTCCCGTAGGTTGGGTCGTTTGACCCAACAAATAAAAAGCCCGGCATTTTCTCCAGCCAATTAATAATCACTTAATGTTAATTTTGTATAATACATAAACTAATTCAGCAGGAGTGCAGCAATGTTCAGAAAGTTAAGCCAGACAACCCGGAATAATGATGTTTTTACCCATAGTTATCAAAGAATCGGCACAGATTATGTTCCCCGAGAAACTGTTGTCTATGATATCAATCAGCTTGATCGGATTGATGAAAGCGAATTAACAGCCAGGTTGTTTGGAGAGGATGATTTTGTGATTCCCCCAGCGGTGACGGGTCGAGAGAAGGTAAAAGCTAAAATTGGAAAGCTGTATCTTGAGTTCCAACCTGGCGGTAAAGACAGTTTTGAGCTGACTATAAAACTTATTGATCGTCATAATAATCAATTAAGTACCTTTCTGAATTTGAATGTTCCAAGGTTCACCCCGATTAAATTTGAACATTTGTTGCCCATTAGTCTTAGTGCATATGATCCATGTCGTACCATAATAGGTAATAATGGTCCTGAAAATCAGTTGAGTCATGCCTATGAATTAAAACTAATTCTGACCAAACTTTTACTTGATCAGGATATTAACGAGCGGGACAGGTTGAAATTCACTGAACACTATCGCGCACTTTATCTGAATCCTCGCTCTCTAGCACAACCACGGGCACGACAAGCAGTAGCGGATAGATTTGTTAAAGATGTGCAACATTTTGGCATTAATTCCCTGGATAAACCAATCGACGCTTTTGAAGTTGCAGCCAAGATTGGCGCTGTTCACTTGATGAATTTAAGCATCAATCAGGCTGAAATTGCCGATATCTTGTGTGAATACCTCGAAGTGAATAATCTGACGCCAGACCACCTTCGCCAGCCCGATGTTAAAAAGAAAATTCTGGGGCAGAAAATTGATAATGGCAGATATGAACTAAAAGCTATTATTGAAGATGTTGATACATTATATGACCAGGCAATAGAGCTGCCGAAAGTGAAGAACTTTAATCCTGGAGTCGCTGTACCAGTAGTTACTGAGCAGCAAAATGAAACAATAGCCGCGTTTCAGTCTCGAATAGACCGTATGATTAGCAATGAGGTAATTACTAACCTGAAATCCCGCAAGGAACGCTATTTGGAATTGGTTGCTCTGCAGGTCCAGAATAAACCAGCTGATTTCAAAAAAGATTTAGCGCTGTCTATCTTAAATAATCCCACTCATATTCTAAAAACGGAACGGCATTTTTTCCGCCAGGAAAAGTATTCGAACCAGACTTTGTCAGTGCATAAGCTCGTTGCAAGTTTATTAAAAGATCAGGTTGAATTAGTGAATAACAAAGTTGAGATTGATGGACATACGCTGTCACGTCATGCTGATAAGTGTTTCGGGCCACGTTAAATGTAGGTTGGGTCGTTGACCCAACATTCCAATTTTGAACCATGAATTGAACTGGAGCGGTTGATAAAATCCTTGTTGGGTCAAACGGACCCAACCTATAAAAAGGTGTAGCCTTGATGCAGCGTAGCGTAATCAAGGTTTTCATTCCACCCATTAATAATTCCAATATACCTTTGTGCCGGACAATTTTTTTGTATTACATGTAGGTTGGGTCGTTCCGACCCAACATTACCAATCTTCAATCACTTTTCAGATGTAGAGTGCTTGATAAAAAGGCTTGTTGGGTCAAAACGGCCCAACCTACAAAAATTGTCCGGCACAAAGCCAATATACAATAAATCCGTGATTTCAATTGCAAAGCTGTTATTCATAGCCTATGCTTTCAATGATGAAATTTATGGAGAAACTTCATGACAACAATGAAATCATTTTTTGCTGCTGTGTTAATGGTATTATTTGTTCCTGCCGCTCTGGCTGCTGGATCGCCCGCTGGTACCTGGACAACAATTGATGATAAAACTGGTAAAAAACGTGCGATCGTTCGAGTTTCAGTATCTGGCAACACATTAAGCGGTACTATTGTTAACATTATTCCACAACCAGGCGATACTGGCATTTGCTCAAAATGCCCAGGCGGTTTCAAAAACAAACCAATTAAAGGTCTGCAAATCATGTGGGGTCTGAAAGACAAAGGTAACGGCGTCTGGGATGGCGGTAATATCCTTGATCCAAAATCGGGTAAAGTTTACCGTGCCAAAGTGACTATGGAAGGCAACAAGCTCTATGTTCGCGGCTATGTTGGTATTTCTGCACTGGGCCGTACTCAGGTTTGGGTAAGATAAGCAGAATTTTTTATAAAAAAGACACACGAAAGTGTGTCTTTTTTTTTGTAGCGGATTAAAATAACTGCTTTAATACGAAGCTAGTACCAAGTTATGGCAGACGTTCAGTCAAAAAAGAATACCTCATCCGTAGACCTGTTAAAGCGGCCGCCTCATTCTGCTGAAGCAGAGCAAGCTATTATTGGCGGCTTGATGCTGGATAATCAGGCGTGGGATAAAATCAGCTCGAAACTGTGTGAAGCGGATTTTTATCGTACCGAGCACCGTATCCTGTTCCGCACCATTGCCGAACTTGCCAGAAAAGATCAGCCCTTTGATGTGGTGACTTTGCTGGACTCCTTGAAATCAAATGATGAACTGGATGACAGCGGCGGCGAAACCTATTTATTTGAGCTGGCCAATAATACGCCCAGCGTTGCAAACGTTGCGGCTTACGCGGATATTGTCCGCGAAAAATCAGTACAAAGGCAGTTAATTGCCATTGCCGGTGAAATTGCGGATTCAGCCTATAACCCTGCGGGCAGGGAAGTGCCGGAGCTGCTTGACCTGGCAGAAACCAGAGTGTTTGCCATTGCCGAGCAGACTGCGGGTGACGGAGGGCCGGAAAGCATCAAATCCATTCTGGTAAAGACTGTGGAAAAAATTGATATGCTTTATCACAATTCGGATGCCCTTACCGGTATGGCGACTGGCTTGTCCGATCTTGACAGCATGACCTCCGGTCTGCAGCCCTCGGATCTGGTCATTGTCGCCGGGCGTCCGTCTATGGGTAAAACCACTCTGGTTATGAATATGGCCGAGCATGCCGCTATCAATGGCGGTAAGCCAGTACTGGTTTTCTCAATGGAGATGCCCTCGGATTCGCTGGCAATGAGGATGCTGTCGTCGCTGGGCCGTATTGATCAGCACCGTATCCGTACTGGTAAACTTGAAGATGATGATTGGCCGCGAGTCACTTCAGCTGTTCATATGTTGTCGGAAGCGCCGTTGTTTATTGATGATACAGCAGGTTTAAGTCCGGCAGAGATGCGCGCAAGGGCTCGGCGGCTCGCCAAGGAAAATGGCCAGCTCGGCCTGATTGTCGTAGACTATTTGCAGTTGATGAAAGTGCCGGGTTTTAAGGCGGAAAACCGTACTGCCGAGATTTCGGAAATTTCCCGGAGCCTTAAGTCGCTGGCAAAAGAATTAAAAGTGCCGGTAATTGCTTTGTCGCAGCTTAACCGAAGCCTTGAGCAGCGCACCGATAAGCGGCCCGTGATGTCTGACCTGCGGGAGTCTGGTGCGATTGAGCAGGACGCGGATTTAATCTGTTTTATTTATCGTGATGAAGTTTACAATGAGGACAGCCCGGATAAAGGGGTGGCGGAAATTATTATCGCCAAGCAGCGTAATGGTCCGATTGGTAAGGTAAGAGTTGCGTTCCTGGGTAAATACACCCGTTTCGAAGATTTGGCATATAGTGGTTATCAAGGGGTAGATTAACGTGACAAGACCAACGCGCGTTCAAATCGATGAAACGGCGCTTTTACATAACCTCAAACAGGTCAGGCATTACGCGCCAGGGCGGAAAATTATTGCTATGGTCAAAGCCAATGCCTATGGCTGCGGGTTGCAATCAGTCGTACCTGTTCTGGAAAATGAAGTCTATGCGTTTGGCGTTGCCTGCCTTGAGGAGGCAATGAAAATCAGGGCGTTGGGATCGTCGGCGGAATGTGTTTTATTCCAGGGAGTCTTCAGCGCTGATGAGCTGGATGTCGTTGCTGCCCATAATTTGCAATGTGTTCTCCATCAGCCTTATCAATTACAGTGGCTGCTGGAAAAACGATTGCCTCATAAAATCAAAGTCTGGGTGAAAGTTAATACCGGAATGAATCGCCTTGGTTTTCAGCCGCAAGATGTGGCTGAAGTAGTCGGCGCTCTGGAAAATTGCCCTTGGGTGGATGACGATATTGGCATTATGACGCATCTGGCCTGTGCCGATGAACCTGAACATCCGGCCAATCAGACCCAACTTCGCGCTTATCGTAGTCTGGATTTAGGCGGCGCAGGGTATACCTGCAGTATTGCCAATTCAGCAGCGATTATTGCCTTGCCCGATACTCATGCTGATGTCGTGCGTCCGGGTATTATGCTTTATGGCGTTTCACCCTTTAATAATCAGACTGGTTTGCAGTTAGGGCTGATTCCGGTTATGCGTTTTGTTTCAGCAATCAGCGCTATTCATCATTATCCTGCCGCGGCGCGAATAGGATACGGCGGTACCTGGCAAACCAGTAAACCGTCAGTGATAGGTGTGGTTGCTGCCGGTTATGGGGATGGTTATCCCCGCCACATTGCACAGAATACGCCGGTCTGGGTTAATGGTTATCTGGCGCCTGTTGTCGGCAGGGTGTCTATGGATATGTTGACTGTCAATTTGACTAATTGCCCGGGGGTTGCCATAGGCGATGCGGTTGAATTGTGGGGGCAGTATGTGCCGGTTGAAAATATTGCCATGTCGGCAGGTACTATAGCTTATGAGTTGCTTTGCCAATTCTCGCCTCGGGTCAGGCAGGATAAAACTCTGTAGGGAACTGCAATCTTTGCAGGTTCGGTGCGAGTAAGCCCATCTGTTTTAACTCTTTTCGCAAACACGCATGAAGTCATCCTGACGCTCCCAGATGCCATCCATGGCATCTGAGGGTTTGCGAAAAGAGTTAAAACAGATGGACTTACTTCGGAGATCGGAAAGGGAGACCTTGATATGGATAATATAAAACCATAATGGTAAAATCAGCGCTTATGGGCTTAAAAAAACAGATAGGTGAATGTTTATGAAAAAAGTACTTTTGGCGTCTTTAGCCTTGTCATTCATGCTGAGCGGTTGTGCTCCAGTGACTAATGAAGGCGTTGGAACAGTAACTGGCGGTGTCGTTGGCGGATTGATAGGCAGCCAGTTCGGCGGTGGTTCAGGGCGCGTTGCAGCAGCTGCTGGCGGTGCGTTATTAGGAGCATATCTGGGCGGTAATATTGGCCGGTCAATGGATAAACTCGATCGCCTCGAAATGCAACAGGCTTTGGAAACTGCGCCTACTGGCAAAGCAGTAAACTGGCGTAATCCGGATACCGGCAATAGCTATACTGTCCGTTCAACCAGAACATATTACACTAACCAACAACCATGCCGCGAATACACCACCCGTGCAATCATCGGCGGTAAAACGCAGGAAGTTTACGGCAAAGCATGCCGTCAGGCTGATGGCTCATGGCGTATAGTTAACTAAAAACCTGTCGTTTATTTAAATCGGAAATGTTGGGTCAAACGACCCAACCTACTCCCTCAAGACCTTGTTTTGTGCTATATTTATACATATCCTCTCTCGATATTGCAGGCTAAGGAAGTGTATTATGGCTGAATTAATTTACTCTGCACTGTCAAACCCAAGGCGGCCAATTGTGTATGTTGATCCGCAACTCAGCGTAACCCATTGTGTTAACCTGATGATCCGTCAAGACGTTGGCGCGCTGGTTGTGCATGATGACAAGCGTTTGTTGGGTATGGTGACTGAAAGGGATATTGTACGCTCGTGTATTAACCAGCACCTTGATCCAGATGTCGCTACCGCAGGTGATATTGCCTATACCGATGTCAGTATATTGACGGTTGATATGCCTGTTGAAGCGGCCATGGAAGTGATTACTAAAACAAAACGCAGACATGTCCTGATTGAAGAAAATGGTATATTGATCGCGGTTTTATCAATTGGCGACTTGCTGTTTCATATTTTGGAAAGTAAACAACAAGAGATAAAACATCTCGAAAATTATATTCATACTTAAGCGGCCCTAGGGCGTGTTTTTAAAGTTATTTCTGGGCTCCAAAAGCAATAAAATGGTCTGAATTTATGCTCGATTTCGTTAAATAGAGCCGGCTATTCGCCTCAATCGACCAAAAATTCAGCCTCATTTTCTTGCTTTTTCGCTTCCAGAAAAACTTTAAAAACACGCCCTAGCGTTTAGCGTATAAAACAATCGAAAAAATGACTAATCCCATACCAAGACACTCAAGTATGGTCAATTTCTCGCCAAGGATTATCCAGGCGAATATAACAGTTGCGATCGGCATCACTGCCGTAGATAAAGACGTCAGCAGCCCATCGACGCGCTGACAGCCAAAATACCAGAAAACATAGAATAAACCGGAACTTAATCCGAGAATAAATAAAATCGCCCAGTCAATCAGGCTTATTCCGGTCAGATTCCAATTAATAAACAACAAGGATGGAAAAACCAGAAGCGCATTAATGCCGTTCATAAGGGCGGAAACGATAAAAACCGGAAGCTTGTTAGGGTGTAATTTGCACAATATATAGTAGGTCGCTTCAGGAAATAGAGATAAAAAAACCAGAAGATCGCCAAAAAAAGAATTATTATCGGTCACAGAACTGACTTTATCGGTAGCAATTACAATTAAGCCTGCTGTTGCAAATACAATACAAAGACTTTGTTTGCCGGTAAATTTTTCCTTCAATACAATCCATGCCATCACCGCAATAATAGCAGGAAGGGTACTGGTAATAATGCCGGCAATATTGGCATCGGTATAGTTAAGTCCTGATAGCATCAGGGTATTAAACATAACTCCGGCAGTAAGAGCCTGGGCTAGCAGAAAAATGTAATCCTTAGTCTGGAGGCTCGCGAAGTGATTTTTCAGAGTGAGCTTCTTATCGGGTGTCAGCCAGTGCAGGGGAAGCAGGATAAAGGTGGCAAGGCTAAAGCGTATTGTTAATAGTAACAGCACAGGAATTTCAGAAACCAGCAATTTGGATGAGACAATATTGATACCAACCATGGTTTGCGCCAGGAAGAGAAAAATCATGCCTGTCGCCGAAAATGAATTACGCCTGTCCAATGGTGTTACCTCGTTGTGATATTAGAGAAATGATAATCCGAAACGACGTTTTACACCATAGCCATCCAGATACTGTCATTCCCGCGAAGGCGGGAATCTATTTCTCAAGTTGGCAGTTTACCTTGTGTGATGGATCAAATTTCCGCCTTCGCTGGAATAACTAATTTCATAACTTAATGGCAGAGAACCGACGTTTAAGGCTTGATAATTCCCCTGATTTAAGGTGATCATAAGCTTATTTCCTTGCTACACGAGAAGAACAATGCGGTTTTCAGGATTCATCCTCCTTATCATGCTTGGCTTATGGTCAACTTTTAACCATGCGGCAGACCCGGCAATTACCTGGTATAACTATGAACCCGGGCGGCAGGTAACCCTGAATGTTAATCTGTTCCTAAGCTCAACCTGTCCGCATTGCCAGAAAACCAATCAGTTTTTTACCGAATTGGAACAAACGGAAAAATGGCTTGCTGTTAAACGCTATTATATTAATGATCAAAAAGCCGATCTGATTACTTTTAATCACTATCTTGAACAGATTAAAGCGACAGATTTTGCCGTACCTTCAATATTTTTCTGTAATACCCGGTGGGTAGGCTTTGCAGATGACGGCAGTACGGGTAAACAATTATTGAAAGCGCTGCAGTTCTGTCGCCAGCAAATTGCCAAACAGGGCGAACTGAAACAGGGAACTGTCGATGCCATTGCCCGAATGTCGGCGTCAAACTGGTATGATGTCAGTCTCTCGGCAGAGAAAAAGCCGGTTTCAGCGCTGCGGTTTATTCCGACCATGTCAGCTGTCGATGCAGTGAGTTCAGGAACGGTGTTTACTCTTATTGCCTTGTTATCGCTGTTGGTTCTGATACCCGGAACAGCAAAGTGGATAGGGGCCGTTCTGTTTTTGGCTGGTACTGCACTAAGTCATTGCCTGCAGCAAGTGAATAACCAGTTACTTTATCAATTATTGCCCTATATCCGGCTTCCGGCCGCCCTGATTGGCTTAGCTGTTTGCAGTGCTGTGATCATTTGCGCGGTGAGGAAATATAATTGGCGGACTATGCCAAGTGATGGCTGGATTTTATTATTCACCTTATTGTCGCTGCCCTTGCAATTTTATCCGCAACTCACCCTGCCCAATTTTTCGTTAATGTTTCAACAATGGCTAACAGTCCAAAACCTTACTTTAGCGGTTCAGATACGATATCTGATTATTTATCATCTGATTTATCTGACCGTCATTAGCGCAATAGCGGGTCTATTTTATGTTATCTATTATTACTTTAAAGCGGAAGGCAGCCGTTACTTGTTTATATTTGCCAATGTTTTTCTGGCGCTTACAGGAGCTATGTTGGTAATTTATCCTTATGTACTGGCAAATTATCTGAGTTTCATCGTGATTGTTACGCTATCGGCGCTAATTGCCTGGGTTCAGTCTTATTATCAAAAAAAAGCAAATAAGGATATGCCCTGATTATGGAGCAAAAACGACGAAATTTTCCTGTATTATGCGATGTCAAAGCTGGAAAAGAATATCGCTGGTGCGGCTGCACAGAATCAGATGACTTGCCATGGTGTACTGGTAATAAAGCCTGTTGCCCTGATAAATCAGTGGTATTCACGGCTGATATCAGTGAAAGCGCATGCCTGTGCACCTGCGGGCAAACCCAACAGGCTCCTTTTTGTGATGGTTCCCATATCGATTTGTATTTAAAAGAAAAATGACTCCCAGTTATGTTATTCCGAGCGTAACGCGGCAATCTCCCGCTGGTTCAGGATGGCTTACCAGATAATTGTTCTATACTTAAATTAATTCAACTAATGGTAGTTCAGAAATGCCTTCAGAACAATTGAGAGGATTGCTCGAGCAAGTTGAAAATAAGGTCGGGAATTTTTCAATGTATACATGTAGTACCGGCAAAGGTGAAAGCATTCCTTTCGACAAAAAACCTGCACAGCAATTATTAAGCGGGCTTGGTTGTAACCAGGGTGATAATGCACGTAATATGCCGCTATCGTCTACGGCAGATGGTAAACCGCTGGCACAAGAAAATAACAAAGATATAACTATTCAAAGTTTTGATCAGGATAAACCGGGCACGTTAACTATCCCCGGCGCGCGACTGGACAGATTGCTTAATAGCGCCAAGGTTTATGTTAATACCGATATTATTAAACCAGGACTTTACAACCAGGCGGTTCAGGGAAAACAGGTAAAGGCACAGGATGACCAAATATCCGAAGATGCCAATCTGCATTGGTTGAATATGGCTGTGGGTGTTTGTCATGTTCAGGAGATTGATTTATTGGTAAAGCAACAAGTCGTTGACGGCAAAGCAATTTCAGTCCCTAAAGAAGGTAAAATTGGTGTTGATGATCCAGGAATTCTGCTGCTTTCCAGTCCGGCCTTAAATTTTATGACCAAGGGAAGAGCGCTCTCGCAGGAGCAGACTTCGCAATTACTTACTGGTATGTATCACAATATATTTTCCGCCGCTGTGGCTGAGGGGGCGACTCATATTACTATGCCTGCTGCCGGTTTGGGAGTTTTTGGGGGGGAACCCGAGGTTTATTTCAAAATATTAATGGATGTTGCCAGACAATATCCGAACT
Source organism: Legionella dresdenensis (assembly GCF_042649825.1). Classification (NCBI taxonomy): domain Bacteria; kingdom Pseudomonadati; phylum Pseudomonadota; class Gammaproteobacteria; order Legionellales; family Legionellaceae; genus Legionella; species Legionella dresdenensis. The sequence goes on along the minus strand of NZ_JBHSAB010000001.1, from coordinate 596,886 downwards.
TAAACGTTATTTATCATCCGGGACATCCAAACAATATTCCATTTTTTAATGAAGCAATGAAACAGGCGGGAGAGCCGCCAAATGTGATAAGAGCCAGCAAAGACGTGATGTATATTGCTGATGAACTTGCACAACAAGGTATTAAATGTGCATTTCATAATCCTTCAGATGCTGATGTGGTTTACGGAGTTTATGATGTCGGTGAATATTGGAAAAATGGCAGGGGGGCAGGATTTGTCGGTGAAGAATTTATTGGCGTATCGACTACGGCAGTTTTAAACAGTAATGGATTAAATCCCTCGGCTTACAAGAATGTAGTTGAAAGAAATTTTGGCTTGCCGGTGACCCCTGGTACAGATTTAAATTCCAGAGAAGAAAAAGCGTTCACTAATGTAATCAGTCAGACTAAAAGTCCAGAGTTGCAGAAACTTGATCAATTGGAAGCAAAATTTAATGATCCTCGCCTGAATAAACTGGGTAAAGGCTGGTTCGGCAGGAAAACCCCTGAGACTGTGAAAGAAGTTCGGAAGATGATCGCGGAATTTAAAGCTGAGCATCGAGGTACGACTCCTGATCCAAAGAAAGTACAAGAACTACTGAATAAGATTGACGCGACGGTGGATGCTTCACTTCAAAAAAGCAAATCAACCAGAGCAAAAGAAACTACAAGTTTTTATAAAGCGCAGCTTGCTGATTTGAGAGTCGTACAAGATCCAAAACCTGAGCCTAAAAATGAACAAGGCCGTGAAATTAAATTAAATTAAAATAAAATAACCGCAGGGAGCACAATGCAATGAAAAATAAAGCCGTGAAAATACTGGTTGGAATAATATTGGCGGGTTCTTGTGCCTTTTCCTGCTTTGCTGACGAGGCGCAAACCAAAGCCGAGCCAGCACAAACTTTTCAATCTGTTTGTCTGAAAGCCTGGATGGAGCGTGCCGGGGAAATAAAAGATAAAGTTGATTTTCAAAATTTTGGCGAGCAATATTGCGATTGCGCTGCATTACAACAGCCCTTAAATGACAGTGAAGCGATTAATCATGCTTCACAGGTTTGCATGTCGCGTACACTGCTGGTTGACGCCATGAACAAACTGGATGATGACGAAGGGCTGGATAAAGCGACTAAAGACAATATTATGGAATATTGCCAGGATAGCTGGGCATTAGTTTATCCTGACATGAATGAAACAGTTAAACAGTCTGCCGAGGCCTATTGCGCCTGCGCTGAACCTAAACTGCTTGATCTGGCTACAAAATCAGGTGATATGACAGACAAACAGTTTAATGATGCAGTCAATGGCGTGGCTGCTACCTGCTCTGGTAAAACTGGAAAATAGCTATGGAATGAAGCCCGGGTTCCGGTTCTGTGAACCTGCACCCAGGCTATGTTTCACTGCATTCAGTTAAGAAATAATTGAATATTATGCAGGTGCAATCCCTAAAATTGAGCTATTAGTCGGTGTTAACCCATGTTGTTTAGCGTTTTTCCTTAGTAAATGGCTATAAGCTGGATGTTGGTAACCGGCATTTTTCTCAAGCTCTACAATAAACTTATAAAATTTATCTTTATTTATCTTTGATTGCGCAAAAATTCGAATTGTGCCGTAAGGATTATAATCACTCATTCCTTGCTCATTTTTCAGACCGCTACTTATCAGGCAAATGATTTCAAGTTTAGGTCTTTTTGAAAACAATTGCTTTAGAGCAGAACGCATTTCTTTCGTTGTTGAGCTGGTTGTATCAATGATTGCAATGTATGCAGATTTTTTTATTTGACTTAATAGAGATTTTTGCTCAAATTGGCTGTTATTACAAAAATTAAGATCAAAAAAAGTAATGTCCTGCTGTTTTTTATTCTTTGGCGGATCATTATCAATTTCTAGCGGAATAGAAAATCGGCTAATCGCTTCATTGGTTTCATAATACATAAACTGTGTATGATAAATGATATTTAATGTATCAATTTGATGCATATCAGCTAAATAACATTTGGCCGCAGCATAACATAATTGAATAGCACGCATCCCGGTTGCTGTAATCAATTTTTTAGCTGAAATGGTTATTGCTTTAGAGGAAGATAAGCTAAATTCAGTCTCTTCGTCTGAATCAGAACCATAACCATCGTCAATCTGCTCATCAGGGAATGAGAATGGGTGAAAGAAAAACTCTTTAATCCAGTATTCAAAAACGCAATGTAAATGGGTTTGGACTTTGTTAGTTATTATCTGCTCAATAACTGCATCATCCCCACCTAGCATAGTGGCAAATCTTTTCACTATCTTCCAATAATCCGGATCATCCAATGAATTTTGATGTTTCCAGGAAAAGGTACGCAAAGACTCTTGGGGTACTGCGAGTGAAAGTGATTTGCCCGATAAGGTAAAATGCTCAAAGAGATTTTGTAATGGCTTAACAAATGTTGCACTGAAATCAGTTTGGTTCGCTATAATTTCTGCTATGGGCTTTTGTAGGCTTAATATCGTTATTTGATTAATTAAGTATTCAACTGTATAAGGAGAACGAAAAATTTGAGTAGCAAATGAACGATTACTCGAATCACCTGGCGCCCAAAGCGTTTCCCATAAGGTTTTTTTAAGGGCAATAGAACACTTTTTTGCTTCGTTTGATTTTAATGTATTGTATTGCTGTAAGGTATTTTCAAGTTTTTTTGAACCAAATTTGATAGCAAAATGTTGCTGTTGATTCAATAGACTGTGTAATAAAATAATCGCATCGACTAAACAGTCCGCATAAGCAGCAGGAATTAACCCGAGCGATATTCGCAAACTTTCTCCGCACTCAGCAACTGATGGTCGCAAAGCATCAAAGCTCGACCTGCGATGAATTTCTATATTAACACCGCGTTCATAAGCTAATTTATTAGCAATAACAATAAAATAGATACTATAAAACTGAGTCCAGACTGAAGGATTTTTTTCTGCTGTCGGTTTGGGAAATGATAATAAAACACAGGGATAATTATTATCAGCATTAATTTTAATTTGTTCAATGCCAGCCATTAAAATTTTATCAACAATATCCTTTGCCCATCTTTTTTGGTAACCGAGCAAATAGTCATACCAGCAACTGTCATTCCAACTATCACGCTCTATATTTATCGGTGTAACTGCTTGACGATAGGTTTTAAAATGAAATGGATTATAAAAATTCCCGCTTTTAGGATAAATTCCTTTCAGAGTTTGAGGGTTGTTTCCTGCAAAAACCATGTCTTTTTGTTTGACACCTGCAAGTTTTTTTTTATTGCTGCGATGGTAGGTGTCGTAGCTGTGGGGATTGGCCATTTCATAAATACTGCCAAATCGCGCAAAAAATTCACAGCGCGGGAAAAATACCTGCTCAGTAATTTTTGGTAGATGATATACGATTGCTCCAGTTTTAGTGGATTCAATTAAGTTTTTTTCAGGTTGCGTTGTAAATTTTAAAACAGCTACAGGCATTTAAATTCCGGATAAAAGCCAGATTTTAACAGGATTTTGATTAAAAATAAATCAATTAAGATGCTATAGTAAGATATTTCCATTAAAGCAAACAGTAGATTCAAATAACCACAGGAAGCGTAATGCAATGAAAAATAAAGCTGTGAAAATACTGACTGGAGCAACTTAATAGCAGTGAGGCTGCGTTTACTCCATTAACTTTCATCCTGATTAAAATATCTATTGATCTGACTGCAACGATTTGGGATCATTAGCCAACAGCATTTTAATGGCGTAAGCATGAGCAAGTTGAGCGAGATTCCTATTGTTATAGAAAGCGGCAGAAAATATACAACTGCTAACGGTGTAGTAGCAATTAAAGACGGTATTAAGTCAATGGACCAGAATGCCGAGCGTCTGCCAAAACCGAAATGGTTACGCATTAGCACTCAAACAACCGCTAAATATTCTCAGGTTAAAGAGCAAGTCGTTCAGCATAGTCTGGCAACAGTATGTGAAGAAGCCAAATGCCCTAATATCACTGAATGCTGGTCACACGGCACTGCGACTATTATGCTTATGGGCGCGGTATGCACCCGGGCTTGCCGTTTTTGCTCCGTCGATACTGGTAATCCACATGGCTGGCTTGATCAGGATGAACCTGAAAATGCAGCCAATACCGTGGCCTTGATGAATCTTGATTATATTGTCTTGACATCCGTTAACCGGGATGATCTTGCCGATGGCGGCGCAAGCCATTATGCCAAAGCCATTCAGGCTATCAAAAGACGCAGCCCGAAGACCAAAGTAGAAGCGTTGACTCCGGATTTTCAGGGAAAAGAGCAGGATGTGGCAACATTGCTCGATAGCGGTGTTGATGTATTTGCCCAGAATGTCGAAACCGTAGAACGTTTGACCCATCCGGTACGTGATAACCGGGCAGGTTACTGGCAGACGTTAAATGTTCTTGCCTTTGCCAAACAATACCGCCCTGATGTGCTGACAAAAACCAGCCTCATGCTCGGTCTTGGCGAAACAGACGAAGAAATTATCAAAGCCATGGATGATATCCGGGCGTCTAATGTGGATATCCTGACGTTGGGGCAATACTTACAGCCAACCAGAAATCATTTACCAGTCGCCCGCTATGTGACGCCAGAACAATTTGTCAGATTCCGCGAAATCGGATTGGAAAAAGGGTTCTATGAAGTAGCCTCAGGGCCAATGGTTCGCTCAAGCTACCGCGCTGACAAAGTCTTCAAACGCGATAACCTGGGCCTGTAGGTTGGGTCGTTTGACCCAACAATACGATACTTGCGCTAAGCCAACTTCCTCAAATAATATGCTTCTACCTTCGGAAAAAATGGACCCAGCTTCCGCAGAAAATCATAAGCCATAAGCAACGCGCCCAGAGCAAAAACCACATCTCCCGGGAATCGTAACCATTGCCACAATAAAGTCGTGTTATAAAACTCAAGACTTCTGGAGTGAGCAAAACCATGCTCGTAAACATCCATTAACTGCGCCCATCCTATAGGGAAGAAATTGAGTACAATCCATAATAAAAGCCCGAAGTTATAGAGCCAAAATGCCCATGTACCCATACGATCACTCCACTGGATCGTGTCGCCTGCGGCATAGCGCAAACAGAAATAGACCAGGCCAAGGCCAAGCAGACCAAAAGCGCCGAATAATGCAGTATGCGCATGATTAAGCGTTAAAAAGGTTCCATGCTCATAATAATTAATCAAGGGGGCGTTGAGGGTTCCGCCGCCAAATACCCCGGCGCCGACAAAATTCCAAAACGAGGCGCCTAAAATATAGAGATAGGCCAGGTTATAAGTAAAAGCCCCTTGACGCTTGATAAGTTGACGATGTTCAATCGCATCGATAATCAACAGTACTAAAGGTAATACTTCAATAAATGAAAACATCGAACCCAACGGTACCCAGATATCAGGGGTTCCTGTCCAATACCAATGGTGACCTGTACCAATGACTCCACCTAAAAAAATCAGAATGGTTTCAAAATACATGGTTCGCTCGGCGAGAGTACGCGACACTAGGCCTGTTCCCATGAGCATATAGGCAGTAGCGCAAGCTGCAAAAAACTCAAATGATTGTTCTACCCACAGATGGACAACCCACCAGCGCCAGAAATCAGTAATAGTGAACGATTTTTCAATACCGGTTAAGGGAATCATTCCAAAACAATACAATACCGCAACGTTTGCTGTACTGGCCCAGAAAAGATGTTCTAACCGAATACGGCCGGTCCAGAATTGGACTGTTGCCTCTTTTGCTGTAGCCCAGCCAGGCCACATGCCGCGAAAAACGATAACACTCCAAAGGAATAATCCCAAACAAAACCCTATTTGCCATAAACGGCCAAGTTGCAAATAAGAAAGTCCCTGATTGCCCAGCCAAAACCAGTATTGATTGATATAACCCATTATTCCCAGATAATCGCCAATAATAGCGCCGCCGACAACAAAAAGAGTTACCCAAAATAACAGGCTGACTAAAAAGCCCTGACCTTTCGCCTCTTTTTTACTGATAATAGGCGCCATAAATACAGCTGCACTTACCCAGGAAAGAGCAATCCAGACGATTGGCGTTTGGATATGAACATCACGTAAAAAATTAAACGGTAAATAATCATTAATCGGGATACCGTAAAAACCTTCACGTTCAGAATAATAATGGGCCATAATTGCGCCGACGGTTATCTGCACCAGCAAAACCGCCGCAACAACAATAAAGTACTGACCTGCTTTACGCTGACTTGAAGTAAGCGGTTTAAAGTGGGTAAATATCGGTGTCTTTGGGGAATCATCTGGTACACTCAGGTAGCGATGATAAATGTACAGAATTGCGCCAAATCCCAGGAACACAAAACAAAAAGAAACCCAGGTCCAGTAAAAAGTGCCGGGCGTTGGATTATTTCCCATTGTTGGCTCGTAAGGCCAGTTGTTTGTGTACGAGCTATTTTGACCGGGACGATGAGCAATCGTTGTCAGAGAGGAATAAATCAGAAAATCGGCAGTTTGCAAAGCGCTTCGCTCATCCAGGCTATATGCCTTTGTCCAGCCAGTTTCCGGATCATGATTTAACAACGTATGGGCAATTTCCTGTTTCAGTTGTAAAATTGATTCGGCAACCGGATCAGGCAAAATACTGGTGGTTTCAGTTAATTGAATTTGTTGCAACGCCTGCTGCATATTTTTTCGAACTAAATATTGTTTCTCTTCCGGTAAAGCCGCATAAATGCTGCCATAATTTTTTTGTGCCATATTATCTTCAATGAGGCGGCCTAAACGCACTAAATATTTGGCAGTGTAGTCTTCACCAAAATAGGAGCCCATTCCATAAAGACTGCCGTAATCCATCAAGTCAGCCCGTTGAAATCCTGCTTTACCCTCAAAAATATCCGCTTCCGTCATAATGATCTGACCGGATTGGGTTTGAAATTGCTGCGGTAGCGGGGGAGCTAATTGGTACGTCTTATAAGTGCCCCATATCAGGACTATAAAACATACAATCGCAGTAAATAATAAAATCCACTTTAAAACCAGAGCGACCGGATCGTTAATTGCCTGAGAATCCTCAGGAGCCGCTACTTTATCTTGAATCATTGTTCCTCCTTAAGCTAAATTAATTCCTTTCCGAGCCAGTCTTGTCTGAACAAGTCTCGCAATCAGCAGCATAACACAGCCAATAGCAATAGTCCCCAACCCCATCCACCAATAATAATGTTGATAAATCAGCAAGCTGGCTTCGGGATTAGTGATATGTTCGGGAATTGCAACCAGCGCCGCCAATCGGCCAGAGATGGCATTGGACAATGCGCTTGCGAGATACCAGACACCCATAGCGAAGGCCATATTATTCTGATCACAATAAAGGCCAATCATACTTAAACCGATGGCGCTGACCCAGAGTTCGGCAAGGGTGATAAAAACATAGGTCAACGCGATGTAATTGCCATTTACCAGGCCGTAGTGGGCGTGTCTGGCAGCAAAGACCATAATTAACAAGGCAGCGCCTGCCAATAGCGTTCCGGCAGCGAATTGGTATGGAATAGTAAAGCGGGGAAATTTGCTATAAAAACCCGGCAGGTAAAAGCTTAATGCAATAATCAACAAAGGATTTAATAATTGGTAGTGTGCAGATGAAACACTAAAACCCACTAATTGCAAATCAGAATTGTTTTTGGCAAACAACACCATGGTACTATTCATCTGGTTATAGATAATAAAGAAAATAATCGCTTCCAGTATCAGGAAAATTGCCATTAACTGTTTGGTGCGCTGCTCGCCGTGCAGGATAAGCGTTTTTATAAAAAACCATACAATTCCCAGGGCGCAACCTGTTCCGATAACAATGCTGGCAAGATAAATATGCGAGTATGCTAATAAGGTAAAGAGATAAATGATTGCAATATAGGCTAGCAGCTTGTACCCTGTTTTTGCGGTCATGGGTAGCTTGTCTTTACCGATGATGACATTATCGTATAAGTGATAATTACGGGCGAAGTTCAGGGCTGCGATTGATTTACCAATAAAGGTCACTGTCAGGACTGATAACGGGCCAAACCGACTGTCAAGCAAAGCAGGGGCAATAAAAGTAGCGAGTAAAGCGCCGACATTGATTGCCATATAATACCAGGTCATGGCTGACTTGGCCTGAATGGCATCATCACTGTAAATACGTGAAATCAACCCGGAAGCGGTGCCCATGAGCAAGGAGTTGGTGGCTGGAACCAGCGCGTAAGCGGCAATAAATAATTTGTCGCTGAACGTGCCAACGGTATAACCGCTGAGCATAACCAGCAGGTAAGCAAAGGCAAGCATAACGCTGCCAAACAAAATTGCGCGCCTTACTCCGACCACCTGATCAGCCATAAAACCACCGAGTACAGGCATTAAATAACCAGTAGCCTGAGTAACGCCGATAAAAGCGTACGCCTGAGCCTGACTGTATCCGAGACCATGTTCAAGAAAAGGGCGGGTTAAAAATAAAATCAGGATGGTATTTAGCGCATAAACCGAAAACTGGCTCCAGAAGGTAATCAGGGCAATATTATTCGATTGCTTCTGCCGAATATTGCTGAGAGGCAAAAAATTATTCACGGCTTGCTCCACCACACAACTCCTTGTGTACGCTATCGGATTAATCAGAATTACATTTTTTGGGTAGTCTTGACAAGGGGGCTTCACAGCCCAGCCTATTTTCTCGCCAACACCACATCAATTATATGCGTATCATGATATGGAAAGGTAAATATCTTACTAAACAAACGCTTTAACCGTTCAATCAGAAAATTTTTAGGCAGCATACGCATCGAAATACTGTTTAAAAACCACGTGCCCTCAATTCCAAAGCGTGCCAGTTCTTCAATATCATTCAATGTAACCGGTATTTCCAGCCGGGTATGGTGAACAACTTCAAACTGATGTTCGGCAAAGGCATGCAGCAGCTGATCCTGACCTGTGGCAACCGTGGTATTCCGTACCATGGCTTTATAGTAATGACCGACAACACTACTGACCAGAGTGTCTTCCGCGATAAAATTAGCCAGATGCTGCTGGGCAACCGGAAAGGATTCATACGTGGTTGTGATCATGGAAAAATAACCATTGGCACGCGTTAGCAGATTCGCCTCATTAAACAGGGTATTAATTGGAATATAGGCATTAATAAAATGCGCAAGCACCAAATCCTGGCTGTTATGAGGCAAATAATGGCTGGCTTCTGTGGCACTGGCCTCAATAGTGGTCAACGGTAAAAGCTGACGTGCCCTTGCCAGCATCTCGCTGGATATATCAATACCCGTGAAATCAGCATCAGGCATAATTTCTTTGAGCTTACTTAAAAAAGCACCGTTGCCTACGCCGAAATCGAGAACCTTATAACCTGCCCGAGTACCCAGTTTTTCTTCTTCTATTTGTTCAATAGCCACATTGTGACTTTGGCTGATGGAGCCGAAACGATCAGCTGTCGCATAGCGGTTTGCTAATTCGTTATACATGGCCTTTAAGGACATGCAGCTATCCAGTTGTGAATAAACGTTGGGTCAGTATAACGTTAAATGGGGTGCTTTGGCGATAGTTGTTTTCTTTGTTGTGGTTTAAACGATTTGTGTCTATAATCGAGACCCTTAGGACAGATGAATAATTGAATATAGTTTTGTGAGAGTAATCAATGTCGATTCATACGCTCTGCGTTTTTGGAACACGTCCCGAAGCAATTAAAATGGCTCCAATAATCAAGGGATTAGAGCGTCACCCTGTAATTCGTAATAAAGTTTGCGTTACGGGTCAGCATAGACAAATGCTTGATTCCATGCTGGACCTTTTTAATATAACGCCTGACTATAATCTGGAGGTTATGGCTGCAAATCAAAGCCTGGCAGATCTTTCAGCAAAGATAATGACCGGTTTTAATACTCTCCTTTCTGGCGCATACAAACCTGACCTGATTCTCGTTCATGGCGATACAACAACAGCAATGGCTTCCGCATTGACAGCTTATTATCATCAAATTCCAGTCGCGCATGTGGAAGCAGGCCTACGCACGGGTAATATCTACTCTCCTTGGCCCGAAGAAATAAACCGTAGCCTGATTGGTAAATTGGCAGCGGTCCATTTTGCGCCTACGGAATTGGCTTATAATAACTTACTGAATGAAAACGTCTCCATGGAATCCGTTCACATCACAGGAAATACAGTTATTGACGCGCTTCTTGATATATCACATCAAATTGATGCTAATCCGGAGCTTGCATCAGATCTGCAGAAGCAATTTCCTTTTTTAACGTGTGAACGCCGATTGATTTTGGTAACAGGTCACAGGCGAGAGAATTTTGGCGACGGTTTTGAGCGAATATGCAATGCTTTAATAGAAACTGCCAAGTGTTTTCCTGAGGTTGATATCGTTTATCCTGTTCATCTTAACCCATCAGTGCGTGAGCCAGTGAATCGCAAATTAGCTGGTTTTAGCAATATTCATCTTATTGAACCGGTTGAGTACCTGTCTTTTGTCTATTTAATGAAATCTGCTTACCTGATTTTGACTGATTCGGGCGGAATACAGGAAGAAGCGCCGTCGCTTGGCAAGCCAGTGCTTGTTATGCGTGATACAACAGAGCGACCGGAGGCTGTGAAAGCAGGTGCTGTTCGTTTGGTTGGTACTGATACGCAGCGGATTGTAACAGAAATAACCGAGTTATTAACCAATGAAAAACGCTATTGGGAGATGAGTCACGTACGAAATCCCTACGGCGATGGTCAGGCAACAAGTCGAATTATTAATATTATTACCAGATTTATGTCTCATCTTCAGGCTGCTGAAGATTCAAGAAGCGGAGCAGCAGAGCCTGTTTGAAATTTGGTTATTTGTTAGAAATTATGGGAAAAAAAATGTCAGGTTTTAATCAGGAAAAATGTCGGTTCTCCAAAGTTTCAGTTATTGGTCTGGGTTATATTGGCTTGCCAACAGCCGCAGTAATTGCTTCAAGAAAAGTGAATGTGATTGGTGTGGATATTAATCAGCATGCCGTTGATACCATTAACCAGGGACGGATCCACATTGTAGAGCCAGAGCTGGATATCATAGTACGGGCAGCGGTAACCGAAGGGTACCTGAAAGCTACTACTAAAGTGGAGCCGGCGGATGCTTTCCTGATTGCGGTACCAACACCATTTAAAGATGATCATCAACCTGATTTAAGCTACATTCAATCTGCCAGTTATGCTATTGCACCCGTTTTAAAAAAAGGCGACCTGGTTATTCTGGAGTCTACTTCTCCTGTAGGCGCTACTGAACAGATGGCTGATTGGTTAGCACATGAACGCCCGGACTTACGTTTCCCCCAAACCCACGGTGATCAGGCTGATATTCAAATTGCCTATTGCCCAGAGAGAGTTTTGCCAGGCCATGTGCTGCGGGAGCTGGTACATAACGATAGAGTAATTGGGGGAATGAGTTCGAAATGTTCAGAGCAGGCCTTACAACTTTATAAAATTTTTGTTGAGGGTGACTGCCTGGTTACTAACTCCCGTACAGCAGAAATGTGCAAACTGACCGAAAACAGTTTTCGTGATGTTAATATTGCATTTGCCAATGAACTTTCTATCCTTTGTGATCGATTAAATATTAATGCCTGGGAGCTTATCAAGCTGGCTAACCGCCATCCCCGTGTTAATATCTTGCAACCTGGACCTGGTGTCGGCGGCCATTGTATTGCTGTTGATCCGTGGTTTATTGTAAGCAGCGCTCCTGATCTGGCGCGCCTGATTACAACAGCAAGACAGGTTAATGACAGTAAACCGGAATGGGTATTGGATAAAATAAATACTGCAATTATGGATTGTCTGGCCAAAAAACCAGAGAAAAAAGCCAAAGAGATTACGGTTGCCTGTTTTGGTCTGGCTTTTAAAGCCGATATTGATGATTTACGTGAAAGTCCTGCTGTTGAAATTGTAAAGAGAATTGCGTTAAGCCATCCGGGACGCATAGTTGCAGTAGAGCCCAATATTAGTGTTTTGCCGGCAGAATTATCGCAACATGTTGAGCTCACTAGTGGGGAGCATGCATTGGCTGAAGCTGATGTTGTGGTATTGTTGGTTGATCATCGTCCGTTTAAGGAAATGGCCAGTAGTTTTATCGGCGAGCATGCATTGATTGATGTTCGAGGAATTTGCTCTAAGTAAATAATATGCTAAATATCCTTATTCAGGCCTTAACATTAGGATCGGGGCTCCTGATCAATTTTTTCATACCGCTATTATTTGGTTTGGAAAAATATGGTTTATTTATTAAAGCAAATATTCTGGTTTTTCTGTTTCATAAATTTACTGATGTTATCAGTGAGCCTTTGATTAGCAATGTTGACAAAAAAGCATTGCTGCCTGTATCTTTTGCAGTCGGCGCGTTTGTTTTGGTATTGTTTTCTTGCACCAACATTTTTTTTTCAGCAGGTAGTCCATGGCTTTTAGCCTCAATGGTATATAGCAGCAGCGTATTGCTGGTCATGTATGCACAAAGGCTCCAAATGGCAATAGTGACTTATTTATCCGTTTTCATTGCTATTTTTATAATTCTTCTAAGTGTTGCTTATTTTAACCTCTATAATATTACAATTACTGAAATAATTGGAATTACCAATTCTTTACCGGCAACAGCTTGGTTGCTTTTTCTTTTATTGAACAAAAAAATTGAAGTCTCTTTTAATGGAATCTGGCATTCTGTTGCCAGCATGCTGAGAATTATACCCACTTTATTTTCTTTAACGTTAGTTAGTAATTTGTTTACCAATATCCTGCCTTTTTATTTATCGTTCATTTTCCCACCACAAGTACTGGGATTATTTCGGGTTCAGGTATCGATAGTGCAATCAGTCGTCGCAATCTTCCCGGTGAATGTAAAGGCAATTTCCGCCCATTTTGTACAGGCTGAAAGCGATGAGTTCTTGCTTGAAAAAATGACAAGGCTATCGCTGAATTATTTTTATTTACTAGCGTTTGTTGCTTACCTGTTTATAGGTCTTTATAAGGGCTATCAAGAATTTGCTCAGGTTTTTTTCATTTTACCTGTACTACATCTTTCTGTTATCCTTGAGCGCTATTTATTAGGTATAAAAAGAAGACAACAGCTGATTACGATTAATGTTATCGTTTCAATATTTGCTTGTATTGCTGTCCTGAAAGTTGATACATTACCGCAAATGATTTTGCTTTACGCATCCGGGATTGCCGCCTATTTGATGCTCATGCTGACAACAATATCATTCAGGCTAAAACGGATGATTGCTTTAATTGCTTTATCCGCGCCACTCTCAGTTTTTGTAGCTATGAATTCGGTTTCTCTTGGTTGTCTGATGCTGACAGCATGTATCTTTTCAGTATTTGCGCTTAGCCCAATTGATAAGAATGCCATCTCTCTTTTGAGGAAGTAATAGAATGAATGCGATTAAACTCTATCGGCTTGGCAGAATGTTTTACAAGCGGAAAATACCTTTTTTTCCTACTCTCATAAGAAATTGTATGTTTTTACTTTATAACTCCTATATTCCCGTTAGTGCGGAAATAGGGGAAGGAACCGTTTTTGCCTATGGGGCAATTGGCGTAGTTTTGCATTCAGATTCCAAAATAGGCCGCAATTGTGTAATAGGTCAAGGGGTAACCATTGGAGCGAAAGAAGGATATTTTTCTAAAGAAGTGAACCCGGCGCCAGTTATCGGCGATAATTGTTATATTGCTGCAGGCGCCAAGATTCTTGGGGATATAAAAATTGGTAATAACTGTATTATTGCAGCAGGCGCTACGGTATTATCAAGCGCCCCAGATAACTCCGTTTTAGTGGGAAGCCCTGCAAAAATAGTTAAATCCACCGAAATGGATTATTTGGCAATTAGATAAAGACAAGAGGGACTTTATGTTGAACTTTCTAAAATTAAGATCAGAAAATTGGCTTCCTGGCATATTTATTTTAGTGACAGCTATTATTGCGTTAAATCTTCGTTTTGAAATTGGTCATATGAGGAATCTGGCATTTTTACTTTCTGCTGTACTTGTTATGTATGGTGTATTCAGGCCATGGCTCTTGTTATTGTCTTTAATTGTATCGCTTTTTAGTATTGAGCCTACGCCTAAAGATGTGGGAGCAAGTGAAATTATTATAGCAGTAATGGCGGTTTTGTATGTACTAGCTACCTATACTAATGAAATTTATAAAGGTAATATTAAGGCATTGAAATCGCCTTTAATAAGCAGTGTCATATTTTCGTCTCTTGTTTTGGCATCTTGCTATTATGCAACTAATCAAGGTGTATCTTTCGCGGATTGGATGCGCGGGATTTTTCCTTTTCTGCTTTTATATTTGAGTATTCCAATATCAATAACATTAAAAGAAGATTTTTCATTTCGAATAAAATGGGTACTTATCGCTTGTGCCGTTTTAACTTTATTAATTCTTGGATATATAAATAGCGTATTTTTTGTCCAAGGTTTTTATAAAATATATTGGCTGAACGAGGATGGTTTTAAAGTTTATAATTCTGAGGTATGGAATTCAGATACACTCTCAGGACCATTTTTAGATCGTATTACATTAACTATACAACAAGCGACTTCCGAGTTACTTCCGCTTGGTCTGGTGGTTTTTACACTGGTTTCATTATTTACAAAAAAGCCCAATATAAAAATAGCCAGCATGGGATGTGCAGCGCTATCTTTGTTTGCAATATTAGAAACCTACACTCGTAGTATGCTGTTATCCTCTATCATAGTACTTGGCCTGGTTGGGCTTTGGTTATTTTTTTACAAACGAGACTTAATTAATGCTTATCTGAAAATATGTACTGTATTAGTCATGTTAAGTTTAACATTTGTTAGTACATTAGATACTAATTCAGTATGGTTAGGTCGGATATCGGTATTTTTTAAAACTATCTATCATGTAAATGACAGGAGTGTTTATTTACCTTCCGATAATTCTAATAAAGATGATAATTTGTTAAGTCGAATAGTGGAATACAAAATAGCCTGGTCTCAGTTCTCCAAAAAACCTTTGTTTGGAGCTGGTATAGGTGCACGACATGATATCAATTTTCCATTATCCAATGGCCAGTATATACATAAAAAAGTAGGGTATATTCATAACTGGATATTTTATTGGCTAATGGTTGGAGGATTGGCTGGTGTTATTCTTTATTCCAGCTTTATTATTATCCCTTTGTACTATGTAACCCGATTGCCGTCTGAAGCCTGGAAATTGAAAGTTCTTGTTGTTTCGATTATGTTGACTATGACTTTTTATTCTTTATTTTTTGCAGTTTTTCGGTTATTAACTTTTAATCTGATCTTTGCCATTATTTGGGGAATAAGTTTTTGTCTTCGACAAAATGAGAAATTGGCAAGTCAAGAACTGTTTGTTGAATCAAGCCGTGTACGTTTTGATTCTGCTATGGGGGATACCAGGGGATGTGTGGTTTAAGTGGTTATATCAGTAAAACGAGTGATAAAAATTTAGAGCAATCACTTGAGGCGCTTAGTCATCGTGGGCCAGATGCCTCCGGTATATGGCGAACAAAAGAGGGCGCATTTTACTTGGGGTTTGGGCATGTAAGATTGAGTATTCTTGATTTAACAGATGAATCGAATCAGCCTTTCCTGGATACTGGATATTCTCTGATTTTTAATGGTGAAATATATAATTATCAGGAGATCCGAACTGAGCTGGAAGAGTTGGGACTCCAATTTAAAACCAAATCCGATACAGAGGTTATTTTACAATCCTATAAAGTGTGGGGGCTTGACTGCATTCCAAGATTTGAAGGGATGTTTGCCTTTGCAATTGCAGACCTTGAAAAAAAGCAGGTTATACTTGCCCGCGATCGGCTGGGGATAAAACCACTTTATTACTATCATGATCAGGATGAGTTTATTTTTTCCTCTGAGATTCGAGGTCTGTCCCCTGTTAAACAGGAAAAGCTTGCCCTGGATCAAAGCCAGTATGCTGAGTTTCTGTTAAATGGTTGGTTGTACGAACCCAAAACTGGTTTCAAGGACGTAGAGAAAGTGCCGCCAGGATATTGTTTTGTCTATGATTTGGATAATGGTCGTGTGGAAAAAATCGAATACTACAATCCTTTAACCAGTATTGCCCCGAATAAAGAGATTGAATTTTTAATTTCCGAATCGCTTAAGCTGCAATCGCTGGCCGATGTCAGACTAGGGTTATTTTTTAGCGGCGGTGTTGATTCATCTGTTTTAGCATTGGCTTCCAAAGGACAAATCGATGGGCTATTTGTTAAATATGATGATGCGGAAGGCCAGGATGACTCAGTATACGCATTGGAAATTGCTTCTAACATTAATATGCCGGTTGAAACAATTCGGATAGAAACCGGCAAAGATAATCCGGCAGCAATTCTGGACGATTTCAGACGAGTGGCAGCTAACACCGAAGAGCCGATTTCGGATTTTACTTTTTTGGCCACAGAACGTATAGCCGCCAAAGCCCGGGAAAACGGCTATAAGGTAATGTTAAGCGGTATGGGAGGAGATGAATTATTTGCCGGCTATCCACGCTATCAAGTCGTTAAAAACAGACGACTTGTAATGTCGTTGGGTTTTTTGATTAAGTTATTTTCACCGGTGTTGCGAAAAATTCCTGCTCTCGCTAAAAAAGCCGATCGGCTGCTGAGATTTTCAACGCAAACTGATTTTTTCAAGGCTTATACCAGTTTAATTGGCTATTTTTCTCCTTCCGAAGTTAACAGGCTGTTAAAAGACAATCATGCCTGTGATGCATTGTGGCAGTGGGGGAAGAAGCAGCTTGCCCGTTTAAAAAACCTGTCGCCGCTTAAAAAAGCGATGTATTTCGATCGTCTGGGTTTTTTACCGCATAACCTGATGGTAACCGATAAAGCCAGCATGCTTCAAAGTATTGAAGTACGGGTTCCTTTAATGTCCAATGAGTTAGCTGATTTTGGTTTTCACAGCAAGGATTCTCAACTTATTGACAGAAACACAGGCAAAAAACCTTTAAAGCAAATGCTGCTTGCAGGTTTGCCTGCCGAGTTGATTAACAGAAAAAAAGTTGGGTTTAATCCGCCTTTGGATGGTAAAATTAACAATTTGGGAAAAGATTTAATTTTAAATACATTAAATAGCGGTCCAGTGTCTTCAATCTGCGATATGAACGTAGTTAAGGAAATAGTGAATAATCACTTTTCAGGCAACCGTAACGAAACTTATAAAATCTGGCAATTAATGTATTTTAACTTTTGGCTAGAGCATAACTCAAAGTGAAATTAAACAGATTATCAAAATACTTTCATACCGCACGTTATCTGCGTTGGGAACAGTTTTATTTTCGTGCTTACAAAGCGTTTTGTCCTATACGGTTAAATATTGGTAAATCACTGGCTAGGCGTCATTGGACACATCATTGGAATGCTCCGGTTTATAAAACGCAGTCATTATTTGAAAATCAAAAATGCTCTTTTTTAAATCATGAGTCAGTGATTGACAAAGCCAGCAGCTGGAACGATTCCAGTCAAGATAAATTGTGGCTTTATAATTTACACTATTTTGATGATCTTGACTCGCTTGGCGCGGAAAATCGAGTTGAATTAGCCATATCCTGGATTCTGCAATGGATCAACCAAAACCCGCCAGCATCTGGCAATGGCTGGGAACCCTATCCCACTTCACTGCGGATTGTTAATTGGGTTAAATGGTTATCTAAAAATACCTGCAGTTCACCAGTTATTGATGAAAGCCTTGCATTACAAGCAAGAGTTCTGGAGCAAAAACTTGAATATCATTTATTGGCAAATCATTTATTTGTTAATGCACAAGCGTTGATTTTTGCCGGTTGCTGGTTATCAAGTAAGGATGCCGACAGATGGCTAAAAAAAGGGATTAGACTTTTTGTACGTGAAGTCAAAGAGCAATTTTTGCCGGATGGGGCGCATTTTGAATTAAGTCCTATGTATCATGCCAATTTACTGCTTAATGTGCTTGATGTCATTAATCTGGCTTATTGCAGCCAGAATAACTTTTTATTATCTAAAGTGGAGCAGCTTAAAGCGGTGGTGAAAAAGGGCATAGGATGGCTGGAATTAATGATGCATCCCGATGACCGGATTTCTTTTTTTAATGATGCCGCTTTCTCAAACGCGCCTGAGTTGGCGCTGATAAAAGAGTATGCTGCATTACTCGCGATTGATGTCCCAGCCATTTTCAAAGAACCAAATGAGCTGTCGTATGTCCATATGCCCGATAGCGGATACATTCGATTTCAATCAGACACTGCTGTTGCAATTCTCGATGTCGGTTGCGTGGGGCCAGATTATCAACCAGGACACGCTCACGCAGATACTTTATCGTTTGAGCTCTCGGTAGGAAAACAGCGAGTATTTGTTAATACCGGAACTTCACAATATGGCCTGGGGGTTGAAAGGGATTGGCAGCGGTCAACCAGCGCCCATAATACTGTTGCAATCAATAATCTAAATTCGTCCGAAATATGGGGCGGTTTTCGGGTTGCAAGAAGGGCAAGACCATTCGATTTGAATATTGTCCAGGAACCTCAAGCTATTCATGTTGCTTGCTCACATAATGGCTATATGCGCTTAAAAAATAAAATTGTTCATCGGCGAGAATGGCTTTTTAGCAACAATAAACTAAAAATAGATGACAAGGTTAATGCTCCAACATGTATTGCGACCGCTTTTTTTCATCTTCATCCTGATTTACAGATAGAACAATTAAATAACAAATCACTTCAAATCGTATCAGACAAAGTAAAAGTTAAAATGACTTTTTCAGATTCTGAAATCTGCCTGGAAGAGGGGTATTGGTGCCCTGAATTTGGAGTGAAGATAAACAACAAACTGGTTAAAGTGAATTTTTCTTCCCATTTGGAAACAAATATAGAGTGGTATTAAGTGAATAAATTAAATGTACTTGTCTTGAGTTTTTATTATAAGCCTGATTTGTGCGCGGGTTCTTTCCGCACTACAAGCCTCGTTGAAGAGTTGAAAGCAAAATTACCGCCAGATGCCCGAATTCATGTTATTACAAGCATGCCTAATCGCTATCATTCTCATAATGTCGCCGCGGCAGAAAACGAAGAGGATGGAATAGTACGAATTACCCGTATTCCCATTCCTGCTCATAAAAGCGGAATGTTAGGACAGGTACGTTCTTTTTTTGTTTATTTTATGGGGGTGTTAAAAATCCTCAGAAAACAAAAATATGATTTGGTATATGCAACTTCTTCAAGATTATTTACTGCATTTCTGGGCGCTATTGCCTCAAAGCAACAAAAAGCACCGGTGTATATGGATATACGAGATATTTTTGTTGACACGATCGGTGATGTAATGCCGAAAAAATGGTCGAAATTTTTTCTGCCGGTATTATCTGGCATTGAGAAATTTACTTTTTCTTCTGCCGCCCGTATTAATCTTGTCTCACCAGGCTTTTTGCCCTATTTCCAGAAAGATTATTCCGGCGAAAAATTTGATTTTTTTACCAATGGCATTGATGCGGTGTTTCTTGACGCCAGAGAAAAAATGGATAGAAATGCGGTATCAGGAGAAGGAAAAAAGACAGTGCTCTATGCGGGTAATATTGGTGAAGGGCAGGGATTGGAAAAAATTATTCCGGATTTGGCACGGGCTGTAGAAGAGCAATATGATTTTATTGTTATCGGAGATGGCGGACGCCGTAAGGTGCTGGAAGAGGAGCTAAACAGACAGGGCGTGAAAAATGTTACGTTAATGAACCCGGTAACTCGCCAGGAATTGATTAACTATTACCAAAAAGCAGACATCCTGTTTTTGCATTTGAATGCTCATAACGCTTTCCTCAAGGTTTTACCATCAAAAGTGTTTGAGTATGCGGCACTCGGAAAACCGTTGCTGGCAGGTGTTAGCGGTTATGCCAAATCCTTTATTGAAAGTGAAATAGACAATGCCGCTGTATTTCACCCCTGTGATTATCAACAGGCAATAACCGCGTTGTCAAAAATCAAATATTCGTTTGAGCCGCGTGCCGATTTTATAGCCAAATATGATAGAGCTGCTATTATGAAGAAATTATCTGATTCGGTATTGGCGGTTGCAGGAAGATTGTGATGTTGCCATCATCTATCCTTTACTTTAATTTATCTGCTAAATATCCTGCAATTAATAAAAATCCAGCGTGATTGGGATGTAATCCATCTGGCATGAAGTAAGTTGGCCAATTGACATTGCTATAAACATACTTACCTAAATCAATCAAAGTGCATTTATCGCACCAATTATTATAGTTTCTTAAGTTAGCATTGATTTTTTGATTAAGTGTGTTGTAGCTGTCATTGCGCGGTAACAATGTACTGATATAGATTTTAGCGCAAGGGTTTTTATTGTGCAGTTCGTTGCTAATTTCAATAATATTGTCGCTTGTTTGTATGGCGGTTGTTTGATCATTTGTGCCAATCAGGACAAAATACGCGTCGGCGACTGGTATAGTTGCCATACGGTTTAAAACATCCGTTGTGGTATCGCCGCCATGGCCGTCATGAGGGAAGCCGAAAACATCGGTGTGAGTACCTGTAAAATCATAATGTAAGCCGCCATCGCGCATCAAACAGCGTAAATAACGCCCATACTGCCACCACGTGATGGAATCGCCAATTGTATCAATGGTGCGGTAAAATACAGGCGCGCGCTCAGAATTATACGCATTTACCGTATAAGTGCCAGCTGCTGATGGCACGGAACCAAATGCCCAGGTAATATCATAAATGTACGTTTGATCGGTTCCAGTAGGATTATAAGCAATCCCGTTCAAGCGGAAGTAGTAGGGGCCAAAAGGCGTAATGATCTCGTAATCATGATCAGTGTCAAATCGGCTAATCATGTTACCCATGTTTGCGCTTAACCAAATGTATTTGGTATTAAACTCCGTAAAATCCACTCCTCCAACACTATGATCAAAATAATGGGGGGCATTAATTACAAAATTACAGGCCGATGTGGTATATAGATCCGCATGACTGTTTGCTATTTGGGCATGAACTGTGTTTATCAGTACTAATCCGGCAACTCCCGTCAGTATTGCCTTTCTCCCAAAATTTATATTCATGCTCTCCTGCCTTATGATAAGATGGATAGATAGCCCCAAGGGGGGGCATATTCAATCAGAAAATCGCTAAAATTTCAAGCCGTCTATCTGCTCTTTATATATCCCTGGCCTGTTAAAAAAAGGGCTCGCTCAACCTCAACCGGCGGTTGCCACTGTAATAATTCTCTGGATTTGGTCGCGTCAAGTTGTAACGAACCGTATAGCTGATTGAAGAGCATTTTACACTTAAGTAGTTTGCAGCTGGTACGCAGCAAAAAAATAGGGAAAGCAAACAGACGCGGTTTGATTCCCATACCTTTTGCCAGAAGCCGGATTAACTGTGCGGTAGAAATATCCTGATTGTCTGTCACTACGAACGTTTCATTTGCTGCGTTAGGATGGGTTATGCAAACGGAAATGAAATCAACAAGATTGGCGCTGGCAATCATACTTCTTTTATTGACTGCATTGGCAAATGGTAACGGTATTCCAGTTGTTAATAGCCACATAAGCCGCTGGAGATTGCCCGCAACTTCGCTGCCGTAAACCAAGGGCGGGCGAATAATGACCAATTTCATATTGGTTTTCGCTGCAAGCGCTTTTAATTCCAGCTCAGCCTCCATTTTTGAAATCGCATAATCTGTATGAGGCGCATAAGGGGCACTTTCATCAAGCAGTTTATTAGTTGACTGATTTCCTAGCACATGTGCTGAGCTAACAAAAATAAATCGTTTTACCCCGGCAGCAGCAGCCTGTTTAGCCAAATTAATGGTTCCTGCGGTATTTACTGCTCTGAATTCCTCTAGTGGGTTTGCAGCGGAATCATTGAGAATATGAACGCGTGCAGCAAGATGAACAACGATATCACAACCAGTCAGGGCGGGTTGCCAATCAGTCTGTTCTGACAAATTTATTCCTGGAAACACATGAATATTACTGCCCATGGCCAGTTTTTCAGGCGAGCGGGTAGTCATGTTAATCTCGAAATCCTGTTTGGAAAGCAAAGAAATTAATTCCCTGCCAACAAAGCCTGTAGCTCCAGTGACGAGCAGTCTCATGTAATATCCTTCCTAAAGATGTAACTTTTAGTATTTATCGGCAATATATGTTTCCCTAAATTGCTTGTAAAGCGCTTTTATAATTTTTTTGCCGGGTCATGCTTTGGAATAGCTTGTAATTCGCCTGTATTGAGGAAATAATATGCGGGTTTTTATAGATAGCTACGTTTTAAACTATGGAGTGCGAATGCCTGGATTGTATCTGATTTTGATCCTCACTATTTCCTATCTGTTAACCGGCTCATTCCGTAAGTATTCGCTGGCTAACCAAATCCTGGATATGCCTAACCACCGTAGCGCTCATAAAGTGCCAACCCCCCGTGGCGGCGGTCTAGTTTTTGTCATTATTTTTTTGTTATCACTGCTGGTTTTGTTTACCGTAAAACTGGTTACGTTATCAGACATGTTAAGTCTGCTGATTTCCGGCATACTGATTGCCAGCATCGGTTTTCTGGATGACAGGCAAGGTGTCTCCGCTAAAAAGCGGTTACTTGTCCATTTCGCCAGTTGTAGTCTGGCACTATTATTGGTAGGTGGTATGCCGGCTATTGAAATCGGCAGCCTGAAACTGACATCAGTCGTATTCACAAATTTACTGGCTGTTTTTTATCTTGTCTGGCTGTTAAATTTATATAATTTCATGGATGGCATTGATGGCATTGCAGCCAGCGAAGCAATTTTTTGCTGCTGTGGCGCGGCAATAATTTATTATCTGCAAGGAAACGGCCCGGCAATGATTTTACCGCTTGTACTGGCAGGAACTGTTGCCGGTTTTTTAATTTGGAATTTTCCGCCGGCTCGTATTTTTATGGGGGATGCCGGTAGTGGTTTTTTAGGATTAGTGTTGGGTGTGTTCTCAATTCAGGCAGCAACAGTTAACCCTGATTATTTATGGAGCTGGCTAATTTTATTAGGGGTTTTTATCGTAGATGCCACCATGACATTATTGCGGCGAGCCCTTAATAAAGAAAATCTGGCAGAAGCGCATAATAGCCATGCCTATCAACATGCGGCACGCTATTACGGCAGTCATTTAAAGGTAACCCTTGCTGTTGTGTTTATTAATGCCTTATGGCTGCTTCCCCTTGCGATACTGGTAAGCGATAAGCTGATTAATGGCCTTTTAGGCGTATTGATAGCTTATATTCCTCTGGTAATCCTTGCTCTAAAATATCAGGCAGGAAAAAAATAACGTTTGCGCAAGTTGCAAGGAGTGGATTCGATTTTGAAAAAATATTCTTACCCAAGTTATGGGTTTTCAATAATAGTTGCAGGACTCTTCTTTTTCTCTTGTATAATCCCGCAATTATTAGTCCTGATTTCTGGGGCGCATTACACGGTTACTGCCTGGGACGAGGAAACTTTTTTAACTATCCAGGCAATACAGGGCGTAAAAAATTCGCCGGGTTGTTTTTATTATTATTTACTTGAATTCTTGCAGTATATTGGGATTTCAGGTGCGAATATAACACTGGCCTGCAATTTGATTTTATTACCTATCATGTTTGCTCTGTTAGTTAAAATAGTGCAAAAACAGAAAATAATAAAACCTCTGGCGGTATATTATGCTTTAATTATTATTTTTGGCTCAATTTTATTTAACCGGGCGAATCCCTTAATCAGTCACTATATTGTTCAACCTACCGCTGACCATTTATATCATTTAGTTGCTGGTTGGGAAACTTACCCGTCGGTATTCAGAGTACCGTCACCCTTTTTAGGTTATTTTTTTATTGTCTTTTTTGGTTTCCTCTATCTTCATTTTAATCAAAACAAATTATTGCTTCTCGCGCCATTGTTTTTCTTACATTTTACCGTTTTTGTGGGTTATGTTTATTTTTTGCTTTATTGTTTTATAGAACGCAGCATTGTTATCAGAAACCCGATTGCAAGGATTGGCGTTATTTCATTGCTTAGCTATTTGATACTCGTTTTTTTTACCAGGCTTGCTTTCTATGTTTCACTAAGTCCTGAAACTCGCCAGGAGCTGGCGCAAGTATTTTTTAATTACGCAGAGATAAGATATCTTTTTATTCCAGTGACAACTGTTTTCGGATTAATACTCTATATTATTTCCAATTTTATAAAAAAACCAGGTAATCAAAATGCCCGTAACTGGTTATTGATTACTACTGTGGCAACTTTTTTACTGAGTAATTTTAATCTGCTGAATGGATTTTCAATTTCTGAAATGAAAGACATTCAAGACTATACCAATAGTGTATTAGGTGCTTTAAATATAGTATTTTTCTGGCAAAGTTTATATACACCAGAACATGGGAAGCGGATTACAAGGCTGGTATTGTTATTTACAATGTTATTAGGATGTTTTTTTAGTAACCTGCAGGGGTTCGCATTTGACGACAGACAATTTCAGGTTTTTTCGCAGTATCCTTTAAAACAAAAAGCCGATTTTGATAAAATTAAGGCTGATCCCATGCATGCTATTGTTCTGGATAAATACTATGCAGGAAGCCTTGCTTACCGTGAAGCGCTCATGTATCACCCGATAACATCTTATGTTTATAACTTTGGGTTTATCTCTAATCAGTGTCGGGATTTTTTGAGCTATGCCAAAGGCGCATTGAGTTTTTTACGCAATGATGTGGACAAGAAATATCCGAATCTCGCCGAGATGGATAAAAAGCTAATCGCACAGACAATAGCCGATCTGCAAGAAACCGTTCATAAAATAGAACTTAATCAGCATTTTTTTAAGAAAGAACAGACATATTGTAGTTCACTGGTTTCAGATAATAAGGAATATTTTTTAGTTTTTCCAGGTGATGTGAGTATTGTTAAATTTCCGAATTGGGCCTAGGCTCTGTGAACAAAGTTTTAATGCTGCAAAACATCTTTGCTGCAATAGATAAGGGAACTGTTGGCATTTTGTGTCACGGTAGTATCATTCAATATAGATAAATAATAATTATGAAAATTTTTGTAACCGGCGGAGCCGGTTTTATCGGTTCAGCAGTAATTCACAATCTGATTGCAAATACTGAACATACGATCGTTAATATTGATAAACTGACTTATGCGGCAGATTTAAATTCATTGGTTTCAATTACTGCCAGTACTCGCTATTTCTTCGAGCAGGTTGATATTGTTTGTTTACCTGAAATCAGAAGACTTTTTGATGAGTATAAGCCTGATGGCGTAATGCATTTGGCAGCAGAAACCCATGTCGATCGCTCTATTAGCGGACCTGCTGATTTTATCCAGACCAATGTTGTCGGCACGTTTAATTTATTGCAGGCGGCGTATGAGTACTGGCAGACACTTCCAGAAGCTGCTCGCAGTCAGTTCAGATTTCATCATATTTCTACCGATGAAGTGTATGGTGACCTGGAGGTAGATGACGCGCCTTTTACAGAGACGACGGCTTATGCGCCTAGTTCGCCCTATTCAGCGAGTAAAGCCAGCTCTGATCATCTGGTACGAGCGTGGCACAGGACTTATGGTTTACCGGTTGTAATTACAAATTGTTCTAATAATTACGGGCCGCGTCAGTTTCCTGAAAAATTGATTCCATTAATGATCCATAATGCTATTTCAGGCAAGCCGCTGCCTGTGTATGGCGATGGCGCTCAGATTCGTGATTGGTTATATGTTGAGGATCATGCGCGAGCACTGCAATTGGTTTTAGAACAGGGGAAAATTGGAGAGACTTATAATATTGGCGGCCAAAACCAGATAAAAAATATTGATATAGTCCATATGATATGCGAGCTTCTGGAGCAAATGGCGCCCAATAAACCGGCAGGGGTCAAAAGTTACGCTGATTTAATTCAGTTTGTTAATGATAGAAAAGGTCATGATAGACGCTATGCAATTGATAACAGCAAAATAAAACGCGAGTTGGGCTGGGAGCCAAAAGAAAAATTTCATACCGGAATTGCGAAAACGATCCAGTGGTATCTGAAGCAATATTCATTAGAGAGACAGGAATAAGATGGACATAAAGACTAAAGGTATCGTTCTTGCAGGCGGGGCAGGAACCAGACTGCACCCGATTACCAAAGGCATATCAAAACAATTATTACCCATTTATGATAAGCCCATGATATATTATCCGTTGTCCGTATTAATGCTGGCAGGTATAAAAGATATTCTGATTATCACCACACCTGAAGACAAACCTTCTTTTGAGCGGTTATTAAATGACGGTTCTAACTTTGGGATTAATTTAAGCTACGCTGTTCAGGCAAAACCAGAAGGAATTGCCCAGGCGTTTATTATTGCCGAAGAGTTTATTGCTGGAAATAATGTCGCTTTGGTTTTGGGTGACAATATTTTTTATGGTCAGGGGTTTACTCCTCTACTGCGGAGTGTTGCTGCACGCCAGAATGGGGCTACTGTTTTTGGCTATCAAGTGAAAGATCCTGGTCGCTTTGGTGTAGTTAGTTTTAATGACAGAATGCAAGCAGTAAAAACCCGAGAACCCAAAATCAAATTATGCGGTAACTGGTCTTTATTTTTATGATAACCATGTGGTTGACTTTGCCAGACAAATCAGGCCGTCAAATCGTGGTGAGTATGAGATTACTTCAATCAATCAGATATATCTGGAATTAAACCAGCTGAGAGTTGAACTGCTGGGCCGCGGCTTTGCATGGCTGGATACCGGAACTTATGAAAGTCTGTTGGAAGCGGGGATGTTTGTTCAGACTATTGAACACCGGCAGGGTTTTAAAATTGCATGCCTTGAGGAAATTGCTTATAAAAATGGCTGGTTGTCAGAAGCAGAGTTATATGATCTAGCTCAACAGTATCGCAACAATAGTTATGGCAGTTATTTACTCTCATTATTTAATGAGACAGAATCTGTGATCTAAGGGTATTATTATGATTTTATTTAACCAAGCTCCCTATATAGGCAATGAAGATAACCTGGTATTAAATGCAATCCGGAATCAGAAATTATCGGGTGATGGTTTTTATACACGTAACTGCCAGCAATGGTTTGAAACTAACTTTGGGTGTCTGAAAGCTTTACTTACCCCATCCTGCACAGCCGCTTTGGAAATGTCTGCATTACTTATCGATATTCAGCCGGGCGATGAAGTAATCATGCCGTCCTATACTTTTGTCAGCACCGCCAATGCGTTTGTATTACGCGGCGCAAAAATTGTTTTTGTGGATATTCGGCCAGATACTAAAAATATTGATGAAAACAAAATTGAAGCTGCAATTACATCTAGAACCAAAGCAATTGTACCTGTGCACTATGCTGGCGTAGCCTGTGAAATGAATACAATAATGGCCATTGCAGAAAAACATAATCTCTTTGTTATTGAAGACGCAGCTCAAGGCGTCATGGCAAATTATTTCGGCCAGCCATTAGGAACAATAGGGCATTTGGGTTGTTTCAGTTTTCATGAAACCAAAAATTATACTTCTGGTGGTGAAGGCGGGGCCTTATTAATTAATGATCCCGATTTTGTTGAGCGTGCGGAGGTTATGCGCGAGAAAGGCACTAATCGCTCACAGTTTCTACGTGGACAAGTTGATAAATATACCTGGCGTGATATTGGCTCAAGCTATTTGCCTGGCGAATTACAAGCCGCCTACCTGCAAGCCCAGCTTGATGCAGCAATTGAAATTAATGATCGCCGGCTGGCAATTTGGAATAACTACCATACGGCTTTTGAGTATTTGGAAAAAAGCGGTGAAGCGGCACGACCTGTAATTCCGGAAGGATGCAGCCATAATGCCCATATGTATTACCTGAGGTGCACCGATTTTCAAACGCGTACTGCTTTTATTAACTTTATGAAACAGTCTGACGTTCAAACAGTTTTCCATTATGTTCCATTACATTCCAGTCCTGCCGGAATGAAATATGGGGTTTTTGCTGGCGAGGATATTCATACCACAACGGAAAGCGAGCGACTGGTTCGCTTGCCATTATGGTTTAATTTAACCGATGACAAAGTAGATACTGTCATTAAAGCTGTTGTTCGCTTTTTTAGTTAAGCTCAGAGGCTGATTTTAACAGTGTATGCTGTTTAGCGCTTTCGACTCCAGGCTGGTCAAATGGGTTAATATCCCAGATTACACTTTGAACATATATTTTATGCTCATAAAGGGCAATCAACTGGCCTATAGTAAAAGGCGTGCAGTCGGCAAGGATAATGTTATTCAGCGGAATATTGCCTGGAATACAGTAATCAGGCTTTTCAGTGTTATAAACTCCCTGGCTTAGCACGCCCATTTTTGCAGCGCACATTTGATTAATTAGATATTGGTCATAAGACTTCATAGTGATAAAGTCGACAGTCAGACGGTGAGTCCCTTGGCATAAAAGCTGGAAATAACTATGCTGCGCCTGATTACCAAGACCTCCCCAAATCATAGGTCCTGTGGCATAGTTTACCGAGCGGCGGCTATTATCTACTGATTTACCATTACTCTCCATATCAATCTGTTGGATAAACGGAATGAAATACTCAAGCTGCTGCGCGTACGCCAGCATTAGAAGATTATGGATATGCAAAAAGTTGTTATTCCAGATTCCAAACAGCGCAAGCAAGACAGGCAGATTACAATCAAATTCGGTATTGTAAAAATGATGATCCATACTATTCGCACCAGCCAGTAATTCCATAAACTGCTCATGCCCAATAGCGATTGCTGTAATTAAATTAATTGCTGAGCAGGACGAATAACGTCCACCAACCCAATCCCATATTGGCAGGACATTATTAATTCCTGTTTCATGTGCTTTTTTAGCGTTGGCGGTTACAGCAATAAAATGTCGATCAACAAAAAAGGGTTGATTAATCCAGGCTAAGGCTTTTTTGGCATTATAAAGCGTTTCTCGGGTAGTAAAGGATTTGGAAGCGATAATAAAAAGCGTTGTTTCCGGGTTTAGGTATTTGACAACTTTGCCAAAGGCGTTAGGATCAACATCGGATATAAAATGATAACGCAAATTAATATTGGTCAAATCAGACAATGCTTTCATGCAGAAACGTGGCCCTAAATCAGAGCCGCCAATGCCAATATTAACGATATCGGTAATGGCTTTGCCAGAATAACCAATCCACCGGCCAGAATTCATGCGTTCAGCAATATTCGCAATTTTCGCTCGTGTATCAAAAATAGCCGGCATAATGTCTTTGCCATCAACCAGCAGGGGCTTATTATCCATAGCACGTAAAGCGGTATGCAGAGCTGGCTTCTGTTCACTTTGGTTAACCAACTCGCCATGAAATAATTGCTTGATTTTATTTTTCAGATTCCGTTCATTTGCCAGCGCAACTAATAAAGCGAGTGTTTGTCTGTTAGCACACTGATAGCTAAAATCGATCTGAATATTTTTATGGGAAACAAAAGACAGAGTATTGTCGCTCTTATCAGGATCACCGAAATTCTTTACTCTCATTTTATGAGCGTGCTGCTCAAGTAATTTCCAGGAACCTAGCTCGGTTAATTGCATCATGCGTAACTTCTTTGTGATTTTGCTTCAAAATATCATTTTTCGCTCATTTATTAAACCCTTAAGTTCAGCTAATCTTCCGCTTATGGGCCATCTCAAGTAATATAGCTGCATAATTTTTATGTTTTATCGTGTATCAGGCAAAAATATGAAAAAGATTGCTATTTCTCAGTCAAATTATATTCCCTGGAAAGGCTATTTCGATATGATTGCAGCAGTGGATGAGTTTATTTTATATGACGAGATGCAATTTACTAAAAATGACTGGCGTAACCGTAATAAGATAAAAACACCTAAAGGCACTGAGTGGATTAGTATCCCTGTCGGACAGGACATTAATCGTACAATACGGGAAGTTGTGGTTCCTGCACAACATTGGCAAAGAAAGCATTGGGCAAAGTTTGAATGCAATTATCGCAAAGCAGCACATTATGAGGAGATAGCTCAAATTCTTGCGCCTGCTTATGAACAATCATTTGAAAACCTGTCTGCATTGAACAGGTATTTTATCGAATTGGTTTGCAATTATCTGGGAATAAAAACCAAAATCTCGAATTCTTGGGATTATGAGCTGAATGGATGCAGAAATGAGCGTATTATTAATCTGTGTATTCAGGCCGGGGCTTCGGAGTATGTATCTGGTCCTGCCGCCCGTTGCTATATAGATCCTGAATTGTTCAATAATAAAAACATTACGCTGACCTGGTTTAACTATGACTATTACCCGCCATATCAGCAGCTCTGGGGTGACTTTATTGGTAGCGTAAGTATTATTGATCTGTTGTTTAATTGTGGTGAGGATTCAAAAAATTACATGAGGTATGTTTCACAATGAAGCTTTCAATTGTCTCAACGCTCTATAAATCTGCACCTTATGTTAATGAGTTTTGCGCACGTGCTGAGCGAGTTGCCCGCGAGTTTGCCGGCTCATCTTATGAAATTATTCTGGTTAATGATGGTTCTCCAGATAACAGCCTTGAGCTTGCACTGCAAATAGCTAAGAAAAATCCGCATATTATCGTAATCGATTTTTCCAGAAATTTTGGTCATCATAAGGCAATGATGACAGGCCTGTCTCATGCTCGCGGCGAGAAGGTTTTTTTAATTGATAGCGATCTTGAAGAAGAACCTGAATGGCTTATTCCGTTTTCTCAGCAAATGGCGAAGACAGGATGCGATGTGGTCTATGGGATTCAGGAACAGAGGCAGGGTAGCTTTTTTGAGCGGGTCACCGGTCAAATGTTTTATGGTCTGTTTCGCAAAATTACCGGCTTGAATCTGCCATCTAATATTGTCGTTGCCCGATTGATGTCCAAGCGTTATGTCCAGGCGCTGACGCTTCATAATGAGCGAGAAATTTTTATGGCTGGCTTATGGCACATAACCGGTTTTGAGCAATCCCCGCAAATGGTTCGAAAACTTAATACAAGTGAAACAACTTACACCTTTCGCCATAAAATGGCAATGTTTGTGAATTCCATTACAGCGTTTAGCAATATGCCGCTGATTGCTATTTTTTATATTGGCTTAATTATTCTGAGTTTTGCTGGTCTTTACAGCGGATATCTGGTTATCAATCGGCTTGTTTTCCATACCATATTAAGTGGCTGGACCTCTGTTATGGCCTCGGTATGGCTGCTGGGCGGATTGATTATTTCCTTTATCGGAATTATCGGGATTTACTTATCCAAGATTTTTTCCGAAGTAAAACAACGGCCCTATAGTATCGTGCGGCAGATATACAAAAAAGAGCTGATTGCAGAGTCAGTGGCGGATAATCAGAATGTAGCGGAAGAGTTAATGGCTGATTAAATCGAAAATAGTGGAGCAGGGATTTATGAAAAAATTAATTATTTTTGGTATAACAGATGCGGCTGAACTTGCCCATTATTATTTTTCTCGTGATACTGAGTATCACGTTACAGCGTTTTCTGTTGATCGGGAGTATTTAGACACAGATAGATTTTGCGGGCTGCCCGTTGTTCCTTTCGAGCAATTGGCTGCAACGTATCCGCCAAATGAATATGATTTATTTATTGCGCTTGGTTATTCAAATTTAAACCAAAACAGAAAAATGAAATATTATGCCGCCAGAGAAATGGGCTACCGGTTGGCAAGTTATATCAGTCCACATGCTACCGTATTAAATAATAATATTGGTGATAATTGCTTTATTCTTGAAGACAATACTATTCAACCCTTTGTAACTATAGGCAATAATGTGACGTTATGGAGCGGAAATCATATTGGCCATCATTCAAGGATAGGCGATCATTGTTTTCTAGCTTCCCATATAGTCATTTCTGGGCGAGTGGAAATTGGTGAATGTTGTTTTATTGGCGTTAATGCAACCTTTCGAGATCATATTACTGTTGGCGCAAAAACAATTATTGGCGCAGGATCATTAATTCTGTCATCCTGTGAGCCAGAGGGTGTCTATATTGGTAGCGCAACCGAACGGTCCAGAGTTCCAAGCCACCGGTTGAAAAAAATTTAAAAGCAGGAATATTGAATAATGAAATGGCATAAACTTGGACATATATTTTGCGCCGATCGACAAAGTGATTGGATGTACTCCCATGCAATGATCCCGGTTGCAGAACAAATCGATAATACGCTTTACCGAATTTATTTTTCGTGCCGGGATAAACATAACCGGGGGCATGGCGCTTTTCTTGAAGTTGATATGCGCGATCCTACTAAGGTGATCTATGTGCATGATAAGCCAGTGCTTGAGCCGGGTGAATTGGGCTGCTTTGATGATAGCGGCGCTTTACCCAATGCTATTGTTAATGTTAATAACAAAAAAATGCTTTATTATACCGGCATTAATCTCGGTGTAACGGTCAAAATCAGGAACTCTATTGGGCTTGCTCAGTGGAATGAAAAAACACAATGTTTTGAGCGATGTTTTCAGGGGCCAGTTATTGACCGGACTCGCAATCAGCCTCATTTTGTGGCAACACCAGAGGTTATTTATGAGAATGGGAAGTATCGAGCCTGGTTTACTTCCTGCGTGCGCTGGGAAGAAACGCCTGAAGCAGCAAAGCACTTTTATCATCTGGAATATGCTGAATCCGTGGATGGTATTAATTGGGAACGAAATGGAACAGTCGCGATCGGTTTTCGTGATCAGCATGAATACGCTCTAGGGGTGCCAAGAGTAATTAAAGACAACGATTGTTACAAGATGTGGTTTTGCTCCCGAGCAACTGAAAATTGTGATACTTATCGTATCCGTTATGCGGAATCACCGGATGGAATCCATTGGGAGCGCAAAGATGATGCTCAGGTTGGGATAGATGTCTCTCCGTCAGGATGGGATTCGCAAATGATCTGTTATCCTTTTGTATTCGACCATGAGGGCCAGAGGTATATGCTTTATAATGGCAATCATTATGGTAAGGCAGGTTTTGGAATCGCAGTGTTAGAAAGATGATTAATTCTTTAAAACTTAAAGACAATCGATGTACGGTTATCCAATTTATTAAATATGGTTTAATCGGCTTTGTTAATAATCTTTTAGGCTATCTGGTATTTCTTTTGATGGCATATAAAGGGTTTTCCCCTAAAATTGCCATGACAACCCTATACTTATTGGGGGTAGCGGTTAGCATGGTTGGCAACTGGAAATGGACTTTTGCCTATCAGGGGAATGCGCTCTACACCTCAATGCGATTTATTTGTGCTTATTTTCTGGGTTATTTGCTAAATCTGGGTTTATTAATTGTTTTTGTCGATAGGTTGAATTATTCCTATGCATTGATTCAGGCAATAGCCACAATTGTGGTGGCTGGATTTCTATTTATTTTATTTAAGTACTTTGTCTTTCCCATTAATTTAAAACTTACAGGTATGTAATGAAAAAATGTTTCAACTGCAGCGCGGTGTTTTTAACATCGATTGAATCTTGCATCTCGTGTGGAACAAATACGGATATAATAGATGGTTTTCCGGCTTATTCGCCGGTTGCTATTGAAGGAGTAGGTTTCAAATCAGAATATTTTACAACTTTAGCGGCACTTGAAGAGGAAAACTTCTGGTTTAAAGTCCGAAATAAATTAATTATCTATTTAATTCGAAAATATTGCCCTGATTTTAAATCATTTCTGGAAGTAGGTTGTGGTACGGGTTACGTATTGTCCGGGATAGCCAATGCGTTTCCTGGACGGGAAATGTCTGGAAGCGAATTGTTTACTGCGGGGCTTGGTCATGCCGCGTCAAGAGTGCCTTTTGCCAAGTTCATGCAGATGGATGCCAGAAATATGCCTTTTATCGAAGAATTTGATTGCCTTGGTTCATTTGATGTTCTGGAGCATATTGAAGAAGATGAAACTGTTCTTAAGCAAATGCACACGGCATTAAAGCCATCTGGTACTTTGATCATTACTGTTCCCCAACATAATTGGCTGTGGAGTCCTGTTGATGATTACTCATGCCATGTACGCCGATATTCGGCAAATGAGTTGCATCAAAAAATTCGTCAGGCTGGTTTTAAAATAATTCGCAGCACATCATTTGTATCTCTCCTGTTGCCTGCTATGCTCGCTTCGCGGCTAAAGCAAAAATATTTTCCATCAGCCACTTCAGAACCCGGTTCTGAATTAAAGATTCCCGGCTGGTTAAATCAGCTTTTGGAGAAGATACTTGACTTTGAGCTTATAGCGCTTAAAGCAGGCATCAATTTTGTTTGTGGCGGATCAAGAGTTGTTGTTGCTCGTAAGATAATATAATTAATAGCATTTAGGGGTTGTTAATTGTTTATATTCCCCTGATAATAGTTGCCTTAAAATTTCAGGCGGAGAAAAAATAAATTTTCGCCTAAAAAAATCCGTTAGCTTAATAATTTCTTAATAAACATCGTATACAATTAAGATTAAGCAATTAAATTTGTTTAATTATTATTCAATATGCGGTATCTAAAAGCACCATGGAAGCGTTCTATGGAAATTTAAACGGTTACTGCAATCTAGGGAGATAGTTTATGTTAATTCTAACCAGACGTATTGGTGAAACGTTAATTATTGGTGATGATGTTAATATCACTGTGTTAGGTGTTAAAGGAAACCAGGTTCGCCTTGGTATCAATGCGCCAAAAGATGTTTCTGTTCATCGGGAAGAAATCTATTTACGCATACAACAAGAAAAAGAATCTACAGATTCTGAAGAAGCGGTATAACAACGGGTTTCCTCGCAGTCATCCGGTTCCGAGTGAAATAGAGTAGCTCGGAACGAAATCTTGAAGTACTCTTATCTCTCCTTGCTAATTTCCTGATTTTTAATAAAAATTCCCAAAGCATCGTTAAGTAATTTAATGGAGTGTTGGCTTTATAGCCCAACCTTCCTTTGATAAACTGCGCTGCATCAAGGCTGCGGTTGCTGTAAAGACGTATCCCCAGATGAAAAACTGACTGCCTCTCCTGCATCATTAAGCAGGCACAATTGCCCCTGCTCATTAACCCCGGTTATCATTCCCGTGATTTGGTTGCCATAATGGGTAAGAGTAACGCGATTTCCTGCCAAATAATCCGTTTTATTCCATTCCTCAATAAACCGGCCAAAGCCTTCAGCAAGGAAGCGTTGCATATACCTGTCCAGCGCAGCCAGCAAGTCAGCGATTATCTGATTGCGATCAAAAAGCCGGCCGCTGATTTCATGAAGCGAGCATGCCGGTTTTTCATAGCATTGCTGTGCTGAAGGGGTGCCATTTACATTCAGGCCTATGCCGATAATAATCTGGGCGCAATCATTGCTTTCCGCGACGATTTCGATAAGTATGCCGCACAGTTTTTTATGCTGCCATAATAAATCATTAGGCCATTTAATTTTTACCTCATCACCTATCCCATAATTACGCAGGCAATCACTGACAGCCAGGCTTACAACCAGACTTAACCCGGACAGTTTTGATAAACAGCAATCAAGCCGCCAGCGGCTTGAAAAATAAATATTTTCGCCAAAAGGGGAAATCCATGACCGGCCAAAACGCCCGCGTCCCCGAGTTTGCGTTTCAGCACAACAAATGACCAAATCGCTGCTTAGGGGTAATTCTTTTAAAAACTGGTTAGTGGAATCAATTTCAGCAAAACAATGGATGTTAACCGGTTGTTGCAGATTCTTGTCTGCCAGCCGCGCTAAAATTTGGGTTTCATCTAAAGGAATGAATGGTTTATCAAACTGGTATCCCTGCTGAGGCAAACGGTTTATACCAAGCCCCCAATTGGTTAATTGACTGATCTGCTTCCAGATTGCTGTTCGTGAAACGCCGGTCTTTCGGCCTAGTTCGCTGCCGCTGTGGCAATGTCCATCACCTAATTGTTGCAATAGACTTAACTGTAACGCTGTAAATTTTTTCATATTTACTGCTCTATGATAATTTTTTCAAGGGTTTTGATGGATGGTTCATAACAAACCGCAGCACAGCAGTCTGGTTGTGCCATAAATGAAAGCATATGCCAGTGTTTATTGTGCAATTCATCGCTAATTAACTGATCAGTGGTTGGCAGGCTTGGTACGGTAAATTGCGAGGTCGGATAAGACAGGCCCAGCCCGCATGCTTTAATAAATGCTTCTTTCTGCGCCCAGATGTGAAAAAAAGCCAACTGAATTAAATCAGGCGGCAGATTGCTCAACGAATCATATTCCTCTCCAGAAAACAGATTTTTTGCGATACCAAGGTAGGGGCGCTCGGAAAAAAACTCCAAATCAATGCCGACTGGGCTTAAGCCGACAGCCAGCAGTGCCAGCTCGCCAGAATGGCTTAAGTTAAATTCAATACCCGAAGCATGGCTAATGCCGGGTTTGCCATGGCAATTATAATTAAAAACTATTTGCTCGGGTTTGCAAGCCAGATAGCTTGCCAGAATAATGCGCAATGTGGCGCGGGCGGCAGTGAAACGGCGGCGATGCTTCTCGAAATGAAAACGATTGGCTCGTTCCTGCTCATCAATGCTTAATTTATTTTCAAAAATCGGCAGTAACTGGTTCAGGGAAAATTGCCAGATATCAATTTTATCTGCCTGTAATTGGCAATTCTCAGGCGTTATAGCCTGTAAAGAAACAAAGCGGTGATACATCAGGATATGAATTAGTAGCATAGTAAATCAGATAGAGTTATCATAACGTATTCAGTCTTATTAAGCCAATGAGTTAATTCATGAGTTTACAATTTTTGGATTTTGAGCAGCCTATAGAAGAGTTGAAGCAAAAAATTCAGGCTCTGCGCATGGTCGGAAATGATAATGAAGTCAATTTAAGCGAAGAAATTGCACGTCTGGAGGCAAAATGCGGCGATTTGACCGCCAGTATTTTTGCCAACCTTGAGCCCTGGCAGGTCGCTCAAATGGCACGGCACCCGCTGCGGCCGCAAACTACTGATTATATCGAGCATATTTTCACTGATTTTCAGGAGTTGCATGGCGACAGGCATTATTCCTCAGCGCCCGCGATTATTGGCGGTATGGCACGGCTTAATGGCGAGCCGGTTATGGTGCTTGGCCATCAGAAAGGCAAGCGTACCAAAGAAAAGG
The DNA here is from genome assembly GCF_042649825.1 of Legionella dresdenensis. Lineage (NCBI taxonomy): Bacteria > Pseudomonadati > Pseudomonadota > Gammaproteobacteria > Legionellales > Legionellaceae > Legionella > Legionella dresdenensis. The sequence continues at coordinate 559,789 of NZ_JBHSAB010000001.1, read as the reverse complement.
TTTACCGCAATTTTGGTATGGCACGGCCAGAAGAATACCGAAAAGCATTACGTTTAATGAAGCTGGCTGAAAAATTCAAACTGCCCGTGTTTACTTTTATCGATACCGCCGGAGCTTATCCTGGTATTGGTGCGGAAGAGCGTAACCAGTCGGAAGCGATTGCCCGTAATTTGCTGGAAATGGCAAAATTGCGTACTCCGGTTATCTGTACGGTCACAGGCGAAGCAGGTTCCGGCGGTGCGTTGGCTATTGGCGTTGGCGATCGGGTATTAATGCTGCAGTTTGGTATTTATTCTGTGATTTCACCCGAGGGCTGCGCCTCTATTCTCTGGAAAGATGCTGCCAAAGCCAGTGAAGCTGCAAAAGCAATGGGTATTACTGCCCATAAAATTTTTGAGCATGGCCTGGTGGATGAAATCATTCAGGAGCCATTGGGCGGTGCGCACCGTAATATTGAAGAAATGTCTGGCCGCCTGAAAAAGATTCTGATAGAGGAGTTGCATACCTTAAAGCATCAGCCTGTAGAACAATTACTGGAAGCGCGTTATCAGAAATTTATGGCAATGGGCGCCTGTGACTAATGATCTGACTGGCTGGTGGCCGGCCTATAAAGGCTATAACCAGCTCTACATAGGATATAGCGGCGGTCTGGATTCAACCGTACTGCTGCATATTCTTGCCAGCCAGCCAGATTTACTTTCCAAAATTACAGCAGTTCATATTAATCACGGCATAAGCAAAAATGCCCTGAGCTGGCAACTGCATTGCGAGCAATTTTGCCGGGAACACAATATTTCCTTTATAGCAAGGCAGGTTGAATTTATTCGCGATGCCAATATTGAAGAACGCGCCCGCGAGGCACGTTATCAAGTCTTTCAATCCTTGTTGACTGAAGATGATTGTTTATTATTGGCCCACCATCGGGATGATCAGGCTGAAACACTGTTATTGCATTTGTTTCGTGGTGCAGGCATTAGCGGTCTGGCGGCAATGCCAGCAATCAAAGCGCTTGAAAAGGGGATACTGGCCAGGCCATTGCTGAATTTTTCCCGTCAGCAACTTGAACAATACGCCGTATTGCATCAATTGCAATGGATTGATGATGAAAGCAATCTGAGCAGTGATTTTTCCAGAAATTTTATCCGTAATCAACTCATGCCATTAATCCAGACGCGGTGGCCAAATGTGCAGGCTACTATTGCCCGTACAGCCAATCATTGTCAGCAGGGGCAGGACTTGCTTGAACAGCTTGCGGTTCTTGATTGCCTGGAAATAACGGGTACAGAACTGCCATTGAAATATTTAAATAATCTGGACTGGCAGCGAGCAAACAATGTACTTCGGGTGTGGCTTAAGTCCAATAAAGTCCGCTTGCCGGATACCGTGACGTTTAACCGCATTTACCCCGAAGTAATTCATGCTAAAGCGGGCAGTGTTTCAGAGATTGCCTGGCTGGATAATCGGATAAAAAGGCATCAGCAGAAATTATATCTGCTAAAAGAGAAACTGGTTAATAACAGCCAATTGGAATGGAATGATTTTCCTAATCCATTACCGCTTCCCTATGGCTCACTGACGGCGATAAAAAGCGAGCAGGGAATAAAAATAACGCCAGACAGTAAAATCATTATCCGTTTTCGCTCTGGCGGAGAACATATGCGCTGGCACGGCCAGACCAAAGCGGTGAAAAAATTGTTGCAGGAATGGCAGATTCCACATTGGCAGCGCAATCAGATTCCATTTCTCTATATCAATGATAAACTGGCAGCGATTACAGGTTATGCAATTAGTGATGATTTTTACGCCGAGTCAGGCAGTGATGTTTACAGCATAGATAATGGGTAGGTTTATTGAGTGTTAGGCTTTACAGCCGATATTCGTTCGGCCTGAGGAAAATGCGGAGCATTTGTCTCGAAGGCGTGGCACTGTACCACAGGCTTCGAGACAGCGCTAAAGCGCTTCCTCAGCCCGAACGATGTTATGAAATGTAGAAATTTAATTCCTTTGCTTGACGGCTATGGGCTTTACAGCCCCAACACATCCTTTGATAAACACTTAACGATATTTCCGAATCTGCGCAATCGCCTTAATCAATTCCTTTTTCAACTCATCAGACACGGCATAATGCTTCGGATCAATACTCCCCAGACATTTTTCAGCGCAACCAGGATTTTTTAACAGTAATTTAACCACAGCTAAATTATTCCTGGCACAGGCAAGTTCCAATACATTACCAGAAAATTCATTATTTTCAGTCAAAATATCAGGAACACACCAGGAGCTGGCAAGTATTTCCCGGATGATTTCAGTATCCAGATCATTTTCCCAATGCCAGATTGCCTGATGCAGCAAGGTTGGATGGCAGCCCTTGCTTTCCCAAAGCGGATTAGTGGTTAAACTGCCTTTGGCAAGAGCAGCTTTCACCGCTGCCAAATTCCTGAGAGTGATGGCAATTTTAAGAAATTTCTCATCAATTTTATTCGTTCTGATATGGTCAGCAGTGATGGTTGGGTTGAGCTCTATACCAGTTAACCGCAAGTCGCATTGTTTGAACGTGACATTACTCAGATCAACCGTTGCCAAATCGGTACCGCGTAAATCACTATTAATAAATACCTGATCGCTAATCTCCCATTCCTGCAGCGATGGTAGGGTTACGTTGTCTGCTGCTGGCTGGCCTGAGAAGGGAGCTGGTTGGGTTGCCTGACGGTACAGGCAGTCCTGAAGCATTATCAGAATATCCGCGGTATTATCCTGGCTTTGAAGAGCGGCAAACGGCGTAAAGCCACAATACGGTTGAGCAGGATTAATGCGGCCGCTCTCCAGCAGGCAGGCAATAATTGCTTTGGATAAGGGTTGATCGTCATTCGGTGTAATAGCCCACCACAATGCAGATAATCCATTCGCTGTAATATGGTTTAAATCAAAGAGCGGATTTTCTTTTAAAAACTTTTCCAACTGCTTAATATCCTGATTATCAATGGTTTCACGCAGGTCCTTCACTTGTTCTGCCATGATACTGTCCGATAATTATTTTAAGTAAAAGTATAATTTGTGATTAATTAATAATCAAATTGGATTTTTATTTTCGTTTAAAAAGAATGAGTTAGTAGGTTGGGTCGTTCCGACCCAACAATGATCATGCTCAAATAACCAGGCTCCAGTCAATATTGAAAATTGTTATGTTGGGTCAGAACGACTCAACCTACGATGATATCGAGAAAGGGAAACGAGCATACTTATCCGTGGTGAGTTATTTTTAAACCAATAATGGCGAATATGATTAAAAGAATACAGCCCATCCGAATGAAAGTAGCAGGTTCACCAAGAAAATAAATACCATAAATAACAGTACCAACGGCTCCAATGCCTGTCCAGATCGCATAGGCGGTTCCAATCGGCAGAGTTTTGAAGGACTGGGCCAGCAGTATAAAGCTTATTACTGCACCGGTAAGCGTAATAATTGAGGGATAAAGTTTGGTAAATCCAGCGGTGTGCTTCAAGGCAACTGCCCATATCACTTCAAAAATTCCGGCTAATATTAAACAAATCCAGGCCATGACTGCTTCCTATATCATACTCTGTTGACTAGCATTCTGGCAGGTTAACTGCCAACCCACCCATGGATGTTTCTTTATAGATACTTTGCATATCCATACCAGTCTGCTTCATCGTTTTTATTACTTTATCCAGTGAAATCTGATGCTGGCCATCACCAATCAATGCCATCCGGGAGGCATTAACCGCTTTAACTGCGCCCATGGCGTTGCGTTCAATGCAGGGGATTTGTACCAGGCCTAATACCGGGTCGCAAGTCATGCCCAGATGATGTTCCATGGCAATTTCCGCGGCATTCTCAATCTGGCCGATAGTACCGCCCAGGACTGCGGTTAAACCAGCTGCCGCCATGGAAGAGGCAACCCCGACTTCACCCTGGCATCCCACTTCAGCGCCAGAAATTGAAGCGCCTTTTTTGTATAAAATACCTATCGCCGCTGCCGTCAGGAAATAAGCATAAATGTCTTCGTTGCTTAATTTGGCATGAGCCTCCTGACAATAACGCAATACGGCCGGAATAATTCCCGCTGCTCCATTGGTCGGAGCGGTTACAATACGTCCGCCTGCCGCATTCTCTTCATTCACCGCCATGGCATACAGATTAAGACGGTTCATAATGTCAGACTGTTCAAATATACTGGGTATGCCCTGGTGTTTAATCAGTTTTTGATAAAGTTCAGGCGCACGCCGTTTCAATAATAATCCACCTGGTAAAATACCCGGATGATGGCAACCATTGTCAATACAGTCATTCATCACTTTGGCTATTGCCAGAATACCTTGTTCTACGCTATTGCGATCACGCCAGGTTAACTCATTGGCCATCATCAGTTCGGCAATGGTTAATTTGTTCTGTTCGCATAATTGTAATAATTCAAATGCCGTTGAAAAAGGGTAGGGCAACGATATTGTTTCAGCACAGGCTTGATCAAACTTTTCCTCAGTGATAATAAAACCACCGCCGATTGAATAATAGACCTGAGCAACCAACAGTCTGTTCTGGTCATCATAAGCGCTGAAACGCATGCCGTTACTATGTTTGGGCAGCAATTCTTTTTGCAGGAATAAAAAATCACTGGTATCGTTAAACGGGATAGTTTTCGTACCGCCAAGCTTAAGTGTCTGCGAACTTATAATTTCACGCATACGCGGTACCATGGTGTCCGGATCAACTGTTTCCGGCGCCTGACCTTCCAGGCCATTCAGGATTGCCTTATCAGTACCATGACCTTTACCGGTTAAGGCTAGAGAACCATACAATTCTATTTTGACTCTGGCAGCGGCATCGAACAGGCTCTGCTCCTGCAGTAACTGTAAAAATGCATTGGCGGAGAGCATAGGGCCGACAGTATGTGAGCTTGAAGGTCCTATTCCAATAGAAAACAAATCAAAAAGACTGATACTCATAAATTGTCAGAATTCAAAGATAATTTACAGGCAAGTATATACGTTAGTCTGGCAAGGGTAAACAACAGGAAGGAGCCAAAGAAAATTCTCTTGGCTCCATGGGTACGACTGCGATTAAGACTGTTCTTCCTCATCATCCCAGCTCAGCGTTCCGCCTGCCTGGTATTCGATGACGCGGGTTTCAAAGAAATTCTTTTCTTTCTTTAAGTCCAGCATTTCACTCATCCATGGGAATGGATTTTCTGCCCCTGGATATTGCTCTGGGAGGCCGATTTGAGTGAGACGGCGATTGGCAATAAAGTGCAGATAGTGCTCAAACATTTCTGCATTCATACCAAGGATACCGTTCGGCATAGTGTCCTTGGCGTATTGATACTCAAGCTCAACGCCTTCTTTGATCATTTGAATCATTTCCTCTTTGAAAGCAGGGGTCCACAAATGCGGATTTTCAATTTTGATCTGGTTAATAACGTCAATACCAAAATTCATGTGCATTGATTCATCACGCAGAATATATTGGAATTGCTCAGAAGTACCAACCATCTTGTTACGTCTGCCCATAGACAGAATCTGGGTAAAGCCGACGTAGAAGAAAATACCTTCAAAGACGACATAAAACGCAATCAGGTCACGCAGCAGGCGTTGATCATTTTCAGGCGTGCCGGTACGGAAGTTTGAATCGCCCAGGCTCTGAGTAAACGGTAAGGCCCATGCCGCTTTCGTCGCAACAGAGGGTACTTCGCGATACATGTTGAATACTTCGGCCTGATCGAGTCCAAGGCTTTCAATGACATACTGATAGGCATGAGTATGCAATGCTTCTTCGAATGCCTGTCTCAGCAGGTATTGACGGCATTCCGGATTGGTAATATGGCGATAAACAGCCAGTACCAGGTTATTGGCAACCAGCGAATCTGCTGTTGAGAAAAAGCCCAGATTACGCATAACAATCAAGCGCTCATCTTCAGTAAGCCCAAACGGATCTTTCCACAGGGCAACGTCAGCGCTCATATTGATTTCATTGGGCATCCAGTGGTTAGCACATGCTTTCAGGTATTTATCCCAAGCCCAGGTATATTTAAAGGGCACCAACTGATTCAGGTCAGCACGGCAATTAATAATTTGCTTATCGTCAACATGGATACGGTGAGCCCCCATTTCCAGAGTCTCAAGTCCTGTTGCCCCCCTTTGGAGGGCTTCAGCTTCAAGGGTTGATAATGACATTAGTATTCTCCTCTTATTGGCAGGCTTCACAATCCGGATCAAGGATTGAACATACTTTAGGTTCAGCCTCAATCTTGACTGCGTTAAGTGCGCCATCGGTAACGGTTGATTTTTCAGCGTTGGTGGCGCCTAAGCTGCGTAAGTAATAAGTTGTTTTTAAGCCTCTTATCCAGGCATGCTTGTATAGCTGATCCAGTTTTTTGCCGGATGGTTTAGCCATATAAATATTCAGTGATTGCGCTTGATCAATCCATTTCTGACGGCGTGAGCCCGCTTCAACCAGCCACATTGGATCAATTTCAAAAGCAGTGGCATAACGCGCTTTCAGCGCCGCTGGAATACGGTTAATGGGTTGTACGCTGCCATTAAAGTATTTCAGGTCGTTAACCATTACCTCATCCCACAGGTTAAGCGCTTTCAGATCAGCAACCAGATAAGGATTAATCACGGTAAACTCGCCAGAAAGGTTAGATTTCACATACAGATTCTGGTAAGTCGGCTCAATCGATTGCGATACACCGCAAATATTGGAAATTGTCGCAGTTGGCGCAATTGCCATAACATTGGAGTTACGCATGCCCTGAGTGCGAACTTTCACTCGCAGGCTTTCCCAATCCAGCCGTTGCGAACGATCCTGTTCGAGGTATTGCGCACGAGTCTGCTGCAGCAGATTAATCGAGTCAATCGGCAGAATACCTTTGCTCCACAGCGATCCTTCATAAGAAGAATAACTGCCGCGTTCTTTGGCCAAATCACAGGATGATTCGATAGCGTAGTAACTGATTAATTCCATAGACTCATCAGCAAATTCTACCGCAGCCTGTGAGGCATAATCGAGTTTCAATTCATACAACGCATCCTGGAAGCCCATCATACCCATACCGATTGGCCGGTGTTTAAGGTTAGAGTTACGAGCCTGAGGTACAGAATAGTAGTTAATATCAATCACGTTATCCAACATGCGGATTGCTGTTTTAATCGTGCGCTTTAACTTTTCTTTATCCAGTTTGCCGTCTTTAATATGAGCCGGGAGATTGACGCTGCCCAGGTTACAGACCGCGATTTCATCGGCAGACGTATTCAGTGTAATCTCGGTACAGAGATTGGAACTGTGGATAACGCCGGCATGCTGTTGCGGTGAACGCAGGTTACAGGGATCTTTAAAAGTGATCCAGGGATGACCTGTTTCAAACAGCATGGACAGCATTTTACGCCAGAGTTTTACTGCTGGTAATGTCCGGGCGTTACGAATCTCGCCGCGTCTGGCTTTTTCCTCACACTCAACATACATGGTTTCAAAATCTTTACCATAGCGGTCATGCAGTTCCGGGGCCTCATCAGGAGAGAACAGAGTCCAGTCGCCTTCTTCTTCAACCCGTTTCATAAACAGGTCTGGAATCCAGAGCGCGGTGTTCATGTCGTGTGTACGGCGGCGATCATCGCCCGTGTTTTTACGCAGCTCCAGAAACTCTTCAACATCCCGATGCCAGCATTCCAGGTAAGCGCAGACAGCGCCTTTACGTTTACCGCCCTGATTAACTGCAACTGCTGTCGCGTCAGCAACATTTAAGAAAGGAACAACACCTTGCGACTTGCCGTTTGTACCTTTAATGTGTGCGCCCATAGCACGCACAGGCGTCCAGTCATTACCCAGACCGCCGGCAAACTTGGAGAGCAGGGCATTGTCTTTTATCGCGCCGTATATGCCGTCCAGGTCATCCGGTACGGTGGTCAGATAGCAACTTGATAATTGCGGTCTGACTGTACCAGCGTTAAACAGAGTTGGTGTCGAAGCCATATAATCAAAGGAAGAAAGCAGGGTGTAAAATTCAATAGCTTTTTCTTCACGGTTTTGTTCTCTGATTGCCAGCCCCATCGCTACCCGCATAAAGAAAGCTTGCGGTAATTCATAGCGTACGCCGCGCTCATGGATGAAATAACGATCGTAAAGCGTTTGCAGGCTCAGATAGGTAAACTGCATATCACGCTTGGGCAACAATGCTTTTGCCAGTTTATCGAGATCAAATTCGCCAAGTTTGTAATCCAGAATACCTTGTTTAATACCTTGAGCAATATAGGTTTTAAAGTAAGCAGGATACAGCGCAATCATTTCATCAAATGTCGCTTCGTGTTGCATACCCAGTTTGGTCAGCGCTTCACTGCGTTGGCTATCAAGCAGTAAACGGGCGCTTACATAAGTATAGTTAGGCTCTTTTTCAACCAGTGCACGTGCAGCCATAATCAACGCTTTATGCACTTCATCCAGTTTGGCCTGATTGTAGAGATTACGCAGCGCATCTTTAATAACCGGCTCTGCATCAACATTATCCAGATCGCGGCATGCTTCATTAACAATTGTCTGCACGCGCTCCATATCCAGCGGCTCCAGTTCGCCATTGGGCATGGTAATCAGGATAGCCTTACTTTCAGCAGCATCCTGTTGCAGTTTTGTTTCACGCGCTTTGCGGTGTTCTTCGCGGTATACAACATAACGGCGGGCAACTTTATAATGGCCGTTACGCATCAGAGCAAGTTCAACCTGATCCTGGATTTCCTCAATATCAATCGTGCCGCCAGAAGTAAAACGGCGTTTAAAAACCTGAGTAATCTGCTGAGTGATTTCATCAATTTCCTGATGAATGCGATTAGACGCTGCGGCACTGGCGCCTTCTTCAGCAATAAATGCTTTAGTAATGGCGACCCTTATTTTTCTTTCATCATAGCTGACAACCTTACGGTTACGCTTAATGATTTTCAATAAGCCAGGGGCGTTCGCGGTCAATTCCAGTTGACTTGTGTACGGCACATCTTTTACCGAATCAAGAAGTTCTGATGACATTTTTGCTCCACGGAAAATAAGTTTTGTCAATGTTTTTTAAAACTTATCCACTACTTTATAAGTATAGCATGAAAACAATATATAGTAGTGAAGACACAAGAATGGATACTATATTTAGTTTTTGATTCGATTACAAGAGAATATCCTGTGGATAAAATGTGGGTGTTTTGTGAATAGAGTCCGACAGTGTCAAAAGGAGGAATTGTTTGTTTAAAAGTTGGGGCTTTATTTAAAAAGCGTTGGGGTGTAAAACTTATATCTGTTCGGTCTGAGCCCCCGGGCTTTGTTGAACAAATAGAGAGTAGCCTTGATGCAGCGAAGCGTAATCAAGGTTTCTATCACGTGTTCAGGCACGTATGCCTTGTAAGTTCAGAGCGGGTAATCCCTTTCCTTTAAAGGTTTTTTGCAAACACGCATGAAGTCATCCTGACGCTCCCAGATGCCATCCCTGGCATCTGAGGGTTTGCAAAAAACCTTTAAAGGAAAGGGATTACTGGAGAGACTGGTAATGGTTCTTACTCTGATTATTAATCAAATAACTCATATAGGTATGCCGCTGACTGTGGCGGTTGATGGCTATGGGCTGTATAGCTCCAATATTAAGTTAAAAACCTGCTGATGCTAAGGTTTGGTCGATTCCTTCAAATCTGGCCCAAAGCGCTGCCTGGTGTATAATGTCATTCAATTCACCACTATTTATTCCCCGGTCATCATTTTTAAAGTTTCTGACATTCCGTGCAAGGTTCCTGCGTTGCTCTTCCACATCCCTAAAGATTGACTTGATTGATTCGCCAGAAGATTGCAGTCTGGTTCTCAATTCTTCAGCCAATAAGTGGTTGGCATGTCGGTTAGTAGCCTGTGATTCTTTAAAGAAAAGAAATCCAAAGGCATAATTCACCACCGAGCGTCCATTATCAACCTTTTGTGGCCGCTCAATTCTATTGATATATTTGGTAAGACTATCAATAAGTTCTTGCCTGTGATGAGAGGTCCGCCTGATGAAATTAGTGTTTTTATTTCCAATTTTCCGTTTTTTAATTTCAGGAATAATTATCATTGCAAAGGTTTCTGGGTGAAGATCAGGCATTAATTGCCTGTACTGAGCTGCGAACTGATCTTGTGATAGCAAATTATCATAGTATTGTTGCCGAAGTTGTTCAATTTTAGCATTATGGTCTTGGGCATCATTTTCTGCAGCAGTCATAAATTATCGCCTGAATTAACCAAGTGGATTTATTTTAATCAAAATGAAGGAATTTGTCCAATCTAACCAAGGCGTATAATTAAGAGTAGCTTTTAAGAGAAGTGTTGGGCTGTAAAGCTCAATACTCGTTTCACAATATAGGCTTGTAGAATTGTAAGATAATTGTTTGGGTTGTAAATAGTAGCGAAACGATAAAATTTTTGCTGAATTCTTTTAGAAAGGTGGTAAAGCGTGTTGCATAAACTTAATCGATAAAATCGACCAGTATTTATGCAACATAGCGAAGGGGTTTAGACTAATTCAACTTCTTCAGCCTGAGGACCTTTTTGGCCTTGGCCTGGTTTGAACATTACAGCTGCGCCTTCAGCCAGCGTTTTGAATCCGCTGCCTAAAATTGCACTGAAATGCACAAAATAGTCTTTACCATTGCTTTCGATAAAACCGAAACCTTTACCTTCGTTAAACCACTTAACGGTACCGCGTATTTTCTCTGACATGTTTTTTCCTTTTCTAACTCAGACATGATTGTAACACTGATAAACAGTTTTGCTAGTAAAACTTTACAAAGAATTAAAAAAAAATGGTTTTTAGTTTAAATTTAAATCAATTTGAACAAAAAACTTAAATCAAAGCATCAATTTTTGCTGCACAAATGAAATCATTCATCGATAGTCCTTCCAGTGCATGGGTCTGAAAGCGGACATGGCAGTAGTTATAACCTACTTCCAAATCGGGATGATGATTTTCCTGATTAGCTATCCAGGCGATTGCATTGACAAAAGCCATGGTTTCATAAAAATCGGCGAAACTGAAAGAGCGTTTAATTTCGTTGTTGTTAATAACCTGCCATTGTTTATCGACTTGCGGCAACAGGTTTTTAATTTGTTCAGGCGACAGCGCCTGTCCAATGCCTTCACAAGATTCACAATGTTTTTGTCGTAAATCGCTAGTCATAATTTTACTCCTCGCTATATTCGGATAAACAAAATGATAATTTATCAAGAAAACGGGCATTTTGCTCTAATTTACCAATACTGACCCGTAAAAAATCAGGCAAACCATACCCGGCCAATGGCCGGATTATAATGCCATGGCTTAATAGGTGTTTATAAATAACGGCTCCAGCAAGACGGCAACTAAAGGTAACGAAATTACAGTGAGAGGGAATGACATGACAGTCAGCCTTGATTAAACCAGCGACCATCTGCTGCATCCCGGCAGTATTATTAGCCAGGGTTTTGGCAATAAACGCCTGATCATCCAGAGCCGCGTAACCTGCTTCCAATACTGCCTGGTTGACGCTGAAGGGCAGTTGAAGCCGTAAGATCAGTTCAACAATTTGCGGATGGGCAATGGCATAACCCAACCGTAAACCAGCCAGACCGTATATTTTGGAGAAGGTTCGGGTTATAACCAGATTAGGGAATTGCGCAAGCAGCTCTATGGTACTGGTATCGCCCTCCGGATAAGCAAATTCATAGTAAGCCTCATCAATAACGACAATGGTTGTTGCTGGTACATTATTTAATAGTTGTACTATTTCATTATGAGGGATAAATTTGCCGGTCGGGTTATTGGGATTGGCAATAAAAATGATTCCCGTGTCCTTATTACACATCGCTATCATCGCCTGGATATCAACGTCCCAATGCTCATTAATCGGCGAAAAGCGTATCGGGATGCCCAGCTCCTGTGCCTGAATCTGGTAGGTGATAAAGGCCAGATCATGGGTTAAGGCATGCTTGCCGGTGTGTAAACAAAACAATTTTAGCAAGAGGCCGAATAGTAAATCTGAACCATTACTAAGACATAGCATTGCTGGCTCAACATCCAGTTTTGCGCTTAATTTCTCCCGCATTGGATGAATTGCCGAAGAAGGGTAATTTGCAATTTGTTGGATCGATAAGCGCTGCAGGGCTTCCTGCGCTTTGGGGCTGCATCCTAACGGATTTTCATTGCTTGCCAGTTTGATGATATCGCTTATTCCCAACTCACGAGCCAATTCTTCAATCGGTTTACCTGGTACATAAGGACTTAAACTCTGTATCCCGGCATGGGACAACGCAGCAAAATCACAAGCCAAAATACTCTCCCTGTAAATTTGAAATGTCCCCTAGTATATACTTAAAATTGCAAAAAACGCGAATAAGCCCGTAGGTTGGGTCGTTTGACCCAACACAAGATGGTGAATAAAAGAAATGTTGGCTCAAACGACCCAACCGAGGCGCCTTAAACGAATATTTTTTGTTTCTTGCTTCGGAACGCCAACTCGATTACCCTATGCCCGCAGTCCAGTCTAAGGAATAAAAATGGTGAATTTTCAAGGGTTTTCCCTTTTTGAGGTGCTTGTCGCCTTGGTTCTTATAAGCTGTGCATCCCTCGGTTTTTTAACCCGGCAATGGCAAAGCCAGCAATTTCTAAATCAATCGGTCGAACAGGCCATGTTATCCCTTCAGGTCAGTAATCAGCTAGAGCGAGTTTATCCCACATGCGAAAGGAATATGGCTTAACCCTGACTGAACTTATGATAGCGCTTTTTTTATCAACGCTTTTAATCAGCTTATTACTGCAACAGTATGTTACCGCTAAAAAGCATTATCTGGCGCTGCAAAAACAGTTAAATCAAAATTTTGAACTGAATCTGGTCAGTGATTTGATAAAAAATAGTGTCAGACAGGCAGGATTTGCTCCATGCAGGAGTGTGGGGCAGTTGGAAACTGTGGACAGAAGGGATAAATCTGTACCCTTATTGGCATATATTATTGACGATCATGGGCTGGTTCTCAATCGAATGAGTGAGCATTTTGCTACGGTACAGTATCAATATTCTGCACAGCAGATATTAGTTGAACCCGGTGCTTATTTTGCATTAAAGCAGCCGGTTTTAATTGCTGATTGCTACCATGCTGAAGTCCAATTGCTTAAAACCGCCAGATCAGTGAAAGAGGGAATGCTGCTTACTCTGCAAAAACCGCTTGCTTACTCTTATATCGATCCGATTTATGTGGGGCAGTGGCTAGAGGAGCGTTTTTATATCCACAAAAATCCGCACAGTCAACTTACTCTTTATTATCAGAATGGCCATAGCGAAGAGTTATCCGAGTTGATTAATTCGCTATCAGTTGAGGCCGTTTACCCATCACTGCTGAATATTACTCTGGGTTATGGCGATGATAAGAAATTGCCGCTTACCACGCGGATAAGAGCATGAGCAATCGCCGGCAACAGGGTGTGGTTTTATTCACAACCTTACTAATTATAAGCCTGTTGGCCTTATTAGTGTTATCTCAATTGAAAGTCGTTGCCCTTCATGCCAGGTCAATCGCTATTGTTGTTGAACAACGGAAAAATTTCTCAAAACTTGAACAGCATGCCAACCAATTATTTGCTGAACGTAATTCTATCAATCCTGGCTGTATTATTGATGAAGCCAGTCCTAATCAAATAATTCGGCGTCTGGCTGCAGGTCAGGGTTGTCAGATTAGCAGCAACGGTGAGCAATATCGCTTTTTTCTGGAATACGCGGGCTTTTTGCCCTGCCTGATTATTGAAAACGAGCTCGGCTTGTTCAGCAGCGAGCATTGGCGGTTAACAATCCAGGCATTCGCTTCAGTACTGCAGATCCGTTATGCCAGTGCAGGCCAATATAAACCCTGTTTATCACAAAAAGCAGTGCCTGCCAAAGCAGGCATTATCAGCTGGCGCTATTTACCTGCAATAGAAAGTAGCCTGTGTGAAACCTGATTCGGGTGCTGCGAAATGATGTTAAATTGTGTAATTAAATCCTGTTTAATGTACAATAGAAATTTTTCAGGGTTTTAGTGTTTTTTATGAGAATTATAAACAAATTATTTGTTATATTTTTTTGCCTGTTTTTATTTGGTGAAATCAACGCTGAACAGGATGTAATTTCTTTGTTTCCAATGGGAAACTATAACCAGAAAATATCACACTGGATTAATCCATCCGACCCTGGTTATGATAAAGCTATATTGAGTAGCGCGACGCAAAAACAACATTTGGCCTTATTCTATGACCATTATTTTGGGATGATGTCTCCCTGGGATGAAGGATATATCAGACAAATCACGCAACAAAATGAAGAAAATAATTTAAAAAATACTGAGAAGGAGATTCTGGCATTTTTCAGTAATGAAGGAAAGTCTGATAATCAGATTGGATACGGTGAAAATTTTCGCCCTTATTCTGAACGCTGGATTCATAAAATTGCTAATAATATTAACTGGGATCAATTAAGTCAGATTATTTATTCTGCTGAAAGGCGTGGTATAGCAGTGGATAATTTAAATGCCCGGGCATTACCAACTGCTGATGCGCATTTTTACCATTATAAAATTGCAGGCCAGGGCTATCCTTTTGATAACTTGCAAGAGTCTGCAGTTTGGGCTGGAACGCCGGTGTATATCCTTGCTGAAACACGCGATCGCGCCTGGATGCTGGTTGTAACCCCGGAGTATATTGCCTGGGTTGAAAGCAAGGGAATCGCACGCACCGATGAGACGTTCGTTAATGCCTGGACAACCGTCGCCAGACAACACATGGCCGCAATTACTTCTACTCAAACAGAAATCATTGACGAAGAAGACAAATACCTCTTTACCGCCTATGTAGGTGCAGTATTCCCGGCCCATTCTGCTGCCAATGTCACTGAAGTCATGGTGCCTGTTGTTGACAGCGGACATCAGGCAGTCATTAAAATGGCAAAATTGCCTGCCGATAAGGCTCAGATTATGCCCGTTACAGCAACACCCCATCATTTTGCCAACTTGATGAAAACGTTGATTGAAAGACCTTATGGGTGGGGCGGTATCTATTTTTATAATGACTGCTCAGCGGAAATGAAAAGCTTGTTAACCCCATTCGGAATATGGTTGCCGCGTAATTCTTCTCAACAAGTTTCAATCGGCAAAATGGAAGATGTTTCCCCAATGTCAGCAGCTCAGCGTCTTGACTACCTGAAATCTCATGGCAAGCCATTTTTATCGCTGATTTATATAGGCGGCCATGTTGTTATGTATATTGGTAATTACGATAATCCCAATCAGCCCGGCACGACTATGGCAATGACCTACCAAAATCTGTGGGGATTAAGTCCGAACCCGGCAAATAGACGGGAAGTTGTAGGCGGCTCAGTGTTATTCCCTATGCTGTTGCAATATCCGGAAGATCCAGAATTAATGTCGTTGGCAGGGAAGAAATATTTTCAAATTTCCTATCTGGATGAATTGCCTGCAGCAATGTTAGCAAGGCAGCAGCCGATGAATATCAGAAAGTTGGCAACCTCGGGTTTAATGCAGTAGGTTGGGTCGTTTGACCCAACATTCCCCTCCAAAATAACAAATAATTAAAATAAATCAGTGAAATACTCCACAACTGCAATGCCTTTGGCTATATTGTTAATTGAACCTCATATTATTATAACCAGGGATTTGTTTAATGAATCGGGAGCGGTTGGCTGCTTTTCAATATTGGCCGCATGTGGCAACGGTAACCTTGCTGTGCCTGGGTTTTTTGGGCTATCGTTTTTTTGCCTATCACTACACACGCTCTAACGATGCCTATGTTTCTGCCAATATTGTCAATATGGCATCACTAGTCGCAGGTCCGGTCACTGAATTATATGTGGTTGAAAACCAACAGGTCAAAAAAGGCCAAAAGCTGATCCAGATCGATCCCAGACCCTATCTCTACGCGATGAACAAGGCTAAAGCCGCCTGGAATATCGCAAAAATTGATTACGAAAATGATAAACTGGCAATTGATGTCGCCGAACAGAAATTAAAACAAAGCCAATCATTTCTGGCATTAAGTAAAGATCATTACAGCCGCTACCTGCGCTTACAACAGCGGGGCGACCTGGCTCAAATCAAACTGATTGATGTCGAGTCAAAAATCAAAGAACAGGAAGCGGCGGTTATCGCTGATACCCAGCAACTAAAAATGGCTCAGCTTCACTTTGATAATAATAAAGTGCTGTCGGCCAAGGCCGTCTATGATAAAGCGCGTTACCTCTATGAACATACTCTGGTTATCGCTCCGGCAGATGGTTATATCAGTAATTTTAATTTGCGCACCGGCCAGTACATTAAAGTAGGGGAGGGGTTGTTTGCCCTGGTTGAAACCAGCCAGTGGTGGGTAGTAACCCGTTACCGTGAAACCGCAATACGGTTAATCAAACCAGGCGACAAGGCAAAAATCTATCTTGATATGTACCCGGGTAAAACTTTTTATGGTCATGTTAACAGCATTGGCTGGGGGATCAACCGTGTACAGGCTGGTAAAGTTGCGCCGTCTACTTTGCCTTATCTCGAAGCGACTGAAGATTGGATTAAGATTGCCCAACGATTTCCGGTCAGGATTTATTTTGATAATCCCGATCCGAATTACCCGCTTCGAATAGGTGCGAGCGCCACTACGATAACCTACCGATGACATACTTACCCGCATTACAACAGTTTATTCCCCGAACACTGGAAAACAGAGCCGCCCTGCGAACCGCGATTGCGGCTCTGGCGGCTGTTTTAATTGCTTTTGCCTTGCATGTGGATAAACCCTATTGGTCCGGGATGACAGTGGTAATCCTGGCAAATATTTATACTGGAAATATTATTGATAAAGCATTAATGCGTATTGCTGGGTCTATTATCGGCGCTTGGGCAGGTTTTTTTATTGCAGGTTTTATTGCTAACAGTTTTGCGTTGTATTTACTGGCTAATTTTTCATTAATTGCCATGGCAGTGTACTACTACAATTTCAGCCGTTACGCTTATGCCTATTTGCTTGCCGCACTTAGCGCCTTTCTTGTGATTTCTGAGGTAGCTGTTAATCCTGAGCAGGCGTTTTATATTGCTATCTGGCGACCGGTAGATATTGGCCTTGGCGTCCTGGTGTCTGCCGCATCTGCTTTTTGTCTTTTTCCTAATAACATTTACGAAAATGTCAACAAAGAAGTCAAAGCCGTATTTAATGCGTTGACCAATTTATTGGATCAGACCGAGCAATTATTAATCAGCAATGATCCGAAAGCATTTATCGAAGTTGATAAACAGACACTGCTATTGAAAAAGAAAATTCGCAAAGCGACTGAAATGCTTGATTTTATGCGGCGCGAGATAGGCTTTGAGCGGGTGAGAATTGATCAATTCCGTTTCTTATTGGATGCCGGTTTTGGCTTGTGCCGGACAATCAGTTTTTTTACTGCAACAGTGGAGCATTCACCTGGGCAGAAATTAATTACTGATGAGTTAGTGCCAGTCAGGCAACTATTTCAGGCCATGAAACAGGATTTAAATACCCTGAGCGTTGAATTTTTCAGCAAGCCAGCCGATATTACTCTGCAAAGCCGGCAGGCTCTGAATCAGTTTGATTCGGCGCTTAATACCGCTCTCGCAAACTCAGGAAGTCAATTAGCAACATATCTTGCGGTGTCGCATTTCTTACGGCAGATTCATGATTTTGTACTTAATCTCAGTACCGTATTAACCGATATTTCCAGCAAACGGACAAATGCCTCAGCCGTAATTTCAAACAAAGAACAATTGCGCTCTGATCCCGATGTGATGGTGCATGGAATAAAAGCGGGTCTGTCGGCAACCATGGCGCTGGCGTTCTGGTTACTTGCCGATTGGCCGGGCGGATTAAATGGCATTGTAAGCAGCATTGTTATCTCAATCCGGAAAACATTATTCGAGATGAAAAATATTAGTGCGCACCGGGCGCTGGGCTGTATGCTGGGTGGAGGATTAGCATTGACTGTGCTGGCATGTACCAGTATGGATCTGTATTTGCTAATCCTGCTGATCTTTTTTGGCGTATGGGGTTTCAGTTATTTTTCATTTAAATTGACTACATATGCCTATATCGGATTACAGGCGAATATTGCTCTCATTATCACGCTTGCTCAGGCGGGCGGGCCGCCTTTGGATCTGGCGCCGCCGCTGGAACGTTTAGGCGGTATTTTTATCGGAATTACGACCAGTTTTCTAGTGGGCAATTTGATTTGGCGCACCGATTTGCAAACCATGCTGCAAAAACAATTAAAAAAGCTGGCGTCTTATTTACGCTATAACCGCCAGCAAATTATGTTGCCGGCGAAAGCAAAGCTCTATGATCTGACCAACGCTTTCTGGATTTGCCGAGGTTTGTTGGAGTCAATCCAGAACCAACCATTAAAGCCAGCAAAAAAAGCGTTGCTGGATGGAAGGAAAGAAACGCATGAAAAACTGGTTTTGGTGCAGGCAGCGATTAATCATATTAGCACGAGCCTGGATCAGGCAGGCGCCCGTAATACGGCTGAGAAATGCGGCTTTGATTTGTCCGGAGTCGAGCAAAAAATAGCACAGTTCAATCAGGACACCAGTCTACTGGAGTACCAGTCCGTACTAGCTGAACTTAATCAATTTTCACAATTGCTATTGACCGGATTGCAAAGCAGCTTACCTGCCCGGGATGTTGAAAATTGCGCCGCATATCTAAGCTCCCTAAAACAACTTACCATCGATATATAATTACAAAAACTGTCCTGTGCAAAGATAAATACAATTGACCGATTTATGCTTAATATCCACTTAATCTTGAAAGATTACAATGACACCAATTCATTGAGAGAGGGTTATTAATCATGCCAATGTTAAAAGAAGAACCAAATAATATTACAGAAGAATATTTGAGCGAACTTTTTAAAGATACTGATTTACTCTCGGACATTAACATCAAGGCTGTATTGGAGCATAAAGATAAGGTTGCAGTATGTGCCATTCTATCTTTTTTAAAGCAATTAGGTTTACTAAAGGGTATTAATGGGCAAAATAATTTCACTGCACTAATAGAATATACAGAACCAGAGTGGTTGCTAGATACACTGGAAGATCTGGATGATTCCGAATTATTAACAGGTCCTGGCGCTCAGGCTAACTTTAATGGTTTAGTAAAGCATGAACAGGTATTTCAGTTAGTTCAGGCACTTGAGAATTTAAATAGCAGCGGCTTATTAACCGGGAATGACGGCGAAGAAAATCGTAATGCAGTCATCGGACATCAACATCCAACATGGGTTGCTGATTCCCTCCTACTCTTACAAAGGAAAGGTTTATTAGCAGGCGATGATGGGCAATTTTACCGTAAGCTTCTTACAAGTAGTGACTATCCGCCTGCCATAGCTAATGCGCTGGTAATTTTTCGAGGAACGGATCTGATAAAAGTTGATAATGCCGAAGCGACTTGTAAGGCTTGGGCAACTATTAATCTCGGCAGAGGCATTGATTATGAACAAAAAGCTTTTTTAGAGCAGTATTTAAAGATGTTGAAGCGTTGTCGTGTATTTACTGGCGCTGCTGCCCCTATTATTTTAAATGCGATATTAGAGCATGAAAATCCTCTTGCTCTTGCTGAGCTGTTTTTAGAGATGAGGCTTGCAAATCTGTTAAAAATCGATGTGCCTTATTTTGACATGATAATTAAACATACCAATCCTGAGGAAATTAAGCGCGCACTTATCCATTTTCTATCGATAGATGGAGGACTGTTTACAGGCCCGCAAGCGCAAGTTAATTTTAGTACTGTTCTCAATTATTCCCAGCCAGTAAAAGTTGCCCGTGCTCTTCAAATAATGAAAGAACAAGGCTACTCAATACAAGACGTTATTAGTCAGCCAGCGGAGCAGCTGATCGATTTTTTGATTAAAGACACCCTGCTAACATGCCAACAGAAAAATCTGGCGCAAAAATTTTTTAAGCATTTTTTTAAAATTCATAGTAAAGGTTTGAATATAAATCAGGAAGATATAATCTCGTTTTTTGTAAAATATCAGCCAAAAATCAATCAATTAATAGCAATAATGGGCGAGGATATTTTTAGCTTTTTACAACAAACCGGCGTTAATTCAACGGCTCCTGTACAACGGTTACTTGAGGCGTATCAACTTATATCCGATGATGGCATACAATCGTGCCGAGAGATCTATTCGAAGTTCAAACAACAGATAAGGCAAGATCAACACAGAATGAAGTGGGTAAATATTTTGTATATCTGGGGAGAACTACATTCTTTAGAGGGTGCTGCATTAACAGAAGATTCTAAGAAAAAATCGGCTATGTTTTCTGGGCAGGCGGATACTCTCGATCAGTATTATTCTACTCTAAGTCACTGGTTCGCCGAAAGGATTGTAGCTTGCTTCCGCTTCCCTGAAGATAAAGCAATCAGTGCAGACGTATTATTAGAAAAGCTGCCTATTGAGATGTTGCCAAAGCTGGCCTATGCTCGAAAAAGATTACAGCACAATGAATATGCCGAGTTTTTTGACCAAATGCTGTTGGCAGATCTGGATAAAGGCACGAACCTGAGGCAATTTGTAACTAATGCTGCTAGCGACTCTGAGTCGATAAAACAGCTAAATCAACACAATCAAAGGATTATTCGACAACTTATCGAAAGCGGAGTCAATGTTAATTTAGCCCGCAATTTTCCCTATATATTGCCATTTGAGGTTGGGGGTGAATGTAGTTATAAATTGGATGGTCAATATCTGGCTATATGGAATTCATTCAAATTACTTCGCGAACATGTAAACAATTTCGAACAACACTATCCGAATAGCCTCAAGAAAGAGCTATCAGAGCTTTCAACAGCAATCGTGAAATTTCGAAATCAATTATTGAAAACGGCTCGTGATGAAGATGATGAGCAGGCATTTTTAAAGTGCAAATCCAGATTGATAAATAATGATATTGTTGCTTTAGCAAATAAAATTACGGCTAAAATTGAACGAATAAAATCTGCTGTTACGCCTGGCGACGTATTGGATGCGCTAGGGGGAGTTTTTGAACAGGGTTATCACTTTTCTGAAGCTTATAAAATCTTACAAGATCTGCATATCGATATGCGGGTTAAGAAAGAACCTGCCAATACCAAACCTCGCTCCTTCCATGTTGAGAGCTGGGATAAAAATAAAATGCTGACATTTTTTCTCGGCAATTTACTGAGTTGCTGTCTTGCGACCGATGGAGCTTATTTTAACGCAATGATACAACGGCGCATGGATGAAGCCATGTTTATGCATGTGGTGATTGATAATCATACGGGTTTACCAGTATGTGGTAATTGGTTATTTTTTGGTGAAGACAGAGATAAGCCAGGAACAGTGCATGTGGTTGCCAATTTTTTTGAAATCAATTCAGGTATTGCGGCTAATGAATTATTAAGAAATGCACTGGTGGATCATTTGTTGTTTTTTACAGGTGAATTTGCTAAAAAAATCAATGCTGCAAACTTTATTATGCGTCCTTTAACCTATGGGCAAATACCTGATTTCAAACAGTTTGGCTCGCTTCAGGCAATTAAAATCAAAAAGGTTGGCGGCAGCCTTGGCCAAAGTGAAGCAAAGTTACTTTTACGCACGTTGGATTCAAAACAAGTAGTGGACAGGCTGCAAAAAGCAATAGCTGAAGCAAATGGCAATCAGGAAATGACCCTTGTTCTGAGTCATCTATATAATGCCTTTTCTCAGTTAGAGAGCTTTGCTTTGACTTATAAACAAGGTAATGAACTTTCTTCAGAAGACCAATATAATACACTTAAAGTTTATAATTCTGTAAAAAGACTGACTAAAAATTTAAGCCAGTTTTTGCCTGTTTCTCACAACCTCAAACTATTACAACAAACCCTGAATACGGTTATTGATAGCCATGAAAATAATAATCAGGCTCTGGTCAATCAACACTATTACCTGGACGCGCTGAAATTGTCTGGATTTCATGTCTATGATCCCAAGGTCATGACTCTGTCCAATTCAGCGTTAAAACAGGTAATTGCCTCAGCGGCTAATGAACAAGCGGTTAATCAAAACCCGGCTGCCAAGTCCGGGGAATTATTGTCAAGTTCAGGTTTTTATTCCGGGGGAGTAAAGTTAGCAAAGGCGATGGCCTCTCTGAGGAGCTGTAAATGGAGTAATTCAGCCGAGTTTAGAACTGCTCCATAATGAACTCTGTCATTCCCGCGCAGGCGGGAATCCAATTCAGAGATTGGTACGGTGTCTCGTTAAAATACATTTCCCCGGCGGAATAGTTACAAAATTAGTAAATATTGTTATAGTTTCGTCCTGTATTTTTAGGACGAATAGCATGCCTGATTTCAAAAATCTATACCTTGCCGCAGGGTTAACCCTGACCTTTGTGTTTCAACCAATATATGCCCATTGCAACGACAATATTACGTCCAAAGTGCAGCAAATCATCGACCTTGATCGCGAGAAATACCATATTCCCGGCATTGAAGTCAGTATTATTTGTCCTGGTGAAAGTACACCGCGGGATTTTGTCAGCGGTTATACCACGCTTGAGCAGAGTGCGGCATTAAAACCTGACAACCTGTTCCAGATAGGCAGTGAAACCAAATCATTTATTGCCGCGCTGATTTTGCTTTGGGAGGCGGAGGGCAAGTTATCGATTGATGATTCAGTTAGTGAATACCTGTCTGATTTGCCGCAGTCCTGGCAAAATATCACGATCCGACAATTATTAAACCACACCAGCGGTATTTATAATTATACTGATGTACTCGACAAAAAAGTGCGCCAGGGGGATTTTGATTTTAACCAGCAATGGACTTCGGAAGAGCTGGTAAATCTGGTTACGGAAGAACCGCTTTACTTTGAACCGGGAGCTGGGTGGCATTATTCTAATACTAACTATGTTTTAGCCGGTTTGATTATAGAGCAGGTGAGCGGTAGTGAGTTAACCGGGCAATTAAAAGCCCGTTTAATCGAGCCGTTGCAATTACAGGATACTTTTTATTTACCTGCCAGTTACTCCCCTCAGATCATGGAGCGTATGGCCCATGGCTATTCGGATCGTGGTTATTTTCCAGATGAACCGAAAGATATCACTGACTTTAGCCATTCCTGGACAAATGCCGCAGGCGGGATGGTTGCTACATCGCATGATACTGCACTCTGGATAAAAGCGTTGGCTCAGGGATATATATTGCCGCCCACACAAATGCAGGAGCTCATGACCACAATAAATGCAACGCTCCCCAATAAGCTGAAGGTACAATATGGCCTGGGGATTATCCATGATGATAAAACATTCGGCGAAGAGGCATGGTGGCATAGCGGCGGCACACTTGGTTTTAGCTCGCTGATGATCTGGTTAAAATCCAGTGACGTAATTTTGACGGTGAATATCAGTCATTATGCCAAGGGCGAGGATCTCTATTTAATCGCGCAAGAGCTTGCTGATGCTTTACATAAGAGTTAATTGTAATAAACAAGAACAAATTGATCGGATAAAGCAAACAGAAGCAAGAAATTAAAAAATTTTCTTGACTCTAAATCAATCTCAGAGTTTAATAGCGCTACTTGATGGCCAGATAGCTCAGTCGGTAGAGCAGAGGATTGAAAATCCTCGTGTCGGCGGTTCGATTCCGTCTCTGGCCACCATGCAAATCAAGCGCTTATGCAGCATCAACCCAAATATCTAAAATCTCATGTAGACTCAATGTAGTGTTTTCAGCTTGAGAACCACGAGCATCTATTGAATCCGCTATTGCCTAATACAATTTCCTGGAAAAGTGTTGATACATGGTGTATACTTTTTATAGATAATGTTGATACCTAAGGCGCTAATATGACATTACACGCAAAAATTCAAAAATGGGGAAACGGCTTAGCCTTACGTATAAGCGGTGCAATGCGTGAGATACCTCATCTTAAAGAAGGAACTGAAGTGGATATTGAAGTCTCTGAAGCAGGTTTCACTGTGACTAAATCAAAAAAAAGAAAACACTTTCCATTCAACGAGTCAGATCTCTTAAAAGGTTTGTCAGAGCAAACAGCCCATGCAGATTTACTCGTCTCTCCTCAGCTTAATGAGGTTGGGCAATAATGTCTGCTTCATACATACCTGAAAGAAATGATATTATTTGGCTAGATTTTGAACCAACTAAAGGGAAAGAAGTGGGTAAATATCGCCCTGCTTTAGTTTTATCTTCCAAAGAATACAATAGAATGACTGGATTGATTATCTGCTGTCCAATAAGTACCAGCATTCGAGGAGGCAATACTGAAGTTCCAGTCAACAATCTTGATCAACCCTCTGTTGTCGCAGCCAGCCTTATTCAAACACTATCCTGGAAAGATAGAAAAGCAAAGTTTATTGTTGAAGCAGAACCTCCCGTAATGGATGAGGTGTTATATCGAATTATTCCCTTGATAGGCGCTGATAGGCTTTTTCAAGATTCCGAATAAGTCTTAATCCTATGGGTCTGAACCCAAGCACATGTACATAGAGCGTGAAACCGTGGATTTCTCGGATTATTATTTTGGATTTCTCGGGTTATTGCCATGGATATTTCGGGTTATTATCTTGGATTTCTCGGATTATAGTTGGCTATTATCTATAGATGTTATATATTAAACAGTATGTTAAATCCTATGAGTTTATCAATGATTGAAAGAAAACTATCTCCTGTTATTCGTGAGTTATTAGATGAGTTCAGAATTATTTATTTAACAGGACCTCGACAATCAGGTAAAACAACTTTAACAAAAATAATTGCCCAAAATTTTGGCTTTGAATATATTTCTTTTGATAACCAAACAATTTACCAATCCGCAAAAAACGATCCAATTGGTTTTATCCATTCATTACATGATACAAAAGTTGTTTTAGACGAGTTTCAATATATACCAGAATTAATCCCGGCTATAAAACATGAATCGGATAATCTTCCGCCGCATGTGAGAGGAAAATTTTTATTAACAGGCTCAGCTGATATTTTTCGATCTGGAAAAACACAAGAAGCTCTACCAGGACATATGGCGAGACTGGAATTATATCCATTAGCATTATCAGAAAAATACGGCATTAATTATAATGTCATCGATTTGCTATGTAACGAAAATTTTCACGTACGTAACCTGACTCCACTTACACGCTTTGATCTGGCTAACTGTATTCTTGAAGGGGGATACCCTGAGGTTCAGAATAAAAGCCCCCGTGCAAAGCAGCTATGGTATAAATCATATATAGAAGGTCGTCTTTTTAAAGATTTTGAGGTTTTATATCATGCTAAAGGCGACTACCGTTCTAAACTTGCATCTCTCATTCCTTATTTAGCTGGTATTTCAGGGAACCTGCTAAAATATTCAAGTGTTTCGAATGACTTAAGCGAAGATGATAAGTTAATTAAAGCTTATATAGAAGTTTTGGAGTTGATGTTTATAATCAAAAGAGTTCCAGCTTATTTAAAGAGCAAAGCAAAACGACAAGCCGTCACAATGCCGAAATTGCAATCAATAGATACTGGTTTGGCTTGTAGCCTTTTAGGTATAAAAAATGAAGAGCAGTTACTCGGTAGCCCACATTTTGGCGGGCTTTTAGAAAATTTAATCTATATGGAATTGCTCAAACAAAATAGTTGGTCAGAAGAAAAGGTGGAATTATTGCATTTTCGCGATAAGTATCAAAATGAGGTGGATATTGTCTTGGAGAGGGATAATCATCAGATCATTGGGATTGAAATTAAAGCATCAGCCACGGTTAATTTGCATGATTTTAAAGGATTAATAAAATTGGCAGAGTTTAATCCCTCTAAATTTCAATATGGTGTTATTTTTTATTCCGGAAAAGAGATATTACCTTTTTCTCAAAATGAAATTAAATTATTTGCCTTGCCAATGAGTTTGTTTATTAAGTAGGCAGAGGATGCGCACAGTAATCAAGGTTTTCATCAAAGGAATGTTGGGCTGTAAAGCCCATGGCCGTAAAGCTAAGGAATTAAATTTCTACATTTCACAATATCGTTCGGGCTGAGGAAGCGCTTTAGCGCTGTCTCGAAGCCTGTGGTACAGTGCCACGCCTTCGAGACAAATGCTCCGCATTTTCCTCAGGCCGAACGAATATGTGCTGTAAAACCCATAGCAGTCAGTTAAGAAATTTTGTACATTTACTATTCTAATTTCCTCTGTACCTGACTTAGCTTGACGGCTATGGGCTGTAAAGCCCAACAGTTTTTATTCCTTTGGAGTAAAGCCTGCTGGCCTGGATGAGCCATCGCCAAAAAAGTAGTTTTCCATTTCGGTAGTCAGGAATTCGCGGGCTTGGGGATCGATCAGGCTTAAGCGGTATTCATTGATTAGCATGGTTTGATGAGACAACCACATTTTCCAGGCTTGTTTGGATACATTATTAAGAATTTTTTCACCTAATGCGCCGGGTAAGGGCGCTTTATCCATACCTTCCGCTTCTTGTTTTAATTTCACACAAAATACTTGTCTTGACATAATCAACCTGCAACAAATAAAAGCCGATTATCCTGCATGACGGAGCTGCATGCAAGCAATCAAACGGAACATGTCGAAACGCAATATCAAAAACCAATAAGGAGTGTTGGCGTTGCCGCTCAACACCTCTTTGGAGTATAACCTAGTCAAATCGGCTTTGAACCTGGGTAAGCATAATATGTTGTGATAATAATTGCTCCTGATCCTGGTTTAATGTTTCAAACTGTACGGCAGTACGATAACTATGCTCGGACAAATATTGGCTGTAAACCACGATCGCCCCAACTACAATTGGAATCATTTTAGGCTTGGTATAAATAACAATTTTCAACCGGGTTTTTTCTTTAATTCGCTCCCGGGATTTAAAGGCCATACCGCCCAGGCTGATATTCACTTTACGGAGGTGTGTTTTTTCGCCGATCGTTAAATGCCTGGCCAGATAATCAATTTTGGCATTAAGCAGATTTAAATAATGAGCTAATGTCGGCTCACCCAATGCAAGAGTCTGGGTTAATTCGGCAAGTTCATGATCAAGGCTTTGGAAATATTGGGTAGTTTCCAGATAGCGCTGTCCTGTTTTGCCTAATAATTCTTCTGTAATGGCTTTTTCAGAGATAAAACTTCCTGCATCAAGGACTTTATATTCAAAATAAATCTGATCCTCAATTCGAAAATGTTGTCTTCGTTCATGCACAGGCATAGCGGCTCCTCAATTCAATTGATACTGTTATCGATTTAATATTCTTGTTTCCGGCATTGTTTCATCTGCAGGTGTCACCTCGGGATCTTTTATTAGTTTCGGCTGTTTGTTGGGAGACTTTACTACTCCGTCTTCGGCCAGTAGGTCAGGCGCTGATATAGAAGCTGGCGCAGGGCGTTTTGCTTTATTCTGCAATAATGGCGCCATGGGATTTAAGGTAAGCTGAGCAATTGTCTCTTTCGCCAGTTCGGCAACGAGCTGGCTTTGCGCAACGGCCTCACAATGATTAGCGGCAAATCTGGCGTTAGTAATACAATCTTTAAAAAATTGAGTAAGAGCAGGCGAGCCGGTTTTATTTTTCAGAACAGCCTGTTTTAATACATTATTAAATTCTTCTATCCGATCCAGCTGTACAGCGGCTGAAAATGCGTCATTAACCAAGTCTGGAAAAGAGGCCATCCTGCGTAATTGTTGCTGAATATCAAACTGCAGTTTTTTAAGGACATGCATGCCAAAGCCTTTATTATTCGCAGTCTGGATATGATTTTTGATATCTTCTGCAGTAGCAGTCATGATTTCAAGCTTGGTAATAATGTCTACTGACGGACTGGCCATAACTTTCTGGTAACTGTCAATGCGCTCAATAATGCGATCGCGATGGCCTTTATCGTAGGCTTCACTAATAACCAGCAAATCAGCCCGATCAAGGTAGTTTTGTCCGGCCTGTAGTTTGGGTACATATTCCGGATGCAATAAACTTTCAGTCAACGAGGCTAAATCAGTGCGGCTAATCAGCAACTGCCTGCTACCCCTGCCGGCAAGCAACACCGAGCCACGCCGCTCGATAAATGCTTTTATTGGCTGTGGAACTTTACCGTCAAAGCTTATTGCAACCATGTCGTCATTGTAATGCTCAATTTTACTGACTTTAAGATTATGGCGATAAGTCCACGGATTGCGGTAAGGGCGCCCGATATCACTATAAAGCACCGGGTTATTCAATAATTTTTCCAGAATCAGCGCCTGCCTGATTTCAATACTGCTAATGGTTTCGCTGTGAGCGGGAAGTATTTCATGGATTTTGGCTATACGGTCTTTAACTGCGCGCCTGATGAGTTTCATATCATCCAGCAATATGCTGACTTGTTTATGTTCCTGAGCAAATTTTTTATGCTCTTGAGCGGGCAGATCCTGTGCCATAATGACGTTCAGTTGTTTAATTCGCGCCTGGTGGAGATGAATAGTGCGTTCGATATATTGCAGAAGCATTTTGCGTTGCTGAATCAGGTTCATCAGGCTGTCGAACTTGGCGCAGAAGGATGAATCTTCGATCAATGTTCTGTTACGGCCCTGACCATGCCGCGTATGCTTCATGATCAGCCCGCATGGCTGCATGCTCAGTCGCGAATCCAGTTCCAGACATTCTGAGGTCTGGGTAACCTGATCAAAAATATAAAGAGAGCGGCTGTTAATTAATCCTTTATTGTTCTTCCGGCCGCCAATAGCATCAGTATCGTTAGTGGCATACGATAAACCCAGGGCATTGCCAAAATCATCAATAAACAAATTAGGCTGCAGACCTGCGCCAACCGGATTAATAGTTGAATAATGTTCATAGGTCTGGTGCTCAAGGCTCATTGTTATGAGCTTGGTCATGACCTTGCCGCGGGCAAATTCCTTAATCAGCTTGATGTGATCAAATGGGATAAACAACGCAGGCTGTCCCTGATGGCTCAGCATGGTTGAATGGGCAGTATTTAAGCCAAGCAGGCGTGAAATATTTAACGCAACGGCTTCTTTCTGTACTTCACGAATATCGCCGTGTTTTGGCAATTTGAGAATCGCTTCCGTGCTTAACTTATATTCATAATGATTACTTAAGTAATCATCAATAGAATCAAAACTGCTGTTACAGAGATTGCGTAATTGTTCGGTGGCCTTATCCAGCCGGATTAATGATATTTTTTCAGTGACGCCGCCTGCGGATTCTGCCAGGGTACAATATTTCGTATTAACATTTTTTTCATCAGGAATATTGAGCACTGATAATTCATTAAGCTTCTTAAGATCATGCGCTATTGTCAGCCGTTTACGCAGATCTTCGGCAATAGGGTTGTTTTCTTTTTGCGCTTTTTTAAATTTCGATTCCAGAATGCTAATTAACCGGTAGATGTCTGACGGATTGCTTACATTGATATTCATTTCTGGCCGGACAAAGCTTCTGATCAACGACTGCAGTTTTTTCTGACTGTTTTTTATCAAATCATCCAGACTCAGGCTGAGGGTCGATTCTGTCGTGCGCTGATAGTAGTCACATTGCGGCAAGTGACTTAATTGTTTATCCCGACGCCAGAAATCAATCCTTCTTTGCAGGTTGTTTTCATTGATGCCTTTGAGAACGGGAGGTTTGCCTTCGCCAAATTGACAACCCGACTGCAGGATATCGCGCAATATATGCCATTGCTTAACATCGTTGTCCAATTGCTGCAGGTTCAAAATATCGCCTGCAAGGTTTTTTACATAATCAAGCGCTTTAAATAATGGTTGGTAGGTAAGTAATACTTCATCCGAAATCGATATACCGGGATCTGAACTCATTTCGAGCAGGAAACGTTTTAAGATGCGGGCATTAACAACAGTGTCCATGGGATCCGTCCTCTGGATTTTTTTGCTTCTACTATAAATATAGTCAAAAATAAACTTAATTGTTAAAATTAAGATCAAAATGTTTTTTGTCTTTTTTGTTTAGACTGTTAGTTGCTCGCGCGGATATCAACTATCGCTTTCGCAATACCATAAATTTCACTACAATCATGTTTTTCAATTATTGAAGCCGATTATGTTCAAACCCTTAGCGCTTTATATTGGTTTACGCTATACCCGCGCCAAAAAACGCAACCATTTTGTATCCTTTATCTCGTTAAGCTCCATGCTTGGTATCGGGTTGGGCGTTATGGTGTTAATAACCGTATTGTCGGTAATGAATGGTTTTGATGAAGAAATCCATAAGCGTTTTTTTGGTATGGCGCCTGAAATTACGGTGAGCGGTATGGACGGCAAACTGGCAAACTGGCAGGAAATGGAGAAAAAACTGTCTGGTTATCCCGGTGTAACCGCTGCAGCGCCTTATATTGGCGGCCAGGGATTGCTGACCTTTAATGGTCAGGTTGTTCCATTGGTGGTTACAGGCATCTTACCCGAACGTGAGGAAAAGGTAACTCATCTGCACGAGAAGCTGCTGGCTGGAGACATGGCGAAATTAACGGATTTTGGCATTATCCTCGGGCGCGGCATGGCTGATAATCTGGGAGCCATGGTTGGTGATAAAGTGACAATTATGATCCCTCAGGCCAGCGTAACGCCGGCTGGGATGATCCCTCGCTTTAAGCGGTTTACAGTAGTTGGCGTGTTTTCTGCCGGTACCGGGTTTAATTTTGATACCAAGCTTGCTTTTATTAATCTGGCAGATGCTCAGAAATTATTACAGTTAGGTAATGATGTCACCGGTATCAAGCTCAAGCTTGCCGATATTTATCAGGCGCCAGAATTATCGTATAAAATTTCGGGTGATTTGGGCGAAGAATTCCTGGTCGGTAACTGGACAGATCAGTTTGGCGAATTTTTTCAGGCAGTCAAAATGGAAAAAACAATGATGTTCTTTATTTTGCTGTTGATTATCGCGGTAGCTGCCTTTAATCTGGTTTCATCGCTAGTTATGGTGGTTAACGACAAGCAATCAGAAATTGCCATTTTACGAACCATAGGAGCTACTCCGGCAACTATTCTGTGGATATTCATTGTTCAGGGCATGCTGGTTGGTGCAATAGGAACCTTGTTGGGATTAATTGGCGGGGTGTTGCTTGCCAGTAACGCAACTGCGATTGTCAACAGTCTGCAATCGTTCTTTAACATGCAGATTCTTTCATCCAGTATTTATTTTGTTGATTACCTGCCGTCAAAAATATTGATAACAGATCTGGTACAGATATGTGCAGTCGCTTTGTTAATGAGCTTTATCGCAACAATATACCCAGCCTGGCGGGCGTCACGGACAGTTATTGCGGAGGCATTGCATTA
This sequence comes from Legionella dresdenensis, assembly GCF_042649825.1. Lineage (NCBI taxonomy): Bacteria > Pseudomonadati > Pseudomonadota > Gammaproteobacteria > Legionellales > Legionellaceae > Legionella > Legionella dresdenensis. The sequence continues at coordinate 528,480 of NZ_JBHSAB010000001.1, read as the reverse complement.
TGAGTAAGGCGATTATTGAGTGCGTTAATTTGACTAAAACTTACCATGACGGTCAGACCTATGTCGAAGTGTTAAAAGGTATCAATTTAACTGTTTCGCAAGGCGAGCGGATAGCGATTGTCGGACCGTCTGGTTCAGGCAAAAGTACATTGCTGCATCTGCTGGGCGGCCTTGATAACCCCAATGCCGGTCAGTTGCTGATTAATGGTACCTCCTGGCAATCCGTCAGCGAAAAAAAGCGTTGTCAGCTGCGGAATCAGAATCTTGGTTTTATCTACCAGTTCCATCATTTGCTGCCAGAATTTACCGCCCTGGAAAATGTTAGTATGACTTTGTTATTAAGCGATCATTCTGTAAGCGAAGCAAAACAAAAGGCGGCTGATATTTTACAACAGGTAGGGCTTGAGCATCGTATTCATCATAAGCCAGCCCAATTATCGGGCGGGGAGCGCCAACGGGTGGCTATTGCCAGAGCGTTAGTCCATAAACCTCAATGCGTGCTCGCTGATGAACCAACGGGCAATCTCGATCAGGCGACGGCGGGCAAAGTGTTTGATTTAATGCTTGAGTTAAATAAAACATTAAGTACCGCACTTGTAATTGTTACCCATGATACTTCTCTGGCTAGCAAAATGGACAGAATTTTAACAATTCAGGATGGCAACCTGACGTAAAATAAACCGAAATATCTTCTATTCTGTCATTCCCGCCTTCACGGGGATGACAATTTTCTTAATTTAATGACAGTGCACTCAGGCTACAATCTAATAATGATTGTTAAAAACCATTCAATGAATTATTATTGCCCATGATGTTTTCTTTTGAGGTTCTGTTGTGTATAAGTTATCCAAGTTTAACCCTGAGCGGCCCAATGCGGGCAAGATTGCTTTGGCTATTATCCCTGCTAATGAAATCGAACTGGATTTATCTGGCTTAAATCTGGGCAAGCCGAAACCTGCCACTGTTGTCAGGGCCATGACTGACGCAGCTTTTGATTTGTTGAGCGGATTACCTGGCTCATTGATAAAATTAAATCTGGCCAATAATCATTTAGAACAACTAAGCGGATCAGAATTAACTCGGCGTATTCTGAAGGGTTCTTTTAAAGAAATCGATTACTCGGGTAACCATATTGGCTTGTTCAACCTTACCGAGCTTGCTCCTATTATTGAAACATGGTCAAAAAACTGTGAGAAACTGGCATTGAATTCTATTTTTCAAAGTCAGTGGCATAATTTTAATAATTTTGCCAGTAAATACAAATTGCTGGAAAAAGCAAAAACTGTTTTTGCCAATATCCAACCGACCGTAAACAGCCTGTCGTTTAAAAATAACTGTCTCGATAAACTCAAAGACAGCGAATTGACGGAATTATTTAAATCGTTGCCAAACCATGTGACGCATATTGATTTATCAGATAATAATTTATCAAAGCGCGCCAATTTGGTTGATTTAATAGATAATTTTCCAAGAAATGGCATAAAGGTTACTGTAGATTCATATCGATATAACAGGCCACAGGCTGATGCATCGATTTTGAAGAAAAAGCGAAAACTTCCCAAGGCTGATACTTTATTCCCCCAAGAAACGAAAGTTCCTTCTCAGCTGCCAGTTGTGCCCGCAACAACGGATCGTGAAAACCTGCTGTCGCCCAGTTATCGTTGTATGAGGGTAAATGATACTATTCTTTTAAACGAGACAGGGCTTGCAATCCTTAAGCGAGAACTACAGGCTGTGGTGCAGGAATATAGTGATTATGTAAGAAAAGAATGTAAATTGTCATTCTGGCACCGCCATGGCGAGACCGGGATTGAGCGTGCTGAAGAGTTTTTGCTTTCCATTAAAGATGAGCATGATTGCATGACTTTACAACGGAAAATTGTTGATTATCTTTCTGAAAAGAGTAATGGCAATACCTATAATCATTCTTTCCGTACAATGTTGTTAGATCGTATCTTTTTACTTTACGGGCAAAGCAGTAGGGTTAATTACAAAAATTTTAAAACATGCCTGACAGAGCTGCCAGTGTTAATGGAGCTTCCACCGGTTTATAGTCCGGCTCCGCAATAAATTAATTTCCCTCTCCCCAGCCCTCTCCCGATACGGGAGAGGGAGCATTTTAGATGTTACCCTCTCCCTAGCCCTCTCCCGATACGGGAGAGGGAGCATTTTAGATGTTACCCTCTCCCCAGCCCTCTCCCGATACGGGAGAGGGAGCATTTTAGATGTTACCCTCTCCCCAGCCCTCTCCCGATACGGGAGAGGGAGCATTTTAGATGTTACCCTCTCCCCAGCCCTCTCCCGATACGGGAGAGGGAGTATTTTAGATGTTACCCTCTCCCCAGCCCTCTCCCGATACGGGAGAGGGAGTATTTTAGATGTTACCCTCTCCCGGTACGGGAGAGGGCATAATGGAGTAGTGATGTTCCCTCTCCCGTATCGGGAGAGGGTTAGGGAGAGGGCAAAGACAGCGGCGTCACAACCACTGCGTCGCTAACATTAGAAAAACCATGCACGTTAAGGTGGAATTTATCAATCTGTGCACGCAACTGACTTGAACTGCCGCCATCAAGATTAATCGCATTCATACAATTAAGCGGGGCTGCTTTCATAATTTGAGCCAACTCGGTAGTTGAAAGAGGGCTATTGTCTGTAACCAGCAGAATAACCTTGCCATCGGCCGTTACTCCAAGCGCTGAGCGTTCCGCCCGTCCTGGTTTCAGCGGCGGAATACGGCCATTAATTAACAGGCGAGGACCACTCTGAATAGCAAAGTTTATCTGCTTGTCGCGTTTGAACTGCCGTGCGGCAACCACATGAGCTTTATTATTGCGCGTATAAAAAACGCCCCACCAGCTGATTTGCTTCATAGGGCTTTGCAAGTGACTATCGGTGATCCGCAGACCCAATGGGTGAAACTCCTCATCGAAAAATCCCCCGTTAATGCTGATTAATGCCTTGCTGTGCTTGGCGTATTCATCGGCAGAAGCGTGTTTGAGCGCCAGGTCTTTTGCCATAATTGAAGACAGCTTATTGGCGTTCAGATCAATACGAAAAGTATGAATATGCGACCAGGGTGTAATATAACTGCGATCGATATCACGGTATTCAAGCCCTTTGGACAGAGTGCGCCAGCTAGTGGCTGCCAGAGCAAAATTTAACAGGAACACAATAAATATAATCAGAATTAAGGGTTTCCAGATGCGCTGCAGCCATTTTGTTGTAGTAATGGTTTGACTGGACATAGTATTCTTGTATCCTTGTTTACATATTTATTCAGCATTGGAAAGGCCATGCCAAAAACTAAAGAAAATCTTACCAGAGTGCAGCAAAATACGGCAAGCGATTTATCGGCATTAATGCATGATGTCCTGAAAAGAGCGAAAGCGCAAGGTGCGACTGATGCGACTGTTTCAGTGAATAACGACATTGGCTATTCGGTTGATGTGCGCATGCAGCAGGTAGAGACAGTTGCATTTAGCGAAGATAAAGGCGTGAGCCTGGTGGTGTATATTGGCCAGCGTAAGGGTGGTGCAAGCAGTACGGATATTTCGCCAGCCGCGCTTGACGCTCTGGTGTCGGCTGCTTGCGATATTGCCCGGGTCAGCGCTGAAGATCCCTGTTTTGGGCTTGCTGATCGTGATTTGATGACTAACCAGTTTGAAGATCTTGATCTGTACCATCCCTGGTCAATTACACCGCCACAGGCAATTGAAAAGGCGCTGGCCTGTGAACAACATGCCTTGTCGCTGGATGCGCGGATTAAAAATTCGGATGGCGTAAATTTTTCTACTTATACCTTTCATCACGCCTTTGCCAATACGTATGGCGGTGAAGGGATTATCCACGGCTCACGCCATAGCGTCAGCTGCTCACTGATTGCCCACGAAGGCGAACTTATGCAGCGCGATTATGATTATATAACCGCCCGTCATCCTGATGATCTATCCTGCCTGCTGAAGTTGGCTGAGAGCACAGCAGAGCGCGTTACGCGGCGATTGGGGGCGCGGAAAGTAAAAACTCAAAAGGCGCCGGTTTTATTTTCCTCACGGGTGTCCAGCGGCTTATTATCAAGCTTCATTAACGCGGTCAGCGGTTCGAATCTTTATCGCAAAAATTCATTTTTACTGGATTCTCTTGGTAAACAGATTTTTCCGGCCGGCTTTAAAATTTATGAACAGCCTCATCTATTACGAGGATTGGGCAGTTCACCATTTGATAGTGAGGGTGTGCCTACCCGTAATAATATTTTTATCGAAGACGGCCGTTTATGCCAATACGTTCTCGGTAGTTATTCAGCCCGCCGCATGGGATTAAAAACAACAGCCAACGCAGGCGGCGTCCACAATCTGACCCTCGACCCCAATGCAGGTGATTTACAGGATTTACTGCGCAAAATGGATACTGGATTACTGGTAACTGAATTGATGGGGCATGGAGTGAACGGTATTACAGGTGATTATTCCCGAGGCGCTACCGGTTTTTGGGTTGAAAACGGCGAAATTCAATTTCCGGTTGAAGAAATTACTATTGCAGGTAATTTGAAAGACATGTTTTCAGGGATTGTTGCAGTGGGCAATGATGTCAACCCGAATATTTCCACCCGGTGCGGATCGATTCTGGTTAATGAGATGATGATTGCGGGGGATTAACGGGGATGTGTTGGGCTGTATAGCCCAACAAATATAATCAGTTCTTATCTCTGAAAATAATCCGGCCTTTTGTCAAATCATAAGGCGTTAATTCAACTTTTACCTTGTCACCAGTCAGAATGCGGATGTAATTTTTACGCATGCGGCCTGAAATATGCGCGGTTATGATATGCCCGTTTTCCAATTCCACTCGGAACATGGTGTTTGGCAGGGTATCGATTACAGTACCAAGCATTTCAATATGATCTTCTTTAGCCATATATCTCTCAAAAATAAATAATATTCAAATAAGGGCAAATAGTGCACTAAAACCGGAAAAATGGCAATGCTTCTAGCAATTGTTACTCCATAAACCTGCACAAGTCGGTTTTTGTACCGCCAACCCAAGACGATAAAGAAATTCTTTCCGGCTGATAATTTTAGCGCCCAGGCGCATTAAATGGGCAGTCGGCATTTGACAGTCAATAAAGTCAAACTTCCAGGCCAGCATAGTTTGGCATAAATGATAAAAAGCGATTTTGGAGGCATCGCGCTCATGGTGAAACATTGATTCGCCAAAGAACGCCCGCCCCAGGCTTACGCCATACAGACCGCCAATTAACTGATTCTGTTCATTCCAGATCTCAAATGAATGGGCATAGCCCATCTCATGCAACTCACAATATGCTGCCAGCATATCCTTACTGATCCAGGTATTGCCAATACGGCCTGAAACAGTAGCGCACGCATTGATGACGGCTTTGAAATCAGTATCGATGGTAAAACGATACGGTTTTTTTAGCGACTTCGTCAGGCTGCGGGACACTTTAAAATCTTGCGGATAAATAACCAGACGTGGATTGGGCGACCACCATAAGATAGGACACCCAGGCTCAAACCAGGGAAAAATACCGCCCTGATAGGCGGTAAGAAGGCGCTGCGGTGATAAATCACCGCCTATCATCAGCAAACCCTGCTTATCGCTATATTCAGGATGGGGGAAATAAAAATCCTCGTGCACAATCAATGGCCGCCAAGCTCGAAATATTTCTCGGCATCAAGCGCTGCCATACAACCAAAGCCCGCTGAAGTGATTGCCTGACGATAGACATGATCAGCAACATCGCCGCAGGCAAAAACGCCTGGAATATTGGTCATTGTTGCCATGCCCTCCAGACCTGAGCGGATTTTCAGATAACCTTCAGCGCTCATATCAAGCTGGCCTTTAAACAGACCCGTATTTGGATCATGGCCGATAGCGATAAAAACGCCATCCGTTTCCAGATTGGTAATCGAGCCGTCAATCGTATTACGCAGATTGACCCCTGTGACTTTCATACCGTTACCCACTACTTCTTCCAGCGTCTGGTTCCATTGCAGTTTAATATTGCCGGTGCGTGCTTTCTCAAACAATTTATCCTGCATGATTTTTTCAGCGCGTAATGTGTCGCGGCGGTGAATTAAAGTGACTGAGGCTGCAATATTGGATAAATACAGCGCTTCCTCAACAGCGGTATTGCCGCCGCCGACTACACAGACATTACGGTTGCGATAGAAAAAGCCATCACAGGTTGCACAGGCAGAAACCCCGCGGCCCTGATAGGCCTGCTCCGATTCCAGCCCCAGATAACGGGCAGAGGCGCCGGTTGCAATAATCAGCGCGTCGCAAGTATAAGTCGCGCTATCGCCTTCCAGCACAAAAGGACGTTGCTGCAAATCAGCTTTGACAATGTGATCAAAAACAACCTGGGTATCAAAGCGTTCGGCATGTTTTTGCATACGCTCCATGAGAGCCGGACCCATCAGGCCTTCGACATCGCCAGGCCAGTTATCAACTTCAGTTGTTGTAGTCAGCTGACCTCCCGGTTGCATCCCGGTAATAAGCACTGGTTTTAAATTAGCTCTTGCAGCGTAGACCGCGGCAGTATAACCTGCTGGTCCTGAACCTAGAATTATCAGGCGGTGGTGATTGGTAGTGCTGAGCATATCTGCCTTCCTCACAATTATGTTAAGATAACGAATAGTAAGATAAAAACATAGACTTTAAAATAGATTATGGCAAAACAAGAATCAGGTCAGCGCGCTGGCGACCTAAAAAAGAAACTGCCAGTGTTTTTGATGAAACGCCTTAGTGAAGGCGGGTTCATTCTAGTATTAACTATAGCACTTTTTATCCTTTTGGCGCTTGGAACCTATAACGCCGCTGATCCAGGCTGGACTCATGTCAGCCGAAGCGGCAGCGTGGCCAATGCCGGCGGACAAGTGGGGGCATATGTTGCTGACGCCCTGTATTGGCTTTTTGGTTATTTTTCCTGCCTGCTGCCAGTTTGTGCCGCATATGTTGCCTGGGTAGTCTTGCAGGAACACCGTACCACGCGTACGGTCAATCAACATGGCTTGCTGCTGAAGGCCAGCGGTTTAATTCTTGCCATGACGGGCGGCTGTGGTTTATTGAGCCTGGAGCCTGGAATAATCGCAATTGACGGCAGCCAGAGTGCAGGCGGGCTGCTGGGAGATTATATAGCCAGAGGCTTTAATTATGCGTTAAATATTCAGGGCGCCACTCTGTTGCTGCTGGCTATTTTTCTGGTTGGCGTAACCTGGTTGACGGGCCTCTCCTGGATTCGCACCACCGAATTTATTGGTTGTTATACTCTGCTTGCCATTAATACTGTTGTTCGCTATGCCCGATCAGGGGCAGGCAAAATGATGCGGTGGAGCCAGCGCATGCAAGAGCAGCGAGCCAAATCCGCTGAGGCTCCAAAAACGGAAAAACGCCTGTTCCCAATCGCAGCAAAAAAAGAGCCGAAAGAAAAGCCGTCAGTGTCTGCACCGACCGCGATTACCCCTCAATCGGCCGAGCCGATGCCTGTGCTTGCAGCGACAGCGCCGGCAGTGACTATTGTTGAAAAACCGGTTGAAAAACCAGTCAAACCGCCGCGTGCGGCAAAATCGGCCGTTTCCGGCAGCCTGCCATCCTTATCGCTGCTTGACAAAGCTCAGCCCGGTAAACCCTTGGGCGGTTATACTCATCAGGAGCTTGAGCATATGTCGCGTGAAGTTGAGCAGCATCTGCTTGATTTTGGCATTCAGGCCGATGTAGTTGCGGTGCATCCGGGCCCAGTGATTACCCGTTTTGAATTACAATTGGCGGCAGGAATCAAGGTCAGCAAACTGTCTGCATTATCCAAGGATCTGGCCCGCTCCCTTTCTGTTACCAGCGTACGGGTAGTGGAGGTTATTCCCGGTAAAACTGTAGTCGGCCTTGAGCTGCCTAACCAGTATCGTGATATGGTCAGACTGTCTGCCGTATTGTCTGCAGACGTTTATTTGCAGGCTCACTCACCGTTAACTCTGGCTTTGGGGGTTGATATTGCCGGCCACCCGATGGTGGTTGATCTGGCAAAAATGCCGCATTTGCTGGTTGCAGGAACAACCGGTTCTGGTAAATCGGTAGGAATTAACGCCATGATTTTAAGCCTGTTATTTAAGGCAACGCCGGAACAGGTCAGGCTGATTATGGTCGATCCCAAGATGCTTGAGCTATCAATCTATGATGGTATTCCGCATTTGCTGACGCCCGTGGTTACCGACATGAAAGAAGCGGCGAGCGCTCTGCGTTGGTGTGTGGCGGAAATGGAGCGCAGATACCGTCTGATGGCGGCTCTCGGAGTACGGAACCTTGCCGGGTTTAATACCAAGGTCACGGACGCAATAGCAGCCGGAGAGCCGCTGGTTGACCCATTATGGAAACCGATTGATTCTGTCGATGATAAAGCGCCTGAGTTACAGACATTACCCTATATTGTAGTCGTCATTGACGAGTTAGCGGATATGATGATGGTTGTGGGCAAAAAAGTGGAGCAATTGATTGCCCGTATCGCTCAGAAGGCGCGTGCGGCCGGTATCCACTTGATTCTTGCTACCCAACGGCCGTCTGTGGATGTCCTGACTGGTTTAATCAAATCGAATATTCCTACTCGAATTTCATTCCAGGTTTCCTCAAAAATTGATTCTCGTACTATCCTTGATCAACAGGGCGCAGAACAATTGCTCGGTCATGGTGATATGTTGTATCTGGCGCCAGGTACCGGTGCGCCGTTAAGGGTGCATGGCGCATTTGTTGATGACCATGAAGTGCATGGCGTAGCTGAAGACTGGCGTGCGCGAGGAGAGCCTGAGTATATTGATGAGATTACCCAGACTTTTGATCCCGCTGAAGGCGGCGGGGAGGGTGAGGGCGGACAGGCCACTGAAGAAAGCGATCCCTTGTATGATCAGGCGGTTGAGTTTGTTATTCAGACCCGCAAAGCAAGTATCTCAGCAGTGCAGCGCCGGTTAAAAATTGGTTACAACCGCGCTGCCCGTCTGGTTGAAGAGATGGAGCGTACCGGGATTGTTGGCCCGCTTGATGGCGGCTACCGGGATGTATTGGTCAATTCAGTTACAGAGGAATAATGATGAGAAAATCCATTGGATTGTTGGCTTTACTGATTCTTAAACCGATTTTTGCATTAACTGCTGCCGAAGATGTGCAGGCGAGACTGAATGCGATTCATAGCATGACTGCCAATTTTAGTCAGATCGTGAAAGCGGGCAAACGGGAAGTATCCAGTTCGTCAGGTACGATGGCGCTTTCCCGTCCCGGCCGTTTTCGCTGGCAAACCAAAAGCCCTATGGAACAACTGGTGGTTGCTGATAGCCAGAAATTATGGGTTTATGACGTTGATCTGGAGCAGGTAACGGTTAAAAAACAAGAGAAGGGCCTGGGGGGAACACCGGCATTATTTTTAAGCGGTTATGATGATACGGTAAACCGGGATTTTACGGTCACTGCCAGCGGGAATGAGAAAACTAAAACCTTTGATCTACATGCTAAATCAGGCAAAGAAAATTTTCAGCGCGTCAAGCTGACGTTTAATGGTGAAACGTTGACAAGCATAGAGTTTTTTGACCAGCTCAATCAGCATACCGTTGTTAAATTAAGCAAAATTAAAAATAATCCAGGTTTGTCTGATACTCTTTTTAAATTCAAACCGCCCAAAGGCGTTGATGTAGTGAAGCAATGAAAGACAAACCGGTCCATATTCCGTTAGCGGAACGTTTACGTCCTGCGCATTGGGATGAAGTGATAGGTCAGAGCCATCTTCTGGCCGAAGGCAAACCGTTAAGACTTGCTTTTGAGTCAGGCAAACCGCACTCCATGATATTCTGGGGACCGCCCGGAGTTGGTAAAACCACGTTGGCGCAAATCAGCGCGAAAGCCTTTGATTGCGAGTGGATTGCCCTGTCAGCAGTTCTGGCTGGTGTGAAGGATATTCGGGATGCGGTTGAGCAAGCGCGTCAGAATCTGATTATGCAGCGCCAGACCATTTTATTTATTGATGAGATTCATCGCTTTAATAAGGCCCAGCAAGACGCTTTGCTGCCCTTCACTGAATCTGGTTTGCTGACCTTTATTGGCGCAACAACAGAGAATCCTTCGTTTGAGGTTAATTCAGCGCTGTTATCCCGCTCTCAGGTTTATGTACTTAAATCTTTAAGTGAAGATGAACTTGAGCAGCTATTTATGCGCGCCTTGCCTTTCTTAAATAATCTTGAGTTTGATGAACAGGCTATAAACGTTGTGATTGCCCACGCCGATGGTGATGCCAGACGGATGTTAAATTTGCTGGAGCAACTGGATATAGCGGCAGCAGTAAAAAAGACCCGAACAATCAATGCTGATTTGATACAAGAAGTATTATCGCCAGCGGGACGTCGCTTTGATAAAGGCGGTGATTATTTCTATGATCAGATTTCAGCCCTGCATAAATCAGTACGCGGCTCAAATCCTGATGCAGCTCTGTATTGGTTAACCCGGATGCTTGATGGGGGAGTCGATCCGCGTTATCTGGCACGACGGATTATTAGGATGGCCTGGGAAGATATAGGCCTTGCCGATCCCCGCGCCATGCAGATTGCCAATGATGCGGCCGCAACGTATGAACGACTGGGGTCGCCGGAGGGGGAACTGGCATTGGCGCAGGCTATTATTTATCTAGCCGCCGCTGCAAAAAGCAATGCCGGCTATGTCGCGTACAACAAGGCACGAAGTTATGTAAAACAGGACAAAACCCGGGAAGTCCCTATCCATCTGCGCAATGCGCCTACAAAGTTGATGAAAAATCTGGGCTATGGCCACGAATACCGGTATGCTCATGATGAGCCTCATGGTTATGCTGCCGGTGAAAATTATTTTCCTGAGGGTATGAAAGAGCCGGGCTGGTATCAGCCGGTGAATCGGGGGCTTGAAGCAAAAATCGCCGATAAGCTGGCCTGGCTGAAAACACTGGATGAGCAGGCGAAAAAAAAGTAGTTTTTACCTGCTTATCCAAAGGAGTGTTGGGCTGTAAAGCCCAACACTCAATTTCTCGACATAATTTCAACAAAGCCCTCCCAACCTATGCCAAGCATATTCTATTTTGTTGAAAAACTTGTTAAAGTCATAGTAAACCTATTTAAAACACTATAAATTATGCTATGCAGTGAAAGTCCGGTGAAAAGCCAGCAGTCATTTGCATTATTGGAACATGAGATTCTTAATACCTTAACCTGTGGTCTGGTTGTACTGAATGCCCGGGGGACGGTGATATGGGTTAATGCTGCCGCGAAAAATTTTCTTGGCAATGATTTGCTTGGTTCGGTCTGGCTTTCAGTGATTGCCAGAGCCTTCTCGCCGCGGGAGGATGATGGCCATGAAATTTCATTGGTTGATGGCAGGCGGGTTAATGTTTCCGTATCCAGCCTGGATAGCATACCAGGTTCGCTGATTACGCTGATTGATATGACGGCAAGCAGGGAATATGAGCATAGCAAGGCGCATCAGGGGCGGTTGGCGGCTATTGGCAATATGACGGCACAGCTTGCGCACCAGATCAGGACGCCACTGGCGTCGGCTACGCTTTATTGCGATCATCTGACTAACCGGTTGGCGCACGATTCGCGCAGCCAACAATGGTTAAACCGCATTCAGGAATCGCATCGTAGTATAGAACATCAGATTCAGGATTTACTGCTGTTTGCCCGCGGCGAAGCAATAGAGCTTGCAATGGTCGACTTGCCCTCATGGTCAAGGGATTTGGAGAACAGAGTCAGGATGATTGAAGACGGAGCGGCAGTAAAAATAATGATTGATAATCAATTACCCTCCATTAATTACTATCTTCATCAGGAATCCTTAGCCGGTGCAGTATTAAATCTGGTAAATAATGCTTTACAGGCTGGAGCTGAGAATATATTTTTGATGATGAAGCCTGATGGTGAACAGGCGTTTTTTATTTGTGTCCAGGATGACGGGCCAGGTATGACAGAGGAGGTGAAAGCACAGGCGTTTGCTCCTTTTTATACTACCAAGGCACAGGGAACAGGTCTTGGTTTAGCGGTAGTGCAAGCTGTTGTGAAAGCACACGGCGGTTATACTGATCTGGTTTCATCGCCCGGTCAGGGATGTTGTATAACTATTCATCTACCTTAAGGCGTGTTTAAAACACGTTCAATGTTAAAGGATTAAATCATGAGCGACGTATTAATTGTTGAAGATGATCCTGTGTTGCGTGAAGCGATTGCGGAAACTATGAATATTGCCGGTCATTCATACCTGGCAGCACGTGATGGCCGTGAAGCTTTGGCAATGCTGGAACGCCATAGTCCTGCAATTGTATTGAGCGATATTCGAATGGACAAACTGGACGGTCAACAGCTTCTTGCTGAAATTCAGCGCAGAAATCCTGGGATTCCAGTAATTCTGATGACTGCTCATGGCTCAGTTGATGATGCCGTAAATGCCATGCGCCACGGTGCAGTGGATTATCTGCAAAAACCATTCAGCGCTAATACGCTTACCGAAAAAATTAATAAATACATTAAAGCTGATTTTGACGGCAGCGATAATCAGCCGGTAGCCGCTGATCCCAAAAGTCAGGCTTTACTGTCAATGGCGCTACGGGTAGCCCAGTCTGATGTTGGCGTGATGATTACCGGTGAAAGCGGAACCGGAAAAGAAGTACTGGCTCATTTTATCCATGATCATTCTCCCCGGCGTTCACATCCCTTTGTGGCGATTAACTGTGCGGCAATTCCAGAGCAAATGCTGGAGGCAACATTGTTTGGTTATGAAAAAGGGGCGTTTACCGGCGCCTATAAATCAACGCCGGGTAAATTCGAACAAGCGCAGGGAGGAACGTTGTTGCTTGATGAAGTCAGCGAAATGAGCCTGCCTTTACAGGCAAAATTGCTACGGGTATTACAGGAAAAAGAAGTTGAGCGTATTGGTTCCAACAAAATGATTAGTCTCGATGTGCGGGTGTTGGCAACCAGTAACCGGCAGTTATTGGAGGAGGTCCGGCATGGGCGTTTCCGGGAAGATTTATATTATCGTCTGAATATATTTCCCTTACACTGGCTGCCATTACGCGAGCGGGCCTGCGATATTATTCCATTGGCGCAATACCTGATTCGCAAACATTGCAGCAATAATATGCCGATTGTACCAAGTTTAAGCCCATGTGCTGAGCGATTTCTGCTAAATTACTCCTGGCCAGGTAATGCTCGCGAGCTCGATAATGTGATCCAACGGGCATTAATTTTGCAGGCACAAGGCGTAATTGAAGCAGAACACTTACAACTGCCTGATTTTACTAGCATTCGCCAGCCAGAATCAGTTAAAATGGAAGAAAAAAATCTGCAGGATCACGAATTTGATATTATCGAGCAGACTTTAAAAGCGCATAATGGTAATAGACAGGAGGTTGCTGCTGTATTAGGCGTCAGTGAGCGTACATTGCGATATAAATTGGCAAAAATGCGTGAAGAAGGATATGTAGTGTAATTTTGACTATAATTAATACAGCATTGGGCGTTGCCATAGTGGTCAATAGCCAAAAGGCTTGGGGCGAGGCAGAATGTGTGAGAAAAGGGATATACCATGAGTGATGTAAGCAATACAGTATCATTAATTAATCAGATGCAAATTATGGCAGCCCGGGCTGGAGGCAGCAGTATTGAAGCGCTGGCTGATCCGTCGCCCTTTAATGCGCTGTTCCGTAAAGCGTTGAATGAAGTCAATGGCCTGCAGAAAACTACCGAAAACCTGCGCACCAGTTATGAAATTGGCGATCCTAACGTCAGTATTGGCGATGTAATGGTTGCCGCTCAAAAATCATCCCTTGCCTTTGATGCTACCCTGCAAGTTCGGAACAAATTGGTTCAGGCTTATCAGGATATCATGAATATGCCGATCTAATCGAAGCAAGTGTTTAATATGCGACGCAGGAGATAAACAATGGCATTGGCTGAAAACGCTCTGAATGCAGCAACCCGGTTTGCCAGCCTTTCTTTGGCCAGGCAACTGGGTTTGTTGTTAGGTTTGGCTGCAAGTATTGCTATAGGCGTTTCGGTCGTTTTATGGTCGCGTGAACCTAACTACATGCCATTATATGGGCAGTTGACGCCAAGAGATTCCGCAGACGTAGTCGATGTACTGCAACGAAATGCCATTCCGTTTAAAGTGGATGAAAATAACGGCACAGTTATGGTTGTTGCCAGCGATGTGCAGCGGGCTCGAATGAAATTGGCCGCTGAGGGTTTGCCGCGCGGCAATAGCGCTACAGCAGAGCTTTTTGGTAATAGCAATGCGTTTAATACCAGCCAGTTTATGGAAAACGCCCGTTATAAACAGGCGCTCGAAATCGAGTTGGCGCGTACTGTCAGTCAGTTTCATGATATAAAAACCGCACGTGTGCATCTCGCAATTCCTCGTGAATCAGCCTTTGTCCGCGATAATAAAGAACCCAGCGCTTCGGTATTTATCGATGTTTACCCTGGCGCCGAAGTGACCAAGCAAACCATTTCATCTATTGTAAACCTGGTTGCTTCAAGTATTCCGAACCTCCATGCCAGCCGAGTTACAGTTGTTGATCAGAATGGCCAATTATTAAGTGAAGGCGCGGGACAGACGCTCTTTACCAATACTGAACGTTTTATGGATTACCGTCAGACTCTGGAGCAACAGTATACTCAGAAAATTCAGGATATTCTGACGCCGTTTGTAGGATATGGCCGGGTAAAAGTAAAAGTTTCTGCCGACGTCGATTTTACATCCTTTGAGCAGACACAGGAAATGTATAATCCCGAGCAGGCGGCTATTCGCAGCGAACAGACGATGGAAGAGAAGCGTAATGTCGGCGCGGGTCCTACTGGCGTACCAGGTGCGCTCTCCAACCGTGCCCCAGGCAGCGCTGCTCTGCAGCAACCACAAAACAATACCGGTAATCAGCAGAATAACCGTCAGGTCAGTACCGATCAAACCGATGATTTTGAGGCTAATGACTTTCAGAAACAAAGTACAAGAAACTTTGAACTCGATAAAACCATTAGCCATACCAAAAATCAGCCAGGTACTGTCAAACGTTTGACAGTGGCGGTATTGGTTGATAACAGGCCGGTTTATGATGAAAAAACCAAAAAAATGGAAATGAAACCTTTATCCAAAGAAGAATTGGATCAGGTCCGTGTCCTGGTTGCCGATGCAATCGGCTTTAATGCCGAACGCGGCGACAGCATTAATGTGGTTAATAGTAATTTTGTCAAACCTGAGCCGCTTGCACCGTTACCGGAGCTGAAGTTCTGGCAACAGGACTGGTTCTGGCCTGCCGTTAAACAAACTGCCGGTGCACTATTGATTCTTATGATACTTTTTGGAGTTTTAAGGCCTTTATTCAAGACACTGGCCGCCGACAAGGTTGTTGAAAAAGAAGTTGAGCAAACAGCTGAGTCAGAAACCAAAGAAGGAGCAGGGGGATTGCCGGCCGCGACAGATTATGATTCCCAGATAGCATTGTTGCGTACTGTTGTTGATAAGGAACCAAAGCGTGTTGCACAAGTAGTAAAAACCTGGGTTGATCGGGGGTAATAGGTATGGATGGAATAGAACGTGCAGCAATACTGCTATTGGGTATGGGTGAAGAAAATGCCGCTGAAGTGTTAAAACATCTTGAGCCGAGGCAGGTACAAAAAGTCGGCGTGGCTATTGCTACGCTGAATAATGTCAGTAAAGCTAAAATGCAGAATGTGCTTAATGATTTTCTTCACGCAATTGAAGATCAGACCAGCCTTGCTGTTGATGCGGAAAACTACTTGCGCCGGGTTTTGATCAACGCGCTTGGCGAGGAAATGGCAATACCCTTTATTGACCGAATTCTGGTTTCTGATAAAGACAATGGCTTAAACCGCCTGAAATGGCTTGATGGAAGGCTCATTGCTGATGTTATCCGTAACGAACACCCGCAGATTATTGCAACCATCCTTATTCACCTTGATAGTGAGCAGGCCGCTGAGGTTGTAAGTTATTTTACGCCTGAGAAACGGGCTGAAGTGCTATTGCGGATGTGTACTATCGAAACTGTAAAACCAGAGGCGATTTCAGAGCTCGGTCATGTCATTGAAAAGCAGATCAGCGGTCAGAAAGTCAATAAAATGGCATCAGTCGGGGGCATTAAAGCTGTTGCTGACGTAATCAATTACCTTGAAGGGGCAGTTGAAGAAGAGGTACTGAATAAAATTAATGACTGGGATCAGGAGGTCTGCGAAAAAATTAAAGACAAAATGTTCGTCTTTGAAAACCTTATTGATATGGATAACCGCAGTGTGCAGACCTTGTTGCGCGAAGTGTCGACAGAACAGTTGATGCTGGCATTAAAAGGGACAACCGAACCGGTTAAAGAAAAAATATTCGCCAATATGTCGAAACGAGCCGGCGATCTCTTGCGTGAAGATTTGGAAATGCAAGGGCCGGTTAAAGTCAGCGATGTTGAGAAGGCTCAAAAAGAAATTCTGGCAATTGCCAGAAGCATGGCGGATGAAGGCAAGATTGCGCTTGGCACTAAGGGCGGCGAGGAAATGATCTAAGGACTGGATGATGATTGAGAAGGACAAAAACGAAGATTTCCAGCCGGCGTTTGAAGAAAAATTACCGGACCAATTCAGTGTCTGGGAGTTAAAGATGCCCGAAGAAAAGGAGCCTGAACCGCCGCCGATTGATTTACAGGCCGAGCAGGAGGCCCAGCGCGAACAAGTGCTTCAACAGGCACGGGAAAAGGGATATGAGGAAGGACGAAAACAGGCCGAAATCGAAGCCATTCCCAAAATGACGGAGCTATCCGAATGGCTATTGTTAATCCAGGAGCCGGTGCGGTTATTGGATAAGGCCATTAATGATGAAGTGATTCAGACTATTTTATGGATTTGCGAAGCCTGTATTGGAGTAGAGCTTTCCCTGCACCCTGAAAAGCTGTTGGCGATAGTTGAACAGATTAAAGCAGAATTACCTTCAGTACAGGGGGCGCGTCAACTGGTAATGAATCCCGAAGATGTCGAATGGCTGAAAGCCAATCTTGATGAGAATAAATTCAGTAAATTATTGACTATGCTGTCCTCTGATAAAGAGTTGGTTAAAGGCGATTTTTATTTAAGAGGCGAACACACCGAGCTTGATGGGCGGCTTAAATCACGGCTGCTCAATCTGTTCAGCAACTATTTCAGTACCGACGAAGCGATAGAAGATACTGACTTTTATAATAATGGTGCTTCATGATGTTCCTGTCGGCCCTGGGCAACACATTGCGTGCAATGCGTGTGAATCCAGGAACAGGATTAAGGCGTTGCGGACGGGTTAGCCGGGCAGTGGGGTTGACTCTCGAGGCCAAGGGGTTTCATCAGCCGGTAGGGGCGCGATGTTGGGTGAAAATTAGCAAATCAGAGCGGGTTGAAGCCGAAGTTGTCGGCTTTGACAATGACAAAGCCTATTTGATGTCTATTGGCCATACTCAGGGTATTGCACCTGGTATGCTTATCGCTCCCAGCGGCCGGGTTGCTCAGGTCAGTGTCGGCAATCATTTGCTGGGCCGGGTATTAAATGGCGCCGGTTTACCTATCGATACCCGCGGTATGATGGAAATGCTTGAAACCTATCCCTTGTTAAGCCAGCCTTTTAATCCGCTGAAACGGGCAGTAATTGACCGGCCGCTGGATGTCGGCGTGCGTGCAATTAATGGTCTGCTGACAGTTGGCCGTGGGCAGCGGATTGGTTTGTTTGCCGGTAGTGGTGTTGGTAAATCTGTATTGCTTGGTATGATGACGCGCTATACAACCGCCGATTTGGTTGTGGTTGGCCTGATAGGCGAGCGCGGCCGGGAAGTGAAGGAATTTATTGAAAGCATTTTGGGTGACGAAGGGCTGGAGCGGGCAGTGGTGGTTGCAGCACCCGCTGACGAAAGCCCGTTGATGCGTTTGCATGGCGCTATGGTTGCGACCAGTATTGCTGAATATTTTCGCGATCAAGGCAAGCATGTTTTATTACTGATGGATTCATTAACCCGTTTTGCCCAGGCGCAACGGGAAATTGCCCTGTCAATCGGCGAACCGCCTGCAACAAAAGGATATCCGCCATCCGTATTTGCCAAATTGCCCCAGTTAGTGGAACGAGCAGGAAATGGCTTGCCGGGCAGTGGTTCAGTCACTGCTTTTTATACTGTATTAACCGAAGGCGATGATCAACAGGATCCTATTGCGGATGCTGCGCGCGCCATTCTTGATGGTCATATTGTTTTAAACCGTGAGCTGGCTGAGTCAGGACAATATCCGGCAATTGATCTTGAGGCGTCTATCAGCCGGGTTATGCCGTCTATTGTTTCCAAAGAACAAATGGAGCAAATGCTCGTATTAAAGAAATATCTGTCAATTTATGAGAAAAACAAGGATTTTGTCTTATTAGGCGCTTATACCAAGGGTAGCGACAAGCAATTGGATAAAGCCATTGTCTACCGTGAAAAAATCAGGGAATATATTGCTCAGGCGATTGATGAAAAGGCTGATTTCGAACAAAGTTTAATCCAATTGGCTGAAATAGCTTCTTCATTGGAAGGCTAGGGGAATGAACCAGCGTCTGATGCGTTTAACACAGCTGCTTGCGATTAAAGAAAAAGCCACGCAGCAGGCCGCGAATGATTGGGCCAGGGCAAGGCAGCAGTTTTTAACCAGTAAACAACGCCATGATCAGTTATTGAATTATCGGCAGGACTATGTAACTCAGTTAAATAACGCCACTAACCTGCCAGCTACAACGGTCGGGTATTTACGCCGGCGGATCGAGTTTATTTCACAGCTTGACACCGCACTATCTCAACTCAACGCACAGCTTTCACACTTGATAAAACAGCGTACTCATTTTGAGAAATTGTATATGCAGAAAAAGGCTGAACAAGATGCGGTGGTTAAATTGATTGAAAAGGTAAAATTGACGTTGCAGTTAAAACAGGAACGTGCAGAACAGAAAGAAAGTGATGAGTATGCACAAAAGCAATGGTATAGTAAAAATAAAACGGATAACTAATAAAAACAGTGAGCAAAATTCTAAAACGGTGCTGGTTTGGTCTGGCGATAGTGATTATTACTGCTGCAGTCGTCTCCAGCATATTTCGGGCTTTGACGCCTTGGGCAAAACAGTATAAATCGGAAGTAGAGCGGCATCTGACCACGCTTATCGGACAACCTGTCAGTATTCAGAGTATGGAAACTGGCTGGTACTGGTTTGAACCGGTTATTAAATTAAAACAGGTGTCAGTAGCGAATGGCGGCCAGGATATTATTCAGCTTAAAAAACTGCTGGTAGGAATCAATCTTTTAGGTTCATTATGGCACTGGCAGATCCAGCCCGGTGTTTTATACATTGACGATTTGAAATTAACGCTCAGACAGCATGATCAACAATGGCAGATCGATGGTTTATCGGTTGCAAGCAACCCGGCAGTGAAACTGGGTAACAGCGCTTATACCGCCTTGCTCGGCTGGTTGCTGGCACAACAGAAAATTATCATAAAAAACTTTACCACTGAAATTCATTTGCAGGATGGTACTATCATTCCCTTACGCAAGTTAAACCTGAAAATTGCTAACCATGGCGGCAATTACCGCATTAAAGGCAAGGCTTATTTTGCGCAGCCGGATGAAACCCGGGTTGTGGTGCAGGCACAGATGGCAATTAAATCCGGATCGCCTGTGCAGTTAGCCGGCGAGATTTTTTTCGAAGCCACTCATGTGCAGTTAGCCCAGTGGCAAAAATTTCTGCCCGCCAGTGATTTCAAGGTTGATGGCGGGACGGCTGATATTCAGGCATGGTTTGATGTTACCGCCAATAAAATTAAAAATTTTCAGAGCCGGGTTTCAGCCAGTGAAATAGCCTGGTATGACAAAAAAACACAAGTAACACATGATTTGGAATGGTTAAAGGCTAATCTGGCCTGGCAGCCTGATGCTGATGGCTGGAAGCTGAGCGGCGACAGGATCAGCATGAAAGCCGATGGTATTGAATGGCCCGAAAACCAGTTTATGGTCAGCTATAAGAAAGCAAATGATACTTTGTCGCTGTATGCAAAGCATTTGCTTATCCGTTCCTTGGTGAATCTGGTTTCGCGCTGGCCAGATACAGTGAAACCTGTTCTTGCCTCATCGCCCAGAGGCGAATTAATCGATACCCGGCTTGATCTGGTGAACGGTAGTCCGGAATATTTATTGACTCATTTTTCCGGTTTAAGCTGGCGGCAGCAAGATACTATTCCTGCGGTTAAAAATCTGTCCGGCGTATTGAACTGGCAGCCGGCCGAAGGGCAGGTTGAGTTTGATAGTGAACAGTTGGTTATTAAACCTAAATGGTTGCCTGCGGTTACACTGAAGACGCTTAATGGCGCTCTGGAATGGAAAGAGCTTAGTCGTGGTACGCGCGTCACGATGGAGCGCATGGTGATAGAACATCCCGATCTGGTGCTGAGCGCAACTGGAGCAATTGACGATGTAACGGCTGATTCAGCAGGACAAATTAATTTATCAGCACAATTATCTGCAAAACATGCACAGCACTGGTTGCAATATCTGCCTGGGGAGTATCTGAAGAAAAAACTTGAAGATTGGCTTAAAAATGATATCAAGGAAATTGAAAGCCTGGTTGCCGAAGTTGCAATCAATGGTCAGGCGGCCGATTTTCCGTTTGATAAACAGCCCGGGGAGTTTTGGATAAAAGGGTATACGCAGGGCGTTGATCTGGTTTTTGCGCCGCATTGGCCGTTAGCAACCGATTTAGAAGCTTATCTCCAGTTTGACAAACGTAATCTGGATGTCAATGTCGTTCATGGCAATCTGCAGGGTAATATTATTAATAACGCCAATCTGCGTATTGATGACGTAGGGCTCGATCGCGAAACGCTGCTGATTCATAGTCGCTCACAACTGGATTCAGCCCGGGCATTGGCTTATGTGTTTACAACGCCATTAAAACAAAAACTCTCTACTCTGAAAATGCTTGAGTTGACCGGGCCGGTTAATCTTGATTTGCAGCTTGAAGTTCCTCTTTATCCGGAAAATGATGATGTTCTGGCATTAGGGGATGTCGAATTTGATAATAATGCTATTCTGGTTAAACAATCATTAAATGATGTCCAGTTAAAGGCGGTGAACGGTTCTTTGCAATTTGATCAGGAAGGTGTGTTAGACAGTACATTGAAAGCGGAAATTATGGATTATCCGGTCAGCCTGTTAATCAAATCATTCCGCAAACCGAGCCCGTATACCCGGGTTCAAATTAAAGCAAAAACCACCATTGATGTCTTACGCGACAAATTAAAGCTGGCTGTTTTTTCACTAATGGAGGGGGAGCTGGCGTTAGACAGCCTGCTGATTTTAACCGATAACCGGACCGATCTGGATCATTTGCAGATCAAAACGACCTTGCAGGGTGTTGCGATTAACTTGCCGGAACCGTTAGGTAAAAAAGCCCAGGATAAAACCCCGTTGACGATTGATGTTGATTTTAATCCGGAGAAAGCCGTTCATCTGAGGTCGGATTATGACAGGCGTATAAGCAGTGATTTATGGTTTTCAGGCAGCAAGAGCGATTTTAGCCTGCAAAAAGGTATTATTCGGCTAGGCAATGTATCAGCATCAGGCTCGGTTCAACAAGGGGTGCGCGTGATCGGAGTTGTGCCGGTATTTGATTGGGAGCAATGGCGCTCAGCGCTGGCAAAATTACCGCCGGTCACCAACAATAACTCATTAAGCACGCATCTTGATTCTATTGATATTTCTATCAAAAAAGCGTTAATTGCGGGTCAGGAATTTGATAATGCCGCTTTGCGTGCCGCCAAGATAAAATCTGGTGAATGGTCGGTTGAAGTGAATCAGGAGAAAATTGCCGGTAAATTAAATTATCGTCTTGAGGATAACCAGCTAGGGGGGCAATTGCGGCGTTTATACTGGCAGAAAGCGCCAGACAATCCCAACAACAAACAACTTTCAGATTTGAAAGTCAAAGATATGCCTAACCTTGATCTGATTATCAGTGACTTTAAATACAATACAATGGATTTGGGTGAGCTCGCAATCAAGGCGACGGTAGTCAATGATAGCTGGAAACTGGACAGTTGTCAGATGACAACCCCGGATTATTCGTTAAGCGCCATCGGCTCCTGGACTCAAAATGATACGATTAACCAGACTGAAATTAATGCCAATCTTAAAGTGATGAATCTGGCGGGAATTCTGCACCGTCTGCAAATAAGTCCTGCGGTTGAAGCGAAAAAAGGACTGATAAGCTTTGAAGGAAAGTGGCCCGGCGCATATCAGGATTTTTCACTGTCGGATGTTTCCGGCCAACTGGCAATCACATTAAAAAATGGCAGAATTACCAATTTAAGCGCTGAGACAGAGGAAAAACTGGGGCTTGGCAAACTCTTAAGTATTTTGAGCTTGCAAACAATTCCAAGACGGTTGAAACTTGATTTCAGTGATCTGTCCAATGACGGATATAGTTTTGATATTTTTACCGGGTCTTTTAAAATAAAAAAAGGACTGATGACAACAACCGACAGCTATATTGATGGCCCGATTGCTTATGCCAGCATGGCTGGCGATTTGGATATCGCGCGGCAATTATATAACCTCGATTTGAGGATTTCTCCGCATATCACTGCGAGTTTGCCCGTAGTCGCGACCATTGCCGGCGGTCCGATTGCCGGTATTGCAACCTGGGTTGCCAGTAAAATCATCAGTAAGGGAATGCAGAAAATCAGCGGTTATACCTATAAAGTTTCCGGGCCATGGAAGCAGCCGGTGGTGCAGCAGGTAAGTATTATCAAAAAGAAAAAGGTATAGGGTGATGTATGAAAGAACTGCTCAAGCGTTATTGGCTGGTTGCCCTGTTTAAAGAATCGCCGGCTAATACGCCTTACTCTGCTTTTTTATTGGGATTATTCCTAATCGTATATTGGCTAACGCTTGTGTTCCAGTGGACCTATGCGCCTAAACCAATAGCTGCGCCATTGGCAATGCTTTTTTTCGCTGGATTAATTTTACTGGGTTCATATGGTTTGTATGTTTGGCTGGTGCTTAGATTACATAATAAAACCAGTCGATTTTTGCAGACTTTTACTACCTTGATTGCTTGCAGCTGGATTATTCATCTGTTAGCGTTTCCGCTGATGCTGACTGCGCCTTTTTTGCTGAAATCAAACCTGGAGCAGATGGTAATGTTATTATTGGCAATTTTGTATCTGCTGGTTACCATGGCGCTTAGCGCATGGCAGTTTCTGGCAACGGCTTATATCTTTAAAGCCGCGATAGAAATTGATTGGTTAACCTCAATTCTTATCAGTTTCGGGCTACTCGCTTTTAATGTTCTTGCGGTTTCCTATCTTAATTAAAAAATGGGGTGTTGGCTATAAAGCCCAACACTCAATAAACATACGCTGAATAAGAGTAACTCCCCACGTCATCCCGAGCGCAGCGAGGGATCTCCCTGCAGTGGCACAATCTCTAACATAACGATCGATATAAATCGTCCCACTCAGGATTTAATGAATTAATCAGATCCTGCTTCTTTTTTCGTGACCAGCCTTTGATTTGCTTTTCTCGCTCAATAGCCACGACGATACCCGAACAAACTTCAAAATACACCAGTCGATCCACCGCATAATCTTTCGAGTGTTTTTTTCAATATTTTAGTATGTGCCGCTGCAGGGAGATCCCTCGCTGCGCTCGGGATGACGTGGGGAGTTACGAATAAGATTAAAAACAAACCTCCAGCGAACTACTATGCTCACTTTATTCTACTTATGTCAAAATAATGTATCAAAAATATTGACATAATAGTCACTAAATAATAATCTCATAATGTCACTATTGGTGGTGAGAAAAAGTAGAGATTTACTTAATAAAAATAATGAGGTTTATCATGAATAAATTAAAATTAATTTGCTTTGCTTCTTTGTTATCTGTTGGTGTATCTCATGCATCTACTTTATGCAACGGCTTTCAAATAAAAATCAGAAATAACCTGCCGCATGCGATTACCAGCCAAAAGATTACTTTAAGCAACGGCGCTGTAATTAACCCTAATAATGACCAGACAATTCCTGCCCATTCAGAGCGTGTTTATGTTGTTGAAAATACCCCAGATGGCGCTCTGATGTTCGGTAAAATGAACTTTAAAACCGATACAAATGATGCCAAAAAAATCAAACTGAAATTTACCCTGGAAGGTAAGCTGGCAATCTGCGAGCATGACGATAAAACAACAGAAACTGATTATCCTGTTGAGAAAACCCGTTCTCCTGGTCAGGTGACTTATACTATCGGTTAATTAAGTATGGCTGGGTCAGAACGACCCGGCCTGCTCCTTCCCACATTCTTCCACATCTTGCTTTTCACGGTAAAATTATGCTAAAAAAGTGCAAATTATTCAGGATATAAACCTATGCATTTACACATACTCGGTATTAGTGGAACATTCATGAGCGGCCTGGCGGTGCTGGCGAGAGATGCGGGCTTTAAAGTAACCGGTTGTGATGCTAATTGTTACCCGCCGGTAAGCGACTTGCTCCAGTCAAAAGGCATTGAGTGGGTTGAAGGTTACGAGGATACTGAGCTTGCTTTAAAAGCGGATCTGGTTATTGTGGGAAATGCAATCAAACGCGGCATGCCAGTTTTGGAAGCGGTGATTGATGCTGGTAAAAATTATATTTCAGGGCCGCAATGGCTGGCCGAAAATATTTTACCCCGCTACAGAGTTCTTGCTGTCTCTGGTACGCACGGTAAAACAACCACTACCTCCATGTTAGCGCATATTTTACATCAGGCGGGTCTAAACCCCGGTTTTCTGATTGGCGGCGTAGCGCCCAATTTTAATGCCAGCTCGCATTTGGGTAGCGGCAATTGGTTCGTGATTGAAGCGGATGAGTATGACAGCGCCTATTTTGATAAACGGCCCAAACTGATGCATTACCGGCCTGAAATAGCCATTCTTAATAATCTGGAATTTGATCATGCGGATATTTATGCCAATCTTGAGGCAATACAACAGCAATTCCACTATTATCTGAAAACCGTTCCCGGTAAAGGCGTGGTTCTTAAGCCCCGCGATGACGCAGCGTTGAATGCCGTTGTTGCCCGCGGCGTTTTTTCCCGGATGGAAGAAATGGCTTTTGATGGCGATAGCGACTGGCGGGCTGAGCTGCTGGAAGAAAGCGGCCGCGCTTTTGCGGTCTGGCATAAAGGTCAAAAGGTTGCCGAGGTACATTGGTCATTAATAGGCCGGTTTAATGTTGAAAATGGCCTTGCTGCAATTGCCGCCAGTTTTCATGCTGGTGTTGACCCCAAGGTGGCCGCTCACGCGCTTGAATCATTTATGCCGGTCAAACGCCGCCTGGAAGTGAGAGCAGAACGCCATGGCATTACCGTGTATGATGATTTTGCCCATCATCCCACTGCGATTACCAAAACGATTCAGGCTTTAACCCAAAGCAAGCGCCATAAACGGATTCTGGCTGTACTGGAATTTGCTTCATATACCATGCGCTCAGGTGTTCATGGCGATAGTATGGATAAAGCGCTGTCTCAGGTCGATATGGCATTTATCCTTAATCCTGAGCAATTTGATTTGGCTTCATTAGCAAAAAACTGGTCATGTCCGCATCAGTTATTAGCAAATACCAATGCCATTATAGAAAACGTTGCTGATTACGCTAAAGCGGGTGATGGTATTGTTATTATGAGTAACCGCGGTTTTGACAATATTCATCAGCAGTTAGCCAATCGCCTTGATTTGCATTTTTCTACTTTGCCTGCATAATATTCATATTGCTCTCATGTTTTGTAGTCTGCGATCCAATTTGCAGACTACAAAAGCTAATGTCCCCGGTCCTGTTGCAAATTGTTTAACAGACTGTTATAAAAAAAGAAAGGGCACTTGAGTGATACAAAAGGAAGTGATTGCCCCTGTTAAGGAGGACATTATGCCTGGCAACTCTTTGCAAGCAAAAGTATATATACTAACGAAAGATCTGTATCAACTAACCCCTGAATTTGAGAAAAATTACCGTTATGCCAATAACTGTTATGAAATAGACTTTACAGAATTAACGAAAATTATTACAGAAGAACTCGAAAAAAGTTACCTGGCTATCAAAAAGAAGAAAGGTGAATTGCCTGACAATAAACGCCTGAATGAAATCAACCATATTAAAGCAATTCAAAAGGATGCTACTGAGAATTTGGATGTAAAGCATGAAGGTCAGATAAGCAATGCAAAACAAATAATTTTCGGCTCTGTTTGTTATCGGTATATGCGGATCTTTAATCAATACCGAAATCCAGCCCCTTACGCCCCAAGTCTTTTTCAAGCGGCTCTCAGAACAGTAAACGGTAAGCCTGAGAACAGTGAGCTTTTTGTAATTATCAAGGAGTTGTTCCATATTGAGTCATTAGATGAGAAAGGCACTGCAGTCGCTCAGTCCAGGGAATGGGGATTAGGCATAAAACAGCATTTGGATATGCTTACTTTCCTCACCTGTTGTGAGGCCTACCTTAATTATATAAAAAAAGACCCTAAAAGATATGCTCTCATCGCCGAAGAGAAGCTTGATGACGGTAAAGATCTCGTCGAACACCTTGAGAACATTATTTCGCGTGCCAAAGTTGCTGTAGAAAAAATGCCGGCTGTTCAACAGGCCAAACCTGTTCTGTTTATCAAAAAATTCTATCAGGAAATGCTCCGGCGGGAAAAATTGATTGATGACGCGATAACAGAGTTGAAAGAGCAATTCAAAAAGAAAGAAATTCCGAGGAAAGAAGCGCTAGGTAAATTTACTCGAATTTTTCCCATGGGTGGGATGCTTGCTTATATTAATACCTGTTTTCCCGAAATAATCAATAAACAGAATATCAATGAGGAGCTTGAGAGTTTCAAGAGTAAAATGCATGATGCCTTTTATTACGCGTTGCAAGGTTGTTATTTTTTAGTCTGGGAGCAGAAGAATAAAGCTCTAAACGCTATTTTGGAACCTCTGTTGGAAATCAATGTCAATAATCAACCTGACCCTGCGAGCCGTAAAGCTGCTTATGAGGTTTTGGAGTGTGTCATCAGTTCATTGGATGCATCTCAAAACACGATATTTGCTGACTGTGGCGGCAGAGGAGAATTTGACAAGGCATTTGGCGTAGCTCAGGGTAATGCGATAAAAGAATGGAAGGCGTTACAAGAAAAGCCCGCCAGGCCTACGGCCAGATTACAAAGCAGTATGTCCGTGTTTTGAGTGGAGAATAGTTGCGGGCAGAAATTGCGAGTATGTTGTCAGGGGATGGGTTATGCAAGCGTAAATGCAAATATCGCAAATGTCTTACTCTAACACCGCCGCTTTTCCCTCTATTGTTACTTCCGCAAGATGCTTAAAAGACCGCTTAAGGTCTTTTGTTCTCACTTCATCAATAGCTTCTATAGCCGATAAATCAATGGCGGCGAATTGAGAGCACGAAGATTCATCCCCACCCGCCCCACTCGCACGCGTCGCGCGCATTATAGCAAATGAAGAACCCAACCCAGAACCCTCTGGAACCTGCTGGGGAGTAAACCATTCATGAAAGAAACCTGTATTACAGTTATAAAATTTAAGCGTTCGCTCGAGATTGGCAGGATTTGACGCGTCCAATAAGGCAGGGTTTTTGGCTACATCGTCAAATGACCGCGCAGGGTGACAATATTCCTGAGCAATATGAGCGGGCACTTCTCGTTGTGGTAAGTTTACCTGTATCCAGACTGCATCGAGTGCCTCCCAATCCTCTTTCGTGCGCTTAGGGCTTTGCTCGTAGGCTTCAATATACGTCCTTAATGCATTCTTTAAGGGCGTTAAATCAAAATGAGCACTGCGGTATTCTTTCGCCTGTTGAGTATAGACAAGTCCTCTGGGTCGTTTAAAAAAAGTGTCTGAATCTATAAGCTCTTCAATATATTGCACGCGCTTTAAGAGCGTTTTTTTAGTGTCATCATTCATGTAGCGCTCCAGCATAAAGCGCATATGCGAGTCTTTGGCCCACCAGGTATACTCGTAGGCACTGCAGGTAAAGGTGCGGCCGGAATAATCGGTGAAGGGGATGTCATAAGCTATGAGAAGTTCTTGCGCAAGCTCCCGATCTTTTTTAAGTAGATTTTCGGCCTCATTCTGTTGGCCGTAGGCCACTAATTGTAAGAATTGCCTGGAATTGATTTGCGGTTCGAAATCAGGGCGCTCTATTTTGAGTTGGGCTGCGAGTTGCTCTTTAAGTTTTGGGTCTTGGTGGCTGTTTATTCGTTCGTATAAGGCCTGCAATTCAGCCTTATCGAGGGATGCGGTATTGATTTCCACATCGTTTTGCACCAGTGTGTTTTCATTGGAGATGTCTACATTTAAGTGAGGTGCTTCTTGACGCGCTTTTTCTAAAGGTTGGAGTAATTCGGGCGCTAAACCCAATAAGCTGACAAAGCTGGCAAAACTGACGCCTATTGACCCTTGGTGCATGACGAAGGGACCTTTTTTCTCGGGGTCTAATACAAAAAACTCATCAAAATGCGGTGCGTCTTTGATTTGCATGTAACGCTTTGCAAAGTCTTGTTTGATGGTTTTGATGTCTTCAGTAGTGAATGGAGTTTTTAATTTGAATTCGTGAGCCTTCTTATTTAGCCATAACAAACACACCTCTTCAATGTTTGCATTGTCTTGTTGCGCTTGAGCCATAATTTGAGCGAGTTCCGTACTTAACTCCGGCTGCTTATCAAGAACCTCCCCCCAATTCGACTCCTCGCGCGTTTTATCTTTTGTCACGGCATAGATGTTGGTCAGGCCTAATAAAAATTGGGTGGCTATGGACCAGCGTTCTGCCTCGGTTAAGTATTTAAAGGGCGATACTATTGTTGTTGTGAATACATCTTCGGCACAGAAATCATATAAGGCGCCGATATAGTATTCCAACTTGATGTTGTTATCAAAACACAAGACATTGTTTATATAATCTTGGGTGATGGGCACACCTTCGGACGTTTTGCTAAAATCAAGGGCGACACCCAATTTTTTTTGTACTGTTTTTTCTAGAAGGGATATTAAAATTTCAAATTTAAACGGTTGATTGTCTGCCTCTAATTGTTCCAATACCTTATTGATTATCTGTGCTTTTAAATCCTGAAAGGTTAAGGGGGTAAAGGCTTTGATGAGTGCTTTTTGTAATGGCGACTGGGCGGACTCTATATTTCGTGATACGCTCTTGTGTGCCACACGAAATAGAGGATTTACTCCTTCAGTACGTAGATAACCATCTTGCTCTTCGGGGCGCAGAACCATGCTGTACAGGTTTGATGTGGCGTGGTTTTTCATCATGCCTACTAACGATTCTGGATAGCTTGGAAATCCTGAATTAAGGCAGTTCAGTTCCGAATGGTTTTCCACAGCGGCGAGCACCGTTAAATACCCATCAATTTGAGCCAGCCTTTCTTGTTTTTTTGTGGTCAGACACGAGGTTGCTCCAGGTAGGCTCATATCGCTTTCCAAAGCTTCTTTATAGGCTAATAACTCCGTTTTGAGGCTCTCCTTTTTATTTGAGTAGCTGCCTTTGCCAAAAAATACTTGTAAAGCATAAACCGCCTTGCAAGTATTGTCCAAGCCAATAGTTGAGCCACTGACTATGGGCATGAAAATGTGGATGGTGTTCTCAGGACTTAGATAGAGGTAGCGCGCAGTTAAGGGTTCTTTTAAAGGTAACTTCATGATAATTGTGTTTTATTTGATTAATATGTTCATAGTGTATCATTTTATTTCGATTATTTACCAATAATAAAAACCCATTAATATCACAATCCCAGAGCGTGTATTAAATCTTATTGATTTGTAAGCTAAAAATCATGCAATAGGTCAGATTAAATCGTAAGCGAGATAGTATTTTTTTAAAGCCTCTACATGCAGAAAGTCTGTCTCATTGGTTAGTGCAATACGAAAATATATATGTGCGGGTAACACTTTAGTGCAGCATTGCGCTGCACTAAAATTGGTAATGTTGGGTCGGAACGACCCAACCTACGCGTATGCTTAATAGGCTAATATAATTTCCTTAATAATTCTATAGTAGGAGTGGATGTCCTGTGCAAAGGTGGATGTCCGCCGCCTTGAGGACGCAGGGCCTTGCCGGGGCGTTTCTTTCAGCGCTCCGGCTCCATTTTATTGGGCTAAGACAGCAAAACCTTGTGTAATCTGATTACCGATGGCGGTGAAGTCGCCGCCCGCATATACCGTGCTGCCGCTTAGCGCCAAGGCGTACACGAAGCTATTAGCATTGGGATTCCAGGAGGTCGCGAGCCCATCGCTGGCATTCAGGGCGGCAATGCCTCTACGGGCCTGGCCGCCAATGGTGGTGAATAAGCCGCCGGCATACACAGTGCTGCCGCTTAGCGCCAAAGCGTACACGCTGTTATTGGCATTAGGGTCAAACGTGGTGTCCACGCTATAATCAGATAAAATATGGGCTATCCGGTTGCGCGTGATGCCGCCCACTTGAGTAAACGTTCCACCGATGTACCAGCCATCATTGCCGTCGGAAATAACCGCATAAACACTACCATTTACGCGGGGGAAAGCGGCCAACGGCTGCGCGCTGCCGCTATCGATTGGAACGCCATACCCGGTGTTCGGTCCAACATAACTAAAATCGCCCCCCAGATAAATGACATTATTGGCAAGGTCTGGCAGAATGGCATACACACGCTCATTAGTTACCCATGGGTAGCGCACGGCAAGGCTTGGGTTAAGGGTGTTGGTATTGCTTCCTGCAACCGGTACCAGGGTCGCTTCATGCACCGAAGTGCCGGGGGTAAAGGCTAGCACGCAGCTTGCCCCGGGGGCAATCGTAGTACAATTAGACGCATCTTGCGTCACATCCGCCCAGTCAGCCGGAAGCGTGGCCGTGACGTTCATCGCGGTTACGTCGGTTGATTGATTGGTTACGGTTATTGTCCGGGTGATACCGGAGAGATTTGGATACGCAGGGAATAATAGTAATGGCGAGCCTGTCACTGTAATAGTCGCAACGTTTGGGGCGGTAATCAGCGTAATGTTGAGGCTATTGGCCTGGCTTGGCCGATAACATTGGTCTGAGTTTGGGCTGCCGTCTGCATTGGCTTGACATAATACCGGACCGCCATGGATGCCGCCGGGAGGCAAGGCGCTGCCCGTAATGGCAAGCGTTAAGTTGCAACTGCTGCCTGCCTGGCCTTTAGGGCTCAGATGGCATGGCGCTGTTTGGGCAATGCCGGGTATCGGCGTTATCACTAATTGCTTAGGCTTTTGAGACTGGTTTTGCACCACATATTGTACGCTGCCTGTGCCATTAGCTGGTATAATCTGGGTCGGGTTACTCCCTAATGCCGGCACTATTGTCCACAGTGGTATGCCCGCCTGCGCCGCCATTGCTGTCAGGCAGAATAGTAAACCTGCCCCTATCCTTTGCAGCATTGTAACTTTGCTATTCCTTTGCATCCTTTTATCCTTAAGTCTTGTTAACAAATCGCTATTGAGTGTGCTTAATAGGCTAATATAATTTTCTTAATAATTCTATAACAGGAGTGGTTGTCCTGTGCAAAGGTGGATGTGCGCTGCCTTGAGGACGCTGGCCTTGCTGGTTAGTGCAATACGAATACATATATGTTCGGGTAAAACTTTAGTGCAGCATTGCGCTGCACTAAAATTGCATCAATCAGGATTTGTCTGCCGTAAACTTTAATTTATCCTCTTCCCAGGTTACTTTAATGGTCTCTCCTGGCTTAAACTCTCCAGTCAGCAAAGCCTGGGCTAATGGGTTTTCCAGTTTTTGCTGAATGGTTCGTTTCAGCGGCCTTGCTCCGTAAACCGGATCAAAACCGGCGGCAGCGAGATGAGCCAGGGATTCTGCGTCAACCTGCAATTTGATATCCTGAGTTGCCAGCCGTTGTTGCAGACTTCCAATCTGGATGGCGGCAATGGTTGCAATCTGCTCTTTGGTAAGCGGATGAAAAACAATTGCGTCATCAATGCGGTTAATGAATTCAGGCCGGAAATGCTGGCTGACTACGCCCATAACGGCTTCCTTGATTTGCTCATAATTAAGTTTGGAGGCCATATCCTGAATTAAATGCGAACCCAGATTCGAGGTCATGACAATTACTGTATTACGGAAATCGACAGTACGGCCCTGGCCGTCGGTTAATCGGCCATCGTCCATTACCTGCAATAAAATATTAAAGACGTCAGGGTGCGCTTTTTCAATTTCATCAAGCAGAATCACAGAATAGGGCTTACGCCGTACCGCTTCAGTTAAATACCCGCCTTCCTCGTAACCGACATAACCGGGTGGAGCGCCAATCAAGCGGGCAACAGAGTGTTTTTCCATAAATTCAGACATATCAATGCGTACCATTGCTTCCGGCGTATCAAACAGGAAAATCGCCAGCGCCTTGCATAATTCGGTTTTACCAACGCCGGTCGGGCCTAAAAACAGGAATGAGCCGACAGGGCGGTTAGGATCGGACAAACCGGCGCGTGAACGGCGAATTGCATTGGCAACCGCATCGACCGCTTCGTTTTGGCCTATCAGGCGTTTATGCAGTTCTTCTTCCATGTGCAGCAGTTTTTCGCGCTCGCCTTCCAGCATTTTGGCAACCGGTATGCCTGTCCATTTGGAAACAACCTCGGCAATTTCCTCTTCAGTTACCTTGTTACGCACCAGCGTGGTTTCAGCGCTTTCAACTTCGTTAACCCGGGCAAGCTGTTTTTCCAGTTCTGGTATACGGCCATACTGCAGTTCAGACATGCGAGTCAAATCGCCGGCGCGGCGGGCTGTTTCCAGCTCGTTTTTGGCCTGCTCAAGCGATTCTTTGATTTGAGTCGCCCCTTGCAGGGTCGCTTTTTCAGCTTTCCAGATTTCTTCGAGATCAGCATACGTTTTCTCCAGTTCGCTGATACTGCCTTCCAAATCATGTAATCGCTTTTTCGAGGCTTCATCGGGTTCCTTTTTAAGCGCCTCACGCTCAATCTTGAATTGGATCAGGCGGCGTTCCAGCTTGTCAAGCGCCTCCGGTTTAGAGTCTATTTCCATTCGGATTTGGCTGGCTGCTTCGTCAATTAAATCAATGGCTTTATCCGGCAGCTGGCGATCGCTGATATAACGATGTGATAGCGTGGCTGCAGCAACAATGGCCGGATCAGTGATTTCAACGCCATGGTGAACTTCATAACGTTCTTTTAAGCCACGCAAAATCGCAATGGTATCTTCTACATTTGGTTCGTCCACCAGTACTTTCTGGAAACGGCGTTCAAGCGCTGCGTCTTTCTCGATGTATTGGCGATATTCATCCAGAGTAGTCGCGCCTATGCAGTGTAATTCGCCGCGGGCGAGGGCAGGTTTGAGCATATTACCCGCATCCATGGCGCCTTCGGCCTTACCGGCGCCAACCATGGTATGCAATTCATCAATAAACAGGATAATCTGGCCTTCCTGTTTAGCGAGATCATTTAACACAGCTTTAAGCCTTTCCTCAAACTCACCGCGGAATTTCGCACCGGCAATTAACGCCCCCATATCAAGCGACAACAGGCGTTTGTTTTTTAATCCTTCGGGAACTTCGCCATTAATAATCCGTTGCGCCAACCCTTCGACAATAGCGGTTTTACCTACCCCCGGTTCGCCGATTAACACGGGATTATTTTTGGTTCGGCGCTGCAATACCTGAATAGTGCGCCGGATTTCATCATCACGGCCAATTACCGGATCAAGTTTGCCTTGCTCGGCACGTTCGGTGAGATCCAGCGTATATTTTTCCAATGCCTGCCTTTGTTCTTCTGCATTGGGATCATTGATTGTTTCGCCGCCTCTGACTTCATTAATTGCGCGTTCAATTGTTTGTTGGGTGGCGCCTGACTGTTTCAGGATACGGGCTAGCTGACTTTCTTCACTGATCGCAGCGAGAATAAACAATTCACTGGAGATGTAAGCATCTTTTTTTTGTTGCGCCAGCTTGTCGGTTAAATTTAACAGCCGATTCAGAGCGCTTGAAATATGAACATCGCCGCCGGTTCCTGATACGTTGGGGAAGGCAGCGATTGCCTGGTCAAGCTGATTGCGTAATTGTGATAAATTGGCTCCTGCTTTAGTGAGCAAGGGCCGGGCGCTGCCGCCTTGTTGATCAAGCAGGGCTTTCATGACATGTTCAGGCTCAATGAAATTATTGTCCTTGCCTAACGCCAGTGATTGAGCATCAGCTAACGCCATTTGAAATTTGGAAGTAAGCTTGTCCATACGCATCAGGGCACCTCTTGGGAAAATAGGTTTAAATTATTGGCTACCTACCGTAAAATGAGGTTACATTTAATAAAATCAAGTAGCTAGCATGATTAATATTTCTAACTCATCTCCTAATAATACGCCAGATTCGCAGACATTGTTAAATCAGATTGTTATTGAGTTTATGCGCGAACAGCGCCGCAAGAGGCGCTGGCGGTGGATTACAAGAATTTTGGTTTTATTGCTGGCGGTATGGATATTTTTTCAGGGATTTGGTTTTTCAGAGGACAGCAAGGGCTGGAAAACCAAACCGCATGTCGGCCTGATTGATATTAACGGCGAGATTTTTGATACTTCAGATGCCAACGCTGAGAATTTTACCAAGGGTCTGGATGCTGCTTATAAGAATTCCGGCCTGAAAGCATTAGTCTTGCGTATTAACAGCCCCGGCGGCAGCCCGGTGCAGGCGGATTATATGTATAATTCGCTGAAACGTTACCAGGCAATGTATCCTGGCGTTAAAGTCTATGCGGTATGTGTGGATATGTGTGCTTCGGCCGCTTATTATGTTGCCGCGGCGGCTGATCAGATTTATGCCAATGAAGTCAGTATGGTTGGTTCAATTGGCGTTTTGTTTAATGGTTTTGGTTTTGTCGATGCGATACAGAAACTCGGTGTTACCCGCCGTTTAAGAACAGCTGGCGCGAATAAAGGCTTTCTTGATCCGTTTTCACCTGTTGTACCTGAACAGGAGCAATATTTGCAAACTATGCTGGATGAAGTACATCAGCAATTTATTGCCAAAGTCAAACAAGGCCGCGGCGATCGTTTACAAATCGATAACCTGACTTTTTCCGGTTTGTTCTGGACCGGTATGGAAGCGAAAACACGCGGTTTAATTGACGGCTTCGCCAGCAGCGGTCAGGTAGCGCGCGATATTATAAAAATTGATCAGGTTGTTGACTATACCTATAAAGAAAGCGTATTCGAGCGCGTAAGCAAAAATATTGGCACCGCCATGGCCGATCGCTTACCCGCAGCATTAGGATTACAACCCGGAATAAAAATGTAAATGCGGTTGGGTCGTTTGACATATCCGTTCGGCCTGAGGAAAATGCGCATTGCTATTAAGTTAATGATACTGTCATTCCCGCGAAGGCGGGAATCCATTTCTCAAGTTGGCTCCTTACCTTGTTTGATGGATAGATCCCCGCCTTCGCGGGGATGACATATTTTCTTAACTTAATGGCAGTGAGGAAAATGCAGAGCATTTACCTCGAAGGCTTGGCACTGTACAAAGGCTTCGAGACAGCGCTAAAGCGCTTCCTCAGCCCGAACGATGTAGTGAAATGTGGAAATTTATTCCTTTACTCAAGGTTTTCCTCCACGTCGAGATACGGCCTCTGGCGCTTTTGCTGCATTAATCACCTTCTCCAGCGAACGGGCATTGCTGAACCATCCCGGGGTAATCCGCTGGTAATTAAGCGCCTTGTGAAGTTCAGAGTTTTTATCTTGCACCAGAGTTGAGAGAGGCGCGTCTTTCTCTAACTTATTAATCGCTTTGACCAGACGATCGAGCTTCTGTTTACTGTTCATCCAGTAAGGATTATGGCTATTTTGGCCATTTTTCAAACGAATTAATACTCCAATCAGTTCATTGGCTGTGTTATTTTTCTTTTTATCCAAATAGTAAACCGCCTTGTAAAACACAGGCATGTCACCAGGAGAATACGCTCTGGCAATCTTTCTTACACAGGCATGATGCTTGCTATAATACTCTTCAACTTTGTCATGGTTTTGCGTCAAAGCATAACCAAAGGCAATAGCGTTTACATCCGCTTTGTATTTAGTGCGATATTCCTCAACTTTGTCATAATTGGCAGCCAGCGCATAACCAATAACTATTTCATTTACATCTGCCTTGTATTTTTCTCGGTATTTTTCAACTTTTTTATGGTTATTATGCGTTGCATAGGCCAGAGCAATATACGATGGATCAGCTTTATGTATATCGCGATACACTTTCATTTTCTTGTCGCTTCCAACACTGACATAAGCCGCGGCAATAAAATGGGCCAGGTCTTTATCCTGCTTAAAATACTCATCCGCTTTGCTATCATTGCCGGCAAGGGCATAACCTGCAGCAATAAATGCTATGTCTGCTTTAAGTTTGTCTCGGTACCACGCCACTTTTTCTTCGTTTCCGACGAAAGCATAACCATGTGCGATTAAATCTTTGTCAGCGTTATGCGGAGGGGCTCGATATTCCTCAACTTTGGCGTGATTGCCAGCAATTGCATATCCCATGGCAATACTGTTCGGGCAGGCGCCGTAACGTCTTAAGAGTTCAACGGCTTTATCATTTCCCTCCAATGCGTGTTGACCTGCGGGGGTCAGAAAGGGCGGTTTTGAATTTATGTAGTTAAGGAATTGATCTTTCAATTCGGAAGTTTTGTTATTTTTGGCGGCTTGGTAAATGGCATCAAACATAGAATATTCTTTTTGTGATTGAATTGATCTTATTTTACAATAAAAGATCATTTATTGACAATAATAACTCTCTGTGCAGGTTGGGTCGTTTGACCCAACAAAAGATGGTTGAATAAAGGGAAATGTTGGGTCAAACGACCCAACCTACATGCTATAATTATAAGAGGAACAAATCTTGCTTGAAAGTAATTTACCCTTTTTTCGAGTACAGCAATGCAGCGACAACTTCGCAGACAGAATGGATTTAGCCTACTGGAAGTCCTGATAAGCACCGTAGTGCTCGCTATCGGCTTGCTTGGTATTGCCGCATTACAGGCAAATGCAATTCGATACAACCAATCGGCCCAGCTGCGTTCTATTGCCGTTGCACAAATCAGTAACATGATTGATCGCCTGGTTGCCAATCCAACCGGAGTCACGGCCGGCTTTTATAATTCAGTGACTGGTATCCCGGCCATGCCCAGCTGCACTACCTGTTCCGCTTCCGAAATTGCCTTGCGTGATACTAATGAATGGAATACCGCCAATAGACTGTTATTGCCTTCAGGGCAGGGAACAATAACCCGGAATGGCAATCAGTTTGTGATTACCATACGCTGGGATAATGCGCGAACCGGCGCGGCTGGCCTCGGATGTAGCGGGGATGCGGATGTTGATTTAACTTGTCTGGCTATGGAGGTGGTCATATGAGGTTTAAATCAGCTGCAGGCTTTTCAATCGTAGAGTTTTTAATCGCAACCAGTCTGGGTGCGCTTCTGATCGCAATAGCCGGTGCGGTTTATTTAAGTAACAAAACGACTTACCGAATTCAGGATGGCTTGGCCCGTTTGCAGGAAAATGGCCGATATGCGGCCTATATTCTCGCCAAAGATCTCCGAATGGCCGGCTTTCAGGGCTGTGCAAATCAGCGTCAGGTAAAAGTGACAAATTTGGTCACAAATCCCTCTATAGTGTTAAATTATGACACGCCATTGCTTGGTTTTGATGGCTTAAGCAGTACTTTCAGTCCGGCTTTACCTGCTAATATTACCGGCAAGGCGGTTACCGGAAATGATGTGGTTGAAATCCGTATGGCTTCCAATAGAGGAGTACAGCTTCGTGAGGATATGAACAGAACCAATAATCCAATTTTGGTCTACGATCGCCTGGATATTCAGGCCGGTATGCCAATTATGATCACCAACTGTGTTATCGGTGATATATTTATCGCTGGCGCAAATTCCAATGCAACCGCGATTACTCACACTGTAACTAATAATAATGCCAATGACTTAAGCATACCTTACTTGCATACCGCACAGATTATGCAACTGCTTTATTATGCCTATTATATTAAAAATACCGGACGGGTTAATGCACAGGGACAACCCGTTTATGCCTTGATGAGGCAGGATATAAACGGTAATGAAATAGAGTTGGCCGAAGGCGTAGAACGTATGCGTATTACTTATGGCGTTGATACCAATACCGACAATGTTGTAGACAGCTACCAGACTGCTACCCAGATTAACGCGGCTAATAATTGGAACAACGTTATCAGCATCCGTATTAATTTATTGCTTGCCACGGTCGAAAATGTCAACAATAAAATTCAGCCTTATGTTTATAACGGGTCAACTGTGACACCGACAGACAGAAAATTAAGGCGGCAATGGGAAGTATTTGTTACGTTGCGGAATCGAGGGCTTTCAACATGAAGACAATGCAGGGAGCAACGCTGGCGACAACCTTATTGTTGCTGTTTGTTATTACTCTGATTGGGGTAACAGCAATTCAGGTGACTCATATGCAGGAAAAAATGACTGCCAATCTGCAAGATAAGGAATTGTCTTTCAGGGCAGCAGAGTCGGCGTTATCGGCCGGTGAAGACTGGATCGTATCCTTACAGCAGGAACCGACGCTTTATGAACAGTGCCCAGAGTTTCCCTGTGTACAGAATTTGTTTATAAATTTTGATTATGCGGGCCAGTCAGCCTCCTGGTGGCAGGCTAATTCCGCTGCTTTTAATGGTGCATTGAAAAATATTGCCGCACCGCCTCGCTATATTATCGAGTTTTTGCAGTTTGTTCCTGATTCGCCAGTGGTGGGAAGTTCCTCATCCAAAAGTACTGGTGTTTATTATTATCAGGTCACTGCACGCGGTACCGGGGCAACGGATGACGCGGTAACAATTTTACAAACCACAACCGCAAGGAGGTTCTGATGTATCGCTCCTGGTTGCAGATTTTCCTGTTATTGTTAGTTGTCGCTCCGCAAGTATCGGCAGCGCCGCTGGATATTTCGCAGTCGCCGCTGTTTATCACCGATCGCGTGCCGCCGTTGAATATGCTTGTCATGAGCCGGGATCATAAACTGTATTTTGAAGCTTATAATGATACTTCTGATATTGATGGCGATGGCCAGATTGATATCTATTTTAAACCGTCGATTTTTTATTATGGTTATTTTGATAACAAAAAATGTTATGCCTACAATAGCTCCGGGCAATATTTTTATCCAACCTCAGTAACGGCAGATGGAAAATGCCCAGGCTCATGGAGCGGAAATTTTTTAAATTATCTGACCACGTCCCGGCTTGATGCGATCCGCAAAGTATTGTATGGCGGTTATCGCCAGACTGACAGTACGTCAGCCACCATATTGGAGCGGGCGTATATTCCTCAGGACGGCCATAGCTGGGGTAAGGAATTTCAGAGCCTTGCAGTTAATGGTTATAACATTGGTGATTATACACCGCTTACTACGCCCTCAGCGGGTAAGTATCATTTATTTGCCAATACCACTCTGCGCAATGGTACAACCAATCCCCTGCTTCGAGTGGCATTAAATCAACCCTACCGTATTTGGGAGTGGGTGAGTATCGAGGTTCCCGTTGCCGGCTCAAGGGCGCTGAATGGCGGTAGCGGACCGCTTATTTCCGGCATTACCGATTATGTTGTGCGGGTTAAAGTCTGTGATTCCGCCGTTGGCCTTGAGGACAATTGCCGTTTGTATCCTAATGGTCAATATAAGCCTATTGGTCTGCTGCAGGAGTTTGGCGAAAATAATTCCATGATGTTTGGGTTAATGACCGGCAGTTATAAAAATAACTTAAGCGGCGGCGTGTTGCGTAAAAATATTAGCAGCATCACTAATGAAATCAACCTCAATACCGGACAATTTACCACCGTCAATGGCATCATCTCTGCGATTAATAAGCTTACCGTAACCAGTTTTGGTACCGATTATAATTATTCCTGCGGTTATATTTCGACTCGCAATATCGTTAACGGCGAGTGTGAAATGTGGGGCAATCCGCTGGCCGAAATCATGTATGAAGCGGTGCGTTATCTGGCCGGCAAAGGCGCGGCAACGGCCGCCTTTAACTATTCGACTGGTCCTGATGTGACGCTTGGTTTGCCCAAACCAGCCTGGCAAAATCCTTATTCGACCAATCCTTATTGCGCCAAATCCAATATTCTGGTGTTAAGCGATGTCGAGCCTACCTATGATAGCGATCAGGTACCGGGCAGTTATTTTGATTCGTTTTCCGGCGATTTAAATCCGCCGCTTGATGCAAATGGGTTGGCGCAGACTATTTTTAATTATGAAGGTTTTTCAAGCGTACTTGCTTTTATTGGCCAGTCGCAAGGTAATAATGATGGCGCGCCAACGCCAAAAATAGTGACCGGTTTTGGCAATATCCGCGGCCTTGCCCCTCAGGAAACCAATTCACAGGGCAGTTATTATCCGGCCAGTGTTTCCTATTATGCGTATACCAATGATTTAAACAGCGCTAAAGGGGAGCAAAATGCAAAATCCTATTTTGTTGCGCTATCCTCGCCCAAGCCGCAGATCAAATTCAAGGTCGGCAATAACACGATCACTATTATTCCATTTGGAAAGTCTGTATCCGGCTTGAGTATTAACAGTGCGCAGGGGCAATATCAGCCAACCAATGAAATTGTTGATTTTTATATTGAATCATTAACAGATACTGGCGGGGTGTTTCGGGTTAATTTTGCCGATTTACAGCAGGGCGCGGATTTTGATATGGATGCAATTGTCAAATATACGATCACGGTAAATGCTAATAATACCCTGACTATTACCTCCGAGAGCATTTACGCTGCCGGCTCAATTATTCAGCATATGGGATATATTATTTCAGGAACCACTGCTGATGGCGTGTATCTGGAAGTCAGGGATTTGGATACGCCTTTGAGCTCCGATATTGATTATTTTCTGAATACGCCGCGAGGCCGTTTACCGACAATAGCAACCAGAGTATTTACCCCAAGCGGTACGCCGTCAGCCATAACATTCAATTCCCCATTGTGGTATGCGGCCAAATGGGGTGGTTTTAATGATACCAACGGCAATAATGTTCCTGATGTGGTCAGTGAGTATAGCAGTTCGGAGAGCGGCGATCCGGATAATTATTTTATGGTCACGAATGCTAATAACCTTAGACTTAGCCTGGCCAAAGCATTTGAGCAAATTCTTGACCGTTCCGGTTCATTTTCAGCAGCGGCGCTTAGTAGCGGTTTTCTGACCAGCAATACCCGTATTTATCAGGCGATATTTAAAACCAAGGACTGGAGCGGCCAGCTTTTGTCCTATGCGATTGATCCGGCAACTGGAAATATTTTGACTAACGGCGGCGGGCCGATGGGCTCCTTATGGGATGCCGCCGTAAAATTAAATGCTCAAAATTATAATAGCGGCCGAAATATATTGACCTACAAAC
This sequence comes from Legionella dresdenensis, assembly GCF_042649825.1. NCBI lineage: Bacteria > Pseudomonadati > Pseudomonadota > Gammaproteobacteria > Legionellales > Legionellaceae > Legionella > Legionella dresdenensis. Next base: position 486,939 of record NZ_JBHSAB010000001.1, on the reverse strand, counting down.
CCTCTACCAGAAAAGGAATAAAATTCCGCTGGCCCTCTAATGCGGCAATGCCAGGAACCAGCGATCTGGATACGGTACAGATAAATGCCCTCAATCTTAATCCGGTAACAGGAGTTGCGGATGGATTAGGCGGTATACGGTTAAATTATTTACGGGGCGATAAATCACAGGAAAGCAGCAATGGCGGCAGTTTCCGTAATCGAAGCACGTTGCTCGGCGACATTATTAATTCAACACCTATCGTAATTGGTGCGCCGTCATTATTTTACCCGGCAATCTGGTCAGGCTCCGCTGCTGAAAATGCTGTTTCATACAGCAGTTTCAGGCAAAATAATCTAAACCGCAAACCGGTTATTTATGTCGGCAGTAATGACGGTTTACTGCATGCATTTGATGCAATGGAAGGAAATGAACTGTTTGCATATGTCCCTTCGGAAGTGTACAGCAACTTAAATCAGTTAACTAATGCGGCCTATACCCACCGTTATTATACCGATGGTTCGCCGACAGTGATTGATGTGTTTGCGTCGGGTAATTGGCGCACAATGCTGGTTGGAACACTCAATGCCGGCGGGCAGGGCGTGTACGCGCTAGATGTGACTGATCCTGCTCAGTTTACCGAGGCAAACGCTGGTAATATCGTTAAATGGGAATTCAATGACAATGACGATATTGATATGGGTTATAGTTACAGCCAGGCTGCTATTGTCCGGTTAGCGAATGGCGAATGGGCCGCTATTTTCGGTAATGGTTATAATAATACTGTGTCTGATGGCAGAGTAAGTACAACCGGTAACGCGGTACTTTATATCGTCAACATCACAACCGGCGCTCTGATTAAAAAACTCGACACTGGCGTTGGCATGAGCCAGGATCCTCTGAACCAGGGCCGGCCCAATGGCATGAGTAGCCCTATTGTAGTGGATCTGGATGGTAATTTTATCGCTGATTATATTTATGTCGGTGATTTGTTTGGTAATTTGTGGAAAATTGATATAACGTCGGAAAACCCGAACAGCTGGGATTTCAGTTATAAAAAATCAGGCAAACCGAGTCCGTTTTTTGTGGCTGTGGACAGCAATGGCAAGCGGCAACCTATTACCGCCAGACCAACGGTTTCCCGCCTGAATTATAGCAGTTTTGGTTTGCAGATTTATATTGCGACGGGTAAATACATCGAAACCAGCGATAAAACCGATGTAAGCGTCCAGAGCGTTTATGCTTTGCGGGATGACAATACCACGGCAATCTCTGGCAGGGCGCAATTACGTCAGCAGTTTATTCTGTCAGAAGATAATAATGCCAGAGTGGTCAGTGATAATTTGCTGGCCAATAATGATCGCGGCTGGTATCTTGACCTTATCGTTAATGGTCAGGCAAGAGGGGAGCGCGTGGTTTCCAGCTTGCTGTATATCAGCGGCAAACTGATTTTCTCAACGATTATTCCAACCAGCGATCCCTGTGACTATGGCGGTGAGAGTTGGTTGATGGAACTTAATGCACTTAATGGCAGCCGTTTGAATTATAATGTTTTTGATATGAATCGGGATGGCGCGTTTAATGAATCGGATTCAGTAACATACAGTTCTGGCGGTACCAGTAACCTTGTGCCTGCAAGCGGTCTTAAATCGGAAGTAGGGCTTATCACTACTCCGTCGGTATTAAATGCCGGCACTAAAGAGTATAAGTATTTACCAGGAACCAGCGGCGGCATCCAGAAAGTTGGTGAAAACCCGGGACAACAAATATTCGGCAGACAGTCATGGCGGCAATATCAGTAAATCCAAGGGCCAAAAAAGAGTGTTGGGCTTTACAGCCCATAGCCGTCAAGCTAAGGAATTAAATTTATACATTTCACAATATCGTTCGGGCTGAGGAAGCGCTTTAGCGCTGTCTCGAAGCCTGTGGTACAGTGCCACGCCTTCGAGACAAATGCTCCGCATTTTCCTCAGGCCGAACGAATATGTGCTGTAAAACCCATAGCAGGCAGTTAAGGAATTTTGTACATTTACTATTCTAATTTCCTATGTACCTGGCTTAGCTTGACGGCTATGGGCTGTAAAGCCCAACACTCCTCTCCAACATCACAAAGACTGCAAAGCTGGTTCCGCTTGAGGAACATTCTGCCAACCCTTATAATGAATCAGGCAAGCCACAAGCGCTGCCATCACCACTGTAAATCCAATCATACAGACAAGAAATGAACCAACCACGGCTCCGCTCAATACTACAAAACACCCAGCCAGCATGGCCATGCCATAAAGTGCGGCTGCCCGATTGCTCGCCTGGTTTTGTATCCGGGCATGATGGCGCGGCGTTTGAGCGGGCGTGGTTTGAGCGTGCTGAAAAAAAATGGTTTTAATGTCATTGCTGTCAGGGCGAATTAGCTCGGTTTGAGCTTTACGTTGTAAAGCTTTAAGAGTGTTTATCAGTGATTGTTTCAGTCCGGGCTTAAGATTTTCCCAGTATACGGCGTTCTCTGTAGTGTTTGCCTGCTGTTCAAACAATTCATTCATATGAGTGCTTAACACTGAAATGATGTCATCTGCCTGCAAAGACATATCATCGGGTGACAGCTGAGCAAAATCCCGCTCATCCAGCTGTTGCCCCACAAGCTCGCCAAGATTGTTCATATGAATCCTGGTCATTCTCACTCCTTATAAAAATAACATCCCTTTCCCCTCTCGATGGCTTTGTTGAATAAGTCATTTGGGAAAGTTTGATTGTATGTAAAATAATCAAACCAACCATTTGTCATCCCCGCGAAGGCGGGGGATCCATCCATCAAACAAAGTTAGGCGCTAACTTGAGACATGGATTCCCGCCTTCGCGGGAATGACAGTACTATTTATTTAACAAAGTCCCTCTCGATGAGAAGGGAAAATAAGCATATAGTTACTTTTGTTCAAAATCCATTTATTTGACGACTATAAGTCATCTGACACAACATTATCCTGATTCAATATTTGACGCAATAAAAACAATTACCGCCTGACAACCGGCGCCAATGTCTGTAACAACGCTTTAAATACTTTTGGTGTACCGGCAACGACATCACCTTGTTTGAGATAATCTTCTCCGCCTTGCATATCGCTAATCAGGCCGCCGGCTTCCTTAAGAATTAAAGTCGCTGCCGCTATATCCCAGACTCTTAAACCAAAATCCCAGAAACCATCCAGCCTGCCGCAGGCGACATAGGCTAAATCAAGCGCTGCAGAGCCTGTTCGTCTTAGCCCCGCGCATTTGCCGACCATGGCTTCAAAGCTCGGCAGATAACGCTGCGCCAGATTTTCATTATGCAGGCGAAGGCCGGAACCCAGCAAAGATGAGCTCAATTGTGTCTGCTTTGATACTCTGATTCGGCGATCATTTAACTGAGCCCCCCGGCCGCGGCTGGCAGAAAAACATTCATGTCTAATGGGATCATAAACCACAGCATGCTCAATACGGCCTTTTATTCGATGAGCAATCGAGACGCAATAATAAGGAAAGCCATGTAGAAAATTGGTTGTACCATCGATAGGATCGATGATCCATACCGATTCAGCATCCGGGTTATGCGTACCGCTTTCCTCTGCAATAATGCCGTGCTCAGGGTAGGCTTTAAGAATAGTGCTGATAATTGCCTGTTCAGCCTTGATATCGACTTCACTGAATGATTCGTCACTGCTTTTGGCAGTGACTTTGATTCTATCCAGCATTTCGATATGGCGATTAATGATATCGCCTGCCTGCCGGGCAGCAGTAACGGCTATATTTAGTAATGGTTGCATAAAAAATTGCTCTTTAGATCGACAAAGGCAGCAATTCTATCACATTTTTTTTGCACAGATGGTATATTAGATCCAGATATTTTAAATTAACCTGACTCATGAACTTTAATTCTGTCCGTATTGTTTTAGTTGCTACTACTCATCCTGGAAATATAGGCGCCACAGCGCGCGCGATGAAAACTATGGGTTTTTCCAGGCTGTATCTGGTTACGCCCAAAATATTTCCTGATCTGAGGGCGAATGAAATGGCTGCCGGCGCTGATGATATTTTAGCCAATTGTGTGGTAGTCGATTCTTTGGATAACGCTTTGCAAGGTTGTCATTTGGCTATTGCAACCAGCGCCCGTCCGCGTGATTTGGCGTTAGAAGGATTAACGACAACTGAATTGGCAGACATGGTTGCCCGCAATTCCGATAGCAGTGAAATTGCAATTGTGTTTGGCAGGGAACATGCTGGTCTGACCAATGAAGAGCTCCTGCGTTGTAATTATCACGTCAATATTCCTTCAAATCCTGAATACAGTTCATTAAACCTGGCGCAGGCGGTACAGATCATCGTTTATGAATTACGTATGAAATTGCTGTCTCCTGCCGGGCAGGTTGCCTGCCGGCAGGAACCGCAGGCGGATATTGAGGAAATCGAGCGCTTCTACCAACACCTTGCTGAAGTATTAAAAGAAATTAATTTTTTAAAACCTGAAAATGGCAAACGGCTGCAACAGCGTTTGCGCCGCCTGTTTAACCGGGCGCGGCTGGAACAGATGGAAGTTAATATTCTGAGAGGCATTTTAAGCCACATGCAAAATGCCCTGAAATGGGCCGCCCGAAGCAATCGGAGCCAGGATCATGAGTGATTTGCCGATTTATTTTGATTACATGGCAACTACCCCGCTAGATCCGCGGGTACGGGCTAAAATGCTCGATTATCTTGATTGCGACAGCCATTTTGGCAATCCGGCGTCAACGACTCATATTTACGGCAAAATAGCTGCCTGTGCGGTTGAAGAGGCCAGAATGCAAGTCGCCTCTGCCGTCCATGCCGAACCGCACGAAATAGTATTTACTTCCGGCGCTACTGAAGCTAATAATCTGGCCATTCTTGGTGCAGCCCGTTTTTACCAGCGCAAAGGCCGGCACGTCATTACCATGACCACTGAGCATAAGGCTGTTCTTGATTCCTTTCATCAGTTGGAAAAAGAAGGATTCAAGGTGACTTACCTTAAGCCTGAACCAGATGGGCTTCTGGAGTTAAATAATCTGGCAGAAGCGATTACCAGCGAAACGATTCTGGTTTCTATTATGCACGTCAATAACGAGATTGGCGTAGTGCAGGATATTGTGAACATTGGCAACACTTTGCGGAACAAGGGTATTATCTTTCATTGCGACGCGGCGCAAAGCGCCGGCAAAATTGCGATAAACCTGCGTGAGTTGCCGGTGGATCTTATGGCGTTTTCCGCCCATAAAAATTATGGTCCCAAAGGCATAGGGGCGTTGTATGTCCGTTCACGGCCGCGCGTCAGAATACAGCCGCAATCTTTTGGCGGCGGGCATGAAAACGGTCTGCGCTCAGGCACTTTGCCCACTCATCAGATTGCAGGAATGGGCGAAGCTTTTGCTATAGCTGAGCAGTGCAGAGAGACTGACCAGGCAAGAATTCTGGCGTTAAGGCAACAATTATGGCAGGGCATCCGGCATTTGCCCGGTATCCGGTTAAATGGCCATCCGGAGCAGCGGGTGGCCGGCAACCTGAATATCAGTTTTACTGGTATAGAAGGAACATCCTTGCTATATGCCTTGCGCGAATTAGCGGTTTCAAATGCGTCAGCCTGTACTTCAGCAAGCCATCAGCCGTCGTATGTGTTACAATCACTGGGATTAAGCGCTGAATTGGCTTATAGCTCCATTCGGTTATCGCTGGGCCGTTTTACTACCCGTGAGCAGGTTGAGCAGGCGATTAAAATTATTACTGAGCAGGTTACACGTTTGCGTGAAATTTCACCTTTATGAATTATAATAAAATAGTCGAAAGCTGTTTTTTTCAGCCAAAGCACATAGGTGTGCTGGATCTTTCTCTGCCGTTTACGGTTACTGTAAGAGCCGGCGACCCCGAGCATGGCGAATTTTTTGATCTTTATTGGCAAAGTAACGAGGCTGGCCAGATTGTCCGAACCTGTTTTAAAGCCTATGGCAACCCTTATCTGATTGCCGCTCTGGAATGGGTCTGCAGACATTGCGAGCAGACCAGCCTGACCGGGCATCCGAGCCTGGATTACAGGCTTTTGGTGGAAAAACTGGAAATACCAGCCCAGTTATATGCAATCGCCCTGAAGGTTGAGAAAAGTTATAAAGATATTGTCAATTTAATGAATAGCAGATTGGAGAAGAGTAATGACTGAGGTAGTGCAACACGAAGCAAGCAAATTGACTGGTTTAACCTTAAGCGAGTCTGCCAAAGCACACATTTTAAATTACCTCAACCAGCAACAGCAGTGCAGCGGCGTACGTTTCTCAGTCAAAAAAACCGGCTGCTCAGGACTGTCCTATGTTATTGACTATGTTCATGCTGCGGAAGAAACAGATATCGTCCTGCCCTTATCTCAGGAATATAAAATTTATATTGATAAAAAAAGCTATCCTTTCATCAAGGGCATGACTGTTGATTATATCAGACAAGGCTTAAACCAGAAATTCGTCTACACCAACCCGAATGAAAAAGGACAGTGCGGCTGCGGCGAAAGCTTCACAGTTTAGGTAGGAATTGCCCCCATAAAAGGACTTACCGCAGAGATTCAAATTTCCCCCTCTCCCGTACCGGGAGGGCTTTGTTGAATAAATAGAGAGTAGCCTTGATGCAGCGAAGCGTAATCAAGGTTTCTATCCCGTTTTTAGGCATCTATGCCTTGCAAGTTCAGAGCGGGTAAGCCCTTTCCTTTAACGCTTTTTCCAAACACGTATGAAGCCCTCCTGACGCTCCCAGATGCCACTCTGGCATCTGAGGGTTTGGAAAAAGCGTTTAAAGGAAAGGACTTACTGGCAGAGATTGGAAGCTTACAATTACACGGCGTGCATCGAGAAATATGCACTTGACATCATATGTTTTTAAAGACATAATAAATAATATGAACTGGAAAATTATATTTCAAGAAGATTTTGATTTGGAATTCGATGAACTAAGTGATTTAGTTCAAAATGAATGTTTGGCTCATTTAAAAGTTTTAGAAAGGTTTGGGCCAGAATTAGGTCGGCCTCATGTAGATACTCTAAAGGGTTCTAAACATTCTAATATGAAAGAACTTCGATTTAATGCCGATAATGGAGTATGGCGACTCGCGTTTGCCTTTGATCCTCCCGTCAAGGGATTTTGCTTATTTGCGGCGATAAATCAGGGGGAAGTGAAAAGAGATTTTATAAAGATTTAATTAAAAAAGCTGATCAGCGGTTTGATATGCATTTATCAAACTTAAAAAAGTGAGGTGAATATGGCTAGATCACTTAAGGATAAAATGAATTCTCTCTCAACCGAGAGAAAAAGTATGATCCAGAAACGAGCTAATCAATTAATCGCAGAAGAAATGACTCTACGCGATTTACGCTTGGCTCTTGAGAAGACCCAGCAAGATCTTGGTCAAGTTTTACATATGAAACAAGAAGGGATATCCAGGTTAGAAAAACGCTCTGATATGTTAATTTCAACATTGAATAAATATATTTCAGCTATGGGAGGTTCCTTAAAATTAATGGCTGAGTTTCCTGATAGAGCCCCGGTAGAAATTCATGGTATTGCAGATATTAAATCTTATTAATGCATCAATCGCATTGATGCAACGCAGCGCAATTAAGGTTTATCTCCCGCTGGCTGGAGCCCCCACCTTGCAAGTTCAGTGCAGGATCTTTATGTGTTAAAACAAGCTCCCGGATATCTTTCATTCGTTGGGTAAATGCTCCTTTTTTTATTCCGAGCTCATTCTCAAGAAGAGTAAACTGATTTAAACCAATTTTTGCAAAAGTATAGCGATCTCCAATTCTGAAAGAGAAGAATGTATGTGCATAGAAGATCATAAAATGGCGCCATTTCATTTTTATTTAATTCTTATTATAGTGAGAATTCCTGGAAAAAAATTTATTAAGCTTGAAAATTACCCTTAATGAGAATTGGTAATTGCGGTTGCAGAAGAACAACATTGCAGGTTGAGCCGTTTTGACCCAACATTCGGATTTTCAATTATGATTGAAATAAGTAACGCCCATTAAGTTATTTTTTGTTTATTTAAAGCACAGATTTTTAAATTTACCTCGATCTGCCCCCTCTCCCGCGAAAGGAATTTGAATAGTATGATGTGGTCCTTCGCGGGAGAGGGTTGGGGAGAGGGAATGTCACGAAAAAAATTATTACCAAAGCCTAAAGGGAGGCATGGGAAAAATGATCGCTAATTTTTGGAAGCTGTTTGCTGAATCCTTCGAACAGGGGCTGCCTGGCGTGACTTATTATTAGACTATGGCACAGTATCGATTTGCCCACTTCCCTCTCCCCAACCCTCTCCCGCGAAGAACCATCAGTATACTATTCAAATTCCTGTCGCGGGAGAGGGGGCAGATCGGGGTAAATTTAAAAATCTGTGCTTTAAATAAACAAAAAATAACTTTAGCGGCGTTACCTAGCTTACCTGATAAATATCTTTAATGACTCAAAACGACCCAACCTACATGTAATACAAAAAAATTGTCCAGCACAAAGTCTTGAAATACTGGTTCTGCCTTACTCCAGCAATACAACATAAGTTAAAAAGCCAAAATAGACTATATATTGTACAAAAAGATATTATTTCTTTCTCAAAAGACATACTTTGATAAAAAAAGCTTGATAAATGCGCATTTTTTCCTTAAGCTTCCGTTAAGAAATGAATATCAAACAAACAATGTTTACATTCTTTGTCATGTTTGTTAGTATATGAAGCACGGTGCACTATTTCAAAAAAATGGTGTTTTAAAAATAAACTATTTGAACCTTATGGAGAGAATCATGAGCGCAGTTATGCAAGGTATCGAACAGGTAAATGAGGCGTTGACACAACAAGTGGTCAGTGCAGTTAAAAACTATTTGAATACAGTTGGCAGTAAAGAAGCGAACCTTAACCTATATCAACTTATCGTTGAAGAAGTAGAAGCGCCTTTATTCCGTACTGTTATGGAAATGACCCGCTATAACCAATCAAAAGCAGCGCGTGTCCTGGGTGTAAGCCGTGGAACATTGCGTACTAAACTGAAACGCTATTTTGATGATGAGTTTATCGGAACTCGCGGATAATAGATCTGGTATTAACGCGGGCAGTTTGCTATTATTAGTAACAAAGTCGGTCAGGCAATCGCTCTTTGCTAGTCAAAGGGAGGAAAGTCCGGGCTCCATAGGGTAAAGTGCCAGGTAACTCCTGGGAGGCGCGAGCCTACGGAAAGTGCCACAGAAAATATACCGCCTTCCGTATTATGCGGCAGGTAAGGGTGAAATGGTGCGGTAAGAGCGCACCGCGCGACTGGCAACAGGCGTGGCAGGGAAAACCCCACTCGGAGCAAGACCAAATAGGAATCTGCCCTGCTTATGCAGGAACGTATGACCCATACGAGATTCGGGTAGGTTGCTTGAGGTATGTGGCGACACATATCCCAGATGAATGATTGTCCGCGACAGAACCCGGCTTATCGACCGACTTTTCCTTACTCCTCACCGATATTTCTCTTGCCAATCCTGAATCCAGCTATTACTATCATCCATTCTTAATTTCATAATCTTGTTATCTATGATGCTCTGTATTGACGTCGGTAATTCCCATATCTATGGCGGTGTTTTTACTGATGATGAAATTCGTCTGCGTTTTCGCCATACTTCAAAAGCCAGTACATCGGATGAATTGGGTATTTTCTTAAAAACAGTACTACGGGAAAATAATTGCGACCCTGAATTGATTAATGAAATCGCCATATGCTCGGTTGTTCCGCAAATGGATTACTCATTACGGTCAGCTTGCGTTAAATACTTCAATGTTGAACCTTTTTTTCTCCAGGCCGGAGTAAAAACAGGGCTTAATATCAAATACCGCAATCCTATTGAAGTCGGAGCTGATCGGATCGCCAATGCAATTGCCGCGACACAGGCGTTTCCCGCCCAAAACATTATTGTTATTGACTATGGGACCGCAACAACTTTTTGTGTCATTGACGCCCGCAAAGCCTATCTTGGCGGTGCCATTCTGCCGGGAGTGCGCCTGTCGGTCGATGCGTTGTCGAATAATACCGCTAAACTGTCAGCGGTAGAGATCATTCGCTCAGAACAGGCAATTGGCCGTTCAACCTCAGAAAGTATCCAGTCAGGCGTCTTCTTTGGTGCAGTCGGCGCTTGCAAGGAGTTAATTGCGAATATCAAAGCGGAAGCTTTTCCTGAACAGGACTGTCTGGTTCTGGCAACCGGTGGTTTCGCGTCTTTGTTTGAAAAGAGCGATATCTACCATATATTAATGCCGGATCTGGTCTTGCAGGGTGTGCGGCAAGCTGCGATAATGAACAGATAGTTGGTTTTTTGTTGTAACGATGGTTTTTTTCAGTTGTAACTCCGTTATCACGTGGTTGTCTTCGAAAAATTAAGATCAAATCAGCGTAGGTTGGGCTGTTAAGCCCAACAATTCAATTGCAATTACTTAATACTACAAAGCCAAATTAACAGCATTAAATCCACAATATAAACAATCGCAACATTTTTCCAATAAAAAATCCTGAAAAAGTGTTGACGATTGGAAATTTGTGTACCTATAGTGTATAAAAGTGGAATAAAATATAAAAAAAGTGGAGAATTGTGGAGAAAGGTTTTTTAACTTGACCCACAAGTAAAAAAATGTTTCGAGGAATCAATGCGATCACAATTGACGGGAAAGGTCGGTTTGCTGTGCCGACGCGCTACCGTAATGCGTTAGGGGAAGATCAAAAGTCCTCCCTGGTGGTGACTATTGATACTGAAGAAACATGTTTGTTGCTTTATACGGCATCTGAATGGCTGCTAATTGAGGAAAAGTTACAGCGCTTACCAAGCTTTAATGCAGCAGCCAGGCGGATCCAACGTTTATTGATGGGACATGCCACTGATGTAGAGCTGGATAGTAATTTTCGGCTGTTATTGCCGCCGCTTCTGCGTGAATACGCAAAACTTGAAAAAGAAGCGGTGTTAATCGGCCAAGGAAATAAATTTGAAATCTGGGATGAAAAAATTTGGCAGGAAAGACGTGATTGCTGGCTGGCTGAAGAAGCGGCGCAACAAGATACTCTTCCTGATGAAATGAAGACGTTTTCTTTGTAATTATTTGTAGATAGTGGAAAAAGTAATGGCGCATCAGCCGGTATTGCTCAGACAGGCAATCGAGGGTCTGGCGATTAAACCAGACGGTATATATATAGACGGCACTTTTGGCCGTGGCGGACATAGCCGAGCCATTTTGGAAGGCCTGGCGCCCAATGGCAGGTTATTGGCAATCGATAAAGATCCCGAGGCGATTGCGCATGCTGAAAAATGCTTTGGCGATGATCCGCGCTTTCAGATTTTTCATGGATCGTTTGCCCAGATTGGTGAATTTGCCAGAGAAGCTGGGGTATTGGGAAAAGTAGATGGAATTTTGCTGGATCTGGGCGTTTCATCTCCCCAGTTGGATGATCCGGCGAGAGGGTTCAGCTTTATGCAGTCCGGGCCGCTTGATATGCGGATGAACCTTGAACAGGAGCTGGACGCCGCTGGTTATATTAACAGCGCAAAAGCGGAAGATATGGCAAAAATTTTTCGCGAATACGGTGAAGAACGGTTTGCTGGCCGAATTGCGCGGGCGATTGTGGAGGCCAGGCAAAAATCGCCTGTCACAACTACAGACGTCCTGGCTGAAATTGTGAAACAGGCAAATCCCAAATGGGAAAAACACAAGCATCCGGCAACTCGTGTTTTTCAGGCGATTCGGATATTTATTAATCAGGAATTGGCCGACCTGGAGTCTTTTTTAAATCAGGTTTTTGCAGTTCTGGCAGTAGGCGGGCGAGTGGCGGTTATCAGTTTCCATTCCCTTGAAGACCGAATTGTAAAACAGTTTATGAAACGTCAGGAGGAGGGCGACCGGCCACCGCCAGGTGTACCGATAAGGGCTTCGGAGATAAAAGTCAATTTCAGGCGGATTGGCAAAGCGATTAAACCGGAACAAGAAGAAATAGATACCAACGTGAGAGCACGTAGCGCAGTACTGAGAATAGGGGAGAAGACAGCATGAATGCCGCAGCCAGGGCGATTAATCAAAGCAATTTATTTAATGGACAATTAAGTGCTATGAGACTATCTGGACAAGTGTGCCTGTTATTAACTCTGTTGCTTGCAGTCTTGGTCAGTGCAATAGTGGTTGTGTATACGACCAATGAGCAACGTTCGAGCTTTAGTCAATTGCAGCAATTGGAACAACAAATGAATCAATTGCAATTACAATGGGGACAATTGTTACTTGAGCAGGCAAGCCTTGCTACTCCGGCACGTGTTGAAGCAATGGCAGTCAAAGAATTGCGAATGCACTTGCCTGCTGATAAAGAAACGTTTGTATTGCAATCGAAATGAATAAAAAGGGGCATAAAGCGCGATTAATTACTATCGCGACCTTTTTTGTTGTGTTGTTAAGTATTTTGTGTTGGCGCATGCTCGATCTGACCGTCTTGCATCGGCAATTTTTAAAAGGGCAGGGGGATGCCCGCAGCCTGCGGGTGATCGATATCCCTGCTTACCGCGGCATGATTACTGACCGCAACGGTACCCCTCTGGCAGTCAGTACGCCAGTGAAATCAGTATGGGTTAATCCTCATGAGTTTTCTCCAACAAAAGAACAACTTGGTCAATTAGCCCGCTTGCTTAATATTCAGCAGGCAAAATTAAAAGCCCAAGTGACACATGCCAGCAAACGCGAATTTTTATATCTGAAAAGACAGTTACCGCCTGCTATTGCCAGAAAAATTGAGCAGTTAAAGATCCCGGGCGTCAATTTTCAACAAGAGTTCAAACGCTATTATCCGGAGGCTGACAGCACAGCGCAATTAATCGGGTTTACCAATATTGATGATACCGGTATCGAAGGGCTGGAGCTTGCCTATCAGGATTGGTTAATGGGAGTGCCAGGCAAGAAACGGGTTTTAAAAGATCGGACTGGCCGGGTTATTGAAGAACTTGGCGTATTAAAAGAGCCCCGACCGGGCCACGATCTGGTTTTGAGCATCGATAGACGTATTCAGTATCTGGCCTATAATGAACTTACCAATACTCTGGAGAAATTCTCGGCCAAATCCGGCTCGGTTGTTGTTGTTGATACTCAAACCGGCGAGATTCTGGCTGCAGCAAACGCGCCATCCTTTAATCCCAATGCCCGTGAACGCTATACGCGCGACAGTTACCGCAATAAGGCGATTACCGATACTTTTGAGCCGGGTTCGGTTATTAAGCCATTTAGTATTGCCAGTGCGCTGGGCAGCGGCTTGATCACGCCGCAAACCATTATTGATACCAGGCCCAGCTGGATGACTGTTCATGGCCACACGATCCGCGATGTTCATAACTATGGCGTACTCGACGTAACCGGCGTATTGCAGCATTCTTCGAACGTTGGCGTGACCAAAATGATTTTGTTAAGTCCGCCGGAGCAATTGCTTGGACTGTTGCAACGCAGCGGGTTTGGCCAGCGTACTGAAAGCGGTTATCCTGGTGAAAGCGATGGCGGCATAGTAAAAGCAAAAGATGCCAATCCATTCGTATTGGCTACGGTCAGCTTTGGCTATGGTATGTCTGTGACTGTATTGCAACTGGCGAAAGCCTATATGATTTTTGCCAATCATGGCAAGGTTACTCCGGTGACTCTGTTACATGGTGAAACAAATGTGGTTAGAGAGCAGGTTATGGATGAAAAAACTGCTGCTCAGGTTTTAGCGATGATGGAAGCTGTGCTGGGTAACGAAGGTACTGGAAAGCAAGCGCGTGTTCCGGGCTATCGGGTAGCGGGTAAAACCGGTACAGCCCGTATTGCTGGCAAAAAAGGCTATGAGGCCAATCGACATATTTCAAGCTTTGCCGGTATTGCTCCGGTATCAAATCCAAGGCTTGCGGTTGTAGTAGTTATCCATGAACCGACACGAAGCGGTTACTATGGCGGCGCAGTTGCCGGCCCGCTCTTTGCTAAAGTCATGGCGGGCGCGTTACGAACCCTGGATGTTCCCCCCGATAACACAACAGGTAAATAATTATGAAACTGACAGAACTGCTGCACCCTTGGCTCAAGCATGCAATCACTGATTGCGACATTGTTGGATTGCATAATGATAGCCGTAAGGTAAAGCCGGGTTATTTATTTATCGCCTATCCTGGCGCTGCAACCGATGGCCGGCTTTTTGTTAATCAGGCAATTTCAGCTGGAGCTGCAGCGATAGTTTATGAGCCGGAAAACTGGCCTGTCGGGGTACTGTTACCCACTACTGTGACCATGGTTCCTGTTCCCAATCTGGCTAACTTACTGGCGCTGATCGCCAGCCGTTTTTACCAGGAGCCATCACGTGCGCTGACAGTAACCGGCGTTACCGGTACCAATGGCAAAACCACAATTGCCTATCAGCTGGCGCAGGCTCATGAGCTGTTGGGTCATGATTCCGCTTATATCGGCACTCTGGGGCAGGGGCAGGTCAGCGCTATTCAGCCACTGAATAACACAACCCCGGATGCGCTTTGTTTGCAAGGGTTATTCCACGATTATCTGAAAAGCGGCATTGAACAGGCATGTATGGAAGTGTCTTCTCATGCGCTGGCGCTGCATCGAGTTGATGAAATTGCTTTCAGACAGGCGATTTTTACTAACCTGACCCATGATCACCTCGATTTTCATCAGACTATGGAAGCTTATGCGGCGGCCAAGGCAAAACTGTTCGCAGTCGGCTCACTGCAACAAGCCATTATTAATAATGATGACGCTTATGCCGGTTTAATGAAGGCTGCTGCACATAAAAATTGTGAAGTAGTGACTTACGGTATTAAAAATCCTGCGGATGTCAGAGCGGTTAGCTGGGATATTAATTTAGCCGGAACACGCATTGAAGTCGAATCGCCCTGGGGCAGACATGAAATGGTTATTCAGGCGCTCGGATTTTTTAATATCTATAACGCCTTGGCCATTTTTACCAGTCTGATGCTCAACGGTTATTCCGCAGAACATGTTCTGGCGGTAATGCAAAAACTGAAACCTGCGCCTGGCCGAATGGAAGTAGTCAGCCAGAAACCGTATGCAATCGTTGATTATGCCCATACGCCTGATGCGCTGGAGAATGTTCTGGCAACGCTTGCCAAAGTAAAGAAAGATAAAATCATCGTTGTCTTCGGCTGCGGCGGCGACAGAGATAAAACCAAACGGCCGCTCATGGGCAAAATTGCCTGCGATTACGCCGATATCGCTATTATTACCAGCGACAACCCCAGAACAGAGGATCCCGAGCAGATTTTGCACGATATCGAACAGGGTATTCAGGCTAAAAAAACCGGTATCTACAAAATCATCGACCGCCGTCAGGCAATAGAAAAAGCAATCAACCTGGCAACAGCCGATGATATTATTTTAGTCGCCGGAAAAGGCCATGAATCCTACCAGCAAATAGGCCAGACCCGCTTTGATTTTTCTGATCAGCAGGAAATCAAAAAATTAAAAGCGTAACTAACATTTTAATACTGAATCGGTGTAGATTGTAACAGTGAAACCCGTTAACTTCTGGTATTGATGAAGGTATAACGCCGTTTGTGATTGCGCTTGAAAAAGCCCGTTTCGATGTCATGAAGAGTTTATTGCGGCAACACTGTATACCGAGAAAGCTGGCAACTGGTCGTTTGCAAAATGTCGATCCTTTGTTGTTTGTACTGGACAAAATTATTGAATATCCAAAAGTTAGAGAATATATCGAGATATTTTGTGGGATTTTCTCATCCCGTTATAGGCCTTCAATGTATGGACAACAGCCGCTAGAAAAACTTGACGAGCATAATCCCTTGTTTTTTAATGCAAATTTCAACCCGGCACACACGGAATTAATGATAAGGCTGGCCGTCAGGCATAAAGCAACTACCATACCGTATGAGACACGCAACCATATGTTTGTTCAAGCAGCTGAACGGCAAAATGAGGGGCTTATCAAGTTTTATCTACAGTACGATAACAAATTTTCGCTAACTGAGGCAATATCCCTGGCTGAAATTCAAAGAAAGCAACAGGCGGTTGATTATTTAATTGATAACTTTTTACAAAATAATTATATCGCATCAGTAATAGGGCGTGCCCTATATAAATCTTTAACCGAATTAATAAAGCGCATTATTAGTAAAAAAACATTTCATATAGTTTGGGACCAGGTTCGGCACATGTTAGTACATGAATTGGTTGCAGATGATAAGCTTGATTTGTTAAAGTCTTTGCTAGAGACTTATTCAGGAATGATTTCGATTGTTGAGAAAGGTAGACACGGATGGACTCCAGTCGAAATCGCTATAGATAGAGGGAATATTCCCATGGTGGAATATTTACTAAGTCTTGAACCGTTGCAGCTATTACCCGGAGAACACAGTGCATTGGCTTTTGCTGTCAAGCGCCTAAGATGTTCTGTTGCCAGTTACCTCGTAGATAACTACACAACCTATACCAGGCGTTCAATTCTATGCGATTATGATTCTCTTTTAGATCTTGTTTTTTCTGCTTTGAGTCAAAATCCAACACTGGCGCTTGAACCAGAGTCTGTTGCTGAAATTGAAGAGTTGTGCTGGAAATTAGTCAGTTTGGGATTTAATAGTAATTTGGGATTTAAGCGGCATGAGTCCATGTTAAACAGGCATTTTCGAATTGTTTTGGCAACTTATAAAAAAACCTATGAGGATTATAGTAAACTCAATTCAGCGGTGTTTAAACTTCTGGAATTATTGGCAATGTTTGGAGGTGCCATTGGCTTTAATCTGACTGAAGAGCAAGCTAAAATAATGGAGACATTTGCCGAAGCAATGAAACCGATTTTAGCATTTAATAGCAAATTTCCAGATAATATACCGTCCATCCTCCGTAAAAAACTAATTTTAGATGAACATGATTTTGCCAGGCTTTCCACACTTGATAAGAATAGTAATTTACAGGAGGAACTTAGGCATTTACTTAATATCAACGAACAATTTGTACTCAATAATTTTAAATTTATTAAAATTCCTTTTCCTCCTTTGACATGGAATGGAGGGTTATCAGCAATTTTTCACCAAATAGAGAGCTTATTGGATAAATTTGATGGCTTTGAAGTGCAACTGTCCGAGCGGTTAAAAGCGGCTAATTATACTGATCACGATCAAGTATTTACCACTTTGTTTAATGAGGTTAATCAAATCGCTCATAATTTAAAAGAGCAGCGGAAAAAATGTTTAGAAGCTGGTGATAAGCTTAACAATCCGACCAAAACTGCTCATACGCTTGCTCAGGAAATACAGTATCTCAAGTCGGTTAAAGATTTAATAAATAAACTGGAATTTGAAGCGAATTACATTTTAGCCGTCATCACAATTTTTAGTTCGGATGAAACTGCTGATTTGCAAGCCAAACAAGAGGCATTGTCCTTCATTAAGCACTATCAGGCAATTCCCATATACAAAGCCATGCGCATGCATTTATTAAGCTTAAAAACCGGGGATGTTTCGGGCGATTATATTAGGAAATGTCAATGCCTGTTCAATTCAATGCATTTCCGCCTGTACCAGGAAGTACCTTCTCTACAATTTTTAAGCGCTCAATTTGTGCTTCGCAATATTTATGAATCTGATGCTTATTTTTTCAGTAAAATTCGAGAAGCAAAAGATACAGAACAAATGAATCTGGCAATAGCAGGTAAAAATGATTTTGACTATAAGTTAAGCAGTTACTTGTCGATAACCTTGCTTGGTGCACCCAAAGGGCTAAAAAGAGCGATTGAACAGGAAGGCGCTAAGGAGAAAGGCAAAGAATGCGAAGAGGTAGAGCATCGGAGTAAGCAACCCAGGCTTTCAGGCCCAGGGTCTAATTAAAATGAACAACAATTGTACATAAGAGAACTTTAACTCAAACTGGACTTAGCCTTGATGCAGCGCAGCGTAATTAAGGAATGTTGGACTGTAAAGCTCAACACTCAATTCCTACAGACTCATATCAACACTATCCCATGTACTATTCACATCCATAATCCATTCAAGAGCTTTCCGCCTTTCTAACACAGAAAAATAAAGCTGCTCATCTACCAGCGCAGTATTATCAAACTCATTTTGTAACCACCAATGCAGCCTGTAATACAAATCACGCATTGAATATAATTCAATAGTAGACCTTAATCGCATCATTTTAATGTATTTATCGCCATTCTCATTAAGTTGCAAGTTAGGACTTAATTGAGCTAACTCGCTTCCTATAGGCTCATTGAACGATAAATCATTAGTCAAATTGGTTGCCCAGGCAATTGCCCATAATGCATCTAATGAAAAATATAGATAAAAATTTTCATCATCGGTTAAGTTGAAGGAAGGATTGTCAAAAATTGACGCTTCTTGGGAACTTAACGCATGTGAAAGATTGTTTCTGCTTAACCATTCAGCAATATACTGTTTCGGCGCTCCAATGTGTAGCTGATACATGGCGTTTATAATTAATGCTCGTTCTATTATATCTTGTAATGGTCGCGGCTCACTCCATTCAATAATTGGTAGCCAGTCTAATACTTTACCGCCAGCATTAATGACAAAAGCTTCGGAGTTGGCTTTAACCTTTTGTAAATCCATACTATTTTTTTCAGACATTTTAAAACGCTAATAAGAAATTTTAGGGAATATTATAACAAAGGAGAGAAAAATTTATAATTACTCTATAAAAAAATACTTTGTACAAGGCAATATGTGGTGGTTTCGACCCAGCCTACAAATATTGTTCTGCACGAAAAAAATATTATTTTTCATAGCAGTTGTTATATGTATTGTTAGATAGAAATTTATAATGGCTGACATTTCAATTGACTTGAAAAAAATGCGTTAATATAATTCAAAAAAATTCAATAACTTGAATGGAAATTTAGTTAATAAAATCAATAAGATTGATTAATCCTCGCAATTAATTTGGATAATAAAAGGAATATCAGAAATGTATGGTAATAGTAACCAGAATGAAAAATCCGTCGGAGATATACCAAAGGAGGTATTTCCAATAAATGAAGCAGATAGAGTCCGATTTGCTATGGCTATGATTAGCTATTTGCTGTCTAGGGCAGATGAGTGTCCCACACCAAAAAATGGTGGTATTTTTATATCTGGACCGGTTGATAACTGCAGGTATTTATGGACAGCAAGTATGGTCTTTGGAAAATATAGTAATCAAATGAAGTTTTCATCAGATGCCATATTTTGTAGAACTAGCGGTTTTTATGCGTCGAAAGAATTGGGCGGTTTTTGGTCAACATTTTCAAAAGATTCACTCTATGAAACAGTTTTTAAATTGCACTTAAGACCAGATATGCTGGTAATTTCTCCTTGCCCTCAAGCTTTTACGGATATGCCTAATGTTGAAAAACTTACATTTCCGGAACAAGTGAAGCTCAGAGAAGAAGAGGTTAAAAGGAAGAAACTGATTAAAGAACGAGAAGCTGAAAGGCAAGAGAAGCTTAGAGCGGAGGAAGAAGCTAGAAAGCTGGAAGAGGCTAGAAAGCAAGAAGAGGCTAGAAAGCAGGAAGAGGCCAGAAAGTTGGAAGAGGTCAGAAAATTGGAAGAGGCCAGAAAGTTGGAAGAGGCAAGAAAGTTGGAAGAGGCAAGAAAGCTGGAAGAGGCAATAAAGCTGGAGGAGTTAAGAAAGCTGAAGGAGGCAAGAAAGCTGGAGGAGGCAAGAAAGCTAGAGGAGTCAAGAAAGTTGGAGGAGGCAAGAAAGCTGGAGGAAGACAAATTACCAGAAGAAGCCAGAATGCTGGTAGAAGCCAGAAAAAGGGAGGAAGCCAGAAAGTTGGAAGAGGCCAGAAAGTTGGAAGAAGCCAGAAAGTTGGAAGAAGCCAGAAAGCTGGAAGAAGCCAGAAAGCTGGAAGAAGCCAGAAAGCTGGAAGAAGCCAGAAAGCTGGAAGAAGCCAGAAAGTCGTTAGAAGCTAGAAAGCAGGGGGAAGCTAACTGGCTGGAAGAATCCAGATTGTTAGAGGAGGCTCGCTCGCAAATCTGGGGCAGTCATGACAGTGTTGAAAAATTTGAAGCCGTCAGATTAAAAGTAAAAGCCAGATTACAAGAAGAAGCTGATTTTAGAGAAGAGATTAAAAAAGAAATAAAAGCCAAAAAACGAGAAGAGACAAGAAAACTTGAAGAGCTAAAAGAATTAGAAAAACTAGAAAAGATTAAGTTAAGTGAAGAAACTAAGAGAAAAACAGAAAGCGAAGTGCGTACACGGGAAGAAAATTGGAGGCTGGATGCAGCTATAGTTCAAAGAAGGGATGCAATGTATCGGGCAAAGCCTTTAATAGAAAAAGCAGAAAAAGAACTGCAGCGCCCATTGAATACAAATGAGCTATTAAGGATTATAGTTGAGAAAGAAATATTAAACGAAAAAGAGAATAAAAAGCGCATAAAAATAGAGGAAGCTAAGCGCATTCAATCGGTCTTATCCCAAAAAAAGGAGGAAAAATTAGCTTATTATAAATCGAAACTTTCTCACATTGATTCTCTTGCTAAACAACTTATGAATAAAGAATGTACGGAAAGTATCTGTGAGTTTATCGGTTGTGAACGGGAAGACTATGATATTAACGTACTTTTATCACCATACAATGAGTATACCCTGGTTATGTTAGCTATAGCTTATAGAAATTATGAAGTAGCTGAATATCTTGCAAAGATGCCGAAATTTGATCCATTTGTAACAAACTCTTTTGGGCAAAAAGCAAGTGATCTGGCACCCGTTGGCTCATCAATCCATGATTTATTGTTAAAGCTAGAGAAAAAAGCGTTATTAAATAAGTTACCAGTACAAGAACGAACAAATACCCTGTTTTTAGAATATGTAAGTGGGTATGACGTTCGAATGCAAAAGGTGAAAGAGTTTTTGATGGAGGGTGCTGATATAAATTTTCAAAATAAAGATGGATATACTGCATTAATGATTGCAGTTGATGCTGAAAATGAGCGATTAGTTGAATATCTGCTAAAGCAAGGCGCAAATCCTCTTATAACTAATAAGCATGGTGAAAAAGCAAGTGATCTTGCATTAAGCCAGTCCCATGGATATGTATTATTAAAAAGTTATGAATTTTTAATTGCAGCTTCCCAAGGCAATATTAAGGCTATGCGAAATTCTTTGGCAAGGGGTGCTTCTATAGATTTTTCTGGCGGTGATGGATACACAGCTCTACTTATTGCTGCAGAAAATAACAATCTTGAAGCCATTCAATTTTTGATTAGTGAAGGTGCAGATACTTCTGTATGTCTTGAAAATGGACAAAATATGTTTGATTTAATAACAGATCCCGATATATTTTCAACCTTTGTTGAAGAAGGAATTTTGGAAGTAAACAATACTGAGGTACCCAAAGTGATTACCTATGAGCAAAATCAAAATGTTTTTTTTGAAAGTAGTATGCCCGGTTTTAACTAGGTTTAAAAGTTGTGCTAAAAGTAATTAAGTCGTATTTATACTATTTAAGAATTTTTTATCGCAGGGCTAATAACAGGGAAATTTAGAAAATTATGGTTAACAATAACAGCAAAGAAATAAATTACTTTATCCAGCATGTCAAAAGTAATCCAGCATCTCTAAATGAAATAAAATCTTTAGCAGAATCAGGTATCGATATAAATTTACAACAGTTCGATGATGGTAATACAGCTTTAATACTGTCTGCCATAAATTCAAATCTGGAGCTTGCGGAATATCTGTTAACAATAGGGGCGAATCCGCTATTAACCAATCATGATGGTAAAGTTGCTTGTGATTATGCACTAAACAACAAAGAACTTTATCAATTAATCATTAATTATGAGCTGCTTTTTTCAGCAAAAACAAATGATCTTCCTTCGCTAGAAAAGGCACTGGGAAAGGGTGCTGAAATTAATTTTCAAGATAATCAGGGTTATTCAGCATTAATGTATGCGGCGAGTGGAAGTCATTTAAATATTGTGGAGTTTTTAATAGAGGAAAATGCTGATCTAACTCTTGAAAATAACGATGGAGTGGAGGCTTTACATTTAGCGAGAGGTCATTTGATTTATCAAACAATATTCGCAGAAGAAAAACTAACGGACGAAGATAAGAGGCTGCTTTTAGGAGATGATGATGAATATGAAAACGCATATCAGCAACTAATTAAATTTCGAAAGTCGCATCCTTTTTCACTTGAACAGTTAGATTTTTCTCCCTATGTTCATAAAGATAAACCAAAAATTGCTGAAGAGGATATAACTGAACTCGAGTATCACTTTGGCCATCCTATACCAAAATACCTAAAAGATATTTGGATTAACTATAATGGTTGTCGTCCAAAATGGAGTTATTTTTTTGATGAAAATAATAATGTTTTAACATTAAGTCATTTTTATTTTGTTGGTATTGTTAAGAATGGTGATCGTAATATATGGGACACAATTAATAATTTTGCAGATGAGTTGGCGGCCGAGACTTTACCATTTGCCGAGGATGATCACGGTTCTATCTATTATTTAAAGTGGCATAATAATCGGCCAGAAGTATGGCTCTTTGAGTACGGCGAAATGGTGTTGGATGATTGTGACGATGATGAGGATATTACACCTATCCGCCATAGTTATATTAAGTCTGACTTCAATCTTCTTTTGGAGTCTTTATACGATGTTAAATAGTTTAAACAGTAAAAAAATGTTGCAACCAACGGCTTATAGCTGTTATTTTGAGATACAGTTAAAAAAGAAACAATTTGGCTTATCCAGGGAAAAGCACTATGAAATCTGTAATCAATTATTATTACAACACCTTGAGCAACTAACATTAGAAAAAACGCAATTGTGTTCTGATATTACCAATGAAGAGCTTATCTCAAGTATTAAAGAGAATCCCCAAAAATGTCATGAAAAATTTCGTTGGGAGCATTGCTCATCAAGTACTGCAGGTGACCAGCGGTTGGGGGTAATGCGCTTGGTACCCGAGGTACAACATAATTCTAAAAGTATGTTTTGGCGAGTAATTCATCCTGACTATAGGGCTCGAGGTGGGTATCATGAATGGGCAATACCTAATGGCGCCCCGGCTAATAAACAACGAAATTCTAGCACTAATATTGAACTAAAAAAGATACCTGAATTAAAAGCAGAAGAACTGCATGCCTACTTTTCCTATACTGTACACAATAATTTATTTAAACATTTTCAAACCTTACTTGCTCACGCAAAAAATATTTGTACAGAAAAGCAATTACATGCGTTGTTAACGCAACCGCATTCTACTTCAAATAATAAAACACTGTTGCACATGGCGGCTGCTAATGGCTATTTACAACTAATCGATACGCTTGTTAGTGAGGTAGGACATAACCACGAATTCCTTAATTCTCAAGATTCTCAAGGTAATACAGCTTTTCATATCGCAGCTCAAAATGGTCGTAGCGTTGCATTGAAGCATTTTTTAAAAGTATTGAAAGTTGATCCAACTATCAAAAACAAAAAACAGCAGACGGCATACGATATAACAAAATTATATAACTACCCCTCTTGTTTTCCAATTTGTGCCCCAAATGCAATTAAATTTAGCAGTAATTCTGAAGCAAAGAAACCGGAAAGTGCAAGTGAAAACAAGCAGGATTCCATTCATCCTGAGTACAAAAAGCAAAATAACCTAAAAGATCCGTATTTTGTTTATGGAAATAATAAAACTACCCAATCTTCCACATCAAAAAACGCAACTACACAAATCAATAAAAATATGTCTGCAAAGAGTGCCCCGAAGGAAAAGCCAACTTTTAAAGATTTAATGAACAGCTATTCAAAAAAAGAGAGATCTGAAAATAACAGCCTATCAGGGCATTCTCCAGTATTGGATGAATCCAAGCTATCAAATACCAATCGTCAACCCAAAAAAACGTTTTTAGGTATTATGCAACAATATACTAAAAAGGAGCTCGCGGTTAATAACGCAGGAAGAATAACACCTGTAGGTCATGCAGTTTCAAATGAGCACAAGCCATCAAATACAAATCCTCAACCTAGAAGAACATTTTTAGGTATTATGCAGCAATATACTAAAAAAGAGTTGGTATTAGAAAAAACTGAGGAAATAGCATCTGCCAGTCACGCAACGCCAGATGAACACAAAACATCAAATGCTAATCCTCAACCCAGAAGAACATTTTTGGGTATTATGCAGCAATATACTAAAAAGGAGCTGGTATTAGAAAAAACTGAGGAAATAGCATCTGCCAGTCACGCAAAGCCAGATGAACACAAAGCATCAAATAGCAATCCTCCACCCAGAAGAACATTTTTAAGTATCATGCAGCAATATACTAAAAAGGAGTTAACATTTGAAAATTTAGACGAAACAGCACCTGATTTTTTAAAAAATGTGCAAAAAAAATTAACATCAAACGCAAGCCACGATAACACTGATAAACCAAAAATTGTAAAAAAACCAGGTTTAAATAGAACTTACACTATTAAACCACAGCCAAAACAGCCTATAAACTCATTATCTTCAACAATAGGAATGAATTATAGGCCGTCATTAAATACAACAACCACTAAAGCAAATGAATCTAAAAAGAAAGCTCTGGCTGAACAACAAAATGCGGTAAAAAATCAAAAACAGCATTATATCAATCAAAGAAAGCCAGATTCATATAAACCCAGGACAGATAATTCAAATAGCAATCATTCAAAAGGTAAGACGCAATCGATTCCTGCTCAAAATAAAAGTATACAAAAACCATGCCCTGAGAATAACAAACCATTACCTACAATGAAACCTGTACCAAATTCCTCTTCTGGAATAAGAATACAGCCTGTATATAAGTCTATATCCAGCAGTTCTACATCATCGAATAAGCCTAGCGTACCCATTAAAGCACCAGTATATGTCATTAATCCAAATCATCGTTCAACACAACGGTTTTTTGCGCCAGTGACAATGCAAAATACTCAACCCAGGGTACCTCAGAGAGCGATAACTCAACCGGCAAAACCAATGACTTCAATTCGCTCCACTCCCGCAGTGCAAAAATTACAAAAACCTACTTTACAAAACCAAAAAACGCAGCAGGTTCAAAGAAATATGCAGCAGGCAGCGCAGCGGGGAATGCAACAGCAGAGCCAACTACGTCAACAACAGCAGCAAGAACAGCAAAGACGTCAACAGGAACAGCAGCGAAGGCAACAGCAAGAACAGCAACGCCGCCAACAGGAACTACAACGTAGACAACAGCAAGAACAGCAAAGACGTCAGCAGGAAGCACGGCAGAGGCAACAGCAGGAACAGCAACGTCGCCAAGAACAACAGCGCAGACAACAAGAGCAGCAACGTCGCCAACAAGAGCAGCAACGTCGCCAACAGGAGCAGCAACGTCGCCAGCAAGAACAACAACAGAGACAGCAGCTGCAAGAACAAAGACAGCGCCAACAGGAGCAGCAACGACGACAGCAGCAAGAGCAACAACGAAGGCAACAACAAGAGCAACAACGACGGCAGCAGGAGTCTCAGCGAGCAGCAGCAGCCGCCGCAGCGCAAAGAGCGGCTGCCGCACAAAGAGCTGCCGCAGCCGCTGCTGCACAAAGAGCTGCTGCTTCACGCCCTTATAGACGCTGAGTTGATTATAAGATTGAAATACTTGATAGACATATTTATTGGATCGGAACGACCTAACCTACACTGTGTTCCAGATGTGGTCCGCTTCTGGTGCATAGGCCCGGAAGTCATGGCGTGACGAATGGGCTTTTCGCAGTTTAAGGAACGCCTCTGTTTTGTCGCTGGCCAATTTTAACCCTACAGTATCGTCAACAGGATTAAACAGCGACAAAATATAATTTTGCCAGCTCTGTCCAGGCTGGATAATACGAGGTTCCTCAACAAGAGCGGGCGTGAATGTCGGCAGCGCCAGTTTACAGGCGTGATGCAGCTTTTCACTGACCATCCTGACCGCGCCAAGCTTGGCTTCAATACTATGCCCGGCAATATGAGGGGTGCAGAGGGTAGCATAGTCAACAAGTTTGGCGTCAATATCCGGCTCATCGGCGTAAACGTCAGTGCAATAGTAAAGCGGGGTACTTAACTTGAGCAGCGCGTCTTCAGAAACGATTTCACCGCGTGATGCATTAATAATTGCGGTATTGGGTTTTAGCTGTTGCAGAAATTGTTTGTCCAACAGATTACGGCTGGGGTAAGGTTCGTTATCATGCAGGCTCGCGTGGATGCAAATCAGGTTACATTCTGCCAGTTCGTGGATATGTGCGCTTTTATAAGCCGGATCCCGTTCTGCTCTTGGCGGATCAAAGCTTAGTATCGGATAACCCAACGCCTGTAGCCGTTGGGCTACAATTGAACCAACAGCCCCCATTCCGATTACGGCGGCTTTCCTGGTTTCCCTCTCCCCAGCCCTCTCCCGATACGGGAGAGGGGGTTTAAAGTCAGTGTAGGTTTGTAAATAAGCCAGGCAGGAAAGTACATAGTCGGCAACGGCAATGGCATTGCTGCCTTTGGCGTCGATTAGCTGGATATCCCGCCGATCAAGATAATGTTTGTCGATATGATCAGTACCGCTGCTGGCCGTGGCAACATAGCGTAAATGGTGCCCATCCAGAAGCGCTTCATCGACATGCAGAGTTGAACGGCAAAGTAAAATATCCTGTCCATGCAAATGTTTATGTAAATCACTTGCCTGCTCAAAAAGCGATAATTCAAAAGGATGCGGAAAAGCTTCGGCAAGGCCTGGTAATGTTGCATCAGCGATAATTTTCATATATTAAGTAAGCTGCTTATAGCCTGTAGTGAGCCTTTCATCAGTGGCGTTAAAATCCAGTTTAAAACACCGGTCAACATCATAGCCAATAAAATAAAAAATCCGAAAGGTTCAATTTTCTGGTAAACCATAGCATAACGCGCTGGCAGCAGGCTGGCAACTATGCGGCTTCCGTCAAGGGGGGGAATGGGTATCAGGTTAAGGTAGGCCAGTAACAGATTAATAAGAATGCCAGCACGGGCAGACAGCAGCATAAACAGGGCGGCTGCCGACTGGGCCGGGTTCAGAAAGGTCGCCAGTTTGAGCACAATCGCCCAGAAAATTGCCATCAGCAGATTTGACGCCGGGCCAGCAGCGGTGGCTAATGCCATATCTCGCCTGGGTTTACGGAAGTTATTGCTGTTAATTGGAACGGGTTTTGCCCAGCCGAATACAAAGCTGTAATTGCTTAATACCAATACCAGTATGGGAACGGCGATAGTTCCGACTGGATCAATATGCTTTATTGGATTAAATGTCAGGCGCCCCAGCATCTTGGCAGTTGTATCGCCTAATTTGTAAGCTACCCAGCCATGAGCGGCTTCGTGAACTGTAATTGCAAACAAGACGGGTATAATCCAGACAGCCGCTTGTTGGATAGATGTTAATTCAATCATGATTTTGATTTAAAAATTATGTTGGCGGATTGTAGCTGAAACAGGTTTGTTCATGAAGAGGAATGTTTTGTAAAAAAAATTAGTCAAGGCTGTTCATTCCGGTAAATTTCAAGTACCTTATCGCACATTCTGTTTTTTAATTAGTTTTGATCTTGTCTCGATATAATTCTCTTTTTGCGCTGGCTCTGCTCTCGTTGCTCTTATTTATGCCTGGCATTGCCAAGCTGCCTGTTATTGACCGTGATGAAGCGCATTTTGCCCAGGCTACCCGACAGATGTTGCAATCGGGAAATTATTTTCAGATTCGTTTTCAAGAGAAAACCCGGTTTCAAAAGCCGCCGGGAATAAACTGGTTGCAGGCTGGCAGCGTCAAATTATTCAGTGATGCTGATTCAACTGATATCTGGCCTTACCGGGTACCGTCAACGCTTGGCGCTTTGCTGGCTGTTATTTTTACCTGGTGGTTTAGTAAACGGTTTATTAGCAGTAAGGCTGCAATCACCGCTGCTGTAATGCTGGCTGCTTGTCTGCTGCTGGTTATTGAGGCTCATATGGCTGTTATTGATGCCTCTCTGCTGTTTTCTGTCCTGCTAATGCAGGGCAGTTTGTGGATAGTCTACCAGGCAAGTATGGAAGGGCGAAAAGCGCATTGGGGTTGGGCGTTCGCGTTTTGGTTGGCAATGAGTTACGGCTTTTTACTGAAAGGGGTAACGCCTTTGGTCGGGTTGTTGACTATCGCGGCCTTGTGCGGCAGCGAACGTTCTTTTAAATGGGTGTCTGGTCTGCGGCCCCTTGGAGGCGTTGCCCTGTTTGCTGGTATTAATATGCTTTGGCTCGCGCTGGTGAATCATGCTGAGCATAGCAATTATCTGCTGCAAATGATTAATAAGGATTTGCTGCCCAAATTACAAGGCGGTCATGAATCACATGGTAAACCGCCTTTATTCCACTTATTTATCCTGCCGCTTACATTTTGGCCAGCCTCACTGTTTCTATGGCCGGCAGCGGAGTATGCCTGGAAAAATCGTAATCTGGCCGTGGTCAGATTTTTGTTGGCCTGGTTAATTCCTACCTGGCTATTTTTTGAATGCATGCCTACTAAGTTACCGCAATATATCCTTCCTTTATTACCCGCACTGGCGATATTGTCTGCCCTGGCTGTTCAGGACGGGGCGAAGCCCGGGCGTTTCCTGCATTTTCTGCAGATTTTGTGGGGAATTTTAAGTATCGGGCTTGCGGCAGCCATTGTGACCTCCTTCTATCAGATGACAGGTACTCTTGATTGGGCAAGCCGGGGTTTGTTGGCAGCGGCCGTGATTCTGACTGTATTAACAGTCAAACAGGCATGGAAAGGCCAGTATAATCAGGCGTTCAAACTGTCAACAGCGCTTGGTATTATTGTTTTTGCGATAACATTTAACCAGTTATTGCCAGCAATGAAACCTGTCTGGTTAACCCGTAATGTTGCTGAATTGGTCAAAAACCATAACAATCAGTTGCTAACTGTTGTTGGTTTTGAAGAGCCGAGCCTGGTGTTCAATCTGAATACAGAGCAGGTGCGGTTTACTGATGCGGATAATGCTTATAAAGCCCTGTCGGGCGGGAATGCTTTAGGGTTGTTTGATGCAAACAGTTTTGAATCGGCCAGACAGCGTTATCCCTCGTTGAATGTGGTTGCAAAAACAAGGGGATTTAATTACAGCAAAGGGCGTTGGGTCGATTTATTGCTGGTTAATTCACAGGTATAAGGAGAAAAACAGAATGTCATCAGTTTTTAGTCGTTTCCTGGCTTTTATGACCAGGCCATTTATTGCGCTGAGCATAGTTACTTTTATAGTCGTTGCATTTTTGTATATTGACAGACCGCTTGCCATTGATCTGGCTGGAATTGATTTTCGTACTAACCTGACAGTTATGAACTGGTTTACCAAGTTAGGACTTGGTGTTATTTACCTTGCTTTATTTTTAGCGGCTGCATTGTTTTTCCGGTATGTTAAAAAAAATCCATTATGGGAAGCCAGAATGTGGTTTCTCTGGTTATGCGTTCTGATTCCTGGCGTAATTTGCGGGGTATTGAAGGTGTTATTGGGCAGAGCGCGTCCCGATATGTTATTCAAAAGCCAGGCTTATGGTTTTTATGGCCTGCAGACCAAAGCGCCCTTTTGGTCATTTCCGTCAGGACATACCACAACCATAATGGGGGTTGCGTTAGGTTTGTGTGTATTATTTCCTCGTTATTGCTATGCTTTTGCTATCGGCGGTTTCCTGGTGGCGGCATCACGGGTCTTGTTAACCCATCATTATCTGAGCGATGTGCTGGCAGCCAGTTACCTGACTTTACTGGAAATTGGTTTGTTGCTTTGGGTGCTGCAAAAGAAAAACTGGTTAAAACCAGCCTGGCAACGTGCAATCTAATTTTTATAGGCGATAGATGTGAGTAAATTAAACGAATTATCAGTAATTATCCCCGTATATAATGAAGTGGATAATGTTGAAAATCTGTATCTGGAAATTGTTGCAGCCCTGCCTGAAAACCAGTTCATTTTTGAGGTTATTTTTATCGATGACGGCAGTAAGGACGGTACCCGGGAAAAATTGCTTGCTCTTTCCGCCTGCCATTCCAATTTACGCGTGTTGTGTCATAAGCAGAATTACGGCCAGAGCGCAGGGTTAATCAGCGGCGCCAAAGCCGCGCGTTATCCGGTTCTGGTAACCCTGGATGGCGATGGCCAGAATGATCCGGCTGATATTTCCTTATTATTTAATCATTTCAGCAACGAAAAAGTGGTTGTGTTGGGTAACCGGACGAAGCGTGATGATAATTGGTTACGCAAATTCTCCTCGCGAACTGGCAATACAGTACGGCAACTGTTTTTAAAAGATGATTGCCCGGATACTGGATGCAGTTTGAAGCTATTTCCGAGAGACGCCTTTTTAAGTCTGCCGCATTTTAATCACCTGCACCGCTTTTTGCCGGCGCTTTTCAAGCGGGCCGGCTATCAACTGGTTAATGTACCGGTTAATCATCGGCCGCGTTGGTTTGGCCAGTCAAAATATGGTGTGATGAATAGATTGTTCGTTGGTATTCATGATTTAATAGGCGTGCGCTGGTTATTAAAAAGACGATGTGCTCCGGAGATTTTGGTTAATGAATAAAGAATATATATGGCTTGCAATAGGTCTGCTTGGTCAGGCAATTTTCTCTGCCCGTTTTTTGGTGCAATGGGTAATCAGTGAAAAAGAAAAACGTAGTGTTATTCCGGTTGTATTTTGGTACTTGAGCTTGCTTGGCGGTATTACGTTGGCTATGTATGCCATTTATAAACGCGATCCGGTATTTATCATTGGACAGGTAAGCGGCATTTTTATTTATTCACGGAATCTCTATCTGATAAACAGGGAAAGGGCGGCCCATATGAAAATCGCTCGCCAGGGTTAACAGAGCGATTAGAATTAGACTAAGCTAATACAGGACAGCTAACAGGGAGTTAATATGCTAACAGAAGAGCAGGCACTGGCTAATTTAAAAAGTAAATTAAGCAGTCTGAATGAAAAAGGGAATTTTGAACCAAACCATATTACCTACCAATTGCACCGAATTTTCTCCTGTTTTCTAGTGTCAACCGGCACTGAAGTAGCTAGCTTCGAAGCAATTTATCAGCCAGGGCTTGATATTTTGCAAGCCGATTCCAGCGCTTCTGCTCTTAAGCAAAACATTCCTTCGGTTGATATAGAGGGAATTTATAAACAATCTTACGATTGTTTAATTATCCATCAGAAAAACATGAAAGGTAAAGAGCCTTTATCTGACGATCCCTTTAAAAAATGTGAAACTCGAAAAGATGTTATTAATGTTTTAGCAGTCAAGAAAATGGAAACCAAAGATATTACCAAACAGGCGCTTTATGGCTGCATGATAGCGGTGTTAAATGCTCGGAGTAATTATCAAAAATCAGCTAAAAAAAACAGCCCCATACCAGCAGTAGAAACCGCGCTGAACACGCTTCCCTATTTAGGGAGTGCCGTTTGTCTGTCTGTGTGCGCCTCAGAATTGGCAATGCTTTATGCCATAATTTATACAACCTCAAAGGCTGGCGGATACCTGGAAACGAGCAGGACAGGTTTTGGCCGTGCACTTGGGAAAAAAATACAGGAACTCGATGGGGTTACTGCGGATATTGTTAACAGTCTGATAGCGATGACCATTAAATTTAACTTCAGTGGATTGCACCTCGTGGGCGACTATATTCAAAAAATGTATCATTTAGTCTTAAATGGGCAGGGCAACAGGAAAAATAATGCGAACAATGAACTGGCATCTTTTCTGTTGCTGGAATTAGATTCGGATTTCAAAACACCAGGTCTGCAAGCATGTATAGAGCCTTTTTTAAAATACAAAAAACAGCTTGCGGAGCAGTATTTTGGAGAATGGCGTGATGGCGCGTTGAAAGCAAAATCTGTTTGTAGTCTAGTTAATGCAATACATGAAATTGATGCTGGGGAATTGAGTGAAGCTGATAAAATAACGCAGGCACGTACCAAAGTCGCTGATTTAAGAAGAGATTCTTTTTTCTACAAAAATACTGCTGCAAAAGTAGTTCGGGAATCATTACAGGAATTTAATAAATTAAGTGGTGGTACCAAGGGCGAGATTCTTTTACAGCATTTGCCATTATTCTAGGTTCTTGCAGGCTTGCGGGGCTGTCTTTTTTACAAGATAATGAGCTTTTATCCGGAATTTTTATGAATATTGCTGTTTATGGAGCAGGATATGTCGGATTAGTATCAGCTGCTTGCCTGGCCAGCCTTGGGCATCAGGTCATTTGTTTTGATATTAATACGAACCTGATTGCCGGACTTCAAAATGGCATTTGCCCGATTCATGAGGATGGTTTACCGCAGTTGTTACGTGAGCAAATTGACGCTGGCCGCTTGCTGTTCAGCGGCAATCCTGAATGTGCTTTGGCTAACCGGAATATTCATATTATCGCAACTGGAACACCGCCATTAGCTGATGGCAGCGCTGATTTGTCTCAAGTTATGTCGGTTGCTGAATTTATTGCTGAAAATACCACAGGCTCCGCATGCGTTATTGTGAAATCTACAGTTCCGCCGGGTACTGGCTCACAGATCGAAGCGCTGATGAAGGCAAAAAATCCTGCGCTTGAAGTTGCCTCTAACCCCGAGTTTTTACGTGAAGGTACGGCTGTTAAAGATTTTTTACAGGCAGACCGGATTGTGATTGGCGGAAACCAGGCCGCATTGGCTTGTCTGGCTGACATGTATCAACCGCTGACCAGCCGGGGGATTCCACTGATTGCCATGAGCCAACGTTCGGCTGAGCTGACCAAATATGCGGCTAATGCCATGCTCGCGTGTAAAATCAGTTACATTAACCAGATTAGCCAGTTAGCAGAGCATTACGGCGCTGACATCGATGAAATCAGAGCAGGAATGGCGCTGGACTTTCGAATTGGTCCGCATTTTTTACAGGCCGGCATTGGTTATGGCGGCTCCTGCTTTCCTAAAGACATTAAAGCTATAACCCGCACAGCGGATAGCGCAGGGATTGATTCGACACTGTTTCAGGCGATAGATGCGGTTAATAATCGGCAGAAGCAATGGCTTTTTCACCAGATGACGCGTCATTTTAATCATCAGCTTGCGGGTCTGCGAGTGGGGGTATGGGGATTATCCTTTAAGCCTGGAACCGATGATTTGCGGGAAGCCAGCAGTCTGGTTGCGATTAATGCGTTATTAACCGCTGGCGCACAATTGTATGTTTATGATCCGGCGGCCATGGCCGCGATGAGAAAATTGTTCCCGGATAATAGCCATATTGTCTGGTGCGATAGTGCGGAAGAAGTACTGGAATGCAATCTGGACGCACTGATTATTGCGACTGAATGGCCGCAATTTCAGCAGTTTCCGTTACACGATATGCAGTATAAATTAAAAAATGCTCCGATATTTGACGGCAGAAATTGTTTTAATCTGGCAGATGTCAGGGCGGCAAAGCTTGCCTGCTATTACTCAGTAGGCCGGCCCGTAATCAAGAAGGAATCTGGCCATGCAAGTTAAGAAAGCGGTTTTTCCCGTCGCAGGACTTGGTACACGCTTTTTACCGGCAACCAAGGCGAATCCCAAAGAAATGTTGCCTATAGTTGATAAACCCCTGATTCAGTACGCTGTGGATGAAGCGGTACGAGCCGGCATCACGCACATGATTTTTATCACCAGCTCAAGCAAACGGGCGATTGAAGATCATTTTGATAATAATTTTGAGCTGGAATTCCGGTTGCGTGAGCAAGCCAAGCTGGAATTGCTGGATCTGGTCAGCAGCATTTCTCCGCCTGGCATCGAGTTTAGCTATGTCCGTCAAAACCAGCCGCTTGGCCTTGGACATGCCATATTGTGCGCCGAGCATGTAATTGGCAATGAGGCATTTGCCGTTTTGCTTGCCGATGACTTAATTGATGACAGCCGTATTCCCTGTCTTAGCGCTATGACCGAGCATTTCAGGCTCCACGGACAATCCCAGGTTGCCATCCAGTCTGTTCCCTGGCATCAGGTCAATAACTATGGGGTAGTCAGCCTGGATGATGCGGAGCAACGTTATTCGCAAATCCTTGCAATGGTTGAAAAACCTGATATGCGATCTGCGCCTTCCAACCTGGCAGCAGTGGGGCGATATATTTTTAATCCTTCGATTTTTGATGCGCTAAAACAGGTCGGACCTGATGAGCGGGGAGAAATACAGCTTACCGATGGCATTAAGCAATTGATTCCTCAAGAAACGATTATCGGCTACACGTTTAATGGGAAACGCTATGATTGTGGTTCCAAACTGGGTTATATGCAGGCGATGATTGAATTTGGTTTGCGTCATCCTGAAATCGGCGAGCAATTGGCAGAATATCTGGCCAACCGGGAAGAGTGACTGCCGGAGATTATGCGCTTACTGTCTGTTAACCCCTTGAATTGGCACTGTTAAATCTGGCAAGATGCATGATTAAAAATGATTTTCAGCGAGGAACTATGAAAATTCTGGTAGCAGTGAAGCGGGTTGTTGATCCTTATGTCCGGGTTCGGGTTAAAGCGGATCAGACTGGTGTTGAGTTACAGAATATAAAAATGTCCATGAATCCGTTTGACGAGATTGCTATGGAAGAGGCGCTCAGGCTGCGTGAACAGGGACTGGCTACTGAAGTGATCGCTGTGACGATAGGTACGACTGCATCACAGGAAACCTTAAGGCATGCGCTGGCGTTAGGCGCTGATCGGGCGATTCTGGTACAAAGCGAAAAAGAACTTTGTAGTTTGAATATCGCTAAAATTTTACAAAAAATCTGCGCTCAGGAACAACCGGGTTTGGTTCTGATGGGGAAACAGTCGATTGATGGCGACAATAATCAAACTCCGCAAATGTTAGCCGGGTTGCTGGATTGGCCGCAAGCAACCTTTGCATCCCAGGTGAAAGTGGAAGGCAACAAAGCCATGGTTACCCGCGAAATTGATGGCGGGCTGGAGACAATTGCCATTGATTTACCAGCGGTAATCAGTACCGATCTGCGCCTGAACGAACCGCGTTATGCCAGTTTGCCTAATATTATGAAAGCAAAAAGCAAACGTTTGGATATCCTCGAACTTAACAGCCTTGAGCTTAACTTAAAAGAGCATAGCCAGGTATTGTCAGTGCAGGCGCCTGCTAACCGCGCTGCCGGCATCAAAGTGGATTCAGTCGAAATTCTGGTGGATAAATTAAAGCACGAAGCCAAAGTGCTTTAACCAAGGAGAAACCATGAGTACCTTAGTGATTGTAGAACATGACAATGAGCAAATCAGTCCTGCGACATATTCAGCGCTGGCAGCTGCAAGACAGCTGGATCAAACTACGGATCTGTTAGTAGCTGGTTATCAGTGCAGTAAAGCCGCTGAGCAGGCTGCTGCTCTGGCAGGCGTTACAAAGGTGATAGCGGCAGATAATGCCTGTTATAGTCATTTTCTGGCTGAAAATTTATGCCAGCTTGTTTTATCCATTGCCGACAACTACACCACCATACTGGCTGCATCAACTACTTTTGGTAAAAATCTGATGCCGCGTATTGCTGCGAAACTGGATGTGATTCAGGTTTCTGATGTGATGCGGATTATTGATGGCAATACGTTTGAGCATCCAATTTATGCCGGTAATGCCATTGAAACTGTTAAGGTGCTGGACAGTAAAAAAGTACTGACTATTCGAAGCACGGCTTTTGATAATACTTGCGCGTCCCAATCGCCATGCACTATTGAAACTCTGGATAAAGCGTTTACTGACAGTAAAGTGACATTTGTAAGTCAGGAGTTGAGTAAGTCAGAACGGCCAGAGCTTGGCAGTGCCAAAGTTGTCGTTTCTGGCGGCCGTGGCTTGCAAAGCGCTGAAAAATTTAAACTGGTCGAGCAACTGGCTGATGAGCTAGGCGCTGCGGTCGGCGCGTCCAGAGCAGCCGTTGATGCCGGTTTTGTGCCTAATGACTATCAGGTTGGCCAAACGGGTAAAGTCGTTGCTCCTGACTTGTATATCGCACTGGGTATTTCTGGCGCTGTCCAGCATTTGGCGGGGATGAAAGATTCAAAAGTCATTGTCGCTGTTAATAAAGATCCTGACGCGCCGATTTTTCAGATTGCCACTTATGGTCTGGTTGGCGATGTGTTTGAGTTAGTTCCGCAATTAATAGAACAACTGAAGCGCTAACACTTTTTTTCCTTCTCCTGTATCGGGAGAAGATTTATATATTAAAGGGAGTTATTATGATCGTAGGTGTGCCCAAGGAAATTAAACCACAAGAAAACCGCGTTGGTCTGGTACCAGCCAGTGTTCGTGAAATCATTAAAGTTGGTGGTATCGTATTAGTTGAGCACAATGCCGGTCTGGGAATTGGGATTAGTGATGAACAATATCGGGCCGCTGGCGCAGAAATTATTGAAACAGCAGATGAGCTTTTTGAGCGCGCCGAACTGATTGTGAAAGTCAAGGAATTACAACCTGTTGAGTGTAAACGCCTGCGAGAAGGTCAGACTTTATTTACCTATCTGCATCTTGCTCCGGATCCACAGCAGACCCGGCTGTTAAAAGAATCCGGCGTGACTGCGATTGCTTATGAAACTGTGACTCAGAATGATGGCGGTCTGCCTCTGTTAACCCCCATGTCGCAAGTTGCCGGAAGAATGTCTATTCAGGCTGGCGCTCATTGTCTGGAGATGGCCCAGGGCGGAAGCGGTGTACTGCTTGGCGGTGTACCCGGGGTTGCTCCGGCGAATGTCGTTGTGATTGGCGGCGGGGTAGTGGGAACCAATGCAGTCAGAATGGCTATGGGCATGGAAGCCAGGGTAACGGTTCTTGATAAATCATTGCCCCGCTTGAGAGAGCTGGATTTTCAGTTCGGCGCGAAGCTAAATACCATTTATGCCACATCAGAAGCGGTTGAGCAGTATGTCACCGCTGCTGATTTGGTTATTGGCGCCGTATTGGTTCCCGGCGCTGCGGCGCCAAAACTGGTCACCCGGCAAATGTTGAAAGCAATGCGCCCGGGTTCAGTTGTTGTCGACGTTGCAATTGATCAAGGTGGCTGCTTTGAAACCAGCCGGCCTACAACGCATCATGAACCGACTTATGTCGTTGACGGCGTTGTGCATTATTGCGTGACTAATATGCCAGGTGCAGTACCCAGAACGTCAACTTTTGCCTTGAACAACGCGACTCTGCCTTTTGTCATAAGCCTGGTCACCAAAGGCGTTAAACTGGCGCTGTTAAGCGACGGCCATCTGTTGAATGGTCTTAACGTCCATCGTGGGATGGTTACTTATGAAGCGGTAGCGCGTGATCTTGGCTATGAGTATGTGACGGCAACGGATGCGTTATCCGCTTGATAGTTCAATAAAAACGCCTAATCCAACGCAGGTTGGGCTGAAAAGCCCAACACTTTCTGTCACCATTACGACCGCGAGTCCATGCGATTTGCATTAGTTAATATAAAATAAAACCAATTGACCAAATTAAGATAAAAAAGATATAATAAAAAACATATTAAATATTGAGGCTGCACGTTGAGTATTATTACAATTTGTATCAAATTACCGGCACTGCAAATAGACGATAAAAACCAGACATTAACTTTAGAAGAAGGTACAGCTAAAGTCAGTTGCGTAGTGCATGTCCTTAACATGGGTGACGACAAAAAAATTTACTCATATCTGCAAAATAACTTTCCTACTTCCTGGAGAGCTCATGACAGAATGGGCTATGAGGATGATAAGGCGCTTAAACTAATTAAAGCCGTTACACAAGCGCCTGTGATCAAAGATGCATACTCTAAGACAAATAAAGCCACTATCATTAGCTTAAATGGTCAAGAAATAACACTCAAATCGAGTACTGTAACTTATGGTAACGACCTTGATGTTAAACACTCAGGATTAGCTCAAAAACTCTTACTTATGATTTAAATCATGTGAGTGATATTATTCCCGTGTTTAAGCAAATTGTGGACATGGGTGCTGCTTTAACAAATTATGAAGCCTTACGCGGTTTTGTTACTGAATCCGAATTGCTCTCACAACAAGCAAAGGCCCAGGAAAAAGCGTTACAAGCAGAGATTGGCAGGAAAAAAACCATAGATTCTTTAAAAGATAATTTTTTAAAAAAACACTGGGAAGTGTTTAATAAGGATCTCAATGGTTTTTTTGGTTGTCTCCGAAAAACTCAAGTGCAGGATAATTGGACTTTAAAGGAAATAATCGAACATGGTATGGCAAGTAATAATCGTACCAGAACAATTTGTGCAGAAATGGGCTGGTTAACAAAAAACGGCGCCATAGCTGAATTGGCTCCAGATGAAGTTAAAAATTTATTTATGGATAATCCTGATAGCATACCTATATTAAAATAACCGCTTAGTCACAGGAAATGGGCATGAATTCAATAAAAGATTGATAATGTTGAGTCGCGCCCATCTGACCTGAACTTTAGTATGATGATGCTTTTCGCGAGATGTAGAGTAACTTGAAAAATCTATGCCCATATAAGGACCTGATCTTTATAAAAAAACTTTAAGAAAGTTGTCTGGTTGTTCCTTATCATCCCTTGCGGCACGAGCTGGAAAAAGCGTCATCTTATGGGGGAAATTATAAGTACGCATTTCTTCATCAATCAAATTTTTCTCCTCATCAAGCAAGCTTTGATTGGCAGGTCGAGGATCAATCTCCAGGATTATTCTTGGCTCACTAAAGTATATACCAATCGCTTTTAACTTCTGTAAAAGACGCATCGTTTGTAATTCCAGGACTTTAATTTCTTTATCTACTTGCGAAGCAGCTTCAAAATCAAGTAAATGTTTATTATAAAATTCAGGATTTTTAGCCAGTACACGTGCGGCTAATGTAGCCAAAGATTCAATTTCTTTCATAATTACTCTTTATAGTCATTTCTTCATATAGGTTACGTTAAACAGTAGGGGGCGCTGCCATTAAGTTAAGAACATGAAGGCGGGGGGGGGGATTCCCGCCTTCGCGGGGAATGACAACATCCTTAGTACGCCCTAAATTTTTACATTATTTTTTGCAGATGTCTCTTTAAATAAATCTAATATTTGGCCTTTTGTTTTCCTGTCCAGGTCTTTTATTAAGACCAATCCTAGTCTACCATTTTTTTGCTCA
Organism: Legionella dresdenensis; assembly: GCF_042649825.1. NCBI lineage: Bacteria > Pseudomonadati > Pseudomonadota > Gammaproteobacteria > Legionellales > Legionellaceae > Legionella > Legionella dresdenensis. Next base: position 447,803 of record NZ_JBHSAB010000001.1, on the reverse strand, counting down.
TTGAAAATAGCTGGAGAATTCTGAACAAAGAAATTCAACCGGCTAATATTACCCTTTCTAAGCGAATCGAAATAGCAATGTTTTTTGAGCTGGGGTAAATAATCTGTTGCTAACAACAAAGAACTCGTGTAAGGGTACATAAGTACGCATCTTTTCATCAGCTAATAATTGACTGGCTTAATCGATATTAATTTAGTACGATTGCTCAAGCATAGAGGTGTGCTCGAAGTCTTTGGCCTTATTAATATATAAATGACCCAACATGGCTATTAGTGAAATTAACACCAAGGCAGATTGATGTGGTTGCTTAATTCTCTATTTTGATGTCAGTTTAAAAAAGAGGGGGGGATAGTCCTATTTATGGATGGACACTAAACTAATGCAGCTGATATGGATGATGCCATAAGGTGATATTTTGACTAAATTAATATCTATAAGACAAGATGCAAAACCAAAAGCGATGGTACTATTTCCTTATGCAGGGGGGATAGGATCTTTATTTTATTCCTTTGCCCCCTACATTAGTACTGAGTATGATCTGTATGTTATTGAATATCCCGGACGTTACAACCAGGAGTTTTCGCTTGAGCCTCATTCGTTTCGAGAGTTAAGTTTGACGATATTGCAACTGTTATCTGATATGGGGCTTAATAATAAAACTCTGGTTTTTTGTGGTATTAGTATGGGAGGCTACATCGCATTTCATATTGCACAATTTCTTGAGCATTATTATGGTATTGGGGTTGAGCGGCTCATAATGGTTTCTGTTTGCAGTGAAAGCAAGCTCATGATATCCCTCAATTGTGATGGCTGGTTAGAATCATTGATTGATGAATATAAGGAACTCTTTGAACAAGATTTCTTGAATTATTTAAAAGAGTTAATGCAAAAAGATCGGAGTATTTTAAAGACCATGCAATTGGGAATGATGAGCCTCACCAAAACCCCGATAAGCATCGTTAATGCCGTAAATGATATGCGCTGTCATTCTTTGGAAACCAAAGAATTTTGGCAAAATAAAACAACACAGTCGTTTGAGTATCGTACTTATGAAGGAGAACATATTCCGCAGGCCGAGCAGTTGAGTGTGATATTTACCGAGTACTCTATGTAAAATCAAGAGCTAACCAACAAATGCTGAGCATAATAATAAAGAATGCCTGTGGAAGTGAGTTCAATTACTGTTCTCATTTTTAAAAAATAATCCCGAATAATGGCTCGCGAAAAAACAACCGATATAAATGAAAACCAAATAAAAGTAATAGCTAGAATGAATCCCAGATAAGTAAACATATCCATTGAAGTAGTGTTTGAGCTTATCAGTGATGCAAAAAGACTAATGTAAAAGATAGTTACAAAGGGATTTAATAAATCAATCATCAAGCCCTGGAGTAGGGGTCTCTCTATTTTGGCTGCGCAATCTGCTGCAACGGGTTTATTTTTTAGTATCCTTAAAAAAATCGTTGTTGCTAAGTAAAAGATATAAAATGCACCTGCAATTTGCACTGCTTTGAACAATTTAGGGGTCGCAGAGAGCAATTGATATGAGCCAAGCATCGAACATAGCACATGCACTGCAATCGCAAGCGTTATACCTAAAGTGCATTGAATCGCGGCTCTAAATCCGTTTTGCAGAGCATATCGTGTTAGGAGCGTGAAATTTAATCCTGGAACAATTAAAACAGCACCGTTTGCTGCCAAAATAGTCATTAACTGTTCTTTCATAACGCGCCACCTACATCTAAATATAAGAAAATACATTAACCTCTATCATATCGCGAACTGGAATCCATCTGCATAGCAAAATGAGATGCTGTGGAATGATGGATTCCTGCTTTCGCGAGACGGAGGTGCTTTACACCACCTCTTTGGCAGCACCCTTAGGCATAATAACCATGCAGTAAACTGACATCATGATGCCTGAGATTACTAAGATGAATAATGGTAATGCTTTTAGACTACCGTCGTGTATAAGCGCCATAACCCCCGTAAACAGAGAAATCAGCAGGTAATAATAAAAGCCAAAAATAGAAGCTGCGGTACCAGCATAGGAACCATAATCCTGTAAAGCCTGGCTTAAACAATTAGGAATAATCATGGTGATGCCGCTCATAATAATGAATATACAAGCCAAAGATATTGTTATAGAGACTAGCGGCATAGAAGCATTTATCACAGAAGTTGTTGTTAACCCGTAGAATAAAAGAGCTCCTAAAATAATAGCACTAATACCATAGCAAATTATGTTATCGGCGCTATAGCCTCGAGCATGCAATTTTTTTGAAATGGCGCCTCCTAATGCAAGAGGAAAACAAATTCCGAAGGCTAACATTCCAAAGGTTGTGTTGCTTAGCCCTAACGATTCTATGAAAAAAAATGGGGATTCAGCAAAATAGCCAAACAGGATTCCATTCACGCCTCCAACCATGACCCCAAAACCTAAAAGCCGTGGATCGCGTATCATTTGTGTTAAGCAGGACCAAAATAAGCTACCATTTGCAGGAGCTACACCCCGTTGTAGATTTGTTTCAGGGAGAAACAATTGGATCTGAATAAATATAAGACCTGCTAAAACACAGAGTACTAAAAACACTGATGTCCATTCTGTATATTGAGTAATAATCCCGCCAATAACCGGCCCAATAGCTGGAGCGAATGCCATTGCAATACTTACAATAGAAAAAGCACGACCCCTGTCTTCTGGTTTTATCGCGTCACGTGCAATAGCCTGACCGAGAACCGAACCTACGCTTGCACCAAAGGCTTGTAAAAACCGCATAGCAAGCAACATCTCAATAGAGGTGCTAAAGTAACATGCGATAGACGCTACCATATAAACGCTTAAACCACATAAAAGCCCAGGTTTTCTGCCTATTCGATCAGATAATCGACCCCATAATAGCACCCCAAAGGCAAATCCGATGAGATAGGTTGTCAGGGTGCATTGAGCTAATTGTTCATCAATATGAAGCCCTTGTGCTAGCGCTGGCAATGCAGGCGTATAGATAGTTTCACTAAGTTGCGGTAGGGCAACAATTAATACGATAATCCATAATGGTACTTTGATACTATTCACTTCAGATCCTCTTGGTTAGTAATGTAAGTGTTTAAATAAGCAGCTAAATCTCTAATAGTAGAGTGCAGGATAAAGTCTCTAACAGTTAGCGACGTATTATGCAGAGAATTTATATTGGATACAATTTGCGGAATATGTAAAGAGTGTCCACCTAAACTGAAAAAACTTTCAACAACGCTTAGGTTATTCATTTTCATCACGTTCTGCCAAATAGTCTGTAATTCTGCCTCAAATGAAGTAGCAGGTGGAACATAACGTGCATCTGAGCTGGCATTTTCCCTATCAGGGATAGGTAGTTTTTTTCGATCCACTTTTTTATTGGGTGTAAGTGGAATGGCTGCCAGTTCGACTAAAGCAGATGGGATCATATAAGATGGCAGTTTATCTTCTAAACGAACTCTTAACTCATCCACACTAAGCGACATTGGCTTCTGTGCTTTGAAAACCAAATATGCCACTAAAACTTTATCATTCTGGATAGGTTGTACTGCGACAACAACTTGTTCGGCAGATATACAAGACATGATAGCTGCTTCAATTTCTCCAAGTTCAATTCGATGCCCACGCAACTTGATTTGACTATCTGCTCGTCCGCCATAAACCAAGTTACCATCAGCATCCCACTTTGCTTTATCGCCCGTTTTATAAACCTGTTCGTTATTAACTATAACAAATACTGATTGTGTTAGTTCCTCTCGATTCCAATAACCTTTTGCAACACCTGCACCACCAATATATAAATCACCCCATACACCAATTGGGAGTTTATTTTTGGCATCATCCAGAACATAACAATTGGTATTGCTAATAGGCTTGCCGATGTGAATAGTCTTTTCTGAGCTAAGTTCTGCAGCAGTTGACCAGATGGTTGTTTCTGTCGGCCCATAGACATTGAAAATCTTAGTGGCGCGCTGTTGTAGCCGGGATAACAATGAGCTCGACATTGCTTCACCGCCACACAGCACTGTAAAGGTATTTTTAATTGCAATGTGGTCTGCAATCATCGACCACATTGTAGGTGTAGCCTGCATATGCGATGGTTGAATTTCATTAATATAATTCACTAAGTATACTGGATTTCTGGCAATATCCTGATTGCAAATTACCAACTCAATTCCTGCTATGAGTGGACAATATAATTCCAGACCAAAAATATCAAAGCTTATGGTCGTGATACTTAAAAAACGATCAGACTTATCAAATGACAATCGATTAACAAAATCTATACATAGATTAGCTAGATTTTGTTGTGTTACCATCACACCTTTTGGGTGGCCAGTACTACCTGAAGTATATAAAATATATGCTAAATTTTCAGGTCCAATAGCCACCGGTTTGAAAACTTGATTGGCTCCAGCATCTAATAAATCCTGAGTTGAAAAATAGGGTACTTTTTTAAATGAAAACGGAGATTTTTCGGTAATTACCATAGAAACTTTAGAGTCTTCCAACATGAGTTGTACACGCTCGTTGGGATAATCTGGGTCAATAGGTACATAAACATTTCCAGTTTTTAATGTGGCTAGGATGGCAAAAACCATGTGTTCATTGCGATCCATTAAAATACCGATGTGGTGGTTGCTATCTCTTATTTTTGATTGAATACCACGTGCCAATAGATCTACATGATTTAATAAAGACCGATAGGTATAAACATTATCTCCAACACGTAAGGCAATATACTCAGGTGTTAGTTCTGCTTGCTTTGTAATTTGCTCCACTATGGATAGCGAAGGCAACTGATATTTGGAACCATGCTCGAATTGACTAATGACCTGTTGCTCATACTCAGAAACAATAGGCAGTTGTTTAAAAACGGTATCCTCATATTCAAGTATATAAGCAAGCAAATTCTCAAAATTAGTTACTTGTCTTTCAATACTTTTTGCTTCAAAAAGTTCTGTAGAATAATCCAATTCAAGAGTTAAAAGCTCACTATCTTCAGAGAAATTCCATACTAAATCAAACATCGAAGTATGGGTTTGCACCAACCTTCGTTTGGTTTTTATTGGACCAAAGGAAGGGATTTGGCTCTCATCCGCATTTTGTAAAACTACCATAATCTGGAATAAAGGGTTTTTATTGATAGTTCGTTCGGCCCGTGTTGCCTCAACAATACTTTCAAATGGCAGGTTCTGATGCTCATAGGCCTCAATACAGGTCAAGCGCGTCAGTTTTAATATTTCAGTAAACGTATCATTATCAGAAAAGCAAGTTCTTAAAGGCAGTGTATTTACAAAAAAACCTGTCATCTGTTCTAAATCAGAGATATCACGTCCAGCTAACGCAGTCCCTAAAATGATATCTGTTTGTCCAGAATATTTTGCCATAAAAACGTTTAATGCACTCACAAGCAGCATAAATGGAGTAGCTAGATTTGATTGTGCTAATCGTCTTAATTTTTCCAGATTAATTTTGGTAAACGCATGACGATACCTATAACCAAGTCCTTTCAAATGAATAGGTCTTGCCTTATCAGTTGGAAAATCGAAGCATTTGGCATGTTCTAATTTTTTAGTCCAATAAGTAAAGCTCTCATCCATTGATTTCGAGTTTAAATATTCATGAATAACAAAGGCTGCATCGATAATTTGTGGTGATTGTTGATGTTTCACCACTGCCTCATTATTTAGGAGTTTTTCATAGGTTCTTGCCAACTCCGAAATAATAATTCCTTCTGACCATGCATCTGTAATAATGTTGTGCTTTACCATAAAGAATACATGTTTTTGCTCTTCTAATTTAAATAAAGCAGCAAAAAAGGGTGGTTTATCTTTTAATGAAAATGTAAGTTGGCAATACTGAGTTAAAGTTGCATCTAGTTCACTAGAATTGACTAAAATTATTGGGATTTCATAAGAAAAATGAGCAAGTGCTTCTTGATAGGGTATCCCATGTTCTTGATTAAATATCAATCGAAACGATTCATGTTTTTGAACCATCGTATCAAATGCTTGATTGAATAAATCAATTTGAAGTGGACCATTTAATTCAATGGCAAAGGGTAGATTATAGCTTGTATTGGCAGGGTTTAGTTCATGCAAAAACCATAATCTTTTCTGTGAAGGGGTTAAGGGACCTTTTCGTTTATAAACTATAGGGATGGTCCATTCATCATCGGTCTTTGAGCGAGATCGAACCATTAAGGCCAGATCATAAACTGTTGGTTTCTCAAAGACATCGCGCGTTGAACATTTTATTTTGAATTGCTCATTAATACGTGCGGCAATTTGGGCGGCAATTAGAGAGTGCACGCCTATTTCAAATATATTTTGTTTAATTGAAATGGCGCGTTTCTGCAGAAGCGATTGGATAATCGCTAAAATTGCTTTCTCTTGAAAAGTGCTTGGCTCTTCAACTTCTTGTCTCTCAAATACATCGTAGATCGGGGTAGGCAGGTTTTTACGATCTATCTTGCCATTAGCATTAATTGGAAATGCATCCAGGATCATGATCGATTGGGGAAGTACGGAGGGATGAAAATAATGTTTTAAATAATCCAGCAGATGTCTTTTTGTAGTTTGCATATTATCATGTAGGGTAACGTAAGCAATAAGGTGTTTATTTCCATCCTCACCACCAGTTATCACTAGCGCTTGTTGTACTTCCGGTTTTTTCTCCAAGACAATTTCTACTTCTCCAAGCTCAAGTCGAATCCCTCTTATTTTGACTTGATAATCCTTTCTACCAATAAATTCTAATGATCCATTATTATTCCAACATGCTAAATCCCCCGTTTTATATAATCGGGTAGGGGCTAAATCGCCTTTAAATTTATGATATATAAAGCGCTCTCTAGTGAGTTCTGGATTGTTAAAATATCCGCGAGACAGGCCATAACCTGCAATGTAAAGCTCGCCTTTAATACCCAAGGGTTGCATGTTTAAATGTTCATCAAGCACATAAGCTTCATAATTCAACATGGGTTTACCAATACAGGTCGAATTTTTATCGGGTTTAAATTCGGACATGGTGGCACCAATGGTTGCCTCTGTAGGTCCATAACCATTAAAAAGTCGAACAGAACTGCCCCAAAATTCCATGACATCACGAGGGCAAACATCTCCCATAACTACTAAAGTCTTCAGTGAGTCAATAGCCTCACGAGGCATCAATGCCAATACTGCTGGCGTCAATGTTGCGAGTGAAATCTGTTCATTTTTAATGAATTGGTGTAATTCATCGGGCGAAGTATGGATTTCTTTGGGGGCTATATATAAGGTTCCCCCATTAAGCAATGCACCATAAATATCCCAGCCAGCAGCGTCAAAACCTAATGAAGCGATATTTAGAATTCGGCTAGAAACTGATATCTGGCATACTTCTGTTTCAGCAAAAACCAGGTTAATAACGTTTCTATGCTCAATCATTACGCCTTTAGGGGTGCCAGTGCTGCCAGATGTGTAGATAATGTATGCTAAATCTGATGCTTTGGGATATGTTTGCTTTGTATTAAGTTGGTATGCATATTTTGCTACAAGGATTTCATCGATATAAATGATTTTTGCTTGCGTTTTATCAATCTTGAAATGGTTTATATCTGATGTGGTACTTAAGCAATATAATGCATTGGTATCTCTGGCCATAGCGACTACTCGCTCAGCAGGATAAGATGGGTCGATTGGTACGTAGCAGCAGTTCGCCTTCAGAACACCCAAGATGGTTGCAATCGTAAGCGGGTGGCGATCCATGGCGATAAGCAGAGGACTATCAATGGATAATTTTAACGAGTTTAAGTAAAATGAGATCCGATCTGATAAATTATCAAGCTCTTTATAAGTCCATTGTTCGTCTTTGAATACGATAGCGATTTGGTCAGGAAATTGTAACCTTATTCTTTCAAATTGTTCTATGATGGAGATTTGGGGTAAATCTACTTTTGGACGATTAAAACTTCGAATCTTTTGTTGCTCATCAGTGGATAAAATGTCAATAGTTGGGTCGTTAGTATTAATAATGGCTGCCATGTGTTCAAGTAGATTCTTGAACCGTATATCGTTTGAATATAAGTTGAATTCCGGTCCTGAAGCAGTTATCTTTAAAAATAGTAGAGCATCTGGCTTTTCAATTTTTTCTGTTATCGTGTTTGTATTTGCATGGATAATAAATAAGTTAGGCTCTTCAAAGTCCTTACTGGCAGGTTTTTTAACATCGTAAGTACCATCTAAATGAGCCCAGTTCAGTGCGTGCTTTGCGCGCATTAAACATGTATCAGTATCAAAATAACGATGCATTAATGTTGTTAATGCGTCATGCAAATTGGCATTAAGCTCAAAAGTATATGTAGTTTTAATATCTGTAACAGCAGTACATTGTTGTAAAGGGGGGAGCGATTCATTTCTGGACCAGTTAACAATCAGCTCAATCATTGACTCTTGCAGTGAATGAATTATCTCATCGGTCTCACATATTTCCTTTGCAATGTAATGTCCAAATGTTTGTGCCTCATTATCGGGTTTATAGAGAGTCCAGTACACGCAAGCGCCAGGCACTATGGGGGAGTCAAAATCCCCTGCACTTAGCGAAGGGGTAATTACATATGTGTTTTGATTAAAAAGATCTTTTGAGGCTGTGCTTGCGATGATAATATCATAAGGTTCACTATTTGTTTTATTTACAAAATCGATAAGTTCATTGCTACAAAAATTAATAATTTCTTCTGATTGGGTGCAAATGGTGACTCTATGACCTAAAGCATTAACATTAAATAGGATAGGAATAAATTTAGGGTCGTTTGTTTGGATTGAGATATTGAAATTTTGCATTGAACATCCTTACAACAATAGAGTGTTTAAAGAATTTTTTTGCCTCTCAATAGGTAAAAAGATTCTTTAAACCAACAAAAATGACTCAAAAGCTTGTTTAACAGATTGCGTCTCTATAACCTTAGTGCGCTTTAAAAGATTGATCATTTGTTTGGCAATGATATTCTCTTGATTGATTAGGTGATCAGACCATCCGTCATGCGTATCGCTTAAGATGATTTGAATTTTTTCGGGTGATATATTTAGAGATTTCAGGATTTGTTCATCGTAAGTTTTTTGAATTGCAGGATTAAAATACTGATGGATTAATTTGGGTAGGAATGAACCTATGATTTCTTTTTGCTCGATTGGCAAAGCTTCCCAAAAAATAGCTAGCAAATATTCAAAATAGCGAGCATGTCTGCCCTCGTCTTGTGCATGATCTTTCATAATGTAGAAAAATGTTCGCGAAATGTTTTGTGACTTTGATACAGCAATTAGGTCATTTGTAAGCGCATGTTCTGCGATACAGGTAGCTATTAATTCAAAATTTTCGATATATTGCTTTGGTAGCTCAGCTTTTATGCTTTTTATTGCATAAGATAGTGCCGTATCTTTTGGCAAATCAAGAGCTAATATCGAGGTTTTTACCTCTACCTGTTGCAAAAAGTCTAGTGCGACATAGGCGTGATAGCTCTCATCGATGATTACTGACAGCGCATCATGTCTTATGTCTCTTGGTAAATCGATAAAATAATCATTTTGAGTAATTTTATAAGCTGTTTGATTAATGATGTCTTTTTCAATGTTAGCAATATCATTGAGATACTTGTAAAGGGAATGGATTAAAATTGTTTCCTTCACTTCCGTACCCATCTTTTCAACCAGCGGATGAACACATAACATTTGTTGCTCGGGGGGAAAATAAAACCCTGGGTTTTCTTCATCTGTTAATAATCGCCTAGGCTTTGAGCGAACAGATGCTGTTCTTTCCCATTGGGGCTGATTGGATTGGTAGGATTGTACTCTTTGGCTCATAACATCATCCTAGTTGATAAAATCCATTTTAGGTATTGTTAGTGAGCCCTTATTGTACTTATGGGTAACAAAAAATCAAGCACTATGTGTAAATAATTATAGGAGTGTATTGCAAATGCACCCTAAATTTTTACATTATTTTTTGCAGATGCCTCTTTAAATAAATTTATTATCAATTAGTGGCTCACGCTGAGATTTAGTAATAGTCTCGCTTCAACCAGGGTGATTCCCTAATGTCATTGTTTGTGTTTTCTTTCGCAAAATAGATGAAAAGAAGAAATCAGTGTTATTATAAGGAGAATTAAGAAGTTACGTGCTTTTTATGAACCATAAAAACTGTTTTGAAATGTTTAAATGGTACCGAGGGTGGGACTCGAACCCACACTGTGTCACCACAACCGGATTTTGAATCCGGCGCGTCTACCAATTCCGCCACCCCGGCACTGCCCAGCGATTATAACAAAGAAATGCTGATGTGCAATGTGTATTGGAAAAAAAATATTTGCAATGAGGTGCAGGTTTTTAAATAATGATTGTCAGAAGGTTTTACTGTGGATAAATTATGACTTTTAAAAATTTTGTCGGAGCAGTTCTTTTGGCAGCAACGACGCTGCTGCAGGCATCAACCTGTCCTGATCCAGAGAATAGCTCATTACGCTGGGGAGAAATTCCCCCGCCCTGGCAGCTTGATCCGTTTTCGGCGAACAGACCGCAAGGGGAGGCGGGTACTCAGTTTGTGCGTGCCAATATTATGGTTATCGGCCGGATAGCACGCGGAGTTGTCTGTACTTACCGGATTTCTGTAGGTGATTATTCGATTTGGTGGCCAGTATTGGTAAAACGTCCTTCGCCTATGGATTACAATTGGATTGATACTTTTGGCGGGTTTGTGTGTACGCAATCACTGACCGACTGCTGGTTTAGCGCCGCTGCAAGCTGAAAATCAGTGTTGGGCTTTACAGCCCAACCTACGTTGAGTAGCGAATAATCTGCTTAGGATTCGGTGATTTCTATCATTTTTTGCAGGGCTTTTTTAGCGTTATCAATGACCCATTGTTGGTCCTGTACTTGCAGACGCTGGCGAAGGCCGGAAAATTCATTGACGACGTCACCGGCTTTTACTTCGTTAAACGGCATTGTTTTACCCTGGCGTAATAAATCAACCAGAGCGACCAGGTGGGGCGGATCATTGCGGGACATGGTAGCGCAGCCGCAGCCCATGCCTTTTTCGTCCGCTTTCTTTGGCGCTTCGGCCAGATTGACGACATCAATTCCCAGATTTTTGCAATGTTGTTTAACATTTTCAACCATGTGATTTTCAGTGCCGATGGCATACCGTTTAGTGCCTGCACGATCATTGACTACATAGTCCCAGATAAATGCGGTAGAGCCAGCATGTTGGGCTACTTTAATCACCGTGTTACGGCATTCCGGATGAACTACGGTAGCGTAGCCCTGGCTGTGCCAGTATTCGCACATTTCTGGCTGGTAATGCGTGTGTACCGCGCATTGGCTGGCAAACAATATCAAGTCAGCTTCGTCAAAACGTTTGAGTGTTTTCTGATCCTGATCAGCTAACGAGTATTGCGCACCGGCTGTTCCGCCTGGCCAGTAAGCGAGGTTTTTAATACCTAACCAGTAAGCGACATTTTCTCCCATATGCTGGTCAGGGATAAATAATATTTTTTTATTTTGCTGCCGCGCCCACTGAAATATCTTTTTGACATTTGAGCTGGTGCAAACTGCTCCGCCTTGCGCACCGGTCATTGCCTTGACCCGGCCGGATGTATTCATATAGCACACCGGCAAAATATTTTCGCTGCCGTAACGTTCATTTAAATCAAGGAACGCTGGTTCAACCATAAAATCCTTGGCGAGCATTTCCATCGTGCAACCAGATTTGGGGTTGGTAATATAAACATGCTGGTGTTCATTCGCCAGGATGCTGATTGATTCAGCCATAAAATGCACAGCGGATTCAATAATTACTGATTTTTGCGGATTATTGGCAGCCATTAACGCCAGTTGATAGGAGTCGCCAATCTGACCGCCAAATTGCTCAACCAGCCGGACTATATCGCCACCCATATAATAATGGGCCAGCAATAATAATTGATTGCCAAAATGAGCCTGCGCTTTTTCCATATAGGGCTTCATCCAGGCCAGCACCGTAGTAAGCTTGCGATCGGGCAACGCCTGGTATTCTTCAGCATAGGGAATAAATTCTTCCTGATACCAGTCGAGCGGGTAATCACTTTGGCATATGCTCATGTCATTGGTAATGGTCATAAGCGTTTTTTCTGGCTGATAAATACCGGGTGTGCTAAACATGGGATTGCCTCTTAAATAAATGTACTCTGAGGTGAGATTAACCGTGCAATGCTTTCCTCAGCACAAGCATCTTTGTGCGGATAATCTTCACGATAATGGCCGCCGCGTGATTCCCTTCGTGCAAGCGCTGCCCGGACAATAAGTTCGGCATTTAATATTATATTCCGTAATTCAATAAAATCGCGAGTAATACAGTGTTTCCAGTAATATTCCTCAATGATTTTTTTGCGGATCTTGATTAATTGTAGCAGATCCTGCAGACCCGCTTCAGTCCGTACTATGCCGGCATACGATGTCATTTCGCCGCGCAGGCCGCGCCAGTGGGCATTAATCTGGCTTGCACGCCGGGCGTTGATCTCGCCAGGTGAGCTCCAGTTTGCCACATCATCGGCGTGTTTTAGCGGAGAGAGTAAATCCTGCTGCGAGCATCGCGCCGCATTGCCAGCCATCACGATCGCTTCCAGCAGGGAATTGCTTGCCAGACGGTTAGCTCCGTGTAAGCCGGTAAAGGCTACTTCCCCAATAGCATACAGTCTTTTTAAATCAGTACGGCCATAGACATCCGTTAAAACACCGCCGCATTGATAGTGTGCAGCAGGAACAACGGGAATCATATCCTGGCTCATATCGATGCCAATCGAAATCAGCGTACTGAAAATCTGCGGAAAGCGTTTTTGTAAAAAGACTCGCGGTTGATGGGTGATATCAAGGTAGACGAACCCTTTCTGGCCTTGCTCAATTTCACTGAATATTGCCCGTGCTACCACATCACGGGTCGCCAACTCCATTTGATCCGGAGCATAGCGTTTCATAAACCGTTCGCCGGTTTCAGCATTTTTCAAAATTGCGCCTTCACCTCTGACGGCTTCGGAGATAAGGAAATTATTCAGGCTGTGATGATGCAGCAGGGTAGGGTGAAATTGATAAAATTCCATATTGCCGACCCGTGCGCCGGCACGATAAGCCATGGCAACGCCATCACCGGTTGCAACCATGGGATTGGTAGTATAACGATAGGTTTTTCCAGCACCGCCGGTTGCCAGGATTACGCAGCGCGCGATAAAGGTATGAATCAGGTTCTGCTGGCAATCCAGCACGTAAGCGCCCAGTACTTCGCCTTGTTCATCAGTCCGGTGCGGGCTGTAATGAGTGATCAGGTTAACTGCGATATGATGTTCAAAAAAATGAATTTTCGGGTGTGCTTTTGCAGCAGCCAGTAAAGCCTGGGTCACGGTCAGGCCGGTTTGATCGCCAGTATTGAAAATACGGCGGTGCGAATGGCCTCCTTCCTGAGCCAGAGCGTATTGGCCGGTACTGTTTTTGGTAAACTGGATGGAATAATCCAGTAACTCCTGTATCGCTTGCGGCGCCTTATGGATAATGAGCTCTACCGACGGTAGATAACACAGTCCATCTCCAGCCTCCAGGGTATCACGGATATGAGAGTCGGTTGAATCTTCTTCCGTAACGGCTGCGGCGATACCGCCCTGAGCATAGCGGCTGTTGCATTCACTGACTTCGGCTTTGCTGAGCAGGGCAATATTTAAAGCCGGCTGTATCTGCAGTAACTGCAAACAGTAATGCAAGGCCGCCAGGCCGTTGCCAATGACCAATACATCAAATTCGCGGGCAGCGCCCTGCTGCGAAAATGTTGTGCCTGTACTCATGAAAATGCCTTCACCAGTTGTGCTGCAAGTCCTGTGTATTTCTCCGGCGTCAGGTTAATCAAAGCTTCTTTCGCCTGTTCTGGAATAGCAAGCGTGTTAATAAATTTTTTCAGATTATCGCTGTCTATGCCCTGACCACGGGTCAGATCTTTCAATTGCTCGTAGGCATTGGGAATCTGGTAGCGTCTCATAACAGTCTGTATTGCTTCGGCAAGGACACCCCAATTGTTATCTAGATCATTAATCAGCGCTTTTTTGTTGATTTGCAGTTTGTCATTGCCTTTGGCGATGGCCTGATAGGCAATCAGGGTATAGGCGAATGCAACACCCAGGTTGCGTAAGACTGTTGAGTCTGATAAATCTCTTTGCATCCGCGATTGGGTCAGTTTGCTGGCAAAGTGGCCGAACATGGCATCAGCCAGTCCCAGATTGCCTTCGGCATTTTCAAAGTCAATCGGATTGACCTTGTGCGGCATGGTTGATGAACCGACTTCGTCAGCTATGGTTTTCTGCGTGAAGTAGTTTAGTGAAATATAGGTCCAGATATCACGGGTATAATCAAGCAGGATATTATTAATCCGCATCATGATATGGCAAACTTCCGCTATTCCGTCATGCGGTTCAATCTGGGTGGTATACGCGCTGAATGACAGCCCAAGCGAGCTGACGAAATTGGCGCAATGTTTACGCCAGTCCACTTCCGGGTAGGCGATAATATGAGCATTGTAATTTCCAACGGCGCCGTTACATTTGGCAGGAATCAGGACTTCGGCCAATTGCTGCTGCGGGCGTTTCAGCCGGGCTGCAAAATTAACCAGCTCTTTACCAATAGTTGTTGGCGTAGCTGGCTGGCCATGGGTTCTTGCCAGCATGGCTGCGTCGCCATGTTGCTTGCCCAGCAGGGTAATGCCGCCGCAGATTTCAGCCAGGGCAGGCTGAATGACCTGGGCAATGGCTTCTTTCATCATCAGGGCATAGGCCAGATTGTTAATATCTTCTGATGTGCAGGCAAAATGAATGAATCCTGAATATTTTCCAAGCGTTGCATGATTCTCGAGTTTATCTTTCAGATAGTATTCGATGGCTTTAACATCATGGTTAGTCTGTTTTTCAAATCCTTTGACTTTTTGTGCTTCTTCTTCATTGAATTGAGCCAGAATCTCAGCCAGATATTTCTTTGATTCGGCATCAAACGCTGGAATTTCCTTAATATCCTTATTAGCCGCTAATGATTCCAACCAGCGGATTTCCACCATTAATCGATAGTATGTCAACGCAAATTCACTGAAATAAGGGCTGAGTGAGTTGGTTTTTTTATAATAACGCCCGTCAATCGGCGAAATGGCATTTAAAGGAGTTAAGGTCATCAGGCAGTCACCACGCAAACATAAATTGTATATGATATTAGATGATGACGCAGATGTGAATTAAAACAGTGTAAAAGTTTGTATTTTTAGTTTACACGCGCCCAGTTCTGGCGAACAACAGGTTGGGTCGTTTGACCCAACCGCTTAGAACTCTGCATGCCCTGGCGTACGGGGGAACGGAATAACATCCCGCACATTACCCACGCCGGTAACATAACTAACCAACCGCTCAAATCCCAAACCATAGCCGGCATGCGGTACAGTGCCGTATCGGCGCAGATCCCGGTACCATTGATAAACGTCTTTATCCAGTTTGCACTCATCCATACGCTGGTCAAGAATCTCTAACCGCTCTTCACGCTGGCTGCCGCCGATAATTTCACCAATACCCGGTGCAAGGACGTCCATGGCTGCTACTGTGCGGCCATCGTCGTTAAGGCGCATATAGAATCCTTTGATATCTTTGGGATAATCAGTCAGGATCACCGGTTTTTTGCAGAGCTCTTCAGCGAGATAGCGTTCATGTTCTGATTGCAGATCAAGGCCCCAGTTGACGGGGTAATCAAATTTCTTGCCTGATTTTTCCAGTAATCCGATGGCATCGGTATAAGACATCATTTCAAATTCCGAGGCAATAATATTTTCCAGACGCTCAATACAGCCGGGTGAGACGAACTGGTTAAAGAAGTCCATATCATCCTGACGCTCGTCAAGGACTGCTTTGCATAAGTAGCGCAGCATATCCTGGCTTAATTTGGCGATATCATGCAGGGTTGCGAACGCGACTTCCGGTTCAATCATCCAGAATTCTGCCAGATGCCGGCTGGTATTTGAGTTTTCAGCGCGGAAGGTTGGGCCGAAAGTGTAGACTTTGGACATCGCCAGACAGTAGGCTTCAACGTTAAGCTGTCCTGAAACGGTAAGGAATGTTTCTTTGCCAAAAAAATCCTTGCTAAAATCGACATGACCATTGGCTGTTTTAGGCAGGTTCATTAAGTCCAGCGTGCTGATTCGGAACATTTCACCGGCGCCTTCGCAGTCACTGGCGGTAATGATGGGGGTATGAACCCAGAAATAACCGCGCTCATGGAAAAAGCGGTGTACCGCCTGAGCCAGGCAGTGGCGGATGCGGGTCACGGCACTGATGGTATTGGTGCGTGGTCTTAAATGGGCGACTTCACGCAAAAACTCGAGGCTGTGGCGTTTGGCCTGAATAGGATAGGTGTCCGGATTTTCAACCCAGCCGGCAACTTCGATGGTTTCTGCCTGGATTTCAAATGCCTGACCCTTTCCTTGGGAAGCAACCAGTTTACCGGTGGCGATTATCGCGCAGCCGGCGGTCAGTTTTAATACGTCTTGTTCGTAATTGGGCACTTGATCAGTGATTACAAGCTGAATAGGGGGAAAGCATGAACCATCATGCAGGCTAACAAATGATAGACCTGCTTTTGAGTCACGGCGGGTTTTTACCCAACCTCTTACTGTTACAGTCTGGTCAACCGGGATTTCTCCATCCAGGCATTGTTTTACTGTGTAGACTTCTGTCATTATGTACTCCGAAACTGGCATGAGAAAGCCGAATAATATACCAGATAAAACTACTGGGGGAACTATGCTGCGGCACGTTGTATTATTTTTTATATTAATATGGTCATTTTTTGTAAATGCAATGGATACAGAAACCAGATTATTTCGTCCGTATGGTGATGGATTGCAGCAGGAAGCGATAGTGATTAATCAAAAAATTACTGGTGAATGTTATCAACAGTCAACGCGGATTAAACGGGAGGATGCATGGCGTTGTGTGGCTGACGGCAGAGTTTACGATCCCTGTTTTATCAAGCGTTACGGCCGCCGCGATCAGGCTATTTGTCCGGCGTCACCCTGGTCTGGGGCAAGTATCATGATTGATATGAGCAAGCCGGCAGACAACAGTCAGCATTTGGCGTTGGATATGTCGCGTACTTACCCCTGGGGCATAGAGTTGGCCAGCGGAATTAAATGCCAGGCGATTGATGCGGGTAGCGAGGCTGGCGGCTTGCCGGCGTATTATCAGTGTGAAAATCAATCTGTGTTAGTGGGGGAGTTACAGCGTTGTAAACCGGAATGGAGTATGTTGGAGCATTTTTCCGATGGCCGTGTTGAGTCGGCATTGGTGAGCAGAGCCTGGTTCTAGCTCCAAAGGTAAAGTGTCATCCCCGCGAAGGCGGGGATCCATCCATCAAACAAGGTAAGGAGCCAACTTGAGAAATGGATTCCCGCCTTCGCGGGAATGACAACATCTTTAACTTAATGGCAGTGGCTAACTAGCCCTCCTCAGCACGTAAATCCGCTCACGGAACCCGGGGCTTGGAAGGTTCTGGTTCGGTTTCTGCCGCTTCGATTGCCCTTAACACCTGATTTTCCAGCGCTTTGATATCTGTGCCAAAAATAATTTTTTCCACTGGATTAAGCAGGCGGTCGGACTGAATGTCGGTAATGTTTATGAGTCCTGCTTTAAGCAAGGGGAGTGTTACGGCTCGTTGCTGCCTAATATCATGGCCGTTATGTTTTTCCAGAAAAGCTTTAATTGCTGTTTTTCGGATATCCCAAGGTTGTTCGGAAAGCAGTTTACAGAGCAGATTTACAGCAGATGATGTAAGCTGTGGATTATTACTGATTAGTTCAATAAGCTTCCGCTTCTGAGACCACGAAAAGAAATCAATGGCGTTAGCGATATTATTCGGTAGACGTTTTAAATCAGTAATATGTTTTAAAACTGCTTCACAAATCCGGGTTTTAATTTTCGCATGGGTGTGCTGGCTCAATAACATGCAGAGTGTGAATGTCAGCTCAGGTCCTTTAAGCATGGGCTCAATTTTTGTTAGCACCTGCTTCGCTTTCTCATTTGCCATATTGGCGCTGGAAATAATTAATAATCGGATCGCTCTTTCAGGTTGCCCGGAATCGAGGCTATTCAGTACTGAATTATAGTATCGGGGTTCAGAGCTCCAATCATAAAGCGCTGCCATTTTATGGACTTGGGAGATAACATCAAAAGTATCCTGATTATCAATCGTATTGCCAGCAATAATTAAATCAATCAGCTTTCGCAAGTAGCGTTGGATTTTTTCTTTTTGGTTATTGTTTATATCATGCGATAGCTCGGCCAGGTAGTGAATGGCAGAAAAAATTTCCGAACCGGTTTTGGCTCGAATTAATTGCCTAATCAGGACATCAATGACTAATCCCGCTTGCGGGGTAGATTTGACGGTGTTAATCAGCGGGAGATTAATTTTGCTCTTGTGCTGAATAATTTCTTTTATAATGAATGTTCTTTGTTCTTCATTACAACGCGCAAATAATACTAACAAAAAAAGAAATGCAGTAAGAGAAATTTGACTGTTGGCATTACTCAGATTATTCATGACGGTGGTAAGCAAATTGGGGATACAAAAAGCGTCCGCTATGTTGGGTTTTTTGAGGGTTTTGGTCCGTATTTTCACTTGTAATGAATGATCAACATAACCAACAATACCGTAATTTAATATGTGTTTGATAATGTCCTGGGCTATAAGCGCTGAGCTTTTATCGGCAGGTTCTTCTGACAAAGCAAATTCAATAACTGCTTTGAACAACAAAAATAAATTGGGGGTATATCCTGTTTCTCGGGTCAGGCCAATAATAATGTGCTGGATTATTTCTTTTTTTTGTACCGGGGTATAATATTTCTGAATCAGACAGGCCAATTGCAGACTGCCATACAGATGCCTTTCCATCTCGCTAATTGTTAGGCTGGTATATTTAGCTATAACCTGCGACGATAAGCGCTCTATGTACAGCGCATTAAATGAATCGCTAACAAATGATAAATCAAGCTCTCCCTCGATTAGCAAACATAGTATTTGCCTGGATTCATCAAGGGTAATTTTAGCGGTTTCCTGTTCAGTGTTAAGGCTGCGCGCGATTAGCAGTAAGCCAGTAACTCGATGTTTGAAATCCACTCGCGGATTTTGCAATGAAAAATACAGGCAGCGGGCGATATCCGGTGTAATCCATTCTGGCGGTTTTGCAGACCAATATCTTAGTAATTTATATTGATAATAAACTGCATTGCTATCACGTCTTCTAAATAAAGCTATAGTCGCCGCACTTGAGTGGCGTAGACTGATCCTGCGACAGGTTGTGGCTAGTTCTGACGCTGGAATATGGGCATATATTTCCTGCAGGAGCTCATTAGAAAGGTTGTTGAAAAAATTAAATTGATTAAACATTCGGGTATAAAAAAAGCACTTAGTTTAAATTATATCTTGCTTGGGTGTAAAAGGATAGCTTTTGATAGATGGAATATGGGCTTTACAGCCCATAGCCGTCAGGTTGGAGTCATTGAAGATGGCGATCCATTATATTTTACATCGTATGGGTCTGATATTTAATTGCCTCAGAAAATTTTCTATCAAGTTGTTGACTGATCTTATCTGCACTCGGCTTTAAATCCTGAATATCAATTTCTGCAAGCAGACTACAAAATTCATTAGTAAATTTTTGATGACCCGAGAACATACGAGGACTCATCCGGGAATGCTGGTCATGCTGTTTTTGACAGTACTGTTGAATGGCTATAATACATGCCTCAGGGTCAGCGTCTTTTTCCTTAATGATCGCTTGAACTGCTTTAATTGTCTCCGGCAGAGCTACAGCGTTATCACAATCCTTATCTTTCCAATACGCTTCATTATCACAAATCGTTTTAACCTGACTGAGTAAATCTTCAACTCGCAAATGGGCTTTGAAATGTTCATGCATTTCCGGTTGATTCTTCAGTTTTGTTTGCCGTAAAACATAATAGTTAGAAGCACGGGCAAGCTCTTTTTTATCCTCATCGGTCAAATAGCTCTCAAAATGCTTAACAAAGTCGAGTTTATCAGTGTGACTAAGCTTACGAAAAACATTATATTCGTACCGCTTCAGGGCCATTCTTATCTCTTCGTCCTCATCTTTCAACCAGTTTTCAAAGAATTTAATGACGTCCATATGGTCATTTTCCGCTGCCAAAACAAAAGGCATATAATTATTTACGTTCAAGGCAGATTTTTTTTGATCCGCTGCCAAGGCTTTTTCGAGGTGCTGAAGAATGGCAATATTACCTGTCTGAGCAACCCAACAAACAGCGCTATAATTATTATATTTCATTGCCTTTCTTATTGTCTCAAACGGCAAAGCCTTAATGTGGTCATTTTTTCCACCAATAACACATATATCAACCAGTGTAAGCGATCCTTCAATACTACTAACCCTATAAGTATTTAATAAATCCGTTATCAATCTGGTTTTTGGCGGATTGCTCTCGAAATAGTTTTTCAGTTCAGGGTATGTGTTAAAGAGTTCTTGAAAAATTGCGTTTACATCTAACATTGTGATTATCCAGAGTGCTTTGTGCTTTAATAGTACATTTGTTAATTATAATATTCAATACTATAATTTTTTGTTGATTTCAAACAGATAATATCATGCATTAAATGTTGGGCTGTAAAGCTCATGGACGTCAAGCTAAGCCGCGGTACATAGGAAATTAGAATAGTAAATGTACAAAATTCCTTAACTGAATGCTATGTGTTTTACAGTCCATATTCGTTCGGCCTGAGGAAAATGCGGAGCATTTGTCTCGAAGGCGTGGCACTGTACCACAGGCTTCGAGACAGCGCTAAAGCGCTTCCTTCAGCCCGAACGATATTGTGGAATATAGAAATTTAATCCTTAACTTGACGGCTATGGGCTGTAAAGCCCAACACACTTATTCTGGCCGAGCCTTGACAAAAGCCGGCAGAGTATTGCAATAAGCGTCGATCTCGGTAATCAATGGATAAGCAGACAGTGGAAAGTTGAAGCGGCGCGCATTGTATACTTGAGGAACCAGGCAGATATCCGCCATAGAAACATCAGTGCCATAACAGACCTGATTCTTATGCGGTATTGCCTGCAAACGGGCTTCTAATGCGTCAAAGCCTTGCTTCAGCCAATGGTGATACCAGGTCATGACTTGTTCTTCATTCGCGTCAAATTGCTCGCGCAATTGATTTAATACCCGGAGGTTATTAAGCGGGTGGATATCACAGGCTATTAATTGCGACAGGCTTCTTACCTGGGCTTTACTATAAGGATTAGCTGGCAGCAGCGCTGGTTCAGGACAGATTTCTTCAAGGTATTCAATAATGGCCAGGGATTGGCTGATAATATGGCCATTTTCATCCAGTGTAGGTACCAGACCTTGCGGATTAACCTGTAAATAATCAGGATGATGATGTTCACCGCCGTTATTGATCAAATGGACAGCAATCTTTTCATAGCTGATATTTTTAAAATTTAACGCTATCCGTACCCGATAACTTGCGGTAGAACGAAAATAGTCATAAAGTTTCACAATTAACCCTCATAAGGTATTACAGTCTGCTCAATAGTTCCAAACAGATTTTGCTGGTTATCATCCAGCATTTCAATTCTGATGGTATCGCCATATTGCATAAACGGCGTGGATGGTTTGCCGTCTGCCAGAATTTCCAGCATTCGTTTTTCAGCAATGCAGGATGAGCCTTTGCTGCGATCCAGATTGGATACCGTGCCTGAGCCTATAATGCTGCCTGCGCTGAGCGCTCTTGTTTTGGCGGCATGCGCGATTAATCGGGCAAATGAAAAAGTCATATCAACGCCCGCATTTGGCTGACCAAATAATTTTCCATTCAGATAACTGAGCAAAGGTAAATGAACACGGTAATCCTGCCAGTGTGAACCAAGCTCGTCAGGTGTAATCGCTACCGGTGAAAAACAACTGGATGGTTTCGATTGGAAAAAACCAAATCCTTTGGCCAATTCATCGGGAATGAGGTTACGTAATGACACATCGTTGACCAGCATCAGTAATTTAATGTGTTTGCCAGCCTGTTCAGTTGTGATGCCCATAGGTACATCATCGGTTATCACCGCAATTTCTGCTTCAAAGTCAACGCCATAATCAATGTCGCCAACCGGGATTGCTTCTGTCGGGCTTAAAAAGGTATCTGAACCGCCTTGATAGAGTAAGGGATCGGTCCAGAAATTGGTTGGCAATTCCGCACCACGAGCTTTGCGTACTAACTCTACATGATTCACATAAGCGCTGCCGTCGGCCCATTGATAGGCGCGCGGCAGCGGGGAAGCAAACTGAGCAGCATTAAAATCAAAGACACCGTTAGCCTGATTATTATTAAGCGCCTGATAAACTTCTTGCAGTTGGCCGGATACATCTGGCCATTGTTCAAGCGCTAATTGTAATGTCGGTGCAATCTGAGTGACTTTGACCGCCCTGGTCAACTGTCTGTTAACCAGACAAAGCTCGCCATCACGGCTGCGGGCAGATTTTAGTGTCGCCAGTTTCATTATTTCTCCTGATGCGCTTCGTGCAGTGTTCCACGTCTGATCTGGTCGCGCTCAATGGCTTCAAACAGAGCCTGGAAATTACCTTCGCCAAACCCCTGATTCCCTTTACGCTGGATAATTTCAAAAAATACCGGGCCAAACACGTTTTCAGTAAAAATCTGTAACAGCAGACCGCCGTCTTCGGTTTTTTCACCATCAATCAGCAACCGCTCCTGCTGTAGTCTGGCAACAGGTTCTTTATGCCAGGGAACACGATTTTCAATCATTTCGTAATAGGTGTCAGGAACATCAAGGAACTTGACGCCCTGATCGCGTAAAGTATGTACCGAATGGTAAATATTGTCAGTTGTCAGGGCGATATGTTGTATACCTTCACCACTGTACTCATGCAGGAACTCTTCAATTTGTGAAAAATCATCTTTTGATTCGTTAAGTGGAATTTTGATTTTACCGCAGGGACTTGACAGGGCACGGCTGATTAATCCGGTCATTTTACCGACAATATTAAAAAAGCGGATTTCATGAAAATTGAAGATAGATTCATAAAATTGCGCCCATTTATCCATATTGCCGCGATAGACATTATGGGTCAGATGATCGATTGCTACCAGACCGCAATTGCTTTTTGTTGCAGGGGAGCGTTTCTGCCATTGGTAGTTAAAAGGCTGGTGTTTGTCATCAACAAAATAAATCACGCTGCCGCCTATCGCCTGTATAGCCGGCAGGTGATGGTTGGCATGCTGGCAATCCTGAAACGGAGTCGCGCCATTTTTGATCGCATGATTATAGGCTGCTTCTGCGTCTTTTACTTTAAAACCCATTGCACAGGCGCCTGCGCCATGGGTTCTGGCATGGGCTTGCGCCTGACTGTCAGGGCTATTGTTTACAATAAACTGGATTTGATCTTGCTGGTACAGGCAGATGTCCTGATCGGGGTGTACTGCAACCTGTTGAAATCCCATTTCGCTGAATTGCTTGTGGAGCAGATCCGCATCAGGGCCCGAAAATTCAAGAAACGCAAAACCATCCAATCCACAAGGGTTACTTTCCGCATGCTTGTCCATAGCTGCTGCTCCATGTATATATGTTAAGATTTCGGTCTGACCAGAAATAATCCATCGGCTATTGCCAATAAGCTGACATCAACCCGGTCATCTTGCTTGAGTAACTGGTTTAAGCGGCGAATTTCCCGTGTTTGTCCGCCTGTTTCATTGTTATCAATTACCTTGCCGTCCCAAAAGATATTATCAATTGCAATGAGCCCCGACGGATTGATTAACTTTAAAGCCATCTCATAATAATTGACGTAATTTGTTTTATCCGCATCAATGAAAATAAAATCAAACTGCTGGCTATAACCTTGCGCAAGCAAATCGTTGATAGTATCCAGTGCAGGCGCGAGTTTAAGTTTAATTTTGTGATCCTGGCCCGCTTCACGCCAGAATGAGGGCGCGTTCGCTGTCCAATCCCGATTAATATCGCAGGTTATCAATTCACCGTCGTCAGGCAAGGCCAAGGCCATTGCCAGCGAGCTGTAGCCGGTAAATGTACCAATTTCCAAAACTTTGCGCGCTCTGATGAGGCGAATAAGAAACTGCATAAATTGAGCTTGTTCTGGCGCTGCCTGCATATTGGCCAGCGCCATTTTTCCGGTTTCTTCACGAAGAGCGGCAAGCACAGGATGCTCGCGCAGTGATACATCAAGCATGTAGTCGTGAAGCTCCTGAGTCATTAACAACTGTTTCATCAGGCGATTTTCTCCTGCGCCAGGCAATCAGCAATTTCACTGGTCGGAAGGTCTTCATCGCTGGAGCGTTGGAATATTTCTAACAATGACTCGGCGATACCGTTAACTTTCTGAAGCAACTGATCTTCGGGCATATTGAGATATTTACTGGCTGCAAATACCAGTCCGCCAGCGTTAATCACATAATCCGGAGCATATAAAATGCCTTTTTCATGCAACAGCTTGCCATGATAGGTATGCGCCAGCTGATTATTGGCTGCCCCCGCAATAACTTGCGCCTGAATCTGGTTAATGGTCAGGTCATTGATAATTGCGCCTAAAGCACAGGGCGAGAAAATATCGCAATCTGTTTTATGAATGGCGTCAACAGTAACTGCAGTAGCGCCGAATTCTTTGACGGCACGCTCAACAGTTGCATTATTGATATCGCTGACGGTCAATTTTGCGCCGGCTTCATGTAAATGACGAGCCAGGTTATATCCTACGTGACCTAATCCCTGTATGGCGACATGGCGGCCGCTAAGGTTATCGTTGCCGAATTTAAACGAAGCCGCTGCCTGTACGCCGCGGAAAACGCCCAGGGCAGTTGACGGCGAAGGATCGCCATGTTCCGGCCGGCTGGCAACATACGATGTCTGGCTGGCAATATTCGCCATATCGGTCAATTCGGTACCGCTGTCTAACGCGGTTATATATCGGCCGTTCAGTTCATTCACAAATTTTCCAAAAGTATGGAAATAACTAGCTCGATCAAAACCGCCTTTCGGTTTGATAATGACCGATTTACCGCCGCCTAGCGGCAGATTTGTCAGTGCTGCTTTATAGCTCATGCCGCGGGCAAGGCGCATGGCATCATGAATAGCGCTGAACAGATCGTCATATTCAATAAAGCGGCATCCGCCCAGGGCCGGGCCCAATTTGGTGTTGTGAACCGCAATAATAGCCTGCATGCCGGTGGCTGGATCGGCTTTAAAATGCAGATCGCCAAATCCATGGCTAAGCGCATATTGCATAAAATCGTTACTGGGCATAGCGATAGTTTCAGTGTGTGTTATTTTCTCAATGGACATCATCTTTCTGGCTCCATGAAATTTTTTATGCCAATGTTATAGACTGATTCGCTTCGTAAATCAATGAATTAAATTTATTTTGTCCTGATTCAAAAAGGATATTCAGTTATATTGGTTTGTATTTAGCCATTGTGCTGCGCAAATTTAGTGGGAGAAAGCCTTACTGCCTTTAAGTCAGGATACCGTCATTCCCGCGAAGGCGGGAATCCATTTCTCAAGTTGGCTCCTTACCTTGTCTGCTGGATGGATCCCCGCCTACGCGGGGATGACACAGTATCTTGCCGGGAGCGAAAAAAGAAATATTAACAGCTGCTATGGCATCGCTGTATATATTTCATTTACAATAATCGCAACACATTAATCATTGTCAGGGGATAGTAATGCGAAAAGCTGCCGGGATGTTGGCTTTTTCCTTGTTAGGAGTTGCCGCTGTAAGTGCCGAGGCGGGTAATCGTCCGGTATTGGATAAGGTTGTTTTTCAGGTTTCTGCCAAACAATGGGTTACTACCCAGACTGCGTTGTTAACTGTGAATGTTAATGCCGCGCTTACTGATTCCGATTTGGTAAAGACGAGAGCGGCGATTATGGGCAAGTTGGCAAAAATTGCGGCTGGCGAGTGGCATATTACCCAGTTTGAGCGCTCACAGGATAGCTCGGGGCTCGAAAAATTGTTTGTTGAAGCGCAGCTCAGGGTTCCGCAGGCGAATTTGACTAATGTTTATCAATCCGCCAAAGATGTCAGTAAGCCAGGTGCGACATACACTATTGCCAGCATAGAATTTAAACCGGGGCTTGAGGACGTTGAACAAATTAAAAATCAGCTGCGCGAAAAATTGTATCGTCAGGTTAATGATGAGATCGCAAGGCTTAACAAGGTTTATACTACGCAGCAATATAGCGTGAACCGGCTTTATATTATCGACGGCCAGCCCCAGGGCCAGCCTAAAAATTATCAGCCTCGTGAAATGAAAACGATGGTAATGGCTGCCGTGCCGGCGCCTGCTCCTATGGCTGTGAGTAATGAACTGGTTATGAGCGCTATGGTTGAAGCGGCTTCAAACAGACAGGGGAGTGGCAGCGTTGCAAATCAGTAATGGCGTAATTGGGCACCGCGGAGCTTCAGGGTATGCGCCTGAAAATACCATTGCGGCTTTTGATAAAGCATTGGCTTTAGGATGTACCTTTATTGAATTTGACGTGATGCTCAGCGCTGACGGCGAACCTTTTGTTTTTCATGACGAAAGTTTAAAACGGACTACTAATGGTAAAGGTGAGTTTGGTCTTGTTGACGCAAGTTATTTAGGTTCGCTCGATGCAGGTAAATGGTTTTCGCGTCATTTTAAGGGCGAAAAAATCCCGCATTTCAGGGAAGTATTAAAATGGCTTACTTTTACTAATCTCAATGCCAATATTGAAATTAAACCTTATCCTGGAACTGCAGCCCAGACTGCGGTTGCGGTATTGAGCCATATTAACCGTTATTGGCCGTCAGGCAAACCGTTGCCCTTGATCTCCAGTTTTGAACTGGAGGCATTAACGCTTTGCCATTCTCTGGCGCCTGAAATGCCGCTGGGGTTATTGCTGGATGAGTGGGATATTAATTGGCATGACAAAGCGCGTGATTTGAGTTGTTATTCAGTGCATATGAATCGTCGGGCATTAACTTCCGATCGCGTTCAGGAAATCAAATCGCAGGGATATAAGCTGTATGTTTATACTGTAAACCGTAAGCGGCAGGCGCGTAAATTGCTGGAGTGGGGGGCTGATGCCGTCTTTAGCGATTACCCTGATCTGTTGTCATGAAACGCTTTTTTCTGTTGCTCGTTTTGCAGTGCATTAGCGCATTGCTTTGGGCAAAGCCGGTTGAAATTGTTATGTGGCACTCTCTTGCCGGTCACTTGGGGGATGAGATCAATCAGCTTGCCCGACAATTTAATCACGAGCATGCCGCTTATCAAATCAAGCTGGTTTATAAAGGCGAATACACGGATTCAATAACCAGCTTCGCCGCTGCCTTTCATGCTGGTAAACCGCCAGCAATTGTGCAGGTGTATGAAGTGGGTACTGCCAGCATGCTTTCACCTGCCGGCATAGTCAAGCCGGTAGATGATTTAATGCGGGAGCAGAAACTTCCCCTGCCGGAACACGACTTTTTGCCCGCGTTACGCAGTTTTTACAGCAAAAACGACAAGCTGCAGGCTTTACCGTTTAACACATCAATCCCAGTCATGTACTACAACAAGGCAGCGTTTGCCAGAGCCGGGATCGATCATTTTCCTTCAAACTGGAACGAAATGGAGAGAGCCGCTGCCAAATTAATGAAAGCGGGTTATTCCTGCGCTTATACCAGCGCTTATCCCGGCTGGATACAGATAGAATCTTATTCGGCTTTAAATGGCTTGCCTGTGGTTACTAACCAGGGCAAAGTTGCTTATAATAATCAGGCTGTTATCAATCATTTACAACGTTTGAAGGCCTGGCAGAAAAAACATTATTTCCAGTATGGCGGCAGGGCAAGCGATGCGACGGTGTTATTTACCAGTGGTCATTGTCCAGTGTTTAGCCAGTCATCGGGTGCCTATAAAAGCCTGGATGGGCTGGTAAAATTTCCGCTGGGTGTGGCCGCTATCCCGATTGACAACACAGTTACCAGCACGCGATCGAATAATGTCATTGGCGGGGCTGCCTTATGGGTTGTTGCCGGCCAGTCAGAGGATGTATATCGCGGCACGGCATTGTTTTTTCAATTTATCGCTCATCCTGATACCCAGCAGCATTGGCACCATCAAACGGGTTACCTGCCGTTGGGAACAACAGGCGATTATAGCCGGTTACAAGGGGAAGCGACTCTGCAATTGGCACAAGTTGATTTAACAAAGGAAGAGAGCAACGCCATCTCATATGCGGCTGTACCGCAGAACCAGGTGCGGCTGATTAATGATGAAGCGTTGGAAGCAGTCTTTGCCGGTATTAAATCGCCAGCCGAAGCGATTAACCAGGCTGCAGAGCGTGCCAACTTTGCTATTACCCGTTTTTATTCCAATACCAGTAATATTAAGCCAAAATGAAGTTATCCTTTTTCGCAAAAAATGATAAACGCTCGCAAGCTTCAAGTATATTTTTTATCAGTGGCCGTAATAAAAATTCCTCACTATTTTTAAGCAAAATCCTCACAGAATTTAAAATGAAAGAAGCATTTGCAAGATTAAAGCAAGTTATGACGGGAGGTAAGATTAGCCAACTGCCCTATGAGCAAGTGTATTTTAGACTTAAGACATTAGCTGATCGGCAAAAAAAATTACCTCGCTATTTACAACATGCCTATCAATCAGAAGAAAATAAATTCTACCAATTGCTTTGTTGTATTGATGAAGACAATCTGTTTTTTGAAATTGTTTTACCAGAGGAATGGTGTCTTTGGGCTGAATTAAGCTTATTTGCAGACTGTATAAATATTCCCAAGGCATTTTATGATAGCCAAAGAAATTCCATAATCCCTCCAATGTTTCACCCGTATTTCACCTGGCATAAATACTGTGAAGAATCAGAGCAGCTTACATATTCTTTCTTATTCTTGTCGGCAATGGCTGGGCATGAGTATTTTGTACAATTTTTGCTTCCCCAACTTACGGTCATTGATTTAAAGCTATATCAGCGACTAATTTATTTTGCCGCAAAATCCGGTAACGAAACATTAGTAATGGCTCTGGTGGAGAAAAAACGTTTAAAATCTCTAAAGTTATCTTTAGATCAATGTTTAAATCCGGATAATAATGGATTTTGGAAAATAACATATCCTCTTTATGGGGCTATTGAATCAGGTAATATAGATTTAGTCGATAGATTAATTAATCTGGGCGCTAGTCTGAAATCACATTCATTAGATATTGCTGCCAGTTCAGGCAGCCTTGAGATGCTGCTCTTTATTAAAGAAAAATTAGATATTCCATTTTCTGATTCACAAGTTTTTCGCGCTACCCGTTCACCTAATAGCGATATGCTTTTATATCTTTTAAACCGGGTGCCGAGGCAGATAACACCGGGATTACTTAATTATGCTCAATATACAAACAATTCATTCAATGTAAAAATATTATTGATATACAGCAGTATTTCTATTGACCTGGCTCAACTTAATGAATGGATTGCCCCCTTAGGAGATCTTGAGCTTTTAAAAGAAATAATTTCAGAATTTAATTTAATACCTGATAAATCCACTCTTGATTTTGGCGCAAGGTCAGGAAACCTGGCCATCGTAACTTATTTAATAAGCCTGGGCTTAAAGCCAAATTATTATACTTTAGTATGTGCTGCAGAGTCAGGAAATCATCAGTTAGTACGTTATCTATTGACTCCTCCCTATTGCGGTGGTTCCATGAGGCCAAATGAGGCCGCATCGGTTAATGCTTGCCTTTCTCATAATACAGCAAGCATGGCATTAATTAATTGCCAGGGTATATTTGAAATTCTTTTAGTTATATTGGATGAAAATTCGCCTAAAAGAACAAAATATCTGAAGGAATTAAAAGAGCAGGGAATAGTGGAGGTTTTTACTGTTAATAAAGTTATTGAGTTTTTTCTAACACTGATGATAAGTTATGCGCCAGGGCATTTAATCCTGAGGCTCCGTGATTTATTCCAGCATCCCAATAATTATAAGTTAAATAAAAATGAGTTGACCGAATTCCTGGAAAAACTGGCTGAGTGTATAAGAGAATTTGAAAGCAATCCCAAGTTTCGTTACCGGCAGCCCATTCTTCAAAAACTAAATGAAACGCTTATAGAATGTGAGAGGGATCTTGAAGTGTTCCAGGAGAATGTCTTACCTGAGACGGCAGCTAATTGGTGTTCGATTTTATAAATACTGGCATCGTCAACAAAGAGTGTTGGGCTGTAAAGCCCATAGCCGTCAAGCTAAGGAATTAAATTTCTACATTTCACAATATCGTTCGGGCTGAGGAAGCGCGTTAGCGCTGTCTCGAAGCCTGTGGTACAGTGCCACGCCTTCGAGACAAATGCTCCGCATTTTCCTCAGGCCGAACGAATATGTGCTGTAAAACCCATAGCAGGCAGTTAAGGAATTTTGTACATTTACTATTCTAATTTCCTGTGTACCTGGCTTAGCTTGACGGCCATGGGCTGTAAAGCCCAACACTCAACTCAACATCCTTGATAATTACTATTTTAACCACAAGCATTATTTTTAAGCATTTTTCCATTACTTAATATATAGTTAATAAATAATCACTATAATTAATTAAAGCTCAAACCCAATTTCCAACTGGAGTGCTTCCGAATGACGCCTGAACAAATTGAAAGTCTGTTTGGATATTATAA
The DNA here is from genome assembly GCF_042649825.1 of Legionella dresdenensis. Taxonomy (NCBI): domain Bacteria; kingdom Pseudomonadati; phylum Pseudomonadota; class Gammaproteobacteria; order Legionellales; family Legionellaceae; genus Legionella; species Legionella dresdenensis. The sequence continues at coordinate 417,034 of NZ_JBHSAB010000001.1, read as the reverse complement.
AAGTTCAATAGGAGAGCAGAATGAACCGGATAAATTGGACCGGGTGCAATTTAATCTTGCTATTGAATTCATAGAAAAAAATGTCGATAACGAGTTGATTGCACTTGAGCCTTTGGCAAGCTTAAGTTCACGAACGCGCAAATTACACGAAGCACAATGGGAATTGTTAAAACAGATCCTTGATAAAAGCCTCTCTGCCCAGCAAGGTTATCGCTTTAATCAGCAATTGGCCCTTAAGGAAATACAAAATATCCGCAGCTTGTATGCCGTTAATGTCAGCAACAGAGAATTGCATGCTGTGCCGAATAATTTAGGTATCAGGGAAAAATATAAACAGCAGGGTAACAACTTATCGCGCCAGGAATGGCTGGCCGATAAAGATTTTGACGATATGCTTGAAGTTACCGGAACCAAAGACAAAATTGTTCGTTCACTCCTTGACAAGGAATCATTAGGCACTGCCTTACATTTTCAACGTGAAAAACACAAAGATCAGGCGCAGCCTTATGTCATTCCCTTATTGCTGAATAATAGCGCTATGGGAGTAACAAACGACCAGGGAAGCCATTGGATTTCAGCAATTGTTACAGTTGATCCGGTAAACCATACCGTTAATTACCTGCTAACTGACAGTATGCAGATTGATAAAGAACAAGAAGAGCAATATAAACAACTGATGTCGGAAGCGCTCAAATATTCTGAACAAAATTCAAATGGCCGAAGCTATGATGCGTTCTCAAACTGGACAATTACCGGCAAAGTAGAAAGTGGCAGACAGCCTGATGGCTATTCATGCGGTTACCGTGCGTTGCATAATTTATTCCGTAAGGTAGACGGGCTAGCCGCTAATGACATCGCCAGGGAATATCGCGATTTACCAAGCGATAGTAAAGCTCTGGTTAACGGATTTTATAAGGCGCTGCTTGAAGACTACGTTATTCCCGAAGCGGATTATGCAATCCTGAGCAGTAATGCAGCAGAAAATTTCAGTGCGCTTAACAACGATGGCCCTGTAGTACAGACTGAGAGATTGGTCGAGTTTCTGGAAAACGATAGCCAAATTCGTGTTCAGTCTGAACCAAAGCTTGTCCATAAGCTGATCAGCGCGTGTATAGGCCGCTTGAGAGGCAGTGACACGGTAGTTATTTTTCCCAATAATGGAAACATGCCTGATTCAGTAAGCGATGTGGAATATGAATCATTCTTTAGCCAATTGCAGAAGAAGCTGATTGAACAGGAAAGGCATTTAAAACAGTTAAAGCTCTCTCCGTGTGATAAGAAATTACTTAATGGTTTAAATGCTTATTGCAACAAAGAGGAGGGGCTGGCTATTGATGAGCTAGTTGTTGATATTGGAGCAAATATTGATATCCACACTTTAAAAATGGTCTTGTCGGGTTTATCGAAAAATGGATTAAGCAAACTTGTATTGGTAGATAAAAACGGACTCCTGTCTGAAAAGGACTGGAAAGATTTAGCAACATTTATTATTCAAGAGAAAAACCAGGTTGCAATTGGCAGAATTGATTTTCCAATGCCGTATTTTGAATCCAATCTCCAACGTAGCGTTGATGAAGCGATATCCAGTCATTTAATTGCCAGGCGCGGCCAAGAGCTAAAAGGCCAAAGCCAGCAAGAAATTGCAACAGAGCAAACCTCCCCTGAGCCCACCGAGTCCAAGCCCGAGACCAAGCGCACGAAGCGCACACGCCCAAAATTACAGAACACGGATGCAGCATCCATCGAAATTGAAATTGCACAGGAGCAAGAGGTACAGGTTGATGTCGCGGTTGACACCGAGATTGCACAGGCTAATGGCGCTGATGCCGATTATAGCGGGGTAGAAGGTTTTGGGTTAACTGAGCTGATTAGCCGGGTCAGCAGAAACGAATTGACTTTAAAGCCTGGTGCAGAATTACTGACGGAATCAGATATCCGTAAAAATTGGCATCGCTGGCATGGGGATATTGTTATTAACAATAATGCAAATCCCAGAATGGATATGCTCCGGTCAGACGAGCCGCTGCGAGGCGGAGAGGCGGTTTATAAAGACCCTAATGCCTTTTTTGATAAAGTTACGGCAAGCGCTGGCGCCCAATTATTAAATAACGCCAATGTGTTTGAATATGGCTTGAATCCGCATCGGCTTGCTGCCGGTTTTGTCATAATCCAGAACAATGAAGGCGGAAAAACTCTCCATTATGACCCAACAATTGACTCCGTAAATGATTATTTGCGGCCCGTAATAAGAGCGGACAAAGAGGGGGGCTTTTCAACATTTGCGTTTAATACAATCAAGGGCAAGCTCAAGCCTGATGACGGCCGTGATAGACAAATTTTGCAGCAATGGCAAAAGATGGTCGAGGGGCCATATAACCGCGAGCGCGAAGCGATATTCAAAAAATCGCTGCCCGGGTTATTGTTATTGAATGAAGGACAAATCAGAACATTGTTTACATTGGCCACTGATGAACAGGGCAATCTGGATAGCGGATTAATGGATTATATGCTAGCCAATGCCACGCGGGTAAAAACGCTATTTAAGGGCAACGGGCCTGATGAAATCAATAGTATGGCTTACACTGCCTTGCTGAAAAAATTTCAGCGCTTGCCTCCTGAAGCGTTAGATAATTATATCAAATTTGCCAACGAGCTTACCGAAAACGATCCTGAACAGCATATTCTATGGCAGTTGTTGAATGACGAACAGAAAACTGAGCTGGCGCAGTGGGATAAAAAACTTTCTTTTGGCAACAAGCAGTTAAATGCCTTATTGCAGGTTTATTCCGAATATTCCGCTGACGGTTTAACCCAACTGTTCAGGCAGTGGAAAGATATTGATCCCAGGCTGATGAAGGATTTGTATCCCATCCTGTTTTCAAAATCGGACTCATTTAGCGACTTTATTGCAAACGACGAACTCAGTAGAGCAATCAATTTGCTTAAATCGCTAGGCAATGTTGAATATAGCTGGTTTAAGATGTTATTACAGCAACATGCCGAAGTCGCAGGTTATGAGGAATTGCCTGCCTTGCTGCAGAGTTTTACAGCGTTCATGAGTGAAATTAATGCATACCGTCTGAAAATCGATACGCCGCCGCAATTCAGTGGGGTAAAAAATATGCCGACAGCGTTGGCACGTATGCTGTCTATCATAGCAAAAACACGATCAGAGGATCGACCTGCGCAGTGGCAGGCTATTAGCCAGTTGGATTTGGATAGTAATGCTGCTCCAAGAGCTTTTGCAGAAAGAGACGCATCGTTTGTGGTGCCGGAAATGAAAACTTCAGCCCTGCATTGTGACCCTCAAGATCGTTATAAACTGGCCTATGGCGCTGTATCGCCAGAAGTAAGATGGAAGATCATCGCAACGCCATTTGTCAGTCTTGAGAAAACACGTGAAAATTATTACCGCTACCTGGCTCATCAACCTGATCGTTTACCTCTGGCTTTTTATCAATCGATTGAGCAGACCATAGCTTCTAAAAACTGGACAGATGCTGAGAAGGCAATGGTCATGTCGATTCTTGTGCAAGCAACTGTTGGTTCTAATGTTGATCAAATGGATGTAAACAATTTACCTGCATTGGAACAACAGTGCCAGCAAATTATTAACACACTTGATAAATTGCCTTTACCTTCGGTATTAAAAGTAGCAAGAGGCAAGGTGAGAGAGCAGATAATTGTTACCCTTTTTAGCTTGAATCAGATCCCCTCTCTTACTTCATTGGATCAGCTAGTAAAATTATGTTCAAAAGCGGTTGCAAACGCATGGGGAATAAAAGCAAACGCAGAAATGTTAGCAAGAAAATGTAACATACTTGACATGATGACGGTACATCCGTTGGATCAGGCTATCTATCAAGGTATGACATTTTATAGGGAGCAGGATTATACATCAGGGAAGGAGTCGCTGTTTTATCGTCATCTTGATATCAGCGCCATATTGTTGACTGGGCATGATGGCGATTACATTTATGGGCATCCAATTGAGGTTGATAATGATTCTTCGGTTGATAGAGGCAAGTGGAGGGCCGGAGGGCTTTTAATTAGCCTTATCAGCACGTTTGGTCTGACCTCGGAGCCCAAGGCGCTTAGTATTCAGAATGCTGAAAAAATCCATAAGGCTTTTGAAGAGGCAAGTAATAAGTATGGTTCTCATTTTCATCGCGCAATCGAGATATTGCAAAAGATTAAACATAGAGGCGAACCACCTTTAAGCGCTAAGGAATTACGTGAGTTTATTGAAAAATATGAAGCGCTTGAGAAACCTGAGCAGGTAGTTGAAAGCTGGTTTAAAGATTATTTTCCTGAGAAATTTTTTGAGCAATACCGTTCGCAAGGAATTCCATCCGAGGTAAATGCGTTATTAAACGGGCGCGATCCAGAAGAAAAATCCCTTATTATAGGGATATTAACTAATTTTACTGCGGCAGGTTCAGCGGATTCCTATTTGCCTGTCACCAAAAGCCTCCTTGCCATTATTGATAAGATGCCTTTTAAAGAGCGTATGGTTTTTCTGACCCGGATAAGCTCGCCTGATTTGATCAACGATGCGGGCATTGACAAATTTCAGGAATTATTAGCCGTAATTCGTCAACATAACCTGATTGACGAATTCATGTTTTTTGCAGAAAAGGCTCAGCAATTTGAACCAAAACCTGTAACAGGACTGCTTGAAAAAACGCTGCTTTATTTGAACCGTTTGTCGCCGGCAATTAATAAGCTTGTCCAATCGCCTAATGAAGACGCCCGAGTTGAAAAAGCAGTTACCAAAATGGATTTGATTAATCCCGTGATTGATTTGTTGCTGATATCAGAAAAGAACAGTCTTAACGCAGATACCGGTATCACACAGCAAGGAGAGATTAAATACAATCCATTACTGGAGGTAATTGCACGGGCAGGTAAAATCCCCAATAAAGAACTGGAGCAGCAGTTAACTGAAGCGCTGTCGGCCTTGCCAGATAATGGTAATGACCTGACCATGACCATGCATTTGAAAAATCATTTGCATGACATTAATAATCCAAAACCGGTAGCGCCGCCAGAACGGGGGGTGCTTGAAAAAGCAGTAGAAGTGGTTGTTAATACAGTCAGTTCAGTGGCTAGCACATTTGCTAACGGGGTAAAAAATTTCTTTGGTTTTGGCGCCAAAAATACGGAGCAACCACCGGCTCCTGCTATACCGGCTGAGCCAGTTACTGCAGTTGCCGCCGAACCAGTTGTTGCTGCTGGATCAGCCAGTTTGATCGATGACAAATTGATTCGGGCTGCAATTGCGGAAATCGACGATATCAAGCGTCAGTACCGCCAATATGATCGGGTATTTGTCGCTTTATTCGAAACCATCCAGCGCACTGCCGAGCATTATAAAGGCGATAAGAAAATTATTATTAATTTCCTGCGCCCGTTTTTAAAGAAAGATTTTCAGGGGAATGCGGTACATTTTGACAAAATTGTTCTTGCATGGAATAACGTCAATTTGTTAAGCAACGCGTTTATTACGATTGATAACGCGGATATGGTCCGTTCATTATGCACTCATTTTAATAAAGAAGCAGGCGAGTACACGCCAACTTCTTTATTGAAACTGTTAACGCATCCTGATTACACCGCGCATGAAAAATCGGAGCAAGTGCTGTTTCTCAATATCTTGACTTCGCTTATTAATAACGGCAAACCGTGCACAATGGCGGAATTAACTCAATTAATGCATGTATCAAAAGACGATAAGGAGCTTGTTGACGTATTGAAAGCGATCTATCAATCAGCGCCTTATCCTTCATTAAGCCAGTTTAATGCGTGGTTAGAAGCTTATGCCGCTGAGCCGGAGCAAAAGCCAAAAAGCGTTTATTTGCTCGAACGTTATCAACAGTTTGACAAACAACCTTGCCCACGCGAGGAGAACAACGGTTTTAATCCGGACTATGCGGCTTCGCAAGCGAAAAAAATGACGGGCATTCACTATACCCCAGAAAAGATTGCTGAGCTGGATAACGAAATTAAAGCAGTTAAAGAACTTGGTTCGGCAGCGATTAGGCAGGAATTGGAACAATCACGGCAAGGACTGTTGCAACCACCGCTGAGCAATGCCCGGTTAACCGCGCTGGTTGCCGAATTATTATACCGCACCAAAGGAAAAGAGGGCGGTAACGGCAACTCATTTGAAATTCATACAACCCAATATCTGGCTATCCATTCTGCCCTTGAGTCCGGTCAGCATGTCACCAGTGAAATCGGCACCGGCGAAGGTAAATCAAGAATTATGATGCTATTGGTGGCTTGCCAGTATGCCCGCGGTAAAACAGTGGATTTCGTGACCAAAGATGTTCAGCTGGCTTTACGTGAATATCTGGAATTCAAGCCCTTCTTCCAGGCTATGGGTGCGGAAACAAATCTGATCTATCAGTATACTCCGGCCAGTGAATATAAAATCGGCGGAATTAACTTTTCAGATGCCCATAATCTGAGCTTGTGCCGCAATAAAGCAGCCAGCGAAGGTAAAGGACATCTGGTCCGTCATCCTGACAAAACCAAATGTGCATTAATGCTTGATGAGGCCGACAGTGTTTATTTTGACTGTGCCAATTTACGCTACAATTATTCCGCTCTGGCTGATGACTCCATTCGCGGTATGCCGTGGATATATGATGTGATGCTTGATTTCTTTTCTGATCCGGAAATGAAACAGGAACGCATAGAGGCTTACTATAACGATATTGATTGGTGCAATACCTTACTGAAAGACTATATTGAAATTAAAAAAGGCAAACCCGGCACTGAGAAACTCAAAGGCGTTTCCGACGCGCAACTTGAAATCTGGCAAGATTCGGCAGTTACCGCGCTTTCTCTTACTTTCAAAAAGGATTTTGTTCTGAGCAGTAATATTGAAATTCAGACTTCAACCGGGCCGAAAATTGTGAGTCAGGCCCATTTGATCACCAAAAATGAAGCCAATCCTCATGCCAGGTTTTCATTAGGCGTGCATCAATGTCTTGAAGCGCTGCTGAACAAGCGTAAAAAGGAGCTGGAGGGCAAAGAGCCGGAAACAGAGTTTGAATACGAACTGGCTAAATGTGCACATGATTTTTATGTTGATGATGAAAAACAGATTGTTTACTCAACGATGAGTAAAGCGCTTCTGGATGATTACGATCAGGGCATGCTGTGTGCGGTGACTGGTACAGCTGGTTCGATTAAAGAACAGCAGGAAGCCAGTATGATGTATGGCGCTGGCAATAATGCGCCCATGCAGTTTATTACCGTACCAAGACACAAAGGACTAAACCGGGAAGATCTCCCGTTATACCTCGCTGAAAAGCCGCGCGCCAAACTTGCGCTGCTGATTAAAGAGATTAAACAGGCCAGAAAATATAATCAGCCGGTATTGCTGATTTGTGAAAATGATGTCGAGGCAACCACCCTTTTTGAGCAACTTAAAGCCGCTTTTCCTGACGATCCGTTGCTAACGCAAATTCATGCCAAAACCGAGCAGTCCGTTGAAGCCGATCATATTAAACATCGGGCCGGTTTACCGGGAATGGTTACTGTGTCGACTGGCGGTAAAATGGGACGTGGTACCGATATCCCGCTCCATGGCGAAGCGGACAGACGTGGATTAAGAGTAAGGGCGACTTTTCTGCCGTCAGAACGTGAAATGTATCAGATATTTGGCCGTGCAGGGCGTTTTGGCAAGAACGGCGATGCCGGTATTGTGGTTGCCAAACGCGAGCTAAAAGAAAAACTGGGTAAAAAAACCCTGACCGATGGTTTTTATACCGCATCAACAGCTTATATCAGGCAGCAACAGGCAATTATGGACCGTAAATCGCAGGTTGAGCGATTAATTAAATTTACAGCGGCCGATTATATGAAAAGGTATACTGATAATTTCTTTAATGATTTTTTCCCTAAAGTTGATGCCAACCAGCGGAAAGCTGTTAATGGAACATGGGCGAAATTCATTGGCGCGGCCAATCTGAAATGGAATGAGGCATGGCGCAAGATTGGTAGTGAAATGGATAAGGTTGATCCTGACCTGGATAAAATTAAAAATCATTTTGCCGAGTACGAGAGCTATGTAACTGAGCGTTGGGCTGAATTAAAGGCTGAGTTAAATGCTGGTCCGAGTAAAGAGCAGGCAGCAGTGATACAGCCTAATCCGGCAGGCAAACTGGAGTTTTCGGCGCAGGCTGAAAAGTTGTTAACCGGTTTTGATGTTAAAAAAATTATTGCTCTCAAAACACCGGTTACACCAAAATACTATCCGGCTTATGATGGTAAAGCCGTCCTTTATCCAAGCTTTGGCGCCAGCTTCAAAGCCTGGTTCCAAAAACCGTTATTTGCGGATTTCAGAGCCTGGGTAGCTGGCCGTGGTATATTATTCCCTAATTTACGAGCCTGGAGCAGCGGTGCAATGACCTTTGGCGAATTTATTACCGGAGTGAGCCGTGCCAGGTCTGAGCCTGTGCAAGAAGCGCCAGCACAGAAAACGCCAAGTGAGATAGTTAAAGTAGAGGATGACACGGTTCATGAGTCCTATGCTATAGTAGGTAAAAAGACGGGCTTAACACTTGAAACGGCTCATCAACCAACAGCCGCGCAGCCTGTTGAGCCAGCGAAATCAGTTAAAATATGGGCAAGTAAACCACCTCAATCAGGGGATATGGAAGAATTAACTGATGAGCCGGCAGCAAAAACTGGCAACAGGACTCATTAATGGAGACTGAAATGAAAAATAATGTATCTCTATGGTCTGACACTGTTATTAAAAATATTCAGGAAGCTGTAGAAGAGGATAATTTGGATAAATTATTGGTGGCAGGCGATACCCGCTTGTTATTGGATGCTGCCGAACGGGCAGCAAAATTGAATAAGCCTGGTATAGTCAATGGTTTACTGAAACGATATGAAAAGCAACCGGATAATTATAAGCTGATAGTAAATTTAGCTTTAAAAGGTTATGCAGCGGCAGGTAATTTTGAACGGGTTAAAGAGATGATAGGCCTGGGCGCTGAACCGACCCATGCTTTCAATGTCTTGACGCAAAACGATAAAATCCACGAGCAATGGCGTGAGTTACTGGCATGTATCTCAACAGAGAAACAACGTGCTTTACTTATCGACAATTTAGAAATTTATGGTATAGATGCGGCAGATCCTTCTGAGCGGCCATCAGGGCCGTAGAGTTTACTGTCTGTGCGGCAGTGCTATTAACTTAAGCAATTCGTCATCCCCGCGCAAGGCTTTGTTGAATAAAAGTTCTGTCATTCCCGCGAAGGCGGGAATCCATTTCTCAAGTTGGCTCCTTACCTTGTTTGATGGATGGATCCCCGCTTTTGCGGGGATGACAAATTTCTTAACTTAATGGCAGATGAAGGCGCCTCTGGGGATGACAAATTTTTTCCAGTCATTTAAGTTAGTTTATTTTCATGGCATTCTACCTACAGGATTAACAAAAACAAGGACGCTGCTATGTATTCCAGTTTAAAAAAAACTGCGGGTAGAGTAAAAATGACTGCAGTTGGCCTTGGCCATGCCCGCTTCTGGGCTAGCCTCGGCGGTGAACTTGAATATATCAATTCCGCCCATTCAGAACAGAGCGGTAAAAAAATAGGTATTTTTTGTGTTCATGGCACTGCCGACAGAGCTTATGGTCTGGGGCCTATCGCCAGGCGTCTGATTGAAAAGGGATTACCAAAAACGGTATCAAAGATTCATCTGGTCAGCTTCGAAGGACGTGGTGCGGGGCATGGTATCGAATTCTTTGCCGCACAGTTAATACAGCAAATTAAAGACGCCGGTTATACGGAGGTTTACCTGTTAGGCCATTCTCGTGGCGGGCTGGTATGCAGCTATGCTGCGGAATATCTGGCACAGGAACATAATATACGTGTTCATGCAATTTTTAATCTCGCATCGCCATATGGCGGTTCTGATCTTGCCTTTGAGTTTTTAGCGTGGTTTTCTACATCAGTAGAACAAATGCAGCCTGGTAGCGAGTTTCTTTGTGAACTTACGAAGAAAGTATTAGTTTCTTCGGTAAAGTACTACTTTTTTGAAGCGGGTGAAGACGGTATTGTTCGTAAAGGTTTGGCTTATATTGCTGAATATGTGAAGCATAACCCTGATTCATTAATTAAATTGGAAAAGCACACGCATTTATCTATTGTTTCGTCTCATGATTTGGTAACGATAATTTGTTCGATGGTTGATGGCAGTTATAAAAGACCGGTTGAACAGACGCCTCAACCTATATTTGCCTTGAATTTATTTTAAGGAGTGTTGGGCTTTTAAGCCCATAGCCGTTCGGCCTGAGGAAAATGCGGAGCATTTGTCTCGAAGGCGTGGCACCGTACCACAGGCTTCGAGACAGCGCTAAAGCGCTTCCTCAGCCCGAACGTAGTAGTGAAATGCGGAAATTTAATGCCTTCCAACTCACAACGGCTCCATAAAAATCTTCAAATCCGGCTTTTGCTGCATTCGATACTGATAAACAGCATAAAAAGCCAGCACATTCTTCAAATAATTCCGTGTTTCCTGCCAGGGCAAAGTTTCAATCCAGATATCAATTTGCTTTGGAGGATGGTTTTTCAGCCAATAATTAACCTGCCGCGGCCCTGCGTTATAAGCAGCGGCAACCAATATCGGATGGTATCGAAAGCGCTTGGCCAGATGCTTTAAATAAGCGGCGCCAATATTAATATTTTTTTGCGTTGAAAACAGTTGCGCTTTATCGGTGTAGGCGATTTTTTCCCGCTTGGCAACCTGACTGGCCGTCTGCGGCATAATCTGCATCAGACCGCGTGCGCCAGCTGACGATACCACATCATCGCGAAAAGTACTTTCCTGTCTGATAATGGCATAAATAAATTCAGCAGGAAGCTGATAACTCTTGGCGTAGGCGCTGACTGTTTCATGGTGGGCTAATGGAAAACGTAACGCCAACTGATTATTTAATTGCTCATTACTGCTCAGATAAATCGCTTTGCCGTGCCATTGCAGCTCATTGGAGACCCAATATATCACCGCGCTTTTATCTTCTTTAGGCAGCTCACTGACAAAATCATTGAGCATGCGGGATGCTTCTACCGTTTGCTTTGAAAAATACAGCGATTTAATGTTATCAATAACAGGTTGATAAGGCTTCAGCAGCGCCATGTTTTTAATTGGATTTTCGTTACAGAAAGCCGGTTTTTTGTTTAAATGCAGGCTGGCCAGGAAGCCATAATAATTTCGGGTTTCAGCCAGTTTCTGATAAATTTCCTTTGCCTTGGCCGAATCGCCGGTTGCTTCTTCTGCCCGAGCTAACCAATATTGCCAGCAGGGACTTTCCGGATCCTGATAACTAGCCAGTTTTTTGACTTCTTTCCACTGCAAGCGCTTTAAGGCATAACGGATTTGCCAGTCGAGTAAAATATCAGTGTAGTAACTGGACTGAACTTTGGAAAACCAATCGCTGGCATCATCATGGTTACGCATGGCTTTGTATAACGCCACATGGGCTAGAAAAGCCTGCTTCTGGGCTGGCGATAACAGTTTTTTTGCCTGATCGTTTCTGGAGTATTGAATCGCTTTATCCATATTGATTGCGACCATGCGTTTCAACCCATAGAGATAAAACTCATCATGCAGATCACCCGATGTGACTTGGGTAATGCGGGCAGGGTTCTGATGAATGGTAACTAATAATTGTTCATCTTTGTGCCGTGGTTGTCGATATTGTTTTAACAGATATCGCGCCAGTGCCAGATTGCGCTTTTCAAGCGCCAGGTTTATACGCTGTGATAACAATTTTTCATCGAAATTATCGCTTTTGAGCATTAAATCAAATAACTGATTACACGCCTGCGGCCTTGATTCGGCACTGAGCCATAATGGTTTGGCAATTTCAAATGCCTGGGCTTGCCTGTCCTGATAGTAATCAGCAAGGCCTGCAAAACATTGCAACCCGATATCGTCAGTAGGTTTATAGTATTTGCTGAATTCCCCCCAGTTTTTCTGCCGTGCCAATTGATATAGCCAACGCTCCCGCAGTTTCACGGCAAGAGGAGTATCATCACTGATAAAAGCCAGAAATTCGCTATCAGGCTGGGCCGGTAAATTCTGACGCCATTTTAAATAATTGTTAAACCGTTCAGTATAAGCCTGACCAGAAATGTCACCGCTCCATGAGGGCAAGGCAAACAGGCTAGCCGCCAAATAAAAACAAACAAGTTTTTTCATTTCATTCCCTGGTCAACCGATTTTAGCCCGCATTTCTGCAATTGTTTTACTGTAATCCGCAGATGAAAAAATTGCTGATCCGGCAACAAAGTGACTCGCTCCTGCCTGAGCAAGCATTTGAATATTATCTACAGTAACGCCCCCATCAACGCTAATCGGCAGAGCAGGGTAGTGTGCTTTTATAAAGCGGATTTTTTCAACCATTTCCGGAATAAGCTGTTGCCCGCCAAAACCGGGATTAACCGTCATCACCAGCACAAAATCAAGACGGTGCAGGCACCAGGTCAGGCAGTCAGGCGATGTTGCGGGGTTAAGTACCAGGCCAGCCTGGCACCCTAAGCTACGTATTAATTGTAGACTACGATCCAGGTGAATTGTTGCATCCGGATGAATGCTTATTCGTGAAGCGCCGGCCTTGGCAAATTGCATAATCAGCGAATCGACAGGATTCGCCATTAAATGTACGTCAATCACCAGCTTGGGAAAACGCTTGCTCAGGCTCTGGCATACAAAAGGGCCAAGGGTCAGATTAGGAACATAATGGTTATCCATAACATCGAAATGAACCATGTCCGCGCCCGCGCCAATAACCGCCTCGACTTCTTCGCCAAGACGGGTCATATCAGCGGATAATAAAGAAGGGGCGATTAAATCAGGCATCGGACTGATCAAACGCGACGTTAAGAACCAGATTAATGGTTCCGGCAGTGAGCCGCTCATCCAGTGCGGTTATTTTTTTGGTGGTCATATACCTGCCGTCAATGGAGAAGGCAATGACATCATCAAAAAACCAGCTCACCCCCAATATGCCTTGTGCGATAGGCGCTGAGGCCGAGTCGTTGCCATTGGCGAATTGGGTTGTGGCATAATAAAAACTCAGGGTATTTTTGACTTTCGCATAACCGAGCCCGAGACCAATATAAGGTGTCCAGTTACCGTCATTTTCATACGCCAGCGGTTCGTAAAAGCCATTGATTAACCCGGCGATGAAATAGGTTTTACCTTTCAGGTTTAAACCGGGGTTATGACTATCCTGGCGGATGGTAATGCCATTGGTTTTTAAGGTTTTCATGTTGTTGGTGGTGTAATTCACTTCGCCTTCAACACGAAACTGCTCGATCCGGGTACCGATTTGGACGCCGGCGGTCCCGCCGCCGTCATAGGTAAGCTTCCCGCTTGACTGATAATAATTACTGTCAAAATTCAGCGTGGAAAAGGTAATGCTTGGCATATAACTGCCGCCGCCCATAACGCCGGCATAAAGACCTTCGGCAGGATTTGCCGAAAACACTGCAGAGCTGGCTAATATCAGGCCGGCCATGCTGATTTTAGAGCTGAAATGCATGTAATGTCCTTATTTATAAAGTGCTTCATCAAAACGATAAATAACACCAGCTGAAGCCATATGCGCCTGGAATATTTTACCCAGGTCATCAACTTTATCGGTTGCCATGTAGCGGTAAGCAATATTCAGGGCATAGTTTTCATTGAAATTAAAGGTAAAGCCGCCAGTACCCTGGTAACCAAAAACGGTATTTGAACCGCGGAACTGGGTATAGCCATTAGGTCCAGCGCTATTTAATTTGGCATCAACTCCTACAAAGCCAAGGCCCACACCGACAAAAGGCGAAACACAGGGCACCATATCGGGAAAATCATAATAAACATTAGCCATGGCGGCTGTTGCCGAAGTCTGGCCGCTGATACCGGTTTGTCTGATGCCATTGATGTAGAATTTGTCGAGATCAGCCTGCATATAGGTTATTTCACCCTCGTAACGCAGGGGGGTACTTTTGTAGCCGAATCTGCCGCCGACGTTATACCCCGAGTCATACGATGTACCGTTAACTAATATACCCGTGGTAGTAGTAAAGCTGGTGTTAGCCGGCATGAATGTATAACCGCCAAAAACGCTCGCATATAAACCATCGACTGGCGTTGCGGCTACTGCTGCGCCGGAGGCGAGTAAAGCTGCTGATAAAAAAGCAATTCTCATGGCATCCCTTAAATTATTTTTATTGTTTATTGCTAACCTCATGTTAACCATTTGTCTGATTTTTTCAAGTGGCATTTGACTGATTAGGAAATATATCTCCAAAGTAGCCTTGATGCAGCGCAGCGTAATCAAGGTTTAACCAGGGTTATGCCATGACCTCAGCCAGAAAAGCATGGCATTTTCAGGTTTATTGGGTATAGTAATAATGTGATCTGTAAAATATGGAAAAGGAGTACCAAATGCCAAAGGGAATTAAATATAACCCACGCGAATATGCCGAAACATTGGCTGAGTTCCTTTGCACTGCGTCGCTTAAGAAAATGCAGCATATGATAACCAAGGCATATAACCAATATGTTGCGCACAGTGCGGGAAAAAGAGAAGAAGAGTTTAAGGCCTTATTGGAGAGTTTGCCTTTACTTCCTGATTCATTAAACAGAGCGCTGGAAATTGCAATATTTTTCGCGGGTGAAAAAAGGAATAGATGGAAACCAAACTCTGCTAATAGCAGTCTGATGTTTGCATTGCTTGAGGGTCGGGGTTATAAGCGTACAGAAGATGAATTAAATGATGCTATTTTATGTAGGGATGTTTTCCCGACTTTTGTAGTGTCATTGTGTGAGGCCATCAATAATCAGAGCAAATCCTTCCACCAGGGCGTTGTAAGCAAGACAAACAAGGACGATGAGCGCGATTTAATAACCAGACTGCCTTCAGATGCCGAGGTGCCGGTTTCTCTTTTTAAGAGCGTTGACGAAGCCGCTGGCTATGCGGCTAAAGATCCATCCCATATGGCTTTTTGCCTGAAACCGCGGACGGCCGATAAGCAAGGGCAATTAATCTGGGTAAGTCAGTCGGGAAAACAGCATCCTTTAAAATTAACCGAATTACTGACTAAAGAATTATCCAGACCTGGGAGCGAGAGTTCCTTCGTCAATTCCAGAAATGCTAAAAAAGAATGCCTCTCGTGTTTAAAAACCAGTATTCTGGATTCAATAAATGTGTTGATTGATCCACAGGTAATTCCGCCTGATTTGTCATCAACTTTTGTTCTTAAATCCGCCAGCATGACAATCGTTTGGTACAGCAGCCTGGGTAATCAGAAGAAAATTGCCGTTAATGCTTATCCTGAACTGAAGAAATGGCTTAGCCAGCAAAAAAAGATTGATCCAGACAGTTTTGCTCTTAAAAACTTATTACTGCCAGTTGATGTTTCAGAAGAAGTGGGATTGGAGAAGAAGCAGGTTGTATCGGGTCTGTTTAATACAACCGTGAAAACCGCTCCGCTGTGTGCCAAAAATAGTTTTGAAAACCTGACCCGCCTTCAATCTCAGCAAAAAGGGCTTTATATTCTAACCAAAGAACCGCAATCAGAAACTGGAAGTTGGGCGCTTTATCAACAATTAAAAGATGATACTGATAAATGGGTTAGAGAAAAAATTGAGCTTTGTGAACTCAATTTTCAAATTATAGATATTTTAAGCGACAATGAAAAATGCGTACCGGAGAAGCTTCCCGCAGATGAATTGAATAAGTTAGCAAAACTATTGTATTTCCGGAACACTAAAAAACCATTGACTAATTGTGCGGCGGTAAAAAACTTTAATCCTGATAATACTCGTGAATACCCACCGAGATCGTTTGTGGTAAGCCACAATGGTCAGCAATGGCAATTATTCTATATCAATGGAGTATCCAGGGCGCGGGAGTTGGATCTGGCTCATTACCCGATAGTAAGAAAGATGATTTGGGACTGGAAAGTAGGGGTTGAGCAGATTTCCAATGACATGCTGCGGAGCCTTTGTCCTCATTTGAAAGATATCTATCTAAAAGATATTAAAACAACAAGCAGCATTAACAAGGAAAATTATAAGGCAATTGAGGAAATGTTGAAGAGGCAACTGGCAAAAGGAGCAGAGGGTGCGCCGCAGCAAGCGGAGACGATAGAGGTCAAGGTTGAATCGGATCTGGAAGAGGCCAGGCCGGGGAGACTGGGTAAGGATGTTTACACAATCTTTAAAACGCTGCCGCAATTTGCCCCGCCCGCGACTGGTGAAATAAAGAAGGGCTGTACACCATAAAGATGGCTAAGCTTTGCACAGAACAATTTTGTAGGTTGGGTCGTTTTGACCCAACAAGCTTTTTTTACACACTCCGAGTTTGAAAGTTGGTAATGTTGGGTCAAACGACCCAACCTACAAATTATCGGATTACTCTTCAAAACCAGAGGTAATAGGCAGCCGCCAGTCACGGCCAAAGGCTCTGGGGCTGACTTTTACTCCTGGGGCGGCTTGCCGCCTTTTGTATTCATTGCGTTTGATTAACTGGATAACCCGGGTTACATCACTGGAATTATACCCTTTGGCAATAATATCCTCGGCTGATACATTCTTTTCCATGTAATCAACAATAATCGCGTCAAGAACATCATATTCAGGCAGACTGTCCTGATCTTTCTGATTTTCGGCCAGCTCGGCAGACGGCGCCCGGGTTATTACCCGCTCCGGAATAACCGGTGAAACACTATTGCGGTAACGCGCCAGTTGATAAACCTGCGTTTTAAGTACGTCTTTCAGCACTGAAAAGCCGCCGGCCATATCACCATACAGTGTTGCATAACCCACGGAGGTTTCACTTTTATTACTGGTTGTCAGCACCATTTTGCCGGTTTTGTTAGACAGCGCCATTAACAATACCCCCCGAATCCTGGCTTGCAGGTTTTCTTCGGTAGTATCAGGCTTTAAGCCCTCAAACTCCGGGGCGAGTGTTGTTAAAAAGCTTTTAAAAAGCGGTTCAATTGAAAGCAGCGAACTGTTCACCTTTAATGTTGCAAGCT
Source organism: Legionella dresdenensis (assembly GCF_042649825.1). Classification (NCBI taxonomy): domain Bacteria; kingdom Pseudomonadati; phylum Pseudomonadota; class Gammaproteobacteria; order Legionellales; family Legionellaceae; genus Legionella; species Legionella dresdenensis. Next base: position 399,974 of record NZ_JBHSAB010000001.1, on the reverse strand, counting down.
GCTGCTCAGCATCAACAACGCTGATATCAGCCGTATAACGTGAAGGCATCATAACCGCATGGACTCGCTCAGCGCCAAGGGCATCAACAGCAATGGCCAGAGTCAGGGCAGAATCAATTCCGCCTGACAGCCCAAGCAATACCCCAGGAAAACGATTTTTATTCACATAATCCTGTAAACCGCAAACCAAAGCCTGATAGATTAATTCATCCTGGCCGGGCAGCGGGGTGATTTCGCCGCTGATATCACCGCCATTCAATACAACGGTACTTAGTTGTTCAGTAAATGACCTGGCTCGAGCGCGCACTTCGCCTGATTCCGCCATAACCAGCGATAGGCCATCAAATACCAACTCATCCTGCCCGCCCACCTGATTGACATAAACAATAGCCAATCCTTTCTGAGCATGACGCTGTAATAGTTGTTCACGTAAATGGTATTTTTGATAATCAAAAGGTGAAGCATTGATACAAATAACCGTTTCTGCCCCAGCATCTTTTAGCGCCGTTATTGGCTCGTCATTCCAGATATCTTCACAAATACACAGCCCAAGCCGGTAGCCATTAATATTAAATACACAGGGCTGATCTCCCGGAGTAAAGTAACGATCCTCATCAAATACTGCATAGTTCGGCAGTTTTTGCTTATGATAAAGGGCGATTTGCTTACCCTGAAAAAACAGGCTGGCTGAATTAAAGCGTAAATCGCTTTCAAGATGAGGATGGCCGATAATCACATGGCAGTTTTCGATGGTATCGGCAATATCCGCCAGTGCCTTGGTAACCTTCTGGTGAAAGGACGGGCGCAGCAGTAAATCTTCTGGCGGGTACCCGGTCAGGGCCAGCTCCGGGAAAATAATTAAATCATGCTGATCCTGATGTTGAGTAATGATTGTAATAATTTTTTTTGCGTTTTGTTCAATGGCTCCGACCAAAGGGTTAATTTGAGCCATTAAAAGAGTTAATTTTTTAGTCATGTAATTCTCTTAAGTGTAGGTTGGGTCGTTTTGACCCAACAAGGTTTTTTATCAAGCACTCTGAGCCTGAGAAGTGAATGAAAATGGGTAATGTTGGGTCGGAACGACCCAACCTACACGTACTACAAAGATGATTTATATCTATACCCTAATCATTATATTCAAATAAAGCAAACCTTGGTATACTTGCGGGTTATTTATCAAAAAATCCGGTTGACATGCTAAAAGAAGCCTTATCGCGGATGGCTGATGTGTTTTTACCTGCCGTATTAATCAGAGGTCAGGACTATCAGCAAAAAGGGTATGTATTGAGCATCCGCCTGAGTGATGGTTTGCTTAAAGCTCGTGTTAAAGGCAGTTCGAGCCATATCTACGATATCCATATTGACTTGAAAAACTGGCCGGCAAAGCCAGCGCACTGCACTTGTCCCTATAACATGAACTGCAAGCATGCCGCAGCCAGTCTGTTTGCCTTGCAGGCGAAGGAAAACCTGGTTATTCCGGCGCCAGCCGGGAACACGGATGAAGAAACGCTTCATGCCTGGCTGGATACGTTGCGGGAAAAGCAGTCTACTCAAGGCACTTCTGAAAAAACACAGGTTTTGGTTTATTTAATCGAACCGCAGCTTAATTCCTATGAGCATCGAATTACTATCAGGCTCGCGTTGGCCAAAAGGCTCAAACGGGGTGGATTAGGGAAAAAAAGTATTTTTAATACTTTAACACCCAGCCGAAAACAGTATTTTACCGCTCAGGATGAAGAGCTGGTTTCTGCTTTGTTGTTTAAATGTAATGTTGGTAACTGGTTTGAGCGGTTGCCGATCCGAAACAGTGAACTATTTGAAAAAATCCTGGCGACTAACAGGGCATACCTCTATGACCAGGAAGACGGTGATCCGCTGATCCTGAACTCGGAAATAAATGCGAAATTGCTTTGGCACCTTGAACTTGATGGTACTCAACGCATTGTGCTTGACAGCAACGGGCATGCGCTTACTACGATTCTGCTGGATAAATTATGGTATTACAATCAGGACGATTCAACGTTTGGCATGGTGAATCTGCCTTATGATCATAATCAGCTAAAAACTTTGTTACAGGCCCCGCCGGTTCCATTAAGCCATGCCGCTTTAGTCGCTGAGTCGATGGCAGCGACAAGCCCGGATTTGCCTCGGCCGGAAATTTATCAGGTTGAACAGGCCGGGAGAGAAAATCCAACCCCCATTTTACGCCTGGATGCAGTCGAATTGGATGATAGGGTAAATGATTTCAGCGATGAGGATTTGGAGCAATTCCTGTTTATCCGCGATATTGTTTTTAATTATCAGGGCAGCGAAGTCAGGCCGGGTGATTCCACGCCGTTTATTGTCCATAAAAATAATGGCAGGTTAATTAAAACAGAACGTGATTTTATTTATGAAAGCAGAAAACAGGATGAGTGTTCAAAACTGTTGCCCGTAAGGCGGCCAACCGTGCATGAAAAGCTGCTCACTCATCAGAACATCAATAATGTGAATGTATTGATGAATGTTGAATCTGAAATGGATTTATTGCCGGTTACCCGACACATTATTCCTGAATTGAAAAATAAAGGCTGGGTAGTAGAGTTAAAACACCCGATTTATGATGAAACACTGCTGGCGGATGATGTCGAATGGTTTGCCGACATTCAGGATCAGGGTAATGACTTTTTCAGTTATAAGCTTGGTATTCTGGTTGATAACAAACCAGTAAGTATTGTTCCTCTGGTTGCCGAGTTAATTACTAAAATCGACAGTAATGCCCTGGATGACATACCGGATACCAGACTCGTGAGTCTGGCATTGCCTGGCGGTAAACGCCTGCAGCTTACCATGGGTCGGATTAAGCCGCTGATTCGCTTTTTGCTGCAGTATGGCAGCCGGCGGATTAATAATGAGCAGCAACTGGAAATCAGCCGGTATCAATTAATTCTAATGCAGGAAACCGAGCAAGCCATCGCGGCTACCGCAATCAGATGGCATGGCGGCGAGCAGTTGCGTAACCAATTGCAGCAACTGGTCAATATGCAGACCTGCAAACAATACGATAGCCCCGCTGGCTTAAAAGCGACGCTCAGAGACTATCAGTTACAGGGCTTAAACTGGCTGCAGTTTCTGCGCCAATGCCGTTTTGGCGGGATTCTTGCCGATGATATGGGCCTTGGTAAAACCGTACAGACTCTGGCGCATTTGCAACTGGAAAAAGAGCAGGGCAGGCTGCATAAACCTTGCCTGATTGTTGCCCCGACAAGCCTGGTAGGAAACTGGCAGGAAGAGGCAAAACGCTTTACACCAGAGTTAAAGGTTCTGGTTTTCCATGGTACGGATCGGCATGAAGACAATTTTGAAGAGTATGATCTGATTATTTCAACCTATGGCCTGATTCAGCGTGATAAAGCACGTTTTATTGAGTATGATTTTTATTATCTTATCCTTGATGAAGCGCAATCGATTAAAAACGCCCGCGCCAAAACCACGCAGATCATCCAGCAGCTTAAGGCCAGACACCGTTTGTGCCTGTCTGGAACGCCGCTGGAAAATCATTTGGGGGAATTATGGTCGCTGTTTCATTTTTTAATGCCGGGTTTATTGGGAGATACTCGGCAATTCCGTCGCTTTTTCCGAGTCCCGATTGAGAAGAATGGCGATAATGATCGCCGGCATTTATTGGCAAATCGAGTTAAGCCATTTATGTTAAGACGTACCAAAAATCAGGTTGCCAGCGAATTGCCTGAAAAAACTGAAATGACGCGGCTAATTGAATTGTCTGGTAATCAGCGGGATTTGTATGAAGCTATCCGAATGAGCATGGAAAAGAAAGTCCGTGACGCGATTGCAAAGCAAGGTATGGGTAAAAGCCATATTGTTCTGCTTGATGCCTTATTAAAATTGCGTCAGGTCTGTTGTGATCCCAGGCTGTTAACCATTCCTGAAGCAGAAATTGCTCATGGCAATTCCGCCAAACTGGAAGCATTAATGGAATTGCTTGACGGATTAATTGCGGAAAACCGCCGTATCCTGATTTTTTCGCAGTTTACTTCGATGTTAAAGCTGATTGAGCAAGAGTTGAGTACCAGGGATTATGAATATGTCAAACTGACCGGCCAAACTCAAAACAGGCAGCAGATTGTCAATCGTTTTCAGCAGGGGGATATTCCTGTGTTTCTTATCAGCCTGAAGGCTGGAGGCACAGGATTAAATTTAACCCGGGCAGATACCGTAATTCATTATGACCCCTGGTGGAATCCGGCGGCAGAAGATCAGGCTACTGATCGCAGCCATCGTATAGGTCAGAAAAATCCGGTTTTTGTGTATAAATTAATTAGTTCTGGTACCGTTGAAGAAGCAATTTTGACTATGCAACAGAAAAAACGTCAATTATTTGATGGGATATTAGCTGAAAATGCCAATAGTATGGCTGGTATAACCGAGCAAGATATTACTAACTTTTTTGCCCCGTTAACTGAATGAAAACCAGCGCAAGGGTATTAGGCTGCACTTACATATATAAAAACCAGCGTAGGTTGGGCTGTAAAGCCCAACACTCCTTGAAAAATCAAGCTTCTTCGTGACGTCCCTTATCGGGTGCCTGTTTGACGTCACCGGTTGATGTATATACATTAACTGCGGCTTCGCCGCTTTGGCCGCTTAAGAGATTGACCAGTTCCTGTCTTGTATTCATATTGGATACAATCACCTGGCCATTAACAATATTTTTCTCGCGGCAGTCTTCCAGGGTTGCAATCAGCTGCATATTAAGCTGTCTGATCTGATCAGTTTCCACCTGGGATGCGTCTGCAAGAAAGGTCTGCAATGCCTGTTGCGGAGAGCCATGCTTCCCCAGTTGCAGCAGTTCAATACGTGCTTTGCAACTCGTTTCAAGCTTTGCAGATAAATCTTCCTTGTCTTTAGCCAGTTTTTCCAGCGCTTCATATTCGCGACTGATTAATGCCTCTTTTTCCGATGCCAAAATCTCAAGCATCGTTTCTACCATCGCAATTTCACCTTGTAAGAGGCTGCTTAATTGTGCGAACTTGTTTTCAGGCATAAAAACTCCCTGTTAATCAACCTTAATCAGGTCAGTAATCATTCGACTAGCAATCGCTTTACTGTCAATTTGGTAATGGCCAGATTCAATTTCCTTTTTCAGATCGTCAACGCGGTTTGCATCAACATCTGGTGCATTTGAAACCAATTCTTTTAAGGCGGAAATTTCTTTCGACGCATTGCTCAAACTCACGTTGCTTGTCTCCGGCAAGTAACTTTCGCGTTTAACTGCTGGCTGGGGACGCGGAGCTACACTACTATTGTCCGCCACGTCAACCCGCTTGAAGTTGCCCGCATCATTATTAATGGAATTAACCATAACAGTTTCCTCAAGAACACCCATCTCTATTATCGGCTCCCTTGACAAAATCTTTAGGTGATTTCGGTTATTTTTTAACCGAAACTTATTTTTAACATATTTGAACAATAAAGTCACATATTTTTTTTTCAAAAAGTTGTTTTTTTGTACCATTATAAAATAACCTGCACTTGGCCTGGAGCAATAACTTTGGCTTCAATGCTCTTTTTTGAAGAAATATTTTTAACATTAATGTGCTCGCCGATTGAGCCATCTTCAAGCGCAACTCCACTCATGCTCACTTTAAACCCCTCATTAAGCGCCTGAATCGTAACTTGCTCGCCTTTATGAATCAGCAGAGGTTTTTGCAGTTGGGCTGGGGTTAATATTGTTCCTGACTGGATTTGGCTTTTACAGGACATGCCCAGTACCTCATCAACTTCGGTAAAATATCCCTGTTTTAACTGGCTTACATCAACTTCCTGCAAGTCAATGGTCAGCGGGCTGACAATGGCTCCTTTGGTCAAGGCGCGGTTTGCGACAATAACCTGTTTCATAATAGTGATTTTAACCGGAATATATACCGTCCAGTGATTTTCTTTTTCAGTACAGCGAACGCCCATAGTTGTGGTCTGAGCAGTGGTCTGATGAGGGTTAAATACTTCCAGTTTGTCGTCAGCACAGGCTTTTAATTGCAATCTTGGGTCAATTTTGTCGGTATTGATCCTGATTTTATTGGCATTCTGGCTTGCCAGTTCCTGCATTAGATGTTGTTCAACCAGAGCGCTAAGAACGCTTAGTGATTGCTGTTCCTCTTCTTCGGCGTATGATAGTGTTGCAGTTAAAACTAATAAAATTCCGCAAATTAAACGACTGAACATAGGTATTCCCTGTTATAATGTATCCCATTTTTACTGGTCAAACGGCCCAACCTGCAAAATTATTGGATTTTAATATGTACCAATATACCGCTTTTTGTTTAGCACTTTTATACTGTATTACCTCTTGGGGTGCAAGCCATCATCCGCAACAATTTTTAAATAGTATCCGTGGTCAGAAAAATGAAGGCCAGCTGATTTTTAAAGAATTTTGCGCGGCTTGCCATGCTATAAAACCGGATATAGAACTTAATGCGCCTAAAATAGGCCTGGCTAAGGACTGGTTGCCTCGGCTTGAACAGGGTACTGGGCTGCTGTTACAGCATACAGTGGATGGATATGGTGCAATGCCTGCACGTGGTGGTTGTTTTGAATGCACTGACGAGCAATTAATGCTTGCAATTGAATCAATGTTGCCAAAAATTGAAAAACCAACCTCCGAACACAAAGAATCATTAAAAAATACATAGAGTTAAAAAAATTTACAAAAAAGCCTAAACCTATTCAGAATTCTCCCGATAACATAAAAAAAAGAGGGAGGATGCACCAATGAAAAAACAACTTATCATTGGACCGTTGTGTGCGTTAACAGCTGCTTGTGCTTCAATGGATCGTTCTGTTGCTATCGTGGATGATGGTGGGTATACCCACTATACAGCTCACTATACAGCGGACAATAAGGGACAAGGTTATTTCCCCGGTAAAAGGCAGGCGACAGGCCGAAAAGTATTTATTTTCGACCCGAAAGCAACTGCTTGGGCCGCCTATGATGCGCAGGGGAATCTGGTTCAGACCGGTAGTGCGTCAGGCGGTAAGGATTTCTGCGAAGATGTTGGCCGCGGCTGCCGAACTGTTACCGGTACTTTCCGTGTTTATTCGAAAAAGGGTGAGGATTGTACATCCAGTATTTATCCTATAGAAACAGGCGGCGGAGCCAGAATGCCATATTGCATGCATTTCCATGGCGGCTATTCAATTCACGCTGCTTATGAAGTTCCTAACTATAATGCGAGCCATGGCTGTGTCCGTGTTCTGCCAAGCGCTGCGAAATGGTTGAATCAGAACTTTATTGATATTGGCACTACCGTAATTGTTAAGCCTTATAGTTAAGATGCATCTTGAATCAAAATGACCCAACTGCGTACCGCGGCTTGTCCGCGGTATCCAAAGGGTTATCCTGCCAGATATTTCTTCAACAATTGATTAACAAGCTCCGGATCAGCCTGACCCTTTGTCTGCTTCATCACCAATCCCACAAAGAAGCCAAGCAACTTATCTTTACCATTACGATAATCGGCCGCTTGCTGAGGATGTTGTTGAACAATCGTCTGAATTAATGGTTCAAGCTGGTTGTCATCGACTGACTGGCTATAATTTTCCTGTTTGATAATTTCATCAATAGTGCCTTGTTGCTCCCATAATTTTACAAAAATCTTCTTCGCAATGGCCGCAGTAACTTCCTTACGTTGCAGACGGTTGAGCAAATCAGCCATCACACTTGCGGGTACAGGCGCATTTTCAAAACCAAGATTACTATTGTTTAAAGCTGCGGCATAGGCGCCTTTTAACCAGTTACATATTGTTTTCTGATCACTTTCACTGTTGGCGCTTACCGCTGTAAAAAATTGATAAGCGGCAGGGGAGGAAAGCACAAAGGCGATATCGTCAGCGTTTAACTGACCCTGATTGATTAATTGTTCTTTAATTTGCCATGGCAACAGTGGTAAAGTCTGTTTAAGCTGAGTCAGAAGCTCTGAATCAATGGCGATAGGTAATAGATCCGGATCAGGAAAATAACGGTAATCATGCTCGTTTTCTTTTGAACGCATAACCTGCGTTGTTTCGGTATCAGGGCAAAATAACCGTGTTTCCTGAGCCACCCGAAGCCCGGATTCGAGCAAATCCTGATGCCGTGCCTGTTCATAACGGATTGCTTTTTCAATAAAACGGAACGAATTCAGGTTTTTTAATTCAGTACGCGTACCCAACTGGCTTGCGCCTGCCGGTTTCAGCGAAATATTCACATCGCAACGAAATGAACCCTCTTGCATATTGCCGTCACAGATCCCTAAAAACCGTACTAACTGATGCAAAGCTTTTAAATAGGCAATCGCTTCTTCAGCGGAATACAGGCAAGGCGAGGTAACAATTTCGAGCAGCGGCATGCCGGCCCGGTTTAAATCAATTCCGGTATAATCGGCATGAGCGTCATGAATTGATTTACCGGCATCTTCCTCAAGATGGGCGCGCACGATTGTTACAGTTTTCTGAATGCCATTGGCGGTTTCAATCGCCAGCTCCCCGTTACTGACTATAGGGCGTTGATACTGACTGATTTGATAGCCTTTAGGTAAATCAGGATAAAAGTAGTTTTTGCGTTCAAAATAAGATAAATCATTGATTTCAGCATTAATAGCCATACCAAGCTGAATAGCCATCTTGACGGCCTGCTGGTTCAGTACCGGTAAAACTCCGGGTAAGCCCGCGTCTATAAAGGAAGTTTGCGAATTAGGGGCAGCGCCGAAACCGGTTGCCGAGCCAGAAAACAATTTCGACCGGGTTTGCAACTGAACATGCACTTCCAGGCCAATTACGGTATCCCACATCATAACGCCTTATCCTCTACAGGTTTTGCCAAATGCCAATCAGTCATTTGCTGATAATAATGGGCAAGATTTAATAATGCAGCTTCGCTAAAGTGATTTCCCATTAACTGCATGCCCACGGGTAACCGGCCTTTAAAGCCAACGGGTATTGAAAGCGCTGGTAAACCAGCCAGATTGGCAGCAACCGTAAAAACATCAGCCAGATAATTTTGTACCGGATCACTGGGTTTGTTACCCAATTCAAATGCGCAATCAGGCGTGGTTGGACCAAGGATGACATCGACTTTGGCCAGATTGGCGAGCAGTTCCGCCTGAATTAGCCGCCTGACCTTCAGTGCTTTTAAATAATAGGCATCAAAATAACCGGAAGACAGGACATAGGTACCGGTTAAAATGCGGCGTTTAACCTCTTCGCCAAAGGCCTCACTGCGCGAAGCCGTGATTAACTCGCGGATTGAACCGCTATTCTGACTGCGATAACCGAAACGCAGGCCGTCATAGCGTGACAGATTAGAGGACGCTTCGGCACAGGCAATTACGTAGTAGCAGGGTACCCACAACGGCTGGAGAGACAGATCAAGTTCAATAATCTCAGCCCCTGCCTGCTCAAAAACGGTAACGGCTTCTCTGATTCTTTCCTGAATGACTGAGTCAACGCCTTGCTGAAAAAAGCAGGAGGGCAAGCCAATGCGCATGCCTTTAACCGGTTGTTGCAAAGCCTGACTATAATCAGGAACCGGTTTGTTGACTGAGGTCGAATCTTTGCTGTCAAAGCCCGCCATAGCCTGCAGAATAATAGCCAGATCATCAGCGCTGCGGGCGATAGGGCCTGCCTGATCAAGACTTGATGCATACGCAACCATGCCAAATCGCGACAGCAGGCCATAAGTCGGCTTAATGCCTGAAATCCCACAAAAAGCGGCTGGTTGCCGGATAGAGCCGCCAGTGTCTGAACCGGTGGCAAAAGCTGCAAGACCTGCAGCTACTGCGGCCGCAGAACCGCCAGAAGAACCGCCAGGTACATAATTGATATGCCAGGGGTTTTTAACTGCACCGAAATAACTGTTTTCGTTAGCTGAGCCCATGGCAAATTCATCCATATTGGTTTTGCCGAGAGTGATAGCGCCCTGGTCAGCCAGTTTGTTAACAATGGTTGCCTGATAAGGCGAATTAAAATTTTCCAGCATTTTCGAACCGCAAGTGGTCGGCAAGCGGTGAGTGCAGAAAATATCTTTATGGGCAACAGGAATACCAGTTAATGGTCGCGCTGTGTTGTTCTTCAAGGCTTCATCCGCCAGACGCGCCTGTTGCAAGGCATAATCCGGGTCGAGTGAAATAAACGCATTCAGATGCTGATAACGATCAATCCGCTGCAGATAATAATTTGTCAGTTCAACACTTGATATCTGCCTTTGCCTAAGTGCCTGTATGGTTGAGCGCAGGGAGTCCATCATGATTATTTTTCCGAATCAATTACTTTGGGGGCGAGATAAAAACCCTCGTCGAAATAACGGGTTAATTCAGCAAGTTCCGCAGCGCAATTCCGCTCATCAGGTTCATCCGCACGCAATCGTTGCCGTAACTCCATCGGGTGGAATAAAGGCGCTGTATTTTCAGTACCAATGGTTTGTAATTGCTGGACGAAATCAAGAATAGAGTTAATTTCGTCGGCTAATAACGAACGCTGTTCCGGAGCGCTTTCCAGACAGGCGAGATTTTCTATGGTTAGCAATTCATCGACAGAAAGTGTCATTAGCGTAATCTCTTAAAAAATAACAAGTATACTCAATAAAGCTGAAAATGCCAGAGTGTATAGGGTAGCCTTGATGCAGCGAAGCGTAATCAAGGTTTCTGTCGTGATTTTAGGCTCTCATGCCTTGCAAGTGCAGAGTGGATAATCCCTTTTATTTAAAGGCTTTTTGCAAACATACATGAATTTAAATATTCAAATTCATCATTAAACGATTCTCCATCCTATGAATCTAAAGAAGCTAGTGACAGGGATATATTTAGTTTTGCAAAATCCATCTTAATAGTGCTAGCGGTCATTTTTCTTGATTATATGAACACACCCTTCAAGGTTTATTGGCAAAACTAATAATATCATTGAGCTCACTGCTGTGAATATCTCGCTTGACATAACCGTCTCGTTGCCAAATTTTATTTTTATCAATAATTGAATTACGGTTAAGAAAAAGCATGTTTTGTGAAAAAAGCGATTTAGATGTATTCCCATTTTCTAATTCAGCTAATAATTGCTTAGCTAAAAGATAGTTGGCTTCTCGATTAGCTGCGCGGGATTTCGCGAAGAAAAAGAAACCTGCTTCATATATACATCAGTCAATTGTTATTGAGTCGAAGATGAAATGCTCTCTCGAATTCGTGTAGATGTTGATTTCAAATCACTTTAAGCTACTGTGGTAAGGAGCTAATGATTTGTAAGTGAGTTGGCTGTTCCGTTGCTCCTCAAAGGCTAAACCCGTCCGAGAGAACGACTATAGTGATCTTTTTTACGATAAACCATTTTAAGATCCAGGCTGTTTAGTCGGGCTTTCAAAATTAATTTTTAAATGATCAGTGTTAGTATTACTACTTTCTTTTTTATTGAAAAATCCTGGGCTATATACTTGTTTTTGGTTGTCCAGCGCTTGCTGCCAGGTAATTTTTTTATCCTTTATCATTGGCAGGATTTTGTCGCTTATTAAATAATCAAGCTGAATTGGAGAAAGTTGTTTAAAGTCATTGAGTGTCAGTATCTTGCTGGTTAATAAATCGTAGATTTCATACTTTGCGGCATAGCCTACATGCATATCATCCATTTCAACCAGCTCTTTCCAGCCAAAATAATTGTAGTAGATTAATGCGAAAACATAAAAATTATTTAATGCCTGGGCTTGCTGAGGTGATAAATCGATCGCCTCTCTTGGCTTTATTGACTTATTAATAATCAGATTTGATATATTTTCTTCTAATAATCTATTTTGCTGATTTAAGGTTAATTGAAGAAAATACTCAGCAGTAATACTCTTTGACTTAAATAAATGGATTACTTGTTTTTGACATAATCTGGCTATTTGCTCATTAGTTAAAGTAACTGCAGATTCAATCTTGAGTAACGATTCGCATAATAAATTTTTAATTTTGTTTGTTTTAAGAATGGCTAGTTGCTCTTTGCTCAGCGATAATGCCATCTTCTTTGATAGTATGTCTTTTGACAGAAGAAGCTTGATGTCCGGATCATTGAGGATAATATGTTGAGTCGTGTAAGTGGGTATCACCAGGTTTTGCGAATGTGCATAATCAATTACGGTTTGTTTAAACGACTTTCGTCCGCTGGCCTGTATGCCGCACAACCGGTTTACGTATGATTTGTCATTATGAGCAAAAGCAAACAACAGCTTTATTGAACTGGTATATCCATAATTAAACCTACTTTGCCGTCTATGTTGGCCTAATATCTCAAACACATTATAGGGCTTACTGGCTAGCCAGTTAACTAGAAGTTTGTCAGCTGCCTCACTTTGATGGCAAGCAATAAAATCATTAAGGTCTTTGAAGATAGCTATCTTTGCAGCGGTTAACGGGTGGCCAGGGAAGCTTTTCTCAAGATAATCAATATGAGCCCTGATTTTGTCCATCATAGTTTGGTTATGGTGTTGATTCTGCAGTGCTTGTGAAAATTCTGACCTTATGGACTTTGTGTTTATGGTTGCACCTTTATCAATCAACGCCAGAATAAAATGGTTATATTTAACAGGCGGCGCATTTTGAAGAATTTCACGTAAAAGATGATTATACTCACTGGCGAGTAATGGTGATTTTGTTTTTGAGCCTAACTCTAAAAAGTTTATAAATGCTGCAAAATTCTTTTTATTCCATGCCGTGCGAATCGGTAGTTGATGATTATTATCCATTGATTCCAGTAAATATGAACAATCAAATTTTTGAGTGAACGCTTCTAATACCGTTAAATAATCAGAGGGTTTATCAATATTACAGGCATAATGCAGAGGATTTCTGCCGGTAATGTCTGCGCCAGGATTCGAGGCAAGTTGTTCAATAATAGATAGCGCGCCTTGAATTGCATTATATTTGAGCGCCAAGTGTAATGGGGTTTCTTGCTGGTTATTTTCGGCGGTAAGATTAGCGCCTGCATGTACGAGATAATCAATAATGTCATTATTAGAATAATTAATATGCAATAAAGTATTTCCGTCCTCAAGTTGACTATTTGCTTTTACGCCCAACTCTATGAGTAGCTTAATAGCCGGCAGATTTTGTTGCCCAAGAGCATAACGCATTGCCTTTTTTCTTGCCATTTCAGTATGAAAACCAAAGAGAAGGGCAATAGCTTCAGGTTTATTATCACGAACAGCTTGTGCAAGAGGAGATAGCGTAGCGCTGTTTTCAACTTGACAGCCTTTAGCAATTAATCCGGGAGCCAGATCAAAATGGTCATTATCCAAGGCCACATGAACGGCATTGTCAAACTTTTCCCACACATCACCTATTGAAACACATCTACCATAAGTACCTATGGCTCCGTAGGTTTTAATAAGAGTTAACGCGTTCAAGTCAGCGCCATGTGCGATTAACGATTCGATTCCTTCTTGCCAACCCTGCTTAACGGCGAAATGTAATAAAGTGAATGCACGATTATTTTCCCTATTAACCTTCCCATCCTCAACAATAAAATCGCTAGCGCCAGGATAACTGTTCGCTGAAAAATAATTCTTTGCAACTAACTTATGCTGTTTCTCCACGGGTATTTTAGAGTCGTAAATAATGTATTGGTTAACATTGGCACCACAGCTAGCCGCTAAATTGAGTAAAAAAATGGACTGATTTTTCACTGCCTCGAAAGCGATTTCATTAATATCGTCCTGGAAAGTTATCGAGTTGGAAAAATGCTTCAATCTTTGTGCAAAAAACGATAATGCTGGTTGGGAGAGAGCGAGCTGGTTATGCTCTTTATTTAATAGCCGAAAAGCAAGCGCTGCTTTAAAAAGTTCTTTTACCGTGTTGGCTTGAGATAAATATTTTTCAAAAATTAATAATTTAATTTCTATCGGCATACCCAAATAAGAATTTATTGGGATTGGAGCCGTTACCTCATCATCCAAATTAATTTCAATTTCATCACCCTGTTTTGGCATCTGCGGCTCCCTTTTTCCCCAATGTATCGAAGCAAGCTTCTGGATAGAAATAAGTTAATAATGTTAATTATAAGCTCAATTCATTAAGGTTTTATTAAAGGGGGAGCGTTTTTGGAGGCAACAGGATACATTCTTTGTGCCAGACAATTTTTGTAGGTTGGGTCGTTTGACCCAACAAGCCATTTATCAAACACTCAGGATCTGAAAACTGATTGAAGATTGGTAATGTTGGGTCGGAACGACCCAACCTACGCGTAATACAAAAAAATTGTCCTGTGCAAAGGAGGCAACAGGGCACGTTGAGTAGCAATAAGCCAAACAACCAAAGAACCGGAAAACGCTGGGTAATTATCAGGCTATGCACAAGGTTATCCACAGAATTTGTGGATAACCGAACGAGAGTTCATGGTATCACAACGTGTTTAAAAGTAGGCGTAATAAGGGTTTCAGTATGAGTCGATGTTTAGGTAACGTCTTGAATGTGCGTGAGAGAAAAAACTTATCCACAAACATAATAACAACGGATAGAACTATCCGGAAAGCAATTCTAACAGATTAATTTTAAAAAGTAAGGCTTGACATGTATTTATTTCTGGTTAATTTAAATAAAAAACAATTTATTCAGAATGTTATCATAAATGCCAAAAGTAATTGCTATCGCCGGAATGGGACTCTGTGGAAATGCTATTTTTTGTCGATTAATTCACCTGCTTGCAACAGTGAAGTATTCTGACGATGATGTTACTATCTTAATCTTCGAGCCAAATCCACAAAACCTTGCTACAGGCGGCATCTATTTAACGGATTATTATCAAGTGTAGATACACATGGAAAGATACGCCCTTATCGATAAGCGAATAAGATTCACCAGGAAATGGGAAATCAAATAGAATTAGAGCGCTCCTGATATTGAAGCAAAGTTAAAAGAAATAATTTGATAATTGAATAATAAGCTGTCATAATTATATCACAGAGTGTATGAACGGGATGGTGAAAGCCATGCACTCCTCCACCGATGTATAGTCGGTATCTGCCCAAGAGCGATTATAAAGCGAGCCTAGTTAATTTTTTAAAGAACCCTGGTTATACAGGGTTTTTTATTTGGGCGGTAATCTTATTGGCTTATTCGATTGTACATTATGAGCTATAACAAAAAATGATACTTTTGTCTTTTTCGGGCGCGATGATGCGTGCTGCTTGTCCCGCACATAAGCGCTTTCAATGAATAAACGCAACAATCCCTTTCCTGATTTTGAAACCTTAAAATATACCTCATACTCCTGTTCATTTGATATTTCAATGGTAAAAAAATTACCTTTGCCGGTATGGAAACAAGAGCGATGATCAAGCTGCTTAGCAATTTCTGGTAACAGAAAAGATAATTGATAACGAGAAAAGCAAAAAATACGCTGTTCTCGAGAGTCAGAATATATAAGATCTTTCTCTATGGCTTCCCAGGTTTCCTGGATATGGCTATTTAGGCCGCGTGTAAAGCAATGTAAACCAAAGGCAATAATGAAGTTATATCGCTTCTCTGGCTTATCATTAATTGATGGCTGAATAAACTCCCAATTAAATTCATCAAGATGATTTAACAGGTAAAATTCTCCGTTATATAGAAATGGCGACCAGAATTTAATGGTAAATACTCCAAATAGAACATATAAGAGTTAAAAATTATTCGAGATCTGAAACAGAATAATATTTTTTCAATTGTAACTATAATTCTATTTAGCAGCCAATTGGTTTATTTTGAATTTGGTGCTGCAGGCTCAGACCGAAGATCTAAAGACGAAGATTTAGAAGCCCTCTACTAAAACCATTACCACAAACATTTGCCATTGATGCTGCAATGTCTCAAACGGGTTAATTCAGCAAGCTCCGTAGCGCTAAGCCTACGAAGAACACGTTGAGTAGCAATCAGCCAAACAACCAAAGAACCGGAAAACGCAGGGTAATTATCAGGCTATGCACAAGGTTATCCACAGAATTTGTGGATAACTGAACGATAAGATAGGGTGTCACAACGTTTTTAAATGTAGAAGTGATAAGGGTTTCAGTATGAGTCGATGTTTAGGTAACGTCTTGAATGTGCGTGAGAGAAAAAACTTATCCACAACATAATAACAACGGATAGAACTATCCGGAAAGCAATTCTAACAGATTAATTTTAAAAAGTAAGGCTTGACATGTATTTATTTCTGGTTAATTTAAATAAAAAACAATTTATTCAGAATGTTATCATAAATGCCAAAAGTAATTGCTATCGCCGGAATGGGACTCTGTGGAAATGCTATTTTTTGTCGATTAATTCACCTGCTTGCAACAGTGAAGTATTGTGACGATGACTTTACTATCTTAATCTTCGAGCAAAATCCGCAATACTTTGCTACAGGCTTCGCTTATTCTATTGATAGCCCGGAATTTTGGACTTTAAATAATGCAGCTGATAGTTTCAAATTTATTTCTACTACTGATAGCCTGGCGGAATGGATAGAGGCCAATCCAGACTTGCTCCAAGAGCATTATCCGCATAGCGACAAGCAATATATTCCTCGGGCGGCAGTGGGTCATTATTTACGCGCTCAATATGAAAAGCATAAAACACTGTCTAAATCACTAGGAATAACAGTCAAAGAAATTTTTTTGCCAATCTCTGATATTCGTCCGCTAAAAGAAGGGAGTTATCAAGTAGCATGCATGGATCAAAATTATATCGCTGATAGGCTTTTTATAACCACTGGACATTTAACAAATCCTTTTTCTCATACTGTCGAGAATCAGCCAGGTTTTCTCCGTTTTGAAAACACAACAGGAAATCCGGATGCAGTGGATTTAGAAGATGATGTTTATATCATTGGCGGTCAAGCAGCATTTGTTGATGCCGCACTTTGGTTAATTATGAAAAAGCAGTACTCAGGAAAAATACACAGTGTCACGCGAAATCCTAATATATTAACAACAAAAGGCAATACCGATACTTGTAACACTACAAAACAACAGGAATTATCAAATAGTCTACAAAAACGCCCTCCGGACAGTTTAACCTTTTACGGAGCAAAAACATTATTTTGGAATGCCTATCAAGAGGATGCTAAAAATCCTGTCGATCCTTCCCGTCTTCCCGGGGCTCTTGAGACTTTACGTTATCAAATGAATAAATTTGATCATCTGCCGGAAAGTAATCCCATACCGGGTAATATTGATGAGCTACGGGCATTTATTAAAACTTTTTATTTCAGTGGTTGTTATGCCCACATGTGGCAAAGCTTGAATGTTGAAGGCAAAGAACAATTTCTAAAATATTTCTATTCACTTTTAATGGCTTATTTGACTGGCATCACACCAGTGAATGCTAGGATCATGCTTCATCTCTATGAGAAAAATAGAATTATTGAGCATCAAGGTCTGGTTTCTGTAAGTTATGATGAAGTAGAGCACAGATTCCAATTATTATTTACATCAGGCGAGGTTTTATATGCCTCAATTCTTATTGACGCAACAGGATATCGTTACAAACCAGACCCCAATAGTGTCAAGCCAATGTTATTAGACAAGCTGGCACAAGCTGGATTAATAAGTACGAAGTCTTATGGCGGCATCCATTTAACGGATCATTATCAAGTGATCGATACACATGGAAAGGTGCATGAAAATCTGTTTTGTGTCGGGCCCGTAGCACTTTACAATCATCCTGTGCCTACTCCCCATTCTTCATTTATGGTTGATCCTGATGTAAATTTGGTGATAGAGCAATTTGCTTCTACATTTAATACGACTGAAAAGGTGTTTAGTATTGCTCCAGGAGAATGAATGACTAAGAAAATAGAAAGTACTGTAGTAGTGGCGTTCAAAATAGCAGTTTCACAAGGCGATTTGACACGATGCCAGGAAATATTATCGGATTATGCAAATGATGAAGAGGAATTGGCAACAGCGCTTGAGTCAGCCGACATAAACTCACTAAAAGAATTAACTTGCGGCGAACTTCAATATGCTGGAATGACCACTGTGCCTTTTCCATTCGACGCGCCACCGGGTTTCATAAATGCCGACGAATATTGCTATTTTGTAGGGGAAAAATACGCTGAATGCTTTAAGAAAATCCCTCCCGATCCTGCTTATCTGGAATGCTTTAAATTAATTAATAAGTTACTCACAAAATATAACCCTCCATCCATAGCCAGGAAAGATGAAGTCAGAAGATGTCCTGATCTCTCTCCTCCTTCGTTAATAGATTTTGATATGCCGCCCGAGACCTTTGGAAACATCACTTCAGAAAACAGTCCAGGACATTTTTCTGGATTTAGAACGCATTGGCCTGTTAAGAGTGCTGAAAAAATACGACTGGATACGCTAATTGGTGCAAACGCTTTTTCTCTCCTTAGTCAGTATCAATACGCTGCGTTTTTTAAAGGCATTCCTAAGGAGAAGCGCCCCGTTTGCAGATTAACCGATAATGCAGAAGATAAGGATTGCGGTATGCCAAGTAATGGAATCGGGTAATCACATAAGGTGCCAATTATATAGGCAAACATTTATTGCATGGCAGGAAGCTAATATTGAGGTAACTCGAAGGTACAGGAAGAAATCGCTATACGATATTTTGCCCAGTACCAATAAGGGCTTTCCCAGCACAGCAGCAATCAACTGTGAGCTTGGGAGCTGAACAGGGGGGGATAATTAAGCAGGAATAAGGTGTTGCATTGTCGAATGCTGATGCTAAGATGGCTCTACATTATATAACAGGGCTATTAAATGTTGCAGCAAATCAGAACCTCTGGCGGTGTCACGATTGAGTTCGAGCAGCAGGCGCTTGCCTATCAGGGGGCGATTGAGCCTTTGATTGAGCAGCTTAATACTCAACGCGGCGCACTGTATACTTCTTCTTATGAGTATCCAGGGCGATACACTTGCTGGGACATTGGTTTTTATAATCCGCCGTTAGCCTTTGTTTTAAGTCAGCAGAAAATCCTGGTTCAAGCTTTAAATAAGCGTGGCCAGGCTTTGCTTGCAATGGTTGAGCTGGCTTTGAGCAAATCCGTACATTTGGGTATTGAAAATAGTCAGCAAGAGCAATTTACGGTTTATATCAAACCGCAAAGCGGAATCTTTAGTGAAGAAGAGCGCAGCCGGCAGCCCTCGGTATTCTCGGTTATCCGGGAATTACTGACATTTTTCAAACTCGATGAACCTTATCTCGGGTTATACGGCGCGTTTGGTTATGATTTGATTTTCCAGTTTGAAGCGCTGGAAACGCATAAACCGCGATTTGATGATCAGCGTGATATGGTTCTTTATCTGCCTGATGAAATTTACATCGTGAACCACCGTAAAGAAGAAGCATTTGTCAGGCGTTATGATTTTAATTTTCAGGGCAAATCGACTAGCGGACTCTCACGCGAGGGCATTCCTAAGCCATATCAGCCGATGCGAAAGCCGGAACAAGCCTGTGATCATAAGCCAGGCGAATACGCCCGGCTGGTTGAACAGGCTAAAGAACGCTTTGCCTGCGGCGATTTGTTTGAAACTGTACCCAGCCAGACTTTCTTTGAGCATTATACCGGGCAACCGGCGGAACTTTTCCAGCGTATGCGGGCCAGTAATCCGTCGCCTTATGGTTTTTTTATTAATCTGGGCGAGGAAGAATATCTGATCGGCGCTTCTCCGGAAATGTATGTACGGGTTACTGGAAAAAGAGTCGAAACCTGCCCAATCTCAGGCACCATCAAACGAGGTGCCGATGCCATTGAGGATGCCAGAAATATTCAGCTGTTACTTGACTCAGAAAAAGAATCATCGGAATTAACCATGTGTACCGATGTCGATCGCAATGATAAATCACGCATTTGCGAGGCCGGCAGCGTCAAAGTAGTAGGGCGGCGCCAGATTGAAATGTATTCAAGGTTAATCCATACCGTGGATCATGTCGAAGGTACGCTAAGGGAAGGATTTGATGCGGTTGATGCATTTTTAACCCATATGTGGGTAGTGACTGTCACGGGTGCGCCCAAGCTCTGGGCTATGAAATTTATTGAACAACATGAAAAATCGCCAAGACGCTGGTATGGCGGGGCAGTAGGCTGGTTTGGTTTTAACGGTAATTTAAATACCGGTCTGGTTTTGCGGACAATCCGGTTAAAGCAGGGAATTGCCGAGGTCAGAGTGGGCGCAACGCTGTTATATGATTCTGTACCTGAGGCGGAAGAACAGGAGACCCGGCTCAAAGCGTCCGCTTTTCTGGATATTCTCAAAGCGGCGGCTAATAAAACTGCATCGACTTACATCCAGCCAAAAAATGGTTTGGGCAAACGGGTGTTATTGGTTGATCATCAGGATTCGTTTGTTCATACCCTGGCAAATTATCTTCGTCAGACGGGGGCGGAGGTTGAAACTATTCGCAGCGAATTTGCAGTCGGGTATATACAGCAGAATGATTTTGATCTGGTAGTTTTATCGCCTGGACCGGGCTGCCCTGACGATTTTAAAGTGGCTGACACAATTCAGGCGGTACTTGCCAGAAAAATTCCCTTGTTTGGCGTTTGCCTTGGGTTGCAGGGAATAGTAGAGTATTTTGGCGGGACGCTGGATACACTGGATTATCCCATGCATGGTAAGGCATCCGAAATTAAGGTGCTGAATAATAGTGATTTATTCGCTGGTTTTGCTGAAAAATTCATTGCCGGACGCTACCATTCCTTATACGCCCGCAGGCAGGCAATGCCGGAAACTTTAAAAATAACGGCTGAAACGGATGACGGCATTATTATGGCTATCTCTCATACTCAATGGCCAGTTTATGCGGTTCAGTTTCATCCTGAAACTATTTTATCGTTACATGAGCAGGCCGGGATGCGAATTATTAATAACGTGATGGAACTCGTAAATAAACATGGCTAAAAAAATACTGACAGTCTATGGCGTAGCGATTTTGCTGGGAATATTAACTGGCATAATCGGTTCATTTTTCCAGATGGCGATACATGGCGTTGATAGTATCCTGACTAATTTTTATCACTATATGCATGAAAATGGTGTTTCGGCGTTCCTGCTATCGGCGGTTGTGTCGGCGGTTATGGCTTTTATAGCCTGGTTGCTGGTCGTGTCTTATGCGCCGGAGGCTGCAGGTAGCGGGATTCAGGAAATTGAAGGCGTGTTGCTGAATAAACGCAAGATTTACTGGCGCAGACTTCTGCCGGTTAAATTTATTGGCGGTGTTTTGGTTATCAGCGCAAAAATGGTAGTTGGGCGGGAAGGTCCGACTATTCAGATGGGGGGTAACCTTGGCGATATGCTGGGAGAGATTTTCCGTTTCAAGCATGAGCGGCGCAAAACTCTGATTTCGGCGGGCGCGGCAGCGGGGTTGGCTACGGCTTTTAACGCGCCTTTGGCAGGCGTATTGTTTGTAATCGAGGAAATGCGCAACGAGTTTAATTTCAATTTTATCAACTTTAAAACAGTTGCTATCTGCTGTATCTTTGCTGTAATAACTACCCAATGTCTGGTTGGTTCAGCACCGGCAATTCCTATGGCGGTCTTTGACGCGCCGGATTTGAATTCGCTCTGGCTGTTTTTTCTGTTTGGTATTATTGCAGGTATAGTTGGCCTGTTTTTCAACCAGTTTTTAATGTTCACCTTGCGGGCGACTGATAAAATCAGTAAGCGTTACCGGGCGGTATATGTTATTTTAATTGGTGCTTTGGTTGGTTTTCTGGCGATTTATTATTCCGAGCTGGCAGGCGGCGGTTATCAGATTATTGAACAATCACTGACTATGTTTCCCAGTTTCACCACGCTGGTTATTTTGATAGTCATTCGTTTTGTATTGACAATGTTGTGCTATTCAACCGGTGTGCCTGGGGGTATTTTTGCCCCTATGCTGGCTCTGGGTACCTTATTGGGTTTAGGGTGTTATCAAATGTTTTCCTGGGTGTTTGACGATATGTCAGTACATCCGGGCATGTTTGCCGTTGCCGGCATGGGTTCATTATTTTCAGCTGCCATAAGGGCGCCGATAACCGGGATTATTCTGGTGGTTGAGATGACGCAGAATTATTCTTTGATTCTGCCGTTAATGGTGAGTTGTCTGACATCGACAACAATAGTTCAGCTTGCGCGGAATGCGCCGATTTATACGCAGTTGCTGCATCGTACTTTGAAGATGGCATCTTTGTGAAGGCTGTTTTGCCCTCTCCCCAACCCCTCTCCCGACACGGGAGAGGGGCTTTGCGCCCGATAAAGATCCTCTCCCGATACGGGAGAGGGGCTTTGCGCCCGATAAAGATCCCCTCTCCCGTATCGGGAGAGGGCTAGGGAGAGGGAATTTATAATCCAACTTGCACAACAATCTTCCCAAAATGCTGGCTACCCTTCATCCTCTGATGAGCCTCCTCAACATCCTCCAGCGAATAAACCGAATCAATAACCGGCTTGATTTTCCCTTCCGCTAACGCAGAAAACCAGCGTTGATGCGCTGATTGCCACAGCTGGACTTTTTCCGCTGTACTTTGCGAACGCAGTACAAAGCCATTAATCTGCAGACGCTTGCGCATCAATAACGCCAGATCACATTCAACTTTGTGACCTTGCATACAGGCAATCTGGATTAGCCTGCCTAATGGTTTTAACAAGGTTAAATGTTTGCCGAAATAATTACCGCCAATAAAATCAAGGATAAGATCCGCCTGATTGGCGCCAATAATCGATTCAAAATCATCTTCTTTATAATTAATAACTTTGCCGGCGCCAAGTGCTTCCGCTTTTGCAATTTTCTGCTGGTTGCTGGCTGTGGTATAAACAAATGCACCGCAATAAACTGCCATTTGAATAGCCATGCACGAAATCCCGCTGCCTGCGGCGTGGACTAATAGATTTTGTCCTGATTGCAGGTTGCCGAGCATAAATATGGCCGCATGAACAGTGGTCAACGCTTCGGGAATCGCTGCGGCATAAACAAAACTCCAATCGTTGGGAATTTTGCAGGCCAGATGCTGGTTAATCGGGCAATATTCGGCATAACCGCCGCCGCTAACCAGACCATAAACACGATCACCCGTTTGAAAATCAGTTACCAGATGCCCGATTTTAACGACTTCGCCAGCTACCTCCAAACCCGGTATGGCGCTTGCGCCTGCAGGCGGCGGGTATTTGCCGGCTCGCTGCATCAGATCAGCACGGTTAACCGCTGTTGCGGCGACTTTAATCAAAATTTCATCTGCTGAGATTTCTGGCATTGGTTGTTCAACAAATTGTAATTCGCTATCTGGCCCTGGGTTATTAATATAAACGGCTCGCATAGTTTAAATTCCGGTTCAGACTATCTGAGTAGAGTAGCACAATCAGAATTTTCCTGAAAACTCTCGCTTAATCAGACAGGTTAGAGATATACTCAGATTGGAGAGATACTTTCGTAAACTGCTATACGGTAATCTGGATGTCTAAATTTACCCATAATAAAAAAATAGCGTACGCTTTTATTGCGCCCCAGTTGATTATTACGCTTGTTTTATTTATCTGGCCTGCCTGCGGCGCTTTGCTCCAGTCATTTTATTACGCGGATGCTTTTGGCCTGCACCGGCATTTTGCCGGCTTGGGCAATTTTATCGATCTGGCTCAGGATCCCGGTTTTTTCAAAGCCGTACAAGTGACCTTCATTATGGCTTTTTTTATCACGCTTATCACAATGGCTGTGGGGTTATTGTTAGCTGCGCTGGTAAATAACCGTAAAAAAAGCCAGCCCGTTTATAAAACCCTGTTACTATGGCCTTATGCAGTAGCGCCTGCAGTCGCGGCCTTGTTGTGGCGATTTTTGTGTCAACCCTCTATTGGTTGGCTCGCGGAGTTTTGCCGTAGTTTCGGGTATGAATTTAATTATCTGAATAATCCGAAACAGGCTCTTATTGTTGTTATTATTGCCGCCAGCTGGCAGCAGTTAAGCTATAATTTTTTATTCTTTTTTGCTGCATTAAAAGCAATACCACAGTCATTGCTTGAAGCGGCGACACTTGATGGCGCGTCGGTATGGCAGCGGTTTTGGCAGATAATTTTTCCGTTACTGTCGCCAATCAGTTTTTTTCTGTTAATCATTAATTTTATTTATTCCTTTTTTGATACTTTTGGCGTGATTGATGTGCTGACCGGCGGCGGACCGGCCAGCAGTACGGCAACCATGATTTATAAAATTTACAAGGATGGATTCATTGGCATGGATCCCGGCGGTTCTGCTGCCCAGTCAGTGATATTAATGATCCTGGTCGGTACGTTAACCTTGTTGCAGTTCCGATATGTCGAACGCCGGGTGCACTACACATGAACCTTTTCAAACGAGTTGTTGATCACACGCTGTTGCTGATAATGCTTGCCATCCTGTTTTTGCCGCTTTATCTGGCTTTTGTTGCTGCCAGCCATGATGGCGCCGCGATGATGCAATCGCCTTTACCGAGAATCCCGGGCGGTTATTTATGGTATAATATCAAAACGGTTCTGACTGAGGGTATTGCCGCTACGGGCGGACAGCCGGTGTGGCGAATGCTGGTAAACAGTTTTGTGATGGCGGCATTGATTGCGATTGGCAAAATAGTGCTGGCGATTTCATCGGCGTTTGCGCTGATATATTTTGAGTTGCCCTTTAAAAAAACGATTTTCGCACTCATTTTTTCAACTATGATGCTGCCGGTCGAAGTACGTATTGTGCCGACTTTCCAGGTTGTTGCGTCATTAGGCTGGCTGAATACATTTAGCGGCCTGACATTGCCGCTAATGGTTTCTGCAACCGCTACTTTTCTATTCCGCCAGTTCTTTAAGACTATTCCTGGCGAACTGGTTGATGCCGCAAAGCTTGATGGTGCCGGCCCCTGGCGTTTTTTCCGTGATATTCTGTTGCCATTAAGCAAAACGCAGATTGCGGCGCTGTTTATTATTCTTTTTATATATGGCTGGAATCAATACTTATGGCCGCTTATTATTACCACAGACAGCAGTATGACAACTATTGTAATGGGCATACGTTATCTGGCAGGGGTTGCTGATCAGGTTCCGCAATGGCATCTTATAATGTGTGTGGCGCTATTGGCAATGTTGCCGCCCTGTATTATGGTAATTACTATGCAACGCTGGTTCGAGAAGGGGTTAATCAATTAATGGCTGCGGTTAATATTGTTAACGTAAGTAAATATTACGGCGAACACATCATCCTTGATCAGGTCAGCCTGGCTATTGAGGCAGGTGAATTCGTTGCAGTTGTTGGTCCTTCGGGTTGCGGTAAGTCCACTTTACTGCGACTTGTCGCCGGACTGGATAAAGTCAGTTCCGGCGATATATTAATCAATAATCAGTGCGTCAATAAAATTCCTGCAGCCGACCGGGATATGGCCATGGTTTTCCAAAGCTACGCGTTATATCCCCATATGTCTGTTTTTGATAATATGGCTTATGGTTTAAAAATGCGCGGCTTTAAAAAATCGGCCATCACTAAAAAAGTAACAGAAGTGGCTGAAATGCTTCAATTGTCCGAGTATCTGCAACGCAAGCCTAAAGACCTGTCTGGCGGTCAGCGCCAACGGGTAGCCATGGGCAGAGCAATTGCCCGCTCGCCTGCAGTATTTTTATTTGATGAGCCCTTGTCAAATCTGGATGCCAAGCTGCGCACCGAAATGCGGCATGAAATTAAACGATTGCATCAGGAACTCAATACCACTTGCCTATACGTGACTCACGATCAGACTGAAGCAATGACTATGGCGTCGCGCGTATTAGTATTGAATAAAGGTAAAATAGAGCAGGTGGGTACACCACAAACCTTATATCAACAGCCAGCCTCGCTGTTTGTTGCCGGCTTTACCGGGCATTATCCAATCAATTTTATTCCTGCGCGGCTTGATTTGACGCAGAAAACAATGGTTACCGAATGGGGGTTGGCAATTCCCTTGCCTGAGTTATCCGGCGAGGTAGCGAATCAGGATGGCGTTATGCTTGGGATTCGCCCTGAGCATTTAAAGCTGACAACAACAAACCAGCCGCAATCCTTGTCAGTAAAGATTCGTTTTATTGACGACATGGGTGCGGATAAATTAATTCATGTTCAAAGTCTTTGCGGACGCCAGCAGCTTTCTGTACGGGTCGCCGCTGATGAGGAAATCAGCGAACACAATCTGGCAGTGCAATTGAGTCTGGATAAAGCAAATTTATATCATCAGAAAACCGGATTACGCCTGGGAGGGTGGTGTGGCTAGAAAAAACACAGTATTAACGGATATCGATACGCCGCATTATGGCTATTTGCAAGCAATAATTATGTCTTTTTTCAGCCAGCGCTTATATGTCGATGTGGGTAAACGCTGGAGGGGATTGGCTATTATTTATCTGCTGTTGCTTATGTTTATTGTCGCTATTCCGCTGAGTATCAGAATTGCGCATGATTTTAATACCTTTTTTGATCAGCAGATTATTCAACCTTTGCAAAAAATGCCGACTTTTTATGTCCAGAATGGTGAAGTAAGCTTCGATAAGCCCATGCCTTATCTGGTGAAAAACGATCAGGGACAAGTTGTTGCGGCTATTGATACCACTGGCAGTATTAATGCCATGAGTAATCAATATCCTCAAATGACAACCCTAATCACCAAAAACAAGTTTATTTTCAGACTGCCGTCACCTAATTTCTTTTTTACCAAAAAAATTACTGATAGTTCTCATAGTGCAATTTATGTTCAAGAGCTAAGCCCGGCGACCAATGAGGTTTTTAATGGCAGCAAATGGGTGGCTAATAATGGTTTTAGCCGTTTAAAACTTGTTTCAGTGGCTATCATTTACCCCATGATTGCAATGATGTTTTTCGTTATTCATCTGATATTGTCATTAGTTTTTGCCATGATGGCGCAGTTAATAGCGATGCTGTTTTTCAAGTTTAAAATTACCTATAAACAGGCATGCCGTCTGTTGATTGTATCGTCAACGCCGCATGCCTTTGCCTTGCAGATCGTATTGACCTGGATGATTCTGTTTACCGGTATTGGCTTCCTGCTGACAGCGTTGGTAGCAGTGTATCTATGCTATGCAATTATTTCCTTGAAAAGGGCGAGCAACAAATTGGTGTTTAAATGAAACCAAATATTCATTTTGCTCATGGCAACGGGTTTCCCTCGCCTTGCTACCGTCAGCTTTTTTTAGCGCTTGAAGAGCGTTATCAGGTTGGTTACATTGACCGGGTAGGGCATAACCCCCGCTATCCGGTTACTGAAAACTGGCATCACCTGGTCGATGAACTGATTGACAGCATCCGGCAGAAATATAATGAACCGGTTATTGGGTTAGGGCATTCACTGGGCGGGGCACTGAATTACCTTGCTGCGCTTAAACAACCCGAATTGTTTCAGGCAGTGGTTATGATTGACTCGCCATTACTGAACCGGTTTAAATCGCGGATCGTGCGGCTTGCAAAAAAACTGGGATTTATTGACCGTATAACACCGGCTTACCGTACCCGTGGACGGCGGCAGACTTGGGCAACGTATGAGCAGCTGGAGGCTTATTTGCGCGACAGGCCGTTATTCAAAACATTT
The DNA here is from genome assembly GCF_042649825.1 of Legionella dresdenensis. Classification (NCBI taxonomy): domain Bacteria; kingdom Pseudomonadati; phylum Pseudomonadota; class Gammaproteobacteria; order Legionellales; family Legionellaceae; genus Legionella; species Legionella dresdenensis. Next base: position 372,434 of record NZ_JBHSAB010000001.1, on the reverse strand, counting down.
TCCGATGCCTGTTTGAAAGATTATATCGAATATGGCTGCAAAAAAGATGAAAATGGCTACTCATTGCGCTTTGAACGTTCGATTGAATACATGATTTATCGTACCGTACCGCACCATTTACCAAAATATGAGGGCAAACTCGATCTGCCCGCCGCTTTAATTTATGGTGATCATAGTGATGTGGTAGATGGTTTTGATGTACGTTATATGACTAAAAAATACCAGATTAAATGTTTTAAAATGCCAGGTACGCATTTGCTGCCAATGGAGGACCCGCAAGGCACAGCCCAACAAATTTTTACTGCTTTAGATGCTATACTTTAGTGTGGGGTCAAAAGCCAGGAGCTCACAATAAATTCGTTCACAGAATCTGGCAATAGTGTATTATAAGGTTTGTGCTCTTTCGTTTAAACGGATTTATTATGAAAAGGAGAGGATTGTGTCATCAGGTATCATAATCATTGCGTTTCTGGCAGCAACGTTATTCCTGTTCAGCAGACAGGCATCAATAGCGGTCTGGACGATTAGCTATGCAATATTTGGCTTATTGGTATTACAATATGGTTCACCGTCAATCGTTACTGAAGTTATTATGCTGGCTGTGTTTGCGGCACTCGCAGTCTGCACAATCAAGCCTTTGCGCAGCCGTTTAATTTCCAGTCATTTGTTTAAGATAATCAGCAAGACTATGCCGGCGATGTCTCAAACTGAAAAAGAGGCGCTTGAAGCTGGTACTATCAGCTGGGAAGGCGATATTTTCAGTGGTTCGCCAGACTTTGAAAAATTGCTTTCGTTACCTGTGACCGAGTTATCGTCAGAAGAGCAGGCATTTATTGACGGGCCAGTCAATGAACTTTGCCGTATGCTGGATGATTGGGATATTACTCATAACCGCCTGGATATGCCGCAGGAAATCTGGCAATTTATTAAAGAAAAAGGCTTTTTGGGAATGATTATTCCTAAAGAGTATGGCGGCCTTGATTTTTCAGCAACAGCTCAAACTCAGATTCTAGGACGGGTATACAGCCGTTCGGTGACTGCTGCCACCACGATTTCTGTACCCAATTCACTTGGCCCAGGCGAGTTGCTGTTAAAATACGGTACTGAAGAGCAAAAAAATTATTATTTGCCGCGTCTGGCTGATGGCCGCGAAGTTCCGTGTTTTGCCTTGACAGGTCCCAATGCCGGTTCAGATGCGGCTTCAATTCCTGACAAGGGAATTGTCTGCCGGAAAGAGATTAACGGCAAATCGGTTTTGGGAATTAGCCTGACCTGGAACAAACGCTATATTACCTTATGCCCGGTGGCAACAGTGATTGGCCTGGCGTTTCGCATGTTTGATCCGGATAATCTGTTAGGTAAAGGCTATGATGTTGGAATCAGTTGCGCTTTGATTCCGGCTGATACTCCGGGGGTTATTAAAGGCCGCCGGCATTATCCGTTAAATATTCCTTTCATGAATGGCCCTACCCAGGGTGAAGATGTGTTTGTTCCCATTGATTACCTCATTGGCGGCGCGAATATGGCTGGTAGTGGCTGGCGTATGCTGATGGAATGCCTAAGCGCGGGCAGAGCTATTTCTCTGCCATCCAGTGCATTAGGCGGTACGCAGGCAGCTGCGCTAGCTTGCGGCGCTTATTCACGTGTGCGTAAGCAGTTTAATCAATATATCGGTAATTTTGAGGGGATTGAAGAACCATTAGCCCGCATTGCTGGTAACAGCTATATAATCGGTGCTGGTCTTTCAATGGCTTCTTCAGCTATTGATAACGGAGCAAAACCTTCTGTAGCTGGCGCGATTCTGAAATACCACACGACAGAGCGCGCACGCCAGACTGGTCTGGACGCTATGGATATTCACGGCGGTAAAGGAATCTGTCTTGGGCCTAACAATTATCTGGCTCGCGGCTACCAGAGCGCACCCATTGGAATTACTGTAGAAGGGGCAAATATTTTGACCCGCAGCCTGATTATTTTCGGCCAGGGCGCTATCCGTTGCCATCCTTATGTTTATAAAGAATTGGAAAGTGTGCGCTCCAATAACCTGGAGGCATTTGACAGCGCTTTCTGGGGCCATATCAGCTTTGTATTGGCTAATTTTTCCAAAACCCTGATTTATGCATTGACGGATGCCCATTTTACCAAAGCGCCGGATAGCAAAGTCAAACGCTATTATCAGCTGATTAACCGTTATAGTGCGAATCTGGCCTTTACTTCTGATTTTTGTATGGCGGTGCTTGGCGGTGAGTTGAAGCGTAAAGAAAAAATATCCGCTCGTCTGGGCGATATTTTAAGCTACTTATATCTTGCCTCGGCAGTATTAAAACGCTTCCATGCGGAAGGGGAGCCGGATGAGGAATTGCCAATTGTGGAATGGTGCTGTCAGGAGTTATTTCACCAGAGTGAATTGGCGTTTCGCGCGGTTATTTCCAATTTCCCGTATCGTTGGGGCGGCATTGTGTTAAAACTGTTATTACAGCCTTTCGGCGGCCAACGCGCTACGCCTTCTGACAAATTAGGCCAGAAGCTGGCAAAATTAATGACTGAGCCAGGTGAAGTCCGCGATCGCCTGACTCACGTTGTATTTGCCGAAGCACTGCCTAATTGTCCGCTTGGACGGGTGGAAGAAGCCTTTAAAAAACTGCATGCTGCTGATCCAATTGAGCGTAAGATTGCCAAAGCGGTGCGTGAGGATAAAATCCATTCCCTGACTCTGCTTGAGCAAATAATTGAAGCGCAAGAGGCTGGTATTGTGACGGAGGCTGAAGCTCAGCAAATGACAGAAGCCGAGATTGCAAGACAGAACATCATTGCCGTTGACGATTTCAGCGATGAGGAGCTGCATTGCCAGAAAGTAAAAGCCGCTGGTAAAAGCAGAAAAAATATCTCGCGACATGATGATATGTCAGTAGAAGCTTAGATATGTGAAATAAAATAACTGGTTGAGTGTTGGGCTTTACAGCCCAACACTCCATCAACGGGATGCCAAGAGTAACAAACGGCAAATCTGATAATAAAGCTCGCCAAGTTTTTCAAGATCCACCATACTGACGCACTCATTAACCTGATGTATCGTGGCGTTAATCGGCCCTAATTCAATCACTTCGACCCCATAGGGGGCAATGAATCGCCCATCTGATGTGCCGCCGCTGGTGGATAATTCAGGTTGGCATCCCATCGTTTCCGTGATTGCGGTTATGCAACTGTCAAGCAGTTTACCCTGAGCGGTCAGGAAAGGCTCGCCGTTTACACGCCAGACTATTTCAGGGTATAGCTGATGACGATTGAATAATTCAGTGACTGATTGCTGCAAACCTGCTGCTGTCTGTTCGGTTGAATACCTGAAATTGAATGCCAGCTCCAGTTCGCCGGGAATAATATTGCCGGCATGACCGCCGCTGTTAATATGGGTGATTTGCAGCGAAGTAGGGGGGAAGTGCGCATTACCATTATCCCAAATCATTGCTGTCAATTCAGCCAGTGCCGGACTAATAAGGTGAATAGGATTGACGGCCAGATGAGGATAGGCGACGTGTCCTTGTTTGCCTTGCAGAGTCAGTTTGCCGGATAATGAACCGCGGCGGCCTGTTTTGATGACATCAGCAAGCCTGGCGCTGCTTGATGGTTCGCCAACGATACAATAGTCAGGCACTATTCCTTGCTGTTTTAAGGCCGCCATCACCAAAGGCGTGCCCAGATCAAACTCGTCGCCTTCTTCACCGCTGGTTATTAAAAAGCCAAGGCTGCCGTCAAAATCCGGATAATCAGAAACAAAGCGTGCGGCCATCTGCATCATAGCGGCAAGACTGCCTTTCATGTCGGCAACGCCGCGACCATATACCAGACCATCTTGCTCGGTGAGTTGAAATGGATCAGAGCGCCATTTAAGGCGATCGCCCACCGGAACAACATCGGTATGACCGGCAAAAACCAGTAGGGGACCTTTATTGCCATAACGGGCAAAAAAATTGGCCACTGGTTTGTGATTAAAACGCTGGCAAATAAAACCATGCTGCTCAAAAAAGTCAATCATGTATTCCTGACACCCGGCATCATGCGGGGTAATCGATTGAAACTCAACCAGCCTTGCTAACAAGTCCTTGATGGCGGCCATATTATTTAATATCCCGCAGCAATTCATTAATACTGACTTTGGCGCGGGTTTTTTCGTCTACCTGTTTTACAATAACCGCGCAATACAAGCTGTAGCAGCCGTCATCACTGGGTAAGTTACCCGGTACGACTACAGAGCCGGCTGGAATTCGGCCATAACTTACTGTTCCAGTCAGGCGATTGTAAATTTTAGTGCTTTGGCCTAGGTAAACGCCCATGGATAATACGGAATCGCGTTCAACAATAACGCCTTCGACCACTTCTGAGCGTGCTCCGATAAAGCAGTTGTCCTCAATAATTGTTGGATTGGCCTGCAGTGGCTCTAAAACACCGCCTATCCCGACACCGCCAGACAAGTGGACATTCTTGCCAATCTGGGCGCAGGAGCCGACAGTAGCCCAGGTATCAACCATAACGCCTTCATCGACATAAGCGCCGATATTGACATAAGACGGCATTAACACCGTATTTTTACCAATGAAAGCGCCGCGGCGAACAATGGCATGGGGAACAACCCGGACACCGGCACTTTGCCAGTCGCTGTTGCTATAATGGCTGTATTTTAAAGGTACTTTGTCATAAAACTGGCTGAAACCGGCATCGATGCTCTGGTTGTCGTAGACTCTGAACGATAATAGCACGGCTTTTTTCAACCATTGATGGACTACCCATTCGCCATTAAGTTCTTCAGCAACTCGCAGTTGCCCTTGATCAAGGCTATGCAATACTTCTTCAATTGCGTCAAGCAAATTTCGATCAACAGTAGCAGGAGTGATTTGCAAGCGGTTTTCAAATGCTTGTTCTATAACGGTTTGTAATGGATGCATGGTATGATGTAACCGGTTTGTTAAAATAAGTATTCAGTATACTCAATCTATTAAAATAATCTATTACTCATACCATTGGTCCAGAGGCACTTGCCATTGATTTAAGAAAATTGTCATCCCCGCGGAGGCGGGGATCCATCTATCAAACAAGGTAAGTGCCAACCTGAAAAATGGATTCCCGCCTTCGCGGGAATGACCGTATCCTTAACTTAACGGCAATAAATTTACCTACGGTTGTCCTGGTTGGTTATTATGGCTTCTTGTCTCGTCCGGCCTGCTTTCTTCCTTCTTAAACAAATTATGTCTTCCTATCATTACTGAAGCGGGTTTTGTAGTTCGGATTCCTAACAGGCTTTCAAGGCTATTTTTGAGTACCTGAAAATTATTTTTATCCTTAACTTGCGCTTCTTTTAAAATTTTATTGACAACATCCGGAGTAACCTTCTCCTTTTTTAAATCAATTTTATTCTTTAGGGTGTCTGGCAAGACAGTCAATAGCGATTCCACTAATTTTTGATTGTCTACTGTCGTCAGGCTGCCAGTCAGGTTCAAAGCCGCTGATAAGGTTTTCTGCAGTCTGCTGCCGCGGGCGTTAAGCGCAGGCCAGTTCAGGAAACTTTCTTTGGTTTGGTTAATGTCTTTGGCGGCAATTGTAGTCTGTGCTTTAGACAAAAGGTTGATCATTTCACCAATTGTTTCTGTACGCTGGAGCTGCCGTTGTAAGCACACTGCTTCCTTGCGCCGGCGGCCGCTGATAAACCAGCTATGACGTAAATAGTCTTCCAGCAGTTTTGTAACAGCGGTTTTTAATTGCGCGGCATCCACCATGGACTCATTTCCACTGGCATCGTGCATGGCTTTAAATAACAGCAGATAATTGCTGTCCTGAGCAATTTGACCTAACTGGCTCCGGCGATCAAAAAATCCTCGTGCTTTTTCTGCTGTTTTAAGTTTCTCACTGATAAATTCCTGATGCGCTTCGCGGATAAGCTGTTGCTGCTGGGGGTTTTGCAACAGATAATTAACATAAGTCAAGGTATTTTCCCCGACTTTTTTAGTATCCGTTTTAGCAAACAAACTGGTTAATTGCGCTTTAACCGCCTGTTTAACTGACTGCGCATCAACCGGCGCTTGCGCTGTACCGGTAAAGTGATAAGCAATAACACCTGGTGGAATGCAATCTGCCGTAGTCACTTCGGCTGAATAAGGACTGTACGTTTCAGGCTGCTGATGCCTGCCTGTTATAGTATTGAGCATGGTTTGCGCATTAAGGGATTGCCAGCCATTAACGTAAGCTGTCATTACCCGATTAAACTGCGCTGTTATCATGTCAGCAAATCGGGCCTGATTATAATCATTATTGCTACGCTGCTGGCGATACAGGTTTTCAATATTTCGGCTTAAATCTGACCAATGATTTTTAATGAATGCAGCTTTATCGATTGTAAACCGGCAGGTAGGCGTCTGACGTATTTGATTATAGCAATAGCCAAGAAAAGCAAACAATTCTTCATTATATGCCCGTTCCTTATTACTGGCTGTCTCAATTTCCAGAACAACATCTTTAATTTCTTTTCCGCCCAGCTCTTGTGCATTAAGAAAATAATAAATATCGCCTGGTGAGCCTTGTCTGCCAGTACGTCCGCTTTTTTGTTGTTGTTTACGGACACTGTCGACCGTTGTATGTACAATATCCATACCAATAGCGCGATCATAAGTGATATCGGTATTTCTGCCTAATGCCGGGGTTGTAATGGTTACACAGCCGGGAGCTGCTGCTTTTGCGACAACCTCTTTTTCATCGCCGACTCCAGTATATAATTGAATGTGAGCAACCCCCTTTGCCGAAAGTTCTCTGAACAGGTTTTCTGCGTCAGGAATATCTTTGCAAAAAATCACAATAGGACGTTGCGAGTTGGCTGCCGCTTTTTTCTGTAATAAATCCAGAATATTGGCTTGCTGCTGGTTCCGATCGAAATAAGCGACAGCTTGATGTTCAACCGCCTTTCTTTCCTGATGAGTCGGGATTTCTGAAAACTCTATACCGTAGATGGCAAATTGGGTTTTCAATTCATTTTCTGAGCCGGGTGTTCCTGTTGAGCCCCAAATGATGCCGTCTTTGCTGCGATAATAGTTTATGAAATTCAGGTTGATGCTGGACGTAATGGTTTTTGTTTCAGGTTTGATAACAAACCGTTTGCCATTACTTTCTGCATTTAATTTAGCGCATAATAATTGATGGGCGCCATCACCGTATTCTGAATCCTCGCTGACTTTGCCATCCTTCATTAAAATTTTAATTAAATGGCTCTGATGAGCGATATTATTAACCCTGACCATTTCTGTTTCAGGGCTAACCACATAATCAATTTTTTCTTTAAGCTTGTAATTAACAAGAATGGCTGATTGAATCCAGGTTAACAGCTGCTGATTATCAAATCGTGCGATAAACCGCGGTGAAACTTTATGGATTTTAGCTTTCTCAATAAGGTAGTTGCGCAGTTTCTCAATATCTTCTTTCTGAGATGTTTTTTGGCCATTTGCACTATTGACAAAGTCAGAGGAAGTCACAAACTGGTTAATCGCATCATATATCCATTCTTTCTCTGGACTTATACCCAGATTGCTTGTCCGTGCGCTGCGATAAACGGTTTTATCATCAAGAATAATATGGTCAGATTCATTTAACACGGCAGATATTTTTTGATGACCGTTTTCAAGTTCAATACCCTGCGCTTCTGCCCGGGCAAAAAATAACGCCAGCTGCGGAGTGCTGAAATTAATCCCGGTCGCTTTAAAACGATCAAAAGGCGATTGGGAAGTGATGGCTTGTTCTGAATGTGGAATTTCCAGGAATTTCAGTAATGGACCATATTTTTCAATATCACGGTTTGAATCGGCCTGCGATGAAGTGATGACATCAACCCGGTCGCTGTCTATCCAAAGCACAATTGCCTTCATCATATCAATCAGGCTTTTCCCCTGGCCAGTAGCAATATTGGAAATAACATCACCCTGGTGCATCATGGAGTCAATTACCGCTATCATCTGGGTAGATGTTGGAAATTGGCCGGTTGCACGGAACATTGCTTCTCGAACCAATCCCAGGGTATAAAGTTGACGCTGGAATTGGTTAAGGTGGTTATACTTGCCGTCTTTAATTGCTTTAAATTCTTCGCGAATGGTTTGGTTGGTTAACCCACACGCCGGTTTTCCTTGATATACAGCCAATTTCTGGCCAGCTTCATTGATAAACTGAAATGCTTCCATTAACTGTTGCCGGTACTCAAAAGTATAGGTGCTGCCATTAGATAAATCACGTAGATTATTGACTACACGTTTGAGCTGGCTGGTATCAAATTGTTCACTGATATTACGTTTGCCGAATGGCTGTTTTTCAAGATCCGTTAAAAATTGTTCGAAAGTGGCATTTGCAGGACGGTACTTTAGCGCATTCAGCAGGATAGGCGCATTAATAATCGAGCTATCATAAAATTGATTGAGCTGTTCGAGTTGTGCAAGAGGCATAGTTAACAATGCATCAGTCAAGGCAAGATAGTCATCTGCTGTGCTGGTATTATTGGCGTTTGCCCGTGATAATATGTGTAAAATCAAAGTGCTTTTTTCCTGGTGCCGACCAAGTTTATCTGCAAAAGGCGTCAGTTTTTGCTCGGAAGAAAGCCGGTCTAAAATCTGGGCAAGCGATTGATAATGCGTACCTGCCAGTTTGATGTGTTGCATGAGCTGTACCGATGTCGCCAAAGGTAAATTCGTACAAGATAAAATAAAGGTCAGGGCAGGATTTTTACTATCCTGCAGATACATATCGATCACGTTAGTTATAAATAAAGCATATTCATCAGCAGAACCCTTGTTAATTATTTTGACGCACTGCTCAATCATCGCTGTTGGTAAATTGTGGCTATTTAAACGGCTAATATGGCCAATTGCCGAGAGCCAACGCTCTTTATCCCCGATAATATGACTGTCTATTAACCCGTTAATGATACCCAGGGCGTTTCGTTGGGGCATCTGAAGCAACAGTTGGAACAGCGGCGCGGTAGTTTCATACGTTAGATCGGCAAAATTCAGTCTGGCGAACGCCTTCGCGTACTCTTGAATATTGGCGGTAACATGACTGTGGTCCACAATTTCACGCAGCATATTTGCCAGTTGTTCTACTTCTGCCATGATATGATTTAGTTTGGCAAAATCATCAATATCCGCAAAATCAGGCAGTTTTCTGATATTTTTACCAATGACTTCAATTACTGGGTTGTCGCCAGAAAATGTAGACTGGATATGGTAGTCTTTTAAACGATTTATAGTATCTTTTACAAAGGTCGAACCAAGTGCAACAATAAGCGCGCCTGACTCTTGCCATTTGGTATTTAATTGAGTTTGTAGTTCAGCAATCGACAGCTGATGTAACCGGTTGGCATCAGGATTGCCCTCGGAGTCTGTCATAACAAACTGGAGAAAAGCGGCCGCTCCCTGTTGTTGATAGACATCTAACGCCAACAACAGATTAATCAGCTCAGCTTTGACCTGGTAATTGTCGTAACAGACAAAATCCATTACAGCGGCGTTGTAGTCGATGTGATGCTTGCGAAGAATTGCCTCGACCTTTTGAGTTGAAAATTCTGTTAATTGAGAAACTTCATCAATGACTTCAGTCAGACTATCAATTCTAATAAAATCATTTGATTGCAATAATAACCTGAAACAATAATCAAAATTATTCGGTTTATTTTGCTGGGCTGCCGAGCATAAAAAATCACTGATTTTTTTTAGATAGCCTTCAGTTTTTTCAAGAGGGATGAAGTCAAAACCTCGACGATCACCTTGATAGTAAACGCCATTATTGCCATTAATTAATGTGCAGAACAACAATAAGTCATCACGGTAATTGGCTGCAATCACGGGATTTTGGACAAGGGAGTCTGCGCTATCCATGGCGAAATTAAGCGGCCATTTTAATGAGCCATACTTCCGCCGCCATTCCAGGGTTCGAAACACAGCATATTTATTTTTCAATGTTGCCTGCGCAACCCGATCAATAATATGTTTGGCGGTAAAATCCGATTTGTTATGCCTTCCTTCAAAACCCTCATATTCGGCTGAATTCATTCCGCCAATCATTCTGACCAGAGTGTACAGATCATCGGTTTTAAATTTAATGTCGCGGCTATATAGTTTTACAAGAGTCGTGTTTAAATATGCCAAATCATCCTGTTGCATAGACATAATCTGGCTAAACAGTTCCAGCAGATCTGCTTTAGGATCGTAGTTCTCGTGACATACAGCAAACAGAAGCGCGAACAGTTTTTCCGGGTAAATGATGCCATTGTAAAATTGATATTCATCATTTAGCTTTTCTAATAATTTTTCAAATGCATCTACTCTTATCGAGGATTGCTGCAATCCCAGGAAGCGATATGCAATCGCCAGCAGATCAGCGCGACTGATTTGTTGTCCTGGCATAAAACGGGTATATGAGTTTTCATCAAAGCGATGCCCTAAAGGTTCAAAAGTCCGAACTGCGGCATTTTTGCCGTCATGACGGTAAAAAGGAAGATATTTTGATTTATTTTCTTTAAATTCTTCATATCGTTTTTTACTGTAGGGATGTACCTTGCCTTGCTCTGATAATTGTTGAAATTCCTCGAGTGTTAATTTAATTTTATCTGTTTCAATAAACAGGCAATTTTTAATAAAATATTCGCTATAATGACTTGTTTTGGAATACTCGCTCAGTTGCTCAAGGGAAACATGATGATATTTCTGGTTAATATCAAATTCCCTTGCATTTGAGTGCGCTGGATTATATCCATGCCGCATTGTTTTCGATACGGTTTTATAGTGGCCAAATTCTGATGCATAGTAAGCGCCATAATTGCTTAATTTTAACCCCTTTAAACAGACTAATTGCTCATCCAGGTTTCTGGCATTTTTAAGGATAGTCAGCAGGCGCTCCATATACACGGCAGGGTGTCCGCCTTCAGGCGTTGTCCAATCAGAATTAATTTTGGCTATATCAACACGGTTTTTATCGCATAAAACACTTAATTCAAACCAGAATGCCTCAAATGCAACAATAGTAGCGGGTAAATCATAGAGCGAACTGCCGGTATTTTCTAAGAACTTGCTGAGGCATTTTGATTTATCCTGATTATAATCCTTCAATTTGTTCAATGTGTCTGCAAATAGCGTGTTATCAGCCAGATGATCAAGATGGCTGAAGTTGTCCAGATAATCAGTGACTATAACGCCAAGAATGGGATTTTTCTGGTTTAATTGTTCAATCTGCTGGTGAAAAGTAACGGTTTTGCTTTCGCCATGCCTGATGCCCAGATTAATATTGCGTGAATTAACATCTGCATGGATTAGTGAGCCAGGAAAATACAGCGGCGGCTCATCGTTGTTGAAATTGGTAACAGCCAGGGTTGGCGTAAACGGATTAAACGGGGTTAAATCGGCAAACTCATCATAATCAAGAATTAATTCGCCGTTGACCGTTTTTCTTAATGTAAATCCTTGGGGCAAACTCTTGATATTGAGAGTAACTAAAGCTTCAAGATGCTCTTTAACCATATTTGCCGCATCGGGCGTCATGAATTTGATGGCGTTAGGCAAATTGGCAAAACATTCGGTTTGCAGCAGGGTAAGTAATTTTTGGGGTTTATTGGCAGCCAGCTGCGCAAATTTGTCGTAGTCAACCAGCTCGCCTTGATAAACAGTGATATCCTGCACATTTGAATCAATATGGGCTTCAATCTGAACGTCTGTAGTTTCGTCCACTTCTTCGTTAACAGCCTCCTCGACGTCTTCATTTTCAGTGTACTGGACTTCAAGTTTCAGGTGGTCATGATAATTAATGGTAGAATTTGGGCTGCGGGAGATTAATTCTTTTAGTTTAATCGGCGCTGAGGCGTAGTCATCATCAGGGCTGACGAGTTGCATCTCAGGATGTGGTTCGCTATCCACAGAGGCTATACTGTTGCTTGCTTCCAGCAATTTCTTCATCATTTTTTCAGCGAAAAGGTGTAGCTTTTCATTCTCATCCCGTTTGAGTTTACCATTTGGATCAAGGTAGTTAAGGGTTATCGGGAAGAGCGCCGCATCGGCAATACTTTGATCGGCTAAGGTTAGAAAATCATTGTTCTCAAAGTCTTTTTGATCAAATATCAAATCAACGGCAATCATTTTTGCCTGATTCAGTTGTTTTATAAATGCCGCAAATTCCTGTGTTTTGACAATTTCCGGAGTCAGTTTGAGCTGAATTCGCTTAAATACGGAATTATCGTTTAATTGCCGGTAATATTCGCTAATTTCGGAAAGTACCGGTGGCGTAACCGGTTGTTGGATAACCAGCAGTAGCGGTGTTTTAAATTCTTCATACTGAGCTTGTTTTTGCTGAAGAAATTCGCGATGGCCGTTTGCTTCTGTAAGCAGTACTTTTTGCACCATTTTACTTTTCCCGGTCTAAATAATGGGCATATTATGCCATTAATTTAATTGTTGAGCAATTACTGAACTTATAGTCTTTAAGTGATGAATTAGCAAGGCTGATCAGATATAATCGCAACCAAAAAAGGGGGAATGGCGCATGTGTTTACTGATAACCGGAGCAGCAGGTTTTATTGGCTTTCATCTGGCTAGAAAACGGCTGGAACAGGGAGATGCTGTCATTGGAGTTGATAACCTGAATGACTATTACGATGTGAATCTTAAACTTGCTCGGCTGGAATTATTGAAACAATATCCCCGATTCAGTTTTTATCAGGCAGATATTATCGATGCTGCACAGATGAATGATCTGTTTCAAAAACACCAGCCCAAACGTGTGGTTAATCTTGCTGCTCAGGCTGGCGTGCGTTATTCATTAATTAATCCCCATCTTTATATTCAGTCAAATGTTGTCGGCTTTACCAATATTATTGAAGCCTGCCGTAATCATCAGGTTGAACATCTGGTTTATGCGTCTACCAGTTCTGTTTACGGCGCCAATACTCAAAAGCCCAATAGCGAGCATCATATGACTAATCATCCAATGAGCCTGTATGCTGCCAGCAAAAAAGCTAACGAGTTGATTGCCCATTCCTATAGTCATTTATACCAATTGCCAACGACCGGTTTACGGTTTTTTACCGTGTATGGTCCCTGGGGGCGGCCTGATATGGCATTTTTCTCCTTTACCCGGGATATTCTTGCTGGCAAACCAATTCAAATATATAACCATGGCAAAATGGAAAGGGACTTTACTTATATAGACGATATTGTAACAGGCCTGTCTGCGGCGGTTGATAAAATAGCCGCTCCTGATCCTGAATGGAATGGTATGGAGCCTGATCCGGCAAGCAGCAAAGCGCCTTATCGCGTATATAATATAGGTTGCAGCTCACCGGTAAACCTGATGGATTATATTGCCGCGCTTGAATTGGCGCTGGGTAAAAAAGCAGTTAAGGAATTTTTACCCCTGCAAGGAACCGATCCCTTGTCAACGCATGCCGATACAACTCGAATGAAGGAAGAGATGGCTTATCAGCCATCTATCAATTTTCAGGAAGGCATTGCTCGTTTTGTCGCATGGTATCGACAGTATTATCAATAGACTGTTTATTTGCCGCCAGCGCGCAGGTTTTTTTAAGTTCATGAATAATATTGTCTTTTTCAAGCCATAAGTTATTCAGCCAAAGCCTGAACTGCAACTGTGTTTCTTCGTCATTAACCAGATCCGGGTTGGAAAACTCTGCCGGGATAGCAACTTCGCGAATATCAACAGCTATAACGTCAATACGGTGGCACAGAAAATCCCACAGGGAATGATTTTCTTCAGAATAAACAATAGAGACGTCAATCAGACGGTTAATCGAATTATTTAAAGCGCCAATAACAAAGCTGATACCGCCAGCTCGAGGTTTTAGCAAATAGCGATATGGCGATTGCTGTAGTTCTTTTTTGCTGGCCGTAAAACGGGTTCCTTCTACGAAATTGGTAATACTGGCAGGGCTATACTTAAATAACGCCATTGCCTTACGGGTTGCCTCGAGATCTTTGCCGCGCCGGGATGGATTTTTTCTGAGATATTCTCGAGAATAGCGTTTCATAAACGGGCAACCCATGGCCCACCATGCAAAGCCCAATAAAGGCACCCATTTGAGTGAGTTTTTAATAAAAAACTTGAGCATGGGTATTTTGCCGTTAAAAATATATTGTAAAACGACAATATCAAGCCAGCTCTGATGATTGGCAATAATTAAATGCCAATCATTTGGCTTTAAATGCTCAAGGCCATTAACCTGCCAGGATACCTTCTGGGTTTTGCGGATCGCAATATTATTGACCTCCGCCCAATATTCAACAACATTATCAATAGCTCTGGTTAAGCCGACACGCCAGCGGGTTACCGGAATCAGTTTCAATAACCCAAGGCACAGAACAGGAATAAAAAATATCACGGTTGATACAATCAGCAGCAAAAGCGCCAACGCTGCTTTGATTTCACCGCCACTCTTTTTTTGATTACTCATGAAAACTCCAAACTCCAAATTTATTCAAGCGCGTGGTCAAGATCGGCAATCAAATCATCAATATATTCAATCCCGACAGACAAACGTACAAAACCATCAACTATCCCCAGCTGTCTGCGCGTTTCAGCAGGTACTGAAGCATGGGTCATAATCGCCGGATGTTCAATCAGGCTTTCTACTCCCCCCAGACTTTCAGCCAGAGTAAATAATTCACAACGGGATAAAAACCGTTTGGAATACTCAAGATCGCCTTTTAAAACCAGCGAGATCATACCACCAAACTCATGCATTTGCTTCCTGGCCAGTTGATGCTGCGGGTGGCTTTCAAGACCCGGATAGATCACCTTGTCCACTTTCGGATGCTTTTCAAGCCATTGTGCAAGGGCCAACGCATTGCTGCAATGTCTTTCCATACGTAATGGCAGGGTTTTTAAACTTCTTAATACCATAAAACTGTCAAAAGGCGCTGCAATCGCTCCGCAGGAGTTCTGCAAAAAAGCCACTTTTTCAATTAGCTCCTCATTATCGCCGACAACGACTGCGCCATTGATTATATCAGAATGACCGTTTAAATACTTGGTCGCAGAATGAACAACGATATCAATTCCTGACTCTAAAGGTTTTTGAATCCAGGGTGTGGCAAAGGTATTGTCGACAACCGTGATTAAATTATGCTGTCTGGCAAATTTGGCTACTGCTGCGATATCAACCAGCCTGAGCATGGGGTTGGAAGGCGTTTCCAGCCAGATCATTTTTGTTTTTGGGGTAAGCGCTGCTTCAAGATGATTAATATCAGTCATGTCGATAAACGAAAAAGACAATCCCGAGGTGCGGGTTTTTACCTTGTCAAACAATCTGAATGTGCCGCCATACAGATCATTCATGGCAATAACGTGATCGCCATGATTCAGCAGATCAACAACGGTATTGATTGCTGCCATCCCGGAAGCGAAGGCAAATCCGCGCTGGCCGGATTCCAGACTTGCCAGGCATTGCTCATAAGCAGTACGGGTAGGGTTGTGGGTTCGGGAATACTCATATCCCTGATGTATGCCGGGAGCGGTTTGCTTATAAGTCGATGTGGTGTAAATAGGCGTCATTACCGCACCGGTTGACGGATCGGCATGCTGGCCGGCGTGAATTGCTCTGGTATCAAAATGCAGTTTATTCATAATAAAAATCCCTTTCACAGGTTGGGTCGTTTTGACCCAACAAATTAAAAACACCCCTAAAAGCCACTCAAATCATAAATTAAGCAAAAAGCGCAATTTATGTATATAATTTAAGTGACACTACTTTTCTTGCGTAACCTCAGTTTAAGGTTTTGGAAAGTTGTAACTCAAGACAGGATATTTTAGTGAGGGATCGATGCATAGGCAAGAAATAGACTATCTCAAGGTTGCCTGGGCGGCTGAGAAAGTTAAAAAAGAGGGCAAAGATCCCTCTTTAACCAACATTTGCGAAGTCTTGGGTATCCCCGCCTTAACGCCAGAATTACCCTCGCTCCTTGAGAAATGGTATCACTCACAACCTGAATTCCAACGCTCAATCAATGTACCGCTCTCAGATAATATTAAAATTGAAACCACCAATATCCTTGAAAAAAATATTGAACTTGAAAAATCACTGTCATTGCTACGTGCAACCCTTGAGTCTACCGCTGACGGAATTATGATGGTAAACGGCAAAGGGCAAGTGGTTGACTGGAACCAGAAATTTGTCGAAATGTGGCGCATTCCTTCTCATATGCTTGAGTCTGGCACAGAAAGCATCGGTTTTGAATATATTTTAGCGCAATTAAGCAATCCCGAATCAGTTGTGAAAGACGTTGAGTATTTATATCAAAATCCTGAGTGGCAAGGTGAGTTACCGGTATTGCATTTTAAAGACGGCCGTATTTTTGAACGCTTTACCCAACCGCAACGTGTGGGTAATGAAATTGTAGGCCGCGTCTACAGTTTTCGTGATGTTACCCAGAAAAAAATGGCTGATGACGAATTAAGAATTCGTGAGCGTGCGATAGAAGCCAGTACGCACGGTGTGATAATAATTGATATTACCAAACCCGGCATGCCGATTATTTATGTTAACCGGGCTTTCGAGCGAATTACCGGCTATAGTGAAAAACAGGTTTTGGGTAAAGACATGGCTTTTATTCAGGGAGAAAACGAATCGGATGCGAACAGGCACCGCATTACCCTGGCGATTCGTGAGCAGCGTGAAGAAATTGTGGAAATGCAGAGCTTCCGCCGTAACGGCGAGCGGTTCTGGTGTGAAATGAGCGTGGCGCCAGTAAGCGATTCGTTTGGTAATGTCAGGCATTATGTCTGCATTATGAACGATGTAACTCAACGGCATGAAATGGAGGAGCAATTGGTAAGGCAGGCAACGCATGATTCGCTCACAGAATTACCCAATCGCGTTCTGTTGATGGATCGGGTTGATCAGGCCATACTGCTGGCGAGGAAAAAAGGTTCCATGCTTGCCTTTTTATTCCTTGATCTCGATCGTTTCAAAATGACCAATGATACTCTGGGGCATAGCGTAGGCGATAAGTTACTCCGGGCTGTATCCAATCGCCTGCTGATTGCAACCAGTGATTTTGATACGGTTACTCGTTTGGGCGGCGATGAATTTGTTATTTTACTGCAGGATATTACAAGTGAACGGCAAGCTCAGACAATCGCGGAAGAAATTCTGCGGCTGATAGAACGGCCCATTCAGATTGACCAGCACAGCCTTAAAATAACCGGCAGTATAGGAATAAGTTATTACCCTAAAGATGGGATGGATTATGAGTCATTAATGAAAAACGCTGACCTGTCTATGTACCATGCCAAAGATAGCGGCCGTAATAACTTTAAGGTTTTTGATCAGGAAATGAATAAACGGATCATTAATCGCATGCAGCTTGATAATGCGTTACGGGATGCGTTGAGAAAAAATGAATTTTATCTGGTATACCAACCGCTGATTGACATGAAGCAAAACCGGATTACAGGTTTTGAGGCGCTATTGCGTTGGCATAGCCACGTGCTGGGCCCCGTTTCACCGGTTGATTTTATTGGCATTGCTGAAGAAAATGGTCTGATTGTTGAAATAGGAGAATGGGTGCTGCATGAAGCATGCGCTCAGATAAAGCGTTGGCATGAGCAGGGTTACCCCGATCTGACGATGGCAGTCAATATCTCTGGCCGGCAGTTCCGGCAGGGAAAACTGGCGGATCAGGTTGCTGATACATTGAAGCAAAATAATCTTTCAGCCAAATATCTGGAGCTTGAATTAACGGAAAGCATGCTGGTAGAGGGTGTTCAACATGCGCTTGATACTATGTATCAACTGAAGGATATGGGGTTAAAACTTGTTATTGATGATTTTGGAACCGGTTATTCGAGCTTATCTTATTTAAAGCAGTTTCCGGTTGATAAGTTGAAAATTGATCGTTCTTTTGTGACTGAATTGATTAATGATGCGAATGAAGCGGCGATTGCCAAGGCAATTATTAATCTTGGCCACAGTTTAAATCTTGAGGTGCTTGCCGAGGGCGTTGAAACTGAAGTCCAGCGCGATTTTATGCTCAATCATAATTGCGATTTTGCTCAGGGATATTTTTATAGTCCGCCGGCAAAACCTGATGTTCTGGAAGATTTCCTGGCAAATTATTATTCAGAAAAATAACACATTTTTTTCCATGTTAGCATGACAGTTAATCAGATTTAGGCTAGATTTAAAGAATAAGGCGCTTTGTGTTCGTGGTCTAACAACGGGTTCAGTGAAAAAGCATTTAAATGAAAACATTATTGGCCAGACAAAGAATATTTGATAAAAATTTCAACCTATATGGTTATGAGTTATTATATCGCAATAATCTTGGGTCAAATTTCCAATTTAACGGAAACGACGCCTTATCAAACGATATTGCGACTTCGCGGGTATTAGCCAATTTATTTACTGATCTTGATCTCGAAGCCGTAGTCGGGCGCTACCGCGCTTTTATCAATTTTCCCCGTAATCTTTTGATCAGTAAGGTTCCCAAATTATTGCCTAAAGATAAAGTTATTATCGAGATTCTTGAAAGTGTAAAAGTCGATTCAAACTTAATACAATGCATTAAGGATTTTAAAAAAGCCGGTTATCAGATTGCTCTGGATGATTTTATTTATCGGGATGATTTAAAGGCGTTGGTTGATGCAGCTGATATCATCAAACTTGATGTGTTGGCGTTGAGTAATGAGGTGATTGAGCAGCAGTTAGGATTTTTAAAATCTTTCAAAGGCAAGCTATTGGCTGAAAAAGTAGAGAACTACGAAAAATTCCAGTTCTGCGTCGAGAAAGGTTTTCATTTATTCCAGGGGTTCTTTTTACACCGGCCGCATGATGTTCATGGCGAGATGCTTCTGGAAAACAGAACCAATTTGCTTAATCTGCTTGATAAATTCAATAATCCCAAAAGCACAATTGACGATATTGCCGATTCTATCCGGTATATGCCCAGAATGAGTTATAAAATCTTGCGCATTGCCAATTCGGCTTTGTTATATCGCGGTAGAAAATATGATTCTGTTGTTGAGGCAATAATCCATCTTGGCTTGTTCGAAATCCGCAATTGGATAAGCATTTTGTTAATCTCGGGTTTTGATGATCTTTCAATCGAATTGTTAGAGCGATGCCTGATTCGCGCTAAAATGTGTGAAATATTATCCTACCGGATCAAGCCCAAACATTCTCATCAGGCGTATACTGTCGGGTTGTTTTCTTCATTAAGCGATATCTTCAGCCAACCGTTAGAAATATTATTAGCCCGTATTGCGCTGAGTGAAGAAATCAATGTTGCTCTTCTTGAGAGGAAAGGATGGCTTGGCGAGCTGTTACAGGCAGTTATTTATTATGAGCAGGCGCAATTTGATCAACTGATGATTCCCGAGCTTGAGCTGGATGATTATTCTGACGCTTATATGGAAGCTATTAACCATACAAATGGTTTAATGGATTTGATGATGAGTAATGATTAGGCATTAATTTAACTTTGTTGAATAAAGAGTAGCCTTGATGCAGCGAAGCGTAATCAAGGTTTCTGTCACGCGTTTAGACACTTATGCCTTGCAAGTTCAGAGCGGGGTAATCCCTTTCCTTTAAAAGCTTTTTGCAAACACGCATGAAGTCATCCTGACGCTCCCATGCCATCCCTGGCATCTGAGGGTTTGCAAAAAGCTTTTAAAGGAAAGGGATTACTGGAGAGATTGGTAATGGTTCTTACCTCCATTCCTGGTATAAATTATGCAAATCACATCTTTAAATCAAAAGGGTAAAGGCTTACCCCAGGTTTTATTTTGCCTTAAAAAAGGAGCTTAAATGAAAGGCGTAACTATAATCGGCTCTGGTCTGGCTGGAAGCCTGCTCGCTTTATATTTGGCGCGCCGGGGCTATCATATTGAATTATATGAATCTCGTCCGGATTTGCGAAAAGCCGCAATCGATGCTGGCCGCTCAATTAATCTGGCAATGTCTTGCCGTGGTCTGACAGGATTAACGGAAATTGGATTGCGCGCCAAAGTGACTGATATTTTAGCTCCGATGCGTGCACGCGCCATTCATGAAGAAAGCGGGGAGATTAAATATCAACCCTTTGGCCGGCATAATGATGAGTATATTAACGCGGTTCAGCGCAATGACTTAAATGCCTTATTACTCAATGAGCTGGAATTAAATCCTGCTGTCAATTTATATTTTGATACCCGGCTTACAAAGCTTGACGTCCATAATAAAACACTCTATTTCAGCCAGAATAACGGTGAGCCGTTAGTCAGGCAATATGAACGGCTCATTGGCGCGGATGGTTCCAATTCCTTTGTCAGAGAGACGCTGTGTAAAGAAAATCTGATTACTGCAACCCGAACATATATGCCGCACGGCTATAAAGAACTATCAATCAGCGGCGCATCACCGCATGGGCTGGCGCATGAACATTTGCATCTGTGGCCGCGGGATTCGTTTTTATTATTGGGTAATCCTAATTGCGATCACTCGGTTACCGGATCGTTATTCCTGCCGCATAAAGGGAAAAACAGTTTTGCCGAGCTTGATAATGAGTTGGCGGTCACTCGTTTTTTTAGTCAGGCTTTTGCCGATGTCTATGATTCCATGCCAGATTTAACCCACGAATTCCTGAACAATCCAACCGGTACCATGAGCACAATTAACTGCTCCCGCTGGTACTATCAGGATAACTGTCTGCTCATTGGCGATGCGGCGCATGGGATTGTGCCGTTTTTTGGCCAGGGGATGAATTGCGCTTTTGAAGATTGCAGAGTTTTAAATGGCTTACTTGATCAGTATCACGATGATTGGCAAAAAGTGATGCCGGCATTTTTTGAGCTCCGGAAGAAAAATACCGAAGCGGTAGCGAAGATGTCCATGGATAATTACCATGAAATTCAAAGTAATATCAGAAACGAGCAATTTAATTTTAAAAAACGCCTCAATATGGAGTTAATGAAGCGCTATCCCGAAACTTATATCTCAAAGCACGTTTTAGTCATGTTTACTAACACCCCGTATGCAGAAGCAGAAGCAATAGGAGAAATACAGGAACAATTATTAAACCAAATATGTGAGACAACCAACTCTATAACGGAGATTAATTGGAATACAGTAACAAGTTTTATTAAAAATTACGACAAAAAATTGGCGAATTTATCAGCAACATGAGCTTTTTTTAAGAAAAACAAGTACGTAAATGATTAATTTTTTGCCGTATTTTTGTCATCAGAGGCATTTTTTTGTCGCTTTCTGAGGTTTTATGCTGCCTTTAATTTAATATTGCAGTCCGAAACACCTTCAAAATAGCTTTTTAGGCTTCATTTGGTGAAAAAAGTTGGCATACCTTCTGCAAGATTCTATCTGACGAATGATTTTGCCACGGAGGCAGCCATGAAAGCTATACAAGACTACATTGATTCTAAACAAAACGAGTTTATGAATCATCCTTTCTTTGCAGTATTAGAAGGGTTGGAAAGCCTGGAAGAAATAAGTTATTTTGTGCCTGAACTAACATTCTGGGCTATGACTTTTCAGGATATTTTACGGATCAACGAAGAGCGGGTTACAGATCCCTACCTTAAAAAAGTAGCAAGGCACCACAGACTGGAAGATGCCGGTCATGAAAAGTGGTTTTTACATGATAAAAAATATATGGGCGCTGCCAGCGGCGATAGTTCATGCAATAATGATGATGTTGCCTCGCTTTATAGCAAGGAAACACAGATTACTCGCGATGCCGCTTACTCTATCATGTCAGAAATATACAAAGCGGAAAATGAGTTGTTAAATATTGCCCTGTTATTAACCCTTGAATCTTCAGGTCATGTTTTCTTTGAAAAAGTGGTAAAACAAGTGAAGAAAACCGGTGAAGATCATAATTTGAAATATTTCTCAAGCTCACATCTGGAAGTGGAAATGGCGCATGCGCTGTTTGAAGACGAGATGGAAAAGAAATTGTTTGAGCGTCATGTGCCGGTTGACGTTAGACGTGAAGCATTGAAAATGATAGAGCGCTGTTATGATGCATTCAGCAAAATGTTTGATGGTTTACTGATTGCATGCAACAGACGATTGGAACTGGCTCGATTAAGGAAACAAAAAGATGCAGCAAACGCAGTGGAATACGTCGCAGATCAGGCAGTGTAATCAACTGTTGAATCAGGCAATGCTCAATGGCGAGCATTTGCCTGTTTCATTCCAGCATGATTTCGGCCATTTAAAAAGCAGCCAGCCGGCTGCCGTTTTTATTCCTTCCGATGCGGCAGAACTCAAGCAGATTATTCTCTACGCCAACCAGCACGGACTACCGGTTACTATCCGCGGCAATGGTATGAGTCAATGCGGACAATCTTTGCCTTTGCCAAATGGTCTGGTAATCGGCATGAGCAATTTTAACCGGGTCGATGAGCCTGCACAGCAATCTGTCTGGGTTGATGCCAATGCATCATGGGCCGATCTGCTGGCTAAAACCATGCAGCAGAAGCTGGTGCCAAAGGTGGTACCATATAATTGCAATCTGTCTGTTGCAGGCGTACTGTCAGCCGGTGGAGTAGGGGCGGCATCATTTCGTTATGGCAGTGCGGTTGCCAATGTCAATGAGCTGGAAGTAATGACTGCCAGCGGCGAACTGCAGCAAGTTAACGAAACCTCTCCGCTTATGCAGGCCTGTCTTGGCGGTCAGGGGCGGTTTGGAATCATTACCAAAGCCAATATTGCTCTTAGAGCCTGTAAATCCCATGTCAGGACTTTTTTTCTACTCTATCTGGATAAAGACAATTGGCTTAATGCAATTGAGCAGTTTAAAGGAAAAGCTGACTATATGGAGTCCTTCTGCTCACCGGCGGTACAAGGGGCAAAACTTGCCGGCGATAGACGGTTGCCTTTTGCACAGTGGTTTTATGCTCTGCATGTTTCTATAGAGTTTGATAAAAATCCACCAGAATTTGCTGAATTTAATACCAACCCTGAGCCATGGAAAATTCTGTATACTCAGGATGAAACAATAGAATCCTATATGCATCGACACGATTCCCGTTTTGCCGCGATGAAAATGACTGGCCAATGGGAACAGGCCCACCCTTGGTATGAGTGCTTTATCAGCCGCCGGCAATTGGGAGACAATCTCGATGAGGTACTGAACAGCCTTCCGCTTTACTATGCGACTGTAGTACAAGTTGTTCCAGTCGCCGATTTAAAGCACAGCAATTTTTTTATGCTGCCTGATGGCAGTGACTGTTACTCCCTCATGATCTTGACCCCAGGCCTTACCGAAGCATTAATACCCGGCAGCCTCGACGCGATAAAACTATTGGACAACCGTTTTCTCGATGCCGGCGGAAAACGCTATTTGTCCGGCTATCTCGGCGACAAACTATCGGAAGAGTACTGGCAACGCCATTTCGGCAGTCGATATCAACAGTGGATTGAATTAAAAAAAGAATTAGATCCGCAAGGGATATTCTGTTCATTATTACACAATAAAAAAACGTAAATTTAGTGTTTTACTAGGTGACGTTCCTAGAGTTATTTTTTGTTTATTTAAAGCACAGATTTTTAAATTTATCCCGATCTGCTCCCTCTCCCGCGAAAGGAACTTGAATAGTATACTGATGGTTCTTCGCGGGAGAGGGTTGGGGAGAGGGAAGTGGACAAATTGATACTGAGGCAACGCGCAAAGAAGTTACGTAGGCAAAGCACCCTTACAGAGCAGCATCTATGGTATTACCTTTTATAGATATGTGAATCATGCTCTATTGGGTTTAGCCGATTACTCTAGACCAATTGTTATATCGATTGTAAACACTTTTCCAATGCCATAGTCTAATGGTAAGTCACGCCAGGCAGCCCCTGTTCGAAGGAGCCAGCAAACAGCTTCCAAATAAGCGATCATCTGTCCCATACCTCCCTTTAGGCTTTGGTAATAATTCTTTTAAATTTGTCCAAAGCGCATCATCTATTACCATTCGTGACATTCCCTCTCCCCAACCCTCTCCCGCGAAGGATCATCAGTAAATTATTCAAGTTCCTTTCGCGGGAGAGGGGGCAGATCGAAGTGAAATCGAAAAATCTATGCTCAATTCAGATTAAATGATGTTTAAAAAAACTTCAGGGACGTTGGCTGGTTACTTGACTAATTAATGCCAATAGTGTTATAAGAGCTTTTTCAATCGAGGCAGAAGTATCTCTAGTGCCTGAAGACCTTCACTATTATTGAGATACTTCACATTGCGGAGACGACCTGGAGTAAAGTCGCCCTCTTTTACGCCCGCAGAAATTCCATAACCGTAAACAATGTATCTGTCACATAAGCCGCCTTAAACTGAAACCCCGATGGCTCAATAATTTGCTGCCATTCAGTCAGAGTTCGCTGCCGGCCGTTAAGTAATGCCATCATTACAATATCCATCGTTTTATTCGGGTGCGGTTTATCATCATCAGGCATAACTTGCTCCGCAATAAATAACCGGGCATCGGCAGGCATGCGGGCTGCGCAGTTGGATAATATTTTATGCATCAGTTCATCACTGAAATCATGCAATACCCCTTTAAAAATATAAGCCTGAGCCTGTGGAATAGCCTCAAAAAAGTTCCCGGCCTGTAAGGTGACTTGAGCCGGAAAATCACTGGCAGACAACTGGTTGATTACTGCCGGGCTGTCAAACAGGGTAACTTGCAGCGAGGGATAATGTTGGGCAAGTGCTTTACTTAAACCGCCGCGGCCGCCGCCCATATCAACAATGGTTTCACATTGGGAAAAATCAACTGCTTTACTGACTGCGCTATCATCAAAAGTCGATAATTTCGCCATTCCACGATCAAAGTTATTTTGCTTTTCAGGGTGATTAGCCAGAAAACTGAAAAAATCTTCATGGTGTTGTAAGCTGAAAGCAGACTCTCCCTGTTGCAGACCTTTATCCAATTGTGAAAAAGCCTGCCACCAGCTGTCATCCACCATCCGGATAACATCTCGAACAGAATTCGGCGCATCATCCCGTAATGGTTTTGATAATGCGGTTAGCGCGTAGCTATTGCCGTGCCTGCTAAAAATACCGTAAGCGCTTAAAAAACGTAACAGCCGATCAAGCATTTGCGGATTGGCATTAACCAGCCTGGCAATCGCTTCGCTTGCAACAGGCGTATCTGCCATATGATTGGCAACCCCTAACTGAGCTACAGTGTGTATGGCGCGCGAGACGACATACCAGCGCGACATGATTGCCAGCTGAATATGCGGTTGTTCCATCGGGTTTTGCATTTTAACAATCCTTATTTATGATATACCTAATAATGCCAAATCGTGTTAACGTTAACTGCTAATTTATAACGAATAGTTTGATGAAAGCCAATAAATTATTATTAACCTCAATCAATGATCCCGGCAAAATGATTGCGCTGGCGGTTATTGTCGTTGCAGGGATTTTGTTTATAATCCAGTTATTTGAGCTTGTCAGGCAGGATAGCAGCGTGCCGATAACGCCAAGTCCGGTAACCGTTAGCAAACAGGAGGCGGCTCTTTCCGCGAACTCGCCTGTTTTTACTAACCCTCTGTTCGGTAACTATGTGCCTGACATTAATAATGCTGATATTAAACAATCCAGGCTCGATCTAAGCGTGCTGGGGATTATGTATTCTGAAAAAGAAGACGAGAGCCAGGTTCTGCTGAAAGCAGCGCAGGGCGAGGAAAAAACCTATGTTATTGGCGATACAGTACCTGGTGGAGCTGTGATTAAGCGGATTACCGAAAACGGTATCGTTGTTTTACACAATGGTGCGCTTGAAAGCCTGAGCCTGCCCAAAAACGAATTGATTTTCGACAGGCCTGCACAGCCATTAAATGGAGACTGAGTTTATGAAAAGCGTGCTGAGAATAACTTTTTTGATTGTTTTTCTTGCCATAATGACAGGTTGCGTCAAACAACATAATTTTGTCGAGGGGATTAATTGCTTCCGGGCCCAGCAGTATCGCAGCGCATTCGTCCTGTTAAAACCTGAAGCGGTAAAAGGGCAGCCGGATGCGCAATATGCAATAGGGTATATGTATTATTACGGGCAAGGGGTGGTAGAAAACCGCAAAAAAGCCTGGTTCTGGATTTGCAAGGCAGCCAAAGCAGGCCAACCTGAGGCAATCCAGGCACTAAAAATATTAAAAAGAACCCCGGAATATCCAGGGCAATTAATGAATCGCGCACACAACGAGTGAAATCATATAGCAAATATAAACCAGAATCAGCAAGCCGCCATGCCAACGTGTGATTTTGCGCGCACGGCGGGCATTAATCCAGAACAGAATAAACGTTGTAATAAACATAACCGGCATATCGCGCCATAAAATCGCATGGCTTATCGCTGAGGGATGGATAATGCCTGGAAACGCCATCACGGCGATCAGATTAAATAAATTTGCACCAAGAATAGTACCAATCGCAATATCATCAGCGCCTTTACGGGCAGCGATTAGCGCAGTGGCGAGCTCCGGCAGGCTGCTACCCAATGCAATAACCGTCAGGCTTACAAACAGTTCGTCAAGGCCAAGGGTATGGGCAATCAGCATTGTTTTTTTAATTAACAAATCAGCGCTGAGCGATAACACGATAATTCCTGTTACAAAGCTCAACACATAACTTTTCAGGCTATGTCTGCTCATCACGGCCTGGCGAATGCTCTCGGTTACCTTTTTTTGTAGTTGGTTAGGGGCAGAGATATAAAGAATATAGCCGATAAACACGACACAGGCTGCTAATGAAAGGCAACTGTCCACAACCCCCAGATAACCATCCAGCATTAACGAATACGTAAACAACATCGCAATAAACAAGAGCGGGAATTCACGGCGTAAAAACGATGACTGCATATTCAACGGCCGAAGCAAGGCAATTATTCCAAGAATCAGGCCAATATTGGCAATATTGGTACCAATGGCATTACCCAGCGCAATATCATTAACCCCATCCATAGCCGCATTAATCGCAATCATGATCTCCGGCGTGGAGGTTCCAAGCGCCACCAGAGTAAAGCCGGTTAGCATAGGCGACAGATTATAATAATTCGCGATCCCCGCCGCGCCATTGATGAGTTGATGCGATGCCCAAATCAAGGCAATCAGGCTTAATAATAAAATTAACAGTGCCATGAAAATAGAAGAAAATTGCTTAAGAGCAATAAACTACTGTAAAACCCGCCAGATAGCCAGCAGTTTTTGGTAATGGCAGTGTCACCGGATCAGCTCCCTGCTGCATCAGTATCATTTTGAAATATTTTGATAAAAACAGGTGATAACGTCGTTTACCGGTTTGGCGAGTCCGAGATTTTCGAGTTCCGTTATTTCCAGCCATTTGCCTTTACTCTCGCAAACTCTGTCAGTGGCGTTGGATGTAATTTTCAACGCCATTGCTTTGATATACAGGTGAAAATGGCTGAAGGTATGTTTGATTTCGGTCAGGGCAATGGTGTTAGTTGCTGACAAGCCATATTGTGTTTGAACGAACTCAGTTGCATTCTGCCTTTGATCGATTGCAGGCAGACACCATAACCCGCCCCAGATTCCGCTTGGCGGCCTTTTTTCAAGATAAATTTGCTGCTGGTCGTTGTAGAGCAGTAAAAACTGTTCGTGCTTTTCAGGAAGAGCCTTACGAGCTTTTTTATAAGGGTAAAGATGGGCTTTTTGCTCCCGGTATGCCAGACAGGTCTGGTTCAACGGACAGCTGGCGCAGTCAGGTTTTTTAGTACAGCAAGTCGCGCCAAGATCCATAATGGCCTGAGTGTAATCGGCACAACGTTGCTCTGGCATCGATTCTCTGGCCAACTGCCATAACCGTTTTTTCACCGCACTTTGCTCGGGAAAACCGTCTACCATAAAATGACGGCTTAAAACCCGTTTGACATTGCCGTCAAGAATCGCGGCAGGTTTATTAAATGCCTGCGAGAGAATAGCTGCTGCGGTAGTTTCGCCAATTCCGGGCAGGTTTGTTAATCCTGTAATGGTTTCAGGAAAAATTCCTTGCCATTGCTGGCAGATTAATTGTGCGGTTTTATGAATATTACGGGCCCGGCTGTAATACCCCAACCCTGACCAATAAGCCAGAACCTGATCTTCATCACTGTCAGCCAGTACTTGCAGAGTTGGAAAGCGCGCCATGAAGCGTTCAAAATAGGGGATGACAGTCTGCACCTGGGTTTGTTGGAGCATAATTTCTGAAATCCATACCCGGTAAGCGCTGCGCGGATGTTGCCAGGGCAGGTTTTTGCGGCCGTGGAGATCAAACCAGTCGAGCAATCTGTTGCTAAAAGAAAGTGGGGTATTCGTCATTTAAAACAGTGCCTTTAATTGTTCCTTCAATTTAATAACCGGTTTGGTTAACCTCTCCTTTAACCACATTTGAGTCAGCGTCGGGTTAATTTTTTTTAAATCAGGCAAAATAACCGGTTGAGTTAACGTTCCGCTGACAGTGAGAGGAAAATAACCGCCAAGCAGTTGCTGGATTTGATTCATGTTGGCATCTGGCGCTATTACATAAGCCAGAATAGCGCCTGACAGGTTATAAGAGTCAAGCCGAAGCTGGCCGTTTCCTTTCAATTTGAGGATGGCGGTTTTTAAAAACAGGTTATCGCTGCGCAAAACGTTATTATTTAACTGATACTGCATGCTCGCGATCTCAAACGGGGTTTCGCCCTGATTTGCAGCTGAAACGTTTAACAACGCCTGACTAATATTTCTTTGTTCAGGTTTTGTTAAACCGGTAATCTGACCAAGCGTATTGCTGGCGTTTTGCATAATACTATGCAGATTAACTGTGCTTAGCGCACCATCACGAATACTGATTTTACCATTGCCCGCAGTGCGGTTTAGCCAGGATCCCTTATGCAACACGCTTTGGGTGTGCAGTGAAAAATCAAGCTTTCCTTTTAACAGGGCACTGTCAAACAAATCGCTTGTTAACAAACCACTATTTAAGTTGCTGGCGGCGAAGTTTAATTGCAGGTTCTTATCTGTCGGTTCGTAACGCAGATCACCAATCGCCTCGCCTTGATAAAACCCTATAGTGACCGGGTTGAGCTGTAGAATTCCGTGTTTAAAGGAAGTGACGGCCTTCGCCTTGTTAATCCTTACCTTGTCAATAATCAAATCCCGGACTGTAAGCTGACCATCAAGCGAGGTTAAATGTAAAAAGCTTTTTGGATTGTCAAGTACGCCTTTACTCAGGCTGGCACAACCTTTGAAGAGCAGGCTGCCATGCGCCTG
Source organism: Legionella dresdenensis (assembly GCF_042649825.1). NCBI lineage: Bacteria > Pseudomonadati > Pseudomonadota > Gammaproteobacteria > Legionellales > Legionellaceae > Legionella > Legionella dresdenensis. The sequence goes on along the minus strand of NZ_JBHSAB010000001.1, from coordinate 343,182 downwards.
ATGTTGACCGGGATTAAGATAATGAAGCCTGGTTTTCAGGTGCAGTTGAACCGAGTCCTGATTCAGATTAATGTTTTCCGCAGACAATTGGATTCCTGACAGATTAACGGTCTTGCCGTTTTCAATAAAAACAAATTGACCGCGACTGAGAATCAGCCTTTCGATATCAAATCGTTGCCTGATTCCTGCCGGTTTTGGTTCTTCTTCCGGTTTCAGTGGGGGAATTGAAGACCAGGGCAGGTCGGAATTAATTTCAATCTTAAAACCATTCGCCTTAATCTCGCTAAAAACCAGCTTGCCGCGTAATAAAGGAGCGATTTTTAAATTAAATAACAGTTTTTCAATAGCAACAGAATAATTTTTACTATTGTTGGTATTGCCGATTTCTATTCCTGAAAGTCTGATTCCAGGCAGGGGGAGCAACTGCCAGCTAATATCGCCGTTAATCTGCGCTGGCTGTGAGGTAAGGGCAGTCAGTTCGGTATTGACATATTTCCGAACAATTTCAGGGCTTATTGTTTTTGAAAGAATCCCTAAAAAAGTAGTAAATGCTAAAAAGAGAACGAGCAGGCAAACAATTAACTTTTTTATAATTTTCATACTGCAGTTTGCTGGATAAAAGTACAAGCATAACGTTTCTTGTACTTGTGTCAAGCTTTATAAAAAATTATGAATTAATCTATTGATCTTGGTTGCAGAGGGAGTTAACCTGATAGTCTTCCCTTAGAAAAAAGGGAGCTGTAAAAGGGTGTATCAAGACGTTGATTTAGCTTTATAGCTGTACTCAGGATGAGTCGAATAAATCACAGGAGAGCGTCATGCAACCACATGAATGGGAGATTATAATTTTAAAGCCCACCCGGGCATTTATAACTTTTCTGGCATCACAATTACCAGAAGTAAAAATACCGTCATTAAAACAGTTACAAATCGATAACACTGCTTATGCCATCAAAAAGCAAGTGAACGATGAGGAAACGTTAAATGAAATAGAACGGCATTTTGCTTTTATGTTCAAAAATGAAATTCATCGCGCAGTTGGAAAAAATGCCTATAACAGGATTGAAGGCAGTTTTCTGGATTTTCTATGCTGCTTTAAATTTGAATTGCATTCTCATGTCGCTGTGCTGGAACAGAGTTTTAACCAGGGAAAACAATTACTCCGGATAAAGCCGCGTTCAGTACTGCTAAAGCGAATAAGGGCCGCTGTTGAAGAACAGGCAAGCATTGACAGTGTGCTGGAAAAAATTGATGTTTCGCACCTGGCAGACAATGCAACGGTGATTATTAAAAATTTTGATCAGATTGCTGCTATCGACGAGTTTGTCCAGGCACACTACCAGCCGCTTTATGAAGCTGAGATGGCCCGGATGTGCGATAAGGCGGAGTTTTGGCCAAAACTGGATTCATATCAGGCATTTAACCAATATTTTACCGTTGAAATACACACGCAGTTGATTCACCTGAAGTAATAACGAAGTACCCTGAATTTTAGTTTTTATCAGTTTGCAGTAGAAAAATGTAACTTTGATAAAAGAATCAGTGCTGGTTGCTGAACGCTTAAATAATTAAGCCTTGAGGCAATAATTTGCACAAACATTTTCACAGCTGTGAGATTTAGATATATATATAAAATAGTAAACAGGGTAGAATATGCTCACTTTGTATGTGAAAGTGGGCTGATTGCAGGCTAAGTATCTTGGCCTGCAATCGGTTGTTATCTGGTTTATCAGATGTGGAGTTTTGAATGAAAATGAGATTATTGGCAAGCGTTTTTGCCTGTTTGATAAGTTTACCGGCTTTAGCGGCAAATCTTGATGAGTTGTTGCCTAATGAAAGAAATACGGTAGAAATTTTTCAGAAGTTCTCGCCCAAGGTAGTATATGTCCACCGGCTGGCCACTGTTGTCAGGCAGTATAACAAGATGCATGTTACGGCAGGGGCCGGTTCAGGTATCATCTGGGATGACAAAGGACATATCGTTACCAACTTCCATGTTATCAATGGCGCTGAAGAGCTTGCGGTAAGCATCGGTAAAATTACTGTTCCTGCCCGTGTTGTCGGAGCAGAGCCGCGTAAGGATCTGGCTGTGTTGGCTATTACTGATCCCAAAGCCCTTGAACAATTAAAGTCTTTTGTGCCCTTCCAACTGATACATACTAAAGATTTGCTGGTTGGCCAGAAAACAATCGCAATCGGTAATCCTTTCGGTCTCGATCATAGCCTTACAGTCGGTATTATTTCCGCGTTAGGGCGGCAGGTACCAGGAGTTGGTGGAGTAACTATCCGTGAAATGATTCAGACTGACGCATCAATTAATCCCGGTAATTCCGGTGGACCGTTACTGGATAGCAAAGGCCGCTTAATTGGTTTGAATACAGCGATTTATTCGAACTCAGGTTCCTCTGCCGGTATAGGCTTCGCTGTTCCTGCTGATGATATCGAGCGGATTGTACCCCAGCTTATTAAAAACGGCCGGATAATCCTCGCTGGTATCGGAATTCAACGGGTTGATCCCAGTAGTGCTGCAAGTCTTGGAGTAAAGAGCGGTATTCTGATTGCCAACGTTATTCCAAAAACACCCGCAGCAACGGTCGGTTTGAGAGGTACGCATCGTGATCAATGGGGTCGGATTCTGTTAGGTGATATTATTGTCGCGATTAATGGCCACCCGGTTGAAAACTATGATGTTCTCTATAATCTGTTAACCGATATTAAAGTTGGCGAACAGATTACGGTTACTATTAAGAGAAATGGCAAGCAAATTAATTATAAAATGAAAACAATTGATATTGCTGCTTATTAAAGAAAATCCCCTTGTCATCCCCGCGCAGGCGGGGATCCAGCTAGCATTAAACACCATATTCACGCTGGTAGCTGCGAACACTCTCAAGTTCCTGCTGCCGGTTATTTTTTTCCAACCACTCAATCAGGTCATATAAGCTGATAATCGATAACACCTGGATACCCTGAGCTTCGATCTCGTTGATCGCCGATTTTTCACCTAACCCCCGTTCACAACGGTTTAAAGCAATAACAGCAGTCGTTAGTTGTCCGCCATTCTCTTTGATAAGCGATTGCGCTTCGCGAAACGCGGTTCCTGCTGTAATCACATCATCAATAATAACAGTGTTTCCAGATAAGGGCGCACCGATTAACTGACCGCCCTCGCCATGGTCTTTGGCTTCTTTGCGGTTAAAGGTAACGGTAACATCAACGCCACGTTCAGCCAGGGCTACGGCCGTTGTTGTTGCTAACGGGAGTCCTTTATAGGCAGGTCCGAATAAATGCTCAAACTGAATGCCGGACGCAATCAAGGCGTTGGCATAAAAGCGGCCAAGTTCCATTAAGGACCTACCCTGATAAAAAAGCCCGGCATTAAAAAAATAAGGACTTTGCCGGCCTGATTTTAAAGTAAAGCTGCCAAAACGTAAAACGCCGCAACTCATGGCGAGCTCAATAAACGCATCGCTCGAATATTGAATCGAAGATTCTTGAATGTTGGTTTGCACAAAAAACTCCTGAAAAATAAAAAAAATCCTTAACAATCAATAAAAAACTGTTATTCTAATCTTACTGTTCTGTACTTACAGCATAAGAACTTGTTCACTTTAACCGGAATTTGAACGTTCAAGATCAAATCTTGGTTAAGCTGAATATTAATCGTGTTAAATTTGCCATGCAAGGCAAATGAGGTATGTTTGAATTAAAGGGGAATTTGAATGTCTGAGAGAGAGATTGGCCAGGTAAAATGGTTCAATGATAGAAAAGGATTTGGATTTATTGTTAACGAAAGGGGCGATGATATTTTCGTGCACTATAAAGATATTCAAGGCACCGGTTTTAAAACCCTGCATGAGAATGACAAGGTTGCTTTTCGGGTTGATAAAGGACCGAAAGGCTATAAAGCTCATGATGTTGTGCTTATAGAAGAGCGCACATAATTATCAGAAGGCTTGACCTGATTTGACGTTACTCGATATCATGGCGAAACAATTTATTCTGCTGGTTCCTGAATAAATAACCTGTAGGAGGGGCAAGAATGGATTTTATGGGTCGAGTAGCTGTCATAACAGGCGCAGCGAGCGGGATAGGATTAGCATTATCGAAACGATGTCTGGAACTTGGCATCAACGTAGTAATGGCAGATCATGCTGTTACAGACCTGTGTGATCAGGTCGAAATACTAAGCGCCGAATACGATGTTGAAGTTTTGGGCGTCGTCACGGACGTGTCCAGGCCAGACAGTGTCAAACAGCTGACAAAACAGACAATAGAACGCTTTAACCGTATTGACTGGCTGTTTAATAATGCCGGTATCAGCGGCCATCTGGCTCCTTTATGGGAGCTAACCAGCGAACATATCCATAAGGTGATGGAAATCAACCTGTACGGAGCAATATACTGCATTCAGTCATTTCTGCCGTTTATGTTTAAGCAGACTCATCACTCTCATATTATCAATATATCCAGTTTTTATGGCTTATGCAGCGGCTCAATGATGTCCGCTTACAGTATGTCTAAACACGCTCTGGTTGCACTATCTGAATCATTGTATTTTGATTTACGCCGCCTGGAGAAACCGGTAAATGTTTCAGTGGTCTGCCCCTCTTTTGTAAACACCAACTTACTGGCTAATTCCACACCATTACACAATAGCAGTTTACATAGCATGTTAAGTGAGCTGATTGGCAGGAGCAGGCCGGCTGAGGATGTAGCCAGCCATATTATTGCCGAAGTCGAAAAAAACAATTTTTATATCTTGCCTGATAAGGAAGTAAAAGACTACTGCGCCAGCCGCAGTCAGGCTATTGTTGAACAGACAGAGCCTCATCAGCATAGCCTGGAGAAAATTGTGGCATCATTGAGCCGGCGAGCCTCTGTTACGGATTGTGCCTGACCGGATAATATAGAAATTTTTAGGTTTAAAAGAAACGTTCGGGCTGAGGAGGCGTTTACGCCGTCTCGAAGCCTTGCACAGCAGGTTAGCTTAAAGATTTTTCATGAGCTCGAACGGTTTGTTTCATACCTGAAATCTCTTCTAAGAGTTATGGGCCTTGCGTCGATATCTCAGACACAACCGGAGGCGAGTCAGAAGACGGTTTACGATGTTGGCTGACGAGATTATTTCCACTTGGGGTGTTTCTGGCAGACGAGATACGCCATGAGCCATACTTTTGAAGGTTGGAGCTGCTGCTACTACTGGAAGAAGAGCTGCTTGATGAGACCAGTTCGCTGACATCCACGTCAACTGGCGGCGGATTAAACAGGTTATATAAACTATTAAAGGTACTGGCAGCTAATGTTGCAAAAAAACCGGGAGCCGCCTGAGGCCGGGGAGGCATAACCTTCGGTAACATCCCAGGCCTATAATCTCTAATACATTTCAGTGGATTAAGATCAAACAGGTTATTTTTTGCATCGATATAGTTTAATACCCGTTGTGAGCCATTCTGATACATCGGCTCTGTTTTCTGATATTCAGGCGATTCAATTGCGACTGCGGCCATTGTTTTAACCGTATAACGATAGTCTCTATCCGGGGCAGGGCTTGTACCTCTGATAACTGGATAATTAGTGGTTAAAGGCTCTATAAGTTTACCGTCTTCGTTACATTCACTCTGATAATGCACTAAATGGAGACTAACATTGTGCGGTAGTAATTGCGGATATTTTTTAAAATAATTGTATAAATTATTCAGAATTTCCACGTTATCATCATAAAAATAAAAATCTATCTCATCGTCGGGATACTGGCAGGCCATTTGATGAATCTGGGCATACAGGATAAGTAGCTTGCTGTCGTCATGCAGCCACTCCTTTTGCTGGGACTTGGGTGGAACTTTGTTATCATCATAATTATATTGAGTTTCTTCCAGCCACTCGAATGCCTTGAAAAATGCGGAGCCATCCGGTTGATCATGGAAAACATCTGAGAGCAGCATTTTTTTAAGCTTTGCTCCCAGATAGTCAGCTATTTTTTGAAGAGCGCTATAGGCACAGCCATTTTTGTTTTTATAGGCCTGACCATGATCAGAAACCGTTGATTGCCGATTGGAGCCGACATAGAGTTCAGTTACTTTATATTGACTGCTTCTGGCTTTGATTTCATTTAGTATCCGCTGGTTTGCTTTGATAACATTTAGCGGCTTATTATTTATATAAGAGGGTCCAAGAAAACAACCATCCACATCCATTGATAAACCTTGCGTTCTTCCCATAACAATGTCTCGCGCCCTGGCATTTAAAGATGGGTAGTAAATCATAAAAATGATTTCAGTTAAATCAGTTTGCGAAAAAAATCATGTATATAGCGCTGATTTGGCTAAATAACAGTATTCCTGGTTTGACAATAGCTCAATTTCTGATTAACGTTTGCCATTTGATGATTCCGGGCGAGATTCCATTTTAATGAAACAAAACGAGTCAATGTATAATCTTTTGAAAAAAAGAACGTTTTTACCGCTGTTTCTTACCCAGTTTTTTGGCGCATTCAACGATAACGCCTTTAAATTGGCTATGTTAACTTTGATTAGTTATCACTTAAGCAAAACTCAATCGCAATCAGAGCATTATCAGGCTGTGGCCGGTGCGCTCTTTACTTTACCATTTTTTCTGTTTTCTGCGACAGCAGGGCAGCTTGCCGATAAATACGACAAAGCGCTTTTAACCCGCCTGGTCAAGTTTGCCGAAATCCTGTTAATGCTGCTAGGAAGTCTGGCTTTATATAAGGGAAGCATTGTACTGATGCTGTTGACTTTAACCGGTATGGGTGTGCATTCAACATTTTTTGGCCCGATTAAATATGCCATCCTGCCTGATCATCTGCAACGCTCGGAATTATTAAACGCAACCGCTTTAATTGAGGCGAGTACCTTTCTGGCAATCCTTTTAGGCACTATTTTAGGAACTTTGGCTGTAGGTAGTAAGCAAGCCAGTGTTGGCGTGGCTGTATTATTGATTAATAGTGCGGCTTTGATTGGGTTTGTCGCCAGTTGGTTCATTCCCGGAACCAATCCACAGCCCAGTGAGCATCAGGTTGATTGGCATCTGTGGCACGCAACCCGCAATATGCTTGATAATGTAATTAAAAACCGTCAGGTGTATCCAGCAGTATTTGCCATCTCCTGGTTTTGGCTTATAGGGGCAATTATGCTGACCAAACTGCCTGATTATACCCACTATGTTCTACAGGCTGATACTACGGTGTTTGCATTATTCCTGGCGCTTTTTTCTATCGGCATCGCTGGCGGGTCGCTGGCAATCAGTCTGCTATTGAAAGGGCGGATAACCATTACTTATGTACCCTTTACCATGTTGCTGCTCTCAGTATTTGCCATGGATTTATTCTGGGCAACGCCTGCGGTACAACCTATAACAGAACCCTTGCTCAGCCTGCCAAAGTTTCTGTTCAATCTGGATAATCTCAGAATTACCATGGATTTTTTTCTATTTTCAGTTTGCGGCGGCTTGTTTGTTGTTCCACTGTATACCTATTTGCAGATCAGTTGCGAAGAGAATAAACGGGCACGCACCATCGCGGCTAATAATATTTGCAATGCGCTGGCTATGGTTATTGGCAGTCTGTTAGTGATGCTGATGCTCAAATTAAAATTGAGCATCGCAGTGGTATTTCTGGTTATGGCGATATCGAATACTATCGCGTCTGTAGCTCTATGGCTTTTGACGCTGAGGCCGGCAAAGACTGCTTAAATCCATTCCCGTGCCGGCAGGAAGTCAGTATAAAGTCTGGCTTCAGCGCTGCCTGGCTCGGGATGCCAATTATAATGCCATTCAACTTCCGGCGGCAGCGACATTAAAATGGATTCGGTGCGTCCGCCCGATTGCAGGCCAAATAACGTACCGCGATCATAAACAAGATTAAATTCAACATAGCGGCCGCGGCGGTAACGTTGAAACGTTTTTTCCCGCTCGCCGTAAACGGTGTATTGGCGCTTTTCAACAATAGGCAAGTAAGCCTTCAGAAAATGATCGCCTATACTCCGGGTTAATGCGAAGCTGCGGTCAAAACCTTGCTGATTGAGATCATCAAAAAACACGCCGCCTATCCCGCGCGCTTCCTGGCGATGTTTGAGAAAAAAATAATCATCACACCATTTTTTCAACCGTGGATAAACGTCACTGCCAAAAGGCTGACAGGCGTCAAAAGCGGTTCGATGCCAATGACGGCAATCCTCTTCAAAGCCGTAATAGGGCGTTAAGTCAAAACCGCCGCCAAACCACCATACGGGGTCACAATTTTCTTTTTCAGCGACAAAAAACCGTACATTCGCATGCGTAGTCGGAATATAAGGGTTCTCAGGATGAATAACCAAAGATACGCCAAGGGCATTAAAGTCTCTTCCGGCAAGTTCAGGACGATGAGCGCTTGCGGACGGCGGTAGTTGTTTCCCGGTAACATGTGAAAAATTTACCCCGGCCTTTGCAAAAATTTTACCATTAGCCAGTACGCGTGAAATTCCGCCGCCGCCTTCTTTTCGAATCCACGAGTCTATGATAAATTTTTCTTTTGAATCAATTAGTTCGAGGGCGCCGCATATTTCCTGTTGCAGGTTTAGCAAATAGCTTTTTACCATTTCAACTGCATTTTCAGGCATATTATTGTTTAAATAGTTCATATTTTATACTATAAAATTAGCAAATTTCAAATATTCTACTATACTGTTTTGAAAGCAGCAGCGTTAATCAACAATTAAATCAATAAAGATTTTAACACTGTAAGATTTTTTCTGTATTTAACCGCAACCTAATAAATTGATAAATTTAAAATTATTTGCAAAAACTGGCACGAGACTTGCTTAACTTAAAGCGAGTAAAGTAACAGGAGTTAACATGGCAGTAAATTTGGACAGTTATTTTGGCATACACGCCAAGGCGCTGATCATTAGAGATCAACGCGCCTCGCAATTGGCGAATAATATTGCCAATGCTGATACCCCAAACTACAAAGCCCAGGACGTTGAGTTTAAAGAAGCTTTACGCGAAGTAGTCACAGGGCCTACCGAGCGATTGGTCACAACTGATCCCGATCATATTAGGATATCGGCACCAATGACAGTTCCTTTAAAATTTCGTGTGCCGCAGCAGGTTTCGCTAGATGGTAATACAGTGGATAAAGATGTTGAGACAACACAATATGTGGATAACAGCCTGGCTTACCAGGCCACTCTGTCGTTTCTCAATAGCAAAATTCTGCAGATGCGTTCGGCAATAAAAGGAGAATAAGCATGTCTTTAAATACTGTACTTGATATTGCCGGTTCAGGATTAACTGCTGAGTCAAGGCGAATGTCTACCAGCGCAAGCAACATGGCTAATGCCAATGTGGAAAGCAGCAATGCAGGTGATACCTACAGGGCGCAATATCCTGTTTTTCAGGCTGTTCAGGAAGATGCGAACAAATGGATCAATACCAAGCTTGAAGCAGGGGTAGTGGTATCAGGCATCTATGAAAGCGATGCTCAGCCTATTATGCGATACGATCCGAATAATCCTGTCGCGGATAAAGATGGTTATGTTTACGTACCGAATATCAGTTATGTTGAGGAAATGGCAAATATGATTTCCGCTTCACGTTCTTATCAGATGGATTTGCAAATAATTTCATCAGCAAAACAACTGATACAACGTACATTACAATTAGGTCAGTAGGAGGCATAGGAAATGGTAATGAATCCGGTTAATAGTGCTACATCATCCAGCAATTATATTTCGGCTCCTTCCAATTCCGGAACGAAAAAAACATTGGGGCAAGAGGATTTTATGCGCCTGATGGTGGCACAAATACAAAATCAGGATCCCATGCAACCCAGTGAAAACGGCGAATTTTTATCTCAAATGGCTCAATTCAGTGCGACAGACGGTATTACCAAAATGCAGCAATCCCTGGATGCATTGGCAACTTCACTGCAATCTAATCAGGCACTACAGGCCTCTGCGTTAGTTGGACGCAAAGTATTGGTAAGCAGCAATACTATGCAGTTGGGTGCAGAAGGCAGTGTTAAGGCAACGGCTGATTTGCCGGTTGCAGTCGGTAATTTATCTGCTTCAATTTATTCTTCAACTGGTGAGCTGATTAACAAGATTCCATTAGGCGCTCAAAATGCCGGGCTGTTTGAATTTAGCTGGGATGGAACAAACCAAAGCGGTGTGCGTGTACCCGCTGGTAATTACACAGTAAAAGTCAGTGGAAATTATGGCGGTCAGGAAGTTGCACTTAAAACATTGGTCGCAGCAAATGTTGATAGCGTAAGTCTTGGTCAGAATGGTGATGGTATTAAGCTCAATGTAGCGGGCGTTGGCTCGGTGTCATTGGATCAGGTCAGACAGATTAGTGCATAGTGCATGGTTTTAATAAATGGCTGCTAGATAATTCTGGAGGTTATTATGGTTTTTGGAACAGCGGTTAGCGGTATTCAGGCTGCAACAAAAGATTTGGAAGTCATAGGAAATAACATCTCTAACGCTTCCACTTCCGGGTTTAAAGGTTCACGTTCCCAATTTTCCGACGTGTATGCCACAGGCGGCGGGCAGACGTCGGTTGGTACCGGGGTGCGTCTGTCCCGCGTACAACAATTGTATTCGCAAGGTAACTTTACCTATACCAATAATAGCCTCGATCTGGCAATCAGCGGCTCAGGATTTTTTGTCCTTAACAGTCAGGGATCGCGTATCTATACCCGCTCCGGCGCTTTTGGCATCGATAATGAAGGTTATATTGTAAACAGTTCCAATCAGCGCCTGGTCGGCTTGCAGGCAGATGCCAGCGGTACATTAGGCAGTATCAGCGGTGATATGCGTGTAAGCACTGCCAACATTCCGCCGCTTGCTACAACCAATGTTGAAATGGGATTGAACATGTTTGCCAACGCGGTACCGCCAGGCATAGCATGGACAGGCGGCGCTACTCCTGCAACCAATACCTACAACAATGTGACTTCTTCCACTGTTTATGACAGTCTGGGTAACTCACACGTTTTATCAATGTATTTTATTAAGGCAGACTCTACTGCAGCAGCTGGCGCTCCTAATGCTTCTGCTCCTCCAGGAACAGAAAATCAATGGTATATTGCTTTTCAGCTGGATAATCAGAACTTACCGGCGAACGTTGGTGCAACCAATAGCGATAACCTTTATCGGGTTAATTTCAACCCGGACGGATCATTTGCCGGGGCAGAAGATGTGGCTGGCAATCCGCTTACCAATAATCTGATGCCTTTTGCAGTAACGCTGAATAATGGTTCAAACCCGCTTAATTTTAATGTTGATTTGTCGCCATCTACCCAGTTTGGCAGCCCTTTTGCCGTGCAGTCCAATAATCCTAATGGCTACACAACCGGCCGCCTGGACAGCCTTGAAATTGATGAGACGGGCGGTTTATTTGGACGGTATACCAATGGTGAATCACGTCTGATGGGACAGGTTCAGATTGCAACTTTTGCCAACCTGGCTGGTCTGCAGAACCTGACAGATACCAACTGGGCTGAAACAGGCGCTTCAGGTGCGGCGATTGTTGGTAATCCTGCTACTGGCAGTCTGGGTAAAATTCAGTCTGGCGCACTTGAGGATTCCAACGTTGACTTAACGTCAGAGCTTGTCAAACTGATTGGGGCGCAACGCAACTTCCAGGCTAATGCTCAAACGATTAAGACAGCGGATGCTGTTACCCAGACTATTATTAATATCAGGTAATAAATATTAATATAAAATAATAAAATAGCCCTGCACAAGGGCTTGACTAAAAACAGGGTACAACTATGGAGCCAATGCTTTATACAGCAATGAATGGTGCGCAAACAGATTTGAGCCGCCAAATGATATCTTCCAATAACATGGCTAATGTTAATACGCCAGGGTTTAAAGAAGATATCTTCGCTGCTGAATCTGTCTATCTCACCAATACTGAAGGACTTGATACTGGCGTTGCGCTGGTTGTTGAAGAACCTAATAATACCAGTGTTTCTCCGGGACCCATTATGACTACCGGGCGTGATCTTGATGTTGCCGTTGGCCAGGTTAATGGCTGGTTCGCGGTCGGCACCGGCAATGGTACAGAGGCATACACCCGTAATGGTTCATTTAAACTTAATGCAAATGGCCTGTTGACTACAACGGACGATTTGCCTGTTCTTGGCGATGGCGGCCCTATCTCTATTCCTCCCGCTCAGAAAGTTGATATAGGTACCGATGGAACTATTTCTATTGTTCCGCTGGGAGGCACTCCGCTTGAGGTGGTTATTATTGATCGCCTTAAACTCGTCAGCCTGCAACCTAATCAGGTTTATAAGAACGCGGCTGGTTTAATGCAGACCAAGCAGGGCGGCAATGTACCCCCTGATCCCAATCTTACCGTGGTTTCAGGTGCGCTTGAGGGCAGTAATGTCAATGCCGTTGAACAAATGATCGATATGATTGCTGCTAACCGTGAATTTGAAGGACAAATCAAAGTCATGCAGACTGCCGATGATAACGCGCAACAATTGGCACAAATATTGCAAGAGTAGTTTTTGAGAAGTTAACCAAGATTAAGGAATAAGCATGTTAGCATCGTTATGGGTTAGCAAAACCGGGCTTGACGCGCAGGAGCAGAATATTGATGTGATTGCCAATAACCTGGCAAACGTCAATACGACAGCGTATAAGCAGGGGCGAGCCAATTTTGAAGATTTGATTTATCAGAATGTTCGTCAGGCTGGTGCTCAATCTACGCAGAATACTCAAATTCCAACAGGTATTTATTTCGGTACCGGTGTGCGGTTAGCCTCTACTCAGAAAATTTTTACCCAGGGTAACATCGAGAACACATCAAATCCGTTTGACGTGGCAATCAGTGGAAGGGGTTTTTTCCAGGTATTATTGCCAAACGGCGATTTGGCTTATTCTCGCGATGGTACTTTCCAGCTTGATTCCCAGGGCCAGTTTGTTACCTCTAATGGTTATGTGCTCCAGCCGCCCATTATTGTGCCCCAGCAGGCTCAAAGCTTGACTATTGGTAATGACGGTACTGTATCGGTTGTGCTTTCCGGCAGTGCAATCCCGGCGCAGATTGGAACCATCCAGCTGACTGACTTTATCAACAACGGCGGTTTACAGCCGATTGGTCAGAACCTCTACCTTGAAACCCAGGCAAGCGGGCCTCCGCAAACCGATAACCCGGGCAACGCAGGTATGGGGATATTGCTTCAGGGTTCACTCGAGGCTTCAAACGTTAATGTGGTTGAAGAGCTTGTGGATATGATTCAGGCGCAGCGCAGTTACGAACTTAATGCTCGTGGTATTGAAACCGCGGATTCCATGATACAGTTCCTGATCCAAAACACATAATGAGAGACTGAAATGACTTTATTTCGTCTGGCTATAGGCTGTAGTCTGATCAGTTTACTTATCGGGTGTGAGGCGCTTCATCCGCCTGCACCTGATAAGGATCCCAGTTTCGCACCAACTTATCCTGTCATGCCCGATACGCGTGAGTCGCGCTTTGTTAATGGCGCCATTTATAATGCGGAAACTGCTTTGCCTCTGTTTGAAACACCGCGTGCACGACATCCTGGTGATATAGTGACTGTGGTACTGGTTGAAAAAACCGATGCCAAGAAACAGGCGACTAACCGTAGCCGTAAAAATGACACCATTAATGTCACTGTTCCGACTATTCTCAGTAAACCCGTTGAGCTGGGCGGCGGCTATGGTCTGGATATGAATATTAATGCCCGCCGTCAGTTTGATAGTGACGGGCAATCAGTACAGAACAATAAATTGGCCGGAAGCATTTCTGTAATCGTTTCAAAAGTTCTGGCTAACGGCAATATGGTGATTCAGGGCGAAAAATGGATTCAGATTAACCAGGGTAAAGAATTTGTTCGGTTATCCGGTATTATCAGACCCCAGGATCTTAAACCAGATAATTCCATTACTTCAGATCGGGTTGCCAACGCACGGATTTATTATGGCGGAACTGGTCAGCTTAATAATACCAACGCGCAGGGCTGGCTATCCCGTTTCCTGTGGGGACCATTATATTTCAGTTAAGCAGGCTGGGTCGTTTGACCCAACAAAACAGAATTTGACGGTAGTTATATATGGTGTTGGAATAGTTATCTGATATAGTATAAATATGAGAACAAAGGCAGGGTTGCAAAATGAATAGGCTGGTAGTAATAATTGCTGTGTGCTTTGGCCTGTTTGCAGTTCAGGCGAATGCCGAGCGGATTAAAGATGTTGCGACGCTTGCCGGCGTTCGCGTCAACCAGCTGGTAGGATACGGCCTTGTTGTCGGCCTTGATGGTTCTGGCGACCGTGCCGGAACCGCGTTTACTGAACAAAGTTTCCGCAATATGCTTGTTCAGCTTGGAATTAATATTCCACCCGGAACCAAATTAAACTCAAAAAACATTGCCGCAGTGATGGTAACAGCCGAACTGACCAGTTTTATGAAAAAAGGCCAGAATATTGATGTTAATGTTTCATCAATCGGCGATTCGCAGAGCTTGCGTGGCGGCACATTGCTACTTACTCCCTTGAAAGGAAGCGACGGCCGAGTTTATGCCATGGCGCAGGGCAATATTGTAGTTGTTGGTTTAAGCGTCAGCAGTGATGGTAATAATATTACGGTTAACGTGCCCAGCGGAGGACGAATTGCAAATGGTGCGACCGTTGAGGCTGATATTCCCAATCCTTTTTATTTTTCAAAACAATTAACTTATAACCTCCATACACCGGATTTCACCACTGCGCGCAGAATGAGCGATGCGATCAACCAGACTATGGGGCCTGGAACTGCCCATGCAGTTGATGCCGCCTCCGTAGAAATTACCGCTCCAAGGGTGGTATCACAACGCGTTGATTATGTTTCGGTACTGGAAAATATTGAATTTACGCCTGCTGAAGCAGAAGCTAAAATTGTTGTTAACGCGCGTACCGGAACAGTGGTTATTAACCGGCTTGTCAGAGTTAAACCTGCTGCGGTATCCCATGGTAATCTGGTGGTGACTATTAGCCAGAATCCGTTAATCAGTCAGCCAAATTCTTTTGGCGGCGGAGAAACAGTAATGGCGCCGCAGACTGATATTGAGTTAAACCAGACCAATGCGCGTAACTTTGTGTTTGATCCGGGTCCAACGCTACAGGAGATTGTAAAGGCTTTAAACTCTATTGGCGCGACGCCTGGGGATGTGATTGCTATTCTTGAGGCATTGAAACAAGCTGGTGCAATCAATGCTTCACTAATGGTTATATAATAAGAATAACAGGGGCGATTATGGCTATTAATGGAATTGCCGTAGGTGACTTTAGCGGGTTGCATGATTTAAAGCGGCAGGCTCAGGTGGATGCAAAAAAGGCTTTACCCGAGGTTGCCAAACAGTTTGAGACGATTTTTTTACAATCGATGATGAAAAGCATGAGGATGGGGCAACATTTTATTGATCAAAGCAGTCCTTTTCGCGGTAAACATGCCGAAACATTTCAGGACATGCTTGATGATAATTATGCCAGTAATATTGCTTCCGGCAAAGGCATTGGTTTTGCTTCTGCCCTGGTAAAACAATTGACGCGTCAGGTTGAGAGTACGCAAAAAGCGGCTGAGACTGAAATTAGTCATAAAATCGCTATGCCGGAAAAAACTGGCATAACTTTTGCATCGCAACCAGCAGTTCCTGCTGTGAATAAAGTTGCAACAGATGCGGCTCAGGTAGCGCCGGTTGAGGTGAGTCAGACAATTACTGACTTTGTTAAATCAATCTGGCCTTATGCCAAACAGGCTGCCAGTATGCTTGGACTTGATCCTAAATTGCTGGTTGCCCAGGCGGCCCTTGAGACTGGCTGGGGTAAATACGTTGCTAAAGACAGTGATGGCAGCACCAGTAATAACTTTTTTAATATTAAAGCGACCGATCAGGAAAAAAATAATTCGGTTAAAATTAAGACAACGGAGTTTATTGCCGATACACCTATCAAGTTGTCGGCGTTTTTTAAAAAATATCCAACAATTGGACACAGTTTTAACGATTACGTGTCTTTAATAAAAGGAAACAGCCGTTATGAGGATGCTTTGACGAATGCAGATAATCCAAAACGCTATGTTGAAGCTCTGCATGAGGCAGGTTATGCGACTGATCCAGACTACGCCAGCAAAATTATGTCGATTTATAATGGCGATGAATTAAACCAAATTGTAGGCCGGGTCGTTTCGGCTCAATAAAAGGTTAATAAACCACAGGAATGTTGGGTCAAATGACTCAACCACCCAAGCCCTTAAATAAGGAGTAGGTGTATGGCAGGTATATTAAGTATTGCGTCATCAGGTTTAAATGCATTCCAGCGGGCACTTGAAGTGACCGGTAATAATATTACTAATGTGAATAGCTCTGGCTATTCTCGCCAATCTATCGATTTCAGTCCGCGCACATCGCAACGTTATGCTGGCAGCTTTATTGGCAGCGGGGTTTTGGTTGGCGCTATTTACCGCAATGTCGATGAGTTCGCAAACCAGAAAGTCAGGGAAACAACAACAGTAAAAGCACAATATAACGTGTTTTATAATCAGGCAACTCAGGTCGACAGTTTACTTTCTCAGGACGGAACCAGTGTTGCAGTAAGTCTGCAAAAGTTTTTCAGCTCCATGAGCCAGCTTAATGAATCGCCAGACAGCATTACTTCACGCGATCTGTTGTTAAAGCAAAGTCAGCTGATGACAGAACAGTTTAAAACCATGCAAACCCGACTTAATGATTACCAGCAAAATAACGTTAATCAAATCGGGCAGGCTGTTGCTCAGGTTAATGCGATTACCAAAAATATTGCTGAATTGAATCAACAGATCACGCAGCAACGAAATTCGCCCGAACTGCTTGACCGCCGGGATGAATTACTGCGACAGCTTTCTGAATATACGGCAGTGACTGTGGTTGATCAGGGTGATGGTACAGTCAGCGTTGGTGTAGGAAGCGGCGAGGTGCTGGTAAGCGGCGGCCGTCAACGCGATCTGGGCGTCACGGTTAATCCTGATGGTTCAAACAGTCCACAGATTGTTATTAAAACAGACTCAGGCAGTATTGATATTACCAGTAGCATGAAGTCCGGCATGATTGGCGGTATGATCGATTATGACAAGGTGGTGTTGCAACAGGCTGGTAAAGTCCTGGGCCAGATGGCGGCAGGGTTTGCGCTGACTTTTAATGCTCAGCATACTACTGGTCTGGATATGAATAATCAGATCGGCAAGAATTTTTTTACGGATTATAACAGCGCCAGCATGAAATTATCCCGTTCGTTTGGAGCGCTTGATAATATCGGAACCGGCGTGCTGTCAGTGGAAATTTCTGATATAGGCCAGACTCAGTTAAGCGATTACGATATCACTGTAACAGATACTGCAACCAATCAGATCAGAGTAACGCGAAAATCAGATGGCCAGGTCACCATGATGAACTGGGCTGATACGCCTCCTGCGCCGCCTGCAGGAAGGATATCCTTTGATGGTCTGACCATTGACGTGGATAACATCGCAAACCTTGCTGACGGTGATAAATTCACTGTTGATCCTTTCCGTGACGCTGCCAATAAGCTGCAGGTGAAGCTCACAGATCCGCGCGAGATTGCTTTTGCATCCCCGGTTCGTACGCAGGCTGATATTGCCAATAAAGGTACAGGAGCAATTGCATTAGGCTCGATATTTGATACCAGCGGGGTGAATAAAGAATATCGGATAGAATTTATTTCTGATACGCAATATAACCTGGTCAATGTGACTGATTCCACAACGACCGGGCCTATGACATTTACACCCAATGCTGATAATGAAGTAATGATCCCCGATTCGGCTACTCCATCCTATTCGATTGTATTATCCGGTATTCCTAAAACGGGCGACGTTTTCACCTCCGCCTATAACAATGGCGGTTTTGGCGATAACAGGAACGGATTAGCTTTGGAAAACCTGCAACGAAGCAGATTTTTTGCCGGTGGATCAGAAACAGTCTTTGATCGTTATTCCAATTTGATTGGAGAGGTGGGAAGTCAGACAAATCAGGCTAAAATTCGCAGCGATGCTGCCGATATACTAAATAATCAGGCTGTGGACTACCGGGAAAGCAAGAGCGGAGTCAACCTGGATGAGGAAGCTGCAAATCTGTTACGCTACCAGCAAGCGTACCAGGCTGCAGGGCAATTACTGGCTGTATCTAACCAGATAATGCAATTCTTATATTCAGCAATGGGGGCATAATGCGTATTTCAAGCCAACAGATTTATTTACGTGGATTGCAAGGCATGCAGTCTCAGCAGGGGCAAGTCTTAAAATTGCAGCAGCAATTATCATCTGGTAAAAAAATCAGTTTGCCCTCTGATGATCCGATTGCCGCTTCAAAAATTAATTTAATGAAGCAGCGCATTTCCTCCTCAGAACGTCTGCAGGCAAATACTGATGCTTCTGAAAGCGCTTTGAAATTTGAGGAAAGTGCGCTCAGCAATCTGGTATTGACTGTTCAGCGTCTTCGTGAATTACAAGTTAATGCTGGCAATAGCGCATTGTCGCAGGAAAACAGAGAGGCAATAGGTAAAGAGGCTGCTGAACTGTTAAATCAGTTACAGGGCTTGGCAAATACTCAGGATAGCAATGGTTTTTACCTGTTTAGCGGCAGCAAGACTGGTGTGGAAGCCATCACCAAAGATAATGCGGGAAATTATATCTATAACGGTGATGATACTCAGCGTTATCAGATTGTAACCAGCGGTTTAACCGTTGCAACCAGCGACACTGGTTCTGATTTGTTTATGCGCATTCCTAATGGTAATGGCCGTTTCACGATCAGCCAGACAGCGACACCCAATGTGGGCAGCGCTGCTTTGACAACCGGCAGCGTTTATGATGAATCCGCTTATGTTGAAGATGATTATACCTTAAGCTTTACTCTTAATACCTCTAACCAGGTTGTGGTTATGGTTACTGGGGTAAACAGCGGTTCTGTGCTGCCGCCTTCCGGCAACCCGGACGATGCGCCTGTTTATCAGGCTGGGGCAGGGGTTAATTTTAATGGTATTCAGCTGACCATTAATGGCGATCCGCAACCTGGCGATTCATTTTCAATCAAACCTTCGACTAATGAGTCAATTTTCTCAACCGTTTCCAGAATGGTTCAGAACTTAAGGCAACCATTTGATTCTGCTACTGAACGTGCAGCTGTTACTACCGAAAATAATCAGATTCTGGCTCAACTTGATAGCGCTCTTGATAACTTGCTGACCTTCCAGGCAGGTGTCGGCGCACGCATGAATCAGCTTGATGTTGCGACAAATATTAATGAAGATGTTACTGAAACCAGTAAAACTATCTTAAGTTCACTGCAAGATACTGATCTGGCAGATGCCGCAGTAAAATTAAACCTGCAAATTATCTATCTGCAGGCGGCACAGCAAAGTTTTGCCCGAATTCAAGGTCTGACCGCATTTAATTATCTGAAATAATATCTGAACAAAATCCCACGTACCGCGGCTTGCCGCGGTACTCATTCTTATAAAACCAGCATACTGCTATAAACAATTGATATTGCTAAATAAGCAACTAATGGAATGATTTTTAAACAGAATTTGACAGTTGATCGCATTTTGAAAATCCTTTTTCGAATAACGGTCAATTAAAGATAGACTATCAAAACAAAAAATTACAAATAAGAATTAAAATTTTTTTTTGCGGGTCGAAGGAGTGTTGGGCTTTACAGCCCATAGCCGTCAAGTTAAGGAATTTTGTACATTTACTATGCTAACTTGTCATCCCCGCGAAGGCGGGGATCCATCCATCAAACAAGGGAAAGACTCAACTTGAGAGATGGATTCCCGCCTTCGCGGGAATGACAGCTTCCTTCCGTCCGAACGATGTTGTGTAATGTAGAAATTTAATTCCTAACTTGACGGCTATGGGCTGTAAAGCCCAAAACTCATTATTCTACCTGGAATCACGCTCATCTTTCCTCGTTTCAAGATGAATCCTGCGAAAAAATTTATGGATAGCTGGTGAAAGTAAAATAACAACAATGGCGATAAATGCAAGGCCGCTAAACAGAGCATATGATCCGGCGAAAATTTTTCCTGCGGTAGTTGCCATTGAATCTGCTGGGCCCATGCCTGATAGAATCATCGATGCATTGAGAAATGAATCCACCCAGGACATATGTTCAAATACATGATAACCAAGCATGCCAATAAATAAGGCGCCGGCGATCATACCAAATCCAATCAAGGTATTGCGCAGGACATGAGTATAAAACGATAATGGTTTATGTTTCATAGGCATCGTATGTATTAAACAGGTTTATAGTTAAAACTATCACACAATTAAAAAACGATTGTCAATATAACCTTTAGAGCCTCCATGCAGCGCCACGATTGATAATACTTGTTAGGCATATCAGAAAAAATATTATAAGATAATCAGGCAATTTTACACTTACTTAAGGATGATGTAATGCACTTGATCAGAATAATAACAGGATTTTCAGCGGTGATGCTAAGCTGCGGTTCTTATGCAACGGCAACACCAAAATTTACGATTACCCCGCTAACATCTACTACCCTAAGGGTATCTCAGAGTGATATAGCAGTGGTTAATTATCAGGTAACCAATAACACGCAAATAACCAGACAATTGACTATTCAGCCAATTACCGGCGTTGCTCAGATAACTGGCGGAGGGAATTGCAGTAGTCCTTTCACATTAGCTCCACATCAAAGCTGCACATTAAGTCTACGGATCAATGGCAGTCAAATGACTGGCAATATTAATGGGGGGCCAGTTGTATGTAAGACTTTCGGCTCGGGAAATAGTCAGCCTGATCCATTCCTTTGTTCGCAACCGGCAGTGTCTGGCGTATTGAATGTGACCTATCAACGACAATCTGGTTCCGTAAAATGTTGGGGAAGTAATACCGTTGGCCAGTTGGGAATAGGTAGTCTAACACCGCCAGCGTCCCCGCTTTACGCGCCCGATATCGCGGTTGTTAATTTAACAAACGCTGCTGAAATTAGTGCAGGAACAGGTTACGCTTGTGCATTGGCTACATCAGGTACCAGCGTATGTTGGGGAGCTAATAACGTTGGTCAATTAGGAGATAATAAACAAGGTACAGACAGTGCATCGCCAGTTTCAGTGCTGGGTGTGACGACCGCTACTCAGATCAGTGCGGGCGAAAACCACGCCTGTGTGGTTCTGGCGAGTGGTCAGGTCCAGTGTTGGGGACAAAATACTGACGGGCAGTTAGGTAATAATTCGACAATTACCAGCGCTTTCCCAGTGACTGTTTCCAATATAACGAATGCTATCGATGTTAGTGCTGGTCAAGGGCATACATGCGCTGTTTTGGCTACCGGCCAGGTTAATTGCTGGGGACTAAATACCGAGGGTCAACTTGGCGACGGTTCTAATAATCCCAGTTTGGTGCCTGTACAGGTTACAGGAATTGACAATGCGATTGCTGTTACCTCAGCGTCAAATACCTCATGTGCACTGTTAAGCACTGGAACTGTGAAGTGCTGGGGCTACAATGCTCAGGGCCAGCTTGGTAATGGCGTTCCTGTACCCGGAGCTTCAAGCAATGTACCAGTCGATGTAATTGCTCTTTCTAATGTTAAGGCTATTAGTGGTCGTGGTGATCATGTGTGTGGTCTGATAAATGACGGAACAATCAAATGCTGGGGAATAAATGGTGTGGGCCAATTGGGTAACGGTGATGCTCCAAACGATAATTCAACGCCGACTTTCGTTGTTGGGCTTGACGGCAGTACCATTACCGGTGCCATCGGGGTCAGTTCGGGTCTTGTCCATGCCTGCGCATTACTCAGTAGCGGTCAGATGCAATGTTGGGGAGAAAATGTTGCTGGTCAATTGGGTATTGGAAACAACGATGGTAATGTTTATGACATTGCGCAAATGGTCATAGGGAATCTCGGTATTGGGCTAAGACTTCTGGAGCATGTTTCTGACGATATCAGTTGTGCCATTGTCCAGTAGTATTTATTGTTCGAGCTGATCTAACAGGCGAGTTGCAATAACTCGCCTAACCATTACCATTAATGCTTCTTGGCCAGAAACCAGGGAATAACGGCAAATACTATTAAACCACCCGCTAAAAACAGCTCATAAATAGTTACATTGCCTACAGGGATCTGAGCAGGCGGAACAAAACCGATTATCATCGCAACAAGGCAACAGATCAATCCGGTACCTGCAACCAGCCACATCATAAAGTTGCCGCCTGGAATACGGTAAGCACGAGGCTGGTCGGGTTGGCTGTAACGTAATTTGATTGCAGCAGCAAACATAAAGACATACACCAGCAATGCCATTTGCGCGCACAAATCACTTAATAGCAAATAGGCTGCGTTAATTGAATCAAATAAAATAAATAAAGTGCTTAGCAGGGTAAAGATAATGCCTTGCAACACAAGAATGGCAACAGGTGCGCCATGTTTATTCACCTGACCAAGACGAGGAGGCAGGGAACCATCACGCGCTGAAACCAGCAAGCCTTTAGTCGGGCCAATTATCCAGGCGGAAACGCCGCTTAAACCACCTAAAATAATTAAAACGGCAATCACTTTGGTCATCCAGGGCATGTGATAGGCATTAAAAAATACGGCAAAAGCGTCAACAAGACCAGATACGACACTTAACTGACTATTGGGTACAACAATAACAATCGCAAGCGAACTGAATACCAGCGTTGCGAAAATCAGGATAATTGAATAAAGAATGGCGCGTGGATAATCACGTTGCGGATTCTTTACCTCTTCAGCGTGCACAGCCGACATTTCCATACCGATAAGCCCAAACAGGACCACCGAAAACAGCGACAGATTTGCAAAGGAACTAAAATCAGGAAGCCAGCTTGTTGTGGTATCTATTGCCAAAGGATAACCTTGGCTAATCCAGGTAATGCCAAGCACGATAATACCCAGCATGGGTAAAATAGTACCTATAATGGCGCCAACTATACTGACCAGGCTTGATAATCTCATACCAAAACAGTTAACTACAGTGAAAATCCAGAATAAACTGATCACAGTGAATAGCAGATAGAATTTATTGTTGGCCAGTTCCGGTGCAAACAGATAAGAGAGGGTAGCGGCGATAAAAGCCAGAATCGTGGGATACCAGACAACATTATATATCCATTGTAACCAGATGGTAATAAAACCGGCACGCCGGCCAAATGCTTCTCTTACCCAGACATAAAGCCCGCCGGTATTGGGATAGGCGGTGGCAAGTTCAGCGGCTACCAGCGCAACCGGAATAAAAAAAGCAAGTGCAGCAATAATATAATACGAAATAAGCGGCAAACCGAGCTTTGCACTGATAGGCAAGGTGCGCAGGCTATCTACAGCTATGACATTAATCATAACCAGAGAAAAGACTGACAGAACTTTTTTCGAAGGCTGCATTAAAAATCCTTATGTAACTAAATTCAGGGACTGCACGGATAAACAAAAGGAAATACAGCCCAACATAAGTTGGGTCGTTTCGACCCAACAATATTATTTATCAGGGTATTCGAGTCTACTTTCGTAGAACCTGAAAGGCTGTATTTTATAGATTATGCCAGATTACGCAACACATATTGTAATATTCCACCATTACGGTAGTACTCTAGCTCATTGGCAGTATCAATGCGGCATAACACATTGATTTCCAGCCGATCGCCATTCTGACGCGTAATCACCAGTGGAATCTTCGCGCCTGGTTTTAACTGATCGCTAACCGGAATGCTAATTCGCTCGCTGCCGTCCAATTGCAATGTTTTACGGGTTGTGCCGTCTTCAAACTGCAATGGCAGAATACCCATACCAATCAGGTTAGAGCGGTGGATACGTTCGAAGCTTTCAGTAATTACTGCCTTGACGCCTAACAGGTTAGTACCTTTGGCGGCCCAGTCGCGTGAGGAGCCAGTGCCATATTCCTTACCGGCAATGATTACCAATTGCTGGCGATCGGCCTGGTAGCGCATGGCAGCATCATAAATAGACATGACTTCATCAGTTGGTACATAGCGTGTGACGCCGCCTTCAACGCCTGGCGTCATTTCGTTACGAATACGGATATTGGCAAACGTGCCTCGCATCATCACTTCATGGTTGCCGCGGCGTGATCCATAAGAGTTAAAGTCTGCTTCGCTGACGCCTTTCGATTTCAAGTAAAGGCCCGCGGGTGAATTCGCTTTGATTGAACCCGCTGGTGAAATATGGTCAGTAGTAATGGAATCGCCAAGCAGGGCAAGAATAAAGGCATCCTTGATGGGCTTGATAGCCTCCGGTTGCTCCGGCAGATTTTCAAAAAAGGGCGGATGCTGGATATAAGTCGAATTCGGATTCCACTCATAAGTAGTCCCGGTACCGACTTTAATAGCCTGCCATTGCTCATCCCCTTTGAAAACTTCGGCATATTCTTTTCTGAACATTGAACCCGTTACTTTTGCCACTTCGGCTGCTACTTCGGCATTAGTGGGCCAGATATCTTTCAGATAAACCGGGTGGCCGTCCTGATCGTTGCCAATTGCCTCTTTACCGAGATCGATAGTTGTCGTACCGCATAAGGCGTAAGCAACAACCAGTGGCGGAGAAGCCAGCCAGTTAGCCCGAACTTGCGGATGTACCCGGCCTTCAAAATTACGGTTGCCTGATAATACCGAACTGACAACGAGATCGTGTTCATTAATTGCCGCGGCAATTGCGTCAGGCAATGGGCCAGAGTTACCAATACAGGTTGTACAACCGTAACCAACCAGATTAAAGCCGAGTTTGTCGAGATAAGTCTGGAGGCCGGCATTTTTCAAATAGTCAGTCACTACTTTTGAACCGGGAGCCAAGGACGATTTTACCCACGGTTTACGGGTTAAGCCTTTTTCAACGGCCTTTTTGGCGACCAGACCGGCAGCCATCAATACGCTTGGATTGGAGGTATTGGTACAGCTGGTAATCGCTGCAATAACAACATGGCCATGGCGCAGGTCATAATCGTGGCCTTTGACCGGGAAATTACGATCGCTTTCATTTTCTTTGCCGCTCTCCTTCAGGAAATTTGTAAATTCCTGAGTCAGTGTAGCAAGATTTACCTTATCCTGCGGGCGTTTTGGGCCAGCCAGAGAGGGTTCGACAGTATTGAGATCAAGCGCAAGCGTATCGGTAAATACCGGCTCTTCGGAATGCGCGTCATACCACATGCCCTGTGCTTTGCAATACGCTTCAACTAACGCGACAGTGTGCTCATCACGTCCGGTTAATTGCAGATAGCGTAAGGTTTCACCATCAACCGGGAAAAATCCACAGGTTGCGCCATATTCAGGCGCCATATTGGAAATAGTTGCGCGATCAGCCAACGGCAGAGAAGCCAGACCGGGGCCATAGAATTCGACAAATTTACCAACCACTCCTTTTTTTCTGAGCATTTGGGTAACAGTCAATACCAGGTCAGTCGCCGTTATGCCCTCACGCAGTTGGCCGGTCAGTTTAAAACCAATGACTTCTGGAATCAGCATGGATACCGGTTGGCCAAGCATGGCAGCTTCTGCTTCAATACCGCCGACTCCCCAGCCCAATACGCCAAGTCCGTTCACCATCGTTGTATGCGAGTCAGTTCCAACCAGTGTATCGGGATAAGCATAATGTTTGCCGTCTTCTTCGTTGCTCCAGACGGTTTGGGCCAGATATTCAAGGTTAACCTGGTGACAGATTCCTGTTCCGGGCGGTACTACGCGGAAATTGGCGAATGATTTCTGTCCCCACCGCAGAAACTCATAACGTTCCTTGTTGCGTTCAATCTCGATTTCGGTATTGATTTGCATGGAGTCAGCAGTACCAAATTTATCAACCATTACTGAATGGTCAATGACCAGATCAACAGGCGACAGAGGAGAAATTTTTCGGGCATCGCCGCCCATTTTTTCCAGTGCAGTACGCATGGCCGCCAAATCAACCACTGCCGGAACACCGGTAAAATCCTGCATCAGAACACGGGCAGGGCGGTAGGCAATTTCGTGTTGTGAGGTTTTGGTCTCGAGCCAATGAGCAATCGCTTTAATATCAGTTGTTGTAACTGTATTGCCGTCTTCAAAACGAAGCAGGTTTTCAAAAAGCACCTTGAGTGAATAAGGCAGGCGTGAAATCCCTTTAAAATGTTTTTTCTCAGCCTCTGGCAGACTGTAATAATGATATGTCTTGCCATCCACTTGTAATTGGCATTGAGTTGACAGGCTGTCTTGACCTACTTTCATAACCGACTCCTGGAATCAAAAGATTTATCATAGCCTAAAATCAGTAAATATTCATGGGCTTCAATGGGCAATTTAAAGAAAATTATTTTTTTTGGTAAAAAATTAAGCAAAATTTAAAACCTTTGCTAGACTTTAAAGATTATGCCTGTTTTTGTATTGGCGCGATTTTGCTATCGCCAACCTGGCACACTTCTTGCTGTGCATTGGTGATACTAAAGGAGTGTGACTATGATTAATCTGATCCAAGCTGCAATAACTAAACTAACCGCCGAAAATGCATCGGTAATCTCAGGTTCGGATGCTGAGGCAGCCGGAACTGATGCATTACCTTTTAAAGGCGTAATGAATAAGTTGCTGCAGGAAGAATCAGGTAAAGAGGGTGAAAATTTGCTCGGTACAACAACGGCTGACGAACAATTAACCCTGTCAGGCGAAGAAAACCTGGTGGATGAAGCTATTCAGTTAGTCAGTGATCAGGCCGGGTTGGCGACTGAGGATGACGGCAAGGATTTAGAGCTTACCCCGCAGGAAAGCGCTTCTCTGGTATGGCTAATGAGCCATTATGAACAACAGCCGGTACAGCAACAATCTGTTGCTCAGGTCAACACCGAACAGCAGCAGGTTATTGAGGAGCTGCCGGCACAAACAACAGTCAACCCACTTTTGAACAAGTTAAATTCAAAGGCTAATTCAAATACAGATGCCGATTTAACTTTGAGCCAGAATAATAGTCAGGCGAGTTCGCTTGAAGAGGCTGTGGATGCTGCTTTGCCAAAGACGGCGGATGCCAAAGCAGAAATATTGAAAGAGCCCGTAACTCAAGCTGCTCAAAAAACAGTGGTTGAGAATGTTGTAGTCGCTGATGAGATTGCAATGGCGAGCGCTGATAAAGGCGACAAAAAATTGTCGCTTGATACCCAGACATCCAGCCAGCCAGTGGTTGCCGCACCAACGGTGAATCGTCAGGAAACAGCGCCTGTACAAGCGTCAGAGCCTAAAAAGCTTGAAATCCCAACCAATGTTTCCTCACGCGACTGGAGCGACAAATTTAACCAGAAGATTGTCTGGATGGGGCAACAGAAAATTGACAGTGCCGTAATTAAGCTCAATCCACAGGATCTGGGGCCTATTGAGGTCAAAATTCATGTTAATGCGGATAATAATGCCCAACTGAATATAACCGCCCATACCCATCAGGTGCGTGATATGATTGAGCAAGCTATCCCTCGTCTAAAAGATATGATGAACGATCAGGGGGTAAACCTCGCAAACGTAAATGTCGAGTCCAATGCTAACCAACGCCAGATGGCTTCACAGCAGCAGGAAAGCGGCAATGGCGGTAATAACAGCCAGAGCGCGTTCCAGATTGGTGATGATGACCATGTCCTGGGCGAAACAAGCTTGCCTAAATCAGGCAACGGCATGATAGATTATTTCGCATAATAGGTGCAGGCTGGGCTGTAAAGCCCGGCACTCTCTATCTTCTTAAAACGGTAAACTATTCCCGGTAACGATAAAACTTGCTGCTATTCCTGCCGCAAGACCAAACAAATGGCCTTCCCAGGACACACCTTTTGCCCGTGGAAAAATCCCCAGAAAAATACCGGCAAAGTAGTAAATGCAAATTGCGCCGAGAATAAGGGCGGTAAGTGTTCCCTGATTGTAAACATCCGTTACCAGCAATCCCCAATACCCGGTAATAACCGCGCTTGCACCAACATGAACGCCGGGTTTGGCAAAACACCAGATTAAAACTCCGCTGATTAAAGTGATCACCGCAGTTACTGCCAGAAAATAGTTTAAACCATCAATCAGCAAAAAATTACTTAAAACGATAAGCGGAATGGTATTGAAAAACAGGTGATTAAAATTAGCGTGGAGCAAGGGCGCAAACACAATTCCCGGTAAACCTGATAAATGTCGCGGGCGTATACCAAGATAAAGCAGGCGATAGCCCGATAACGCTTCCAGAAAAAAAGCGCCCCAGAGTACAATAAGTATACCAGCCAGAACCGGGTAGTTTTCTCGGGTATGATGAATGATTTCAACCATACTTGAATTTAATTCATCCAGCGTAATCATAAATTTTATACTCCTTTACCAATTATTTTACAGCTCAAACGGCCTTTGGCTAATCGTAAATCAATAGTGTCGCTCAATTCAACCTGATCTGCTGCAAAAAGGACACTGTCATTATGTGTTGCAATGCTGTATCCGCGTTGAAGCGTGGCTAACGGGCTGACAGTATGGAGTTTGGCA
The DNA here is from genome assembly GCF_042649825.1 of Legionella dresdenensis. Lineage (NCBI taxonomy): Bacteria > Pseudomonadati > Pseudomonadota > Gammaproteobacteria > Legionellales > Legionellaceae > Legionella > Legionella dresdenensis. The sequence continues at coordinate 314,648 of NZ_JBHSAB010000001.1, read as the reverse complement.
AGTTGCTTCTGGAAATGATGGGAGGCGGTTTCGTAATGGTGTCTGATTGCCTGAACCAGTTGTTGCTGTTGCAGAATAATCCGGGCCTGAGCCTGATGAAGACAGACAATTGGATTTTTGGCATGTAAAGCAGCATTGCCCAGATGCAGACGGTGGCGATTGCGGTTAATTTGAGCCTGTAATTGCTGATGCAGGCGCCGTTCAAGATAATCAAGTGTTTGCCAGTGGCTTGAAATGATATGCTCAGGTGATGTGAGTTTGGCTAGCTGATGCGATAAAATAAATTGTTGGTGCCTGATTTTGCTCGCCATGGCAGTCTGAATACGATTTATCAACCCGGAAAAGCAATCATGCAGCTCAATTTTATCCGGCGTTACTGTTTCGGCTGCAGCTGTTGGAGTAGCTGCCCGTAAATCAGCCACAAAATCGGCAATGGTAAAATCAGTTTCATGGCCAACGCCCGATACTATCGGTATTCGGCTGTTCGCAATGGTTAATGCCAATTGTTCATCATTAAAAGCCCACAAGTCTTCAATACTGCCACCGCCGCGTGCCAGAATCATCACCTCTGCCAGGCCATCGATATTAGCCTGATTAATTGCTTTGGCAATCCGCACGGCTGCATCTTTGCCCTGTACCTCAGTGGGATATACATAAACATGGGCTATTGGAAAACGGCGGGCGAGTGTACTAAGGATATCTTTAATTGCCGCGCCGGTTGCCGAGGTAACAACGGCGATGGCTGAAGGAAGACGAGGGATAGGGCGTTTACGCGCCTGAGCAAACAGGCCCTGTTGTTCAAGTCTGGCTTTCAGCAATTCAAATTGCCGATACAATTCGCCTAAACCTGCCGAGGTTAATTCCTGAACAATTAATTGATAATCCCCACGTGCTTCATACAGGCTCAATCTCCCTCTGGCGATTACTTGCTGTCCATTATCAAACTGGCGCGTTTCCCGGGTATGATGGTTACGAAAGAAGACACAACGTATCTGAGCCTGATCATCCTTTAAAGTAAAATACAGATGCCCCGAAGCCGGTTTCGCCAGATTCGACAATTCCCCGGCAACCTGTACCTCACCCACATCATATTCAAGCAAAGACCGAATCTGGCGATTGAGTTGCGAAACAGTAAGGTAATTTGGTTGAGCAGATTGAATTTCCACAATAAATCAATGTTGGCAAAGAGTGGCATGAGTGTACAATGAAAAGCGTACTCAAAACCAGTAGGTTGAGTTCAAGCCTACTTTAATGAAAAATAGGGAGTAGCCTTGATGCAGCGAAGCGTAATCAAGGTATAGGCTTTTTGCAAACACGCATGAAATCATCCTGACGCTACCAGATGCTATCCCTGGCATCAGAGGGTGTGCAAAGAGCTTTTAAAGGAAAGGGATTACTGGAGAGATTGGTACTGGTTCTTACTCCCCCAGGGAAGAGGGGAAAACCTTGATTTCACTTCGCTCCATCAAGGCTACTACCTAAACTGGATATTCGTATAATAATCAACGGGGGAATTAAATAGATGCTGGCGGAGAGAGAGGGATTCGAACCCTCGATACGTTGCCGTATACACACTTTCCAGGCGTGCGCCTTCGACCGCTCGGCCACCTCTCCAGCGCCGCAAGGATAACGGGTTGATATAAAAAAATCAATCTTTTATTGATGCAAAACTTTAAATGCGGGCCACGGCTCGCACAATTTATCCAGTGTGTATATAATTGTATAATCAAGCCCAAAGGAGATGGACGATGTTTAAGCGCATACTATTATTGTTTACTCTGGTTGTATTCACTACATCTGTCATGGCTTTCCAGTGTTTTTTTACTTTGGCAAAGGATAATTGCTGGACTAATTATCAAGTGACGGTTGTTGCCAGCGATGCTGAAACGGATGATATATTAGCGACTATCCAGATTCCTAAAGGCAAGCAATGGAACAGGCAGGCATTCGATTGCGAACCTTCACAGAAGATAAAGTTTACTGCAACCTTCTCTCCAACTATCTGGCAGGGGCAGGAGGATATGAAATATACTGGACTCCAATTCTGGTCATTGCCCGATAAAATCAAAGGTCCCATTTCTGCATGGGTGGTTCCTATCTGTTTCGCAAGTGATTTTGGCCAGGTTCCTTTACCGCCTACGGCAATCAGCTCTTGTACCTGCGACTTCAAGGCAATTCCACCTGTTCCTCCATTATGATTTAACGGCAAAAGGGTGTATGCTTGAGGAAAGCAACAAGATGTGGGTGTTAAGGTGATTAGTTTACGACAAAAAATTGCGCAGATGCTTCTTATTGGCTTTAATGGTACTGAAATTAATGAGTCCAGTCCTGTAAGCCAATGGTTGCTCAACGATGGATTAGGCGGCGTCATTCTTTTTGATTATGATCTTGCTAATGCTCGGCAAGGAAAAAATCTGGTAAATCAGATGCAAATTATTCATCTTAACCGCATGTTGAATCACTTTTCCCACAATTCTGCAACAGGTAAACAACTGCCGCTTTTTATTGCCATCGACTATGAAGGCGGCGCGGTTGATCGCCTCGCCAAAATTGAAGGTTGCATGCAGACCAAATCACCGGAACAAGCTGCTAACCTGCCTTCAGGCCAAAAACATGCGTATTGGCTGGAAATGGCCGAAACCTTAAAGTTTCTTGGTTTTAACCTGAATTTTGCACCAGTTGTCGATCTTAATTTAACCACCGAGTCTGGCATTATTGGCCGTTTAGGAAGAAGTTTTGGCGCTGGCAGCCAGGAAGTGGTGAAAAATGCCAACGAGTTTGTAAAAATTTTCGCTGATCTCGGTATTACCTGCTGCTATAAACATTTCCCTGGCCATGGCAGCGCCAGCGGGGACACGCATCTTGGATTTGTCGATGTCACCGATACGTTTGATGCAGATGAACTGGTTCCCTATACGGCATTATCACAGTCTGATGAGGCTACCGCCATGATAATGACGGCGCATGTCATTAACCGTAATCTTGATCCAGACGGGCTGCCGGCAACGTTATCCAAACCGATTTTATCAGGTCTGCTACGTCAGCAATTGGGTTTTGATGGCGTCATTATCAGCGATGACTTGCAAATGAAGGCTATAAGTGATCATTACCCGCTGAAAGAAGCATTGGCAATGACTATTAATGCCGGCGCTGATATGGTCATTATTGCCAATCAACTGGGAGAGATTAGCGCTCCGGAAGTGATTGACACAATCGTTGATTTGGTCAATGATGGCGTGATTACGGTCAGCAGGATAGAGCAGGCGTTTGCGCGTATTGCCAGATTGAAGCAGACACAAAGCGAATTGGCGTAGGTTTGGCCTTCGAGAGCTTCCCCGTATTCGCGGGGACGACAAATTTTTTTGGCTTGCTTTTAAATCCCTGTATGATAAAATATATATCCCATTGAACAATAATTAGGCATATCTAATGAATAGTGCGTATTATCCTGCCAACAGTTTCGTTATTCCCTCCATTAATTATTGTTCTCGCTGTTGTTGCTGCTAATCTTTTTCATTTCCCTTTGATTTAATTGCAAATATCCATATTTTACAGGTATAAAATTATGTGCGCACAAACCAGGCGGCAACCAAGGCTATGGCTTAATCCTTTCTTTTTATATTCAGTAATGATCCTGCTAGGTATTGCCAGCGGTTTATCTAACATAGGATTCATTCAGGCTTTCGGGCTTTTTATTTCTGATTTGTTTATCCGTATTTTCAAATGCATCAGTTTGCCGATTATCGCTTTATCAATCATTGTGACCTTATCTAACTATAAGACTGACGGTACTATGGGTACTGTCTGGCGGCGGTCTATGACTTATACGCTGGGAACAACCATGGTTGCGGCGATGATTAGCTGTCTTTTATATATCTTTATTCATCCCAGCATGGTTGAGGTGATTAACCGGCATGTGGAAGCGCCTAAAGCCGGGCAGTTCAGTTATTTTGAGCATATTAGCAGCCTGATTCCTACAACCATGCTTTCTCCCTTTATTGAAAATCAGGTAATGGGCGTTCTGTTAATTGGTATTGTCTTTGGTATTGCTATCCGCTTTATCCCTGATCCGGACTCACGACAGGCAGTTACTGCTTTCTTTAAGGGATTGCACAGTCTGTTAATGGTAATTACCGGTTGGGTAATTGCAATTATTCCAATAGGTCTTTACGGTTTTATCACTGCGACAGTGGTACAGCTGCAACATGGAATGGCCATTAAGGGAATAGGGGAGTATCTGTTAATTATTGTTCTGGCTAACCTTATTCAGGGCTTTGTCGTCTTGCCGCTATGGCTGAAAACCCAGGGCATCAGGCCGTTTGCAGCAATGAAGGGCATGTTACCGGCATTATCGGTTGCTTTCTTTTCAAAATCCTCAGTTGGAACTTTACCCGTGACGATGGAAACGGCTGAGAGAAATCTTAATGTAAGGCCTGAAATCAGCCGTTTTGTCCTTCCGCTCTGCACAAGTCTTAATATGAATGGCTGCGCGGCGTTTATTTTTGCCACAGTTATTTATTTAATGCAAAACCATGGCATAGCTGTTTCACTGCCAATGATGGGATTGTGGGTGATCATAGCTACTATTGCCGCCATCGGTAACGCCGGTGTGCCTATGGGCTGTTTTTTCCTCAGTGCGAGCCTGTTAGCCAGCATGAATATACCTATTACTCTGATGGGAATTATCTTGCCATTTTATACCTTAATCGACATGCTGGAGACGGCATTGAATGTCTGGTCTGATTCCTGTGTTGCCAAAGTAGTGAATGAGAAATTGAATGACGATGAAGGTTCAGAATTAATCGTTGTTGCGGAAAAAGCGTAGGTTGGGTCATTTTGACCCAACAAAATCAAACCGCACGTAGCGATTGCAGCATGTTGGCAGCCGGTTTCAATAAACGATCTGCCAAAGATTGTTTAACATGTCTGGTAATTCCAAACGCATTATAATCCGCCATTTTGTCTGCGAGATAATCGTCACTGGTTTTTATCAGATCAATCAACTTCATATTATGAGCATCAATTGCCAGCCAATGTTCGCCGGTAGAAATAGCATTAATATCAATGTCTTTACGATACTTTAGAACATAATCCTTGAATGCCGTATGAATTTTTTCCAGATCTTCCTGGAATTTTTCACGGCCTTTATCAGTGTTTTCACCAAACATAGTCAAGGTGCGCTTGTATTCACCCGCAGTTAACATTTCAATATCAATATTGTTTTTCTTTAACCAACGATGAAAATTGGGTAATTGCGCTACAACGCCAATTGAACCAATGTAAGCGAAAGGGGCTGCGACAATCTGGTTGGCAACGCAGGCCATTAAATAGCCGCCGCTTGCTGCAACCTTATCAATACAAACCGTTAAAGGGATATTGCGATCCCGGATACGCTGCAATTGCGATGCGGCAAGGCCATAGCCATTAACCGAACCGCCAGGGCTTTCAAGCCGGATTACAATTTCATCTTCCGGTTTGGCAATTGTCAATGCCGCAGTGATTGAGTCACGTAATTGCTCGACTTGTGAAGCTTTAATATCACCATTGAAATCAATAACATAAAGTGAAGGTTTTTCTTTTTCCTTTTTCTTTTCCTGTTTGCTTAATTTGGTTTTTTCAGGCTTTTTTCCTTTTATTTCTTCCCACATCCTTTCCTTGATCGCTTCCAGATCTTTATTCAATGAAACAACTTCGAGCTTGGGGCGGGGCTTCTTACCCATGGCCAGAATGCCGGCAACCAATAGCAAGACAGCGATAACCAGCGTAAATACCTCTAAAGCAAATAAACCATATTGGCTTAAAAAATTCATCCTGGATCCTCAAAATAGAAATGCATCGTGATTTTATGCTCGTGCCTTCAAATGTCAACAGACCCTGCTTATTTAATGAAACTGCCAGGCCAGTTTAGCCATAAAACCATTGTCATTGACATCGGGCGCGAATTCGCCGACATAAGCAAGGCTTAATTGCAGATGTCGGGCTAACTGAGTGACTTCAAGACTGCCATTAAGCAACAGGGCATCTTTGGCAACCGGGGTGCCGCTAATCAGAAAAGCCAGACTGCCGCTGCTGAAGGCCATGGTCGATTGCTGCGGCGTAATCGCCTGATAGGCATGACGCCAGCCTAGCAGCAGTTTTTGATTAAACGCAAGATTATCGCTGGGCTGGAAGGCATGATCAAACCGTGCGCCAAGCGTGGAGTAAAACATCGTCTGTGAGGCTGCGGACGAGTCAAGGCTTGCTCGCACCGCCTGATTCACGCGTTTTATATATGCAACTTTTTCAACGAAACAAGATGAATTCCTGATGATGGGGAAAATCTGAATTTTTAGCCCTTTGATTTATTGAGCAACACCTTGCGATGATGATTTAATTAAATTGATTATTTACCAATTTAACAGGTGAAAATTTATAACATTTTTTTCATTTTATACTTTATAGCCCATGCTAAATTAATGCTTCAATTCCGTGCCGATCAACAATATTGAGTAATTTTAAAATAGCCCCATGAGCATGGCGCTTACCTTGTTCCAGACTACGAACCATGGCTGCGCTTACGTTGAGGTACTTGGCAAAAACGGCCTGGCTTACTTTTTGTCTTTTGCGTATTTGCTGAATTTCTTCGCCTGTGTACTCAATTAATTCTGGCAAGTCATGAACGCTCAATTCCCGCAACGTTTTTATATCTATAAGCTCTGCCCGGTGTAATCCTTCAGCAATGGAATTAATGGTATCTTGTAAATTAGACATTTTTATCTACCTCCAACAGCTCGCCCATATTAATCATGCTCTGAATATCAGTTTCAGAAAGGTTTAGTAAAATAGTGGACAATAATTTTAGTTTTTTTAGCTCACTTGCAGTGACGTTACCTTTTTCATTTTTTGAGAACAAATGTAGCCAAATTATTTTATTATTTGCTTTATAGGCAAGAATGGTTCTTGAGCCGCCGCTTTTTCCTCTCCCTTCCTTAGTTGCAAGTCTAAGCTTATATAGTCCTGAACCTAACGAATATTGATTTTGGTTCTGTGTATCCAAATTCAAAAAATCGTTTATGGTATCTATTAAAAGAGCATCGTTAACCAATTCCTTTTTTGCCTCGCGTGTAAATTTTTTTATTTTATAATGTTTCAAATCAATTTCCATTACATTTGTTACACTGTAGTATAGTACTATGTATTATATATTTCAATATTAGTATTATCATTAGATCAACCCATATTGAATTTTTTACGAAACGAAGCTTAATATTAAAGCTTGCCAATCAGATAAAATCGCTATAGGCTCGCATTTTTATTACAAATTCATCGCAATGCTTGAAGTCCGCAACCTGTCATTTGATTATCCTGAGCAAACAATGCTGAGTAATATTTCATTCAGCATCAATGCAGGCCAATTATTACACTTGCGCGGTGGAAACGGAGCAGGGAAAACTACTTTGCTTCGGCTGTTGGCTGGATTGCTGGAACCTGCAGGCGGTGAAATTGTATGGCGTCAGCAGGTGATCAGGGATAATTTGCCTGCGTATCAAAAACTGGTTTGTTATGTAGGTCATAGACCAGGACTTAATCTGCACCTGACCATAAGAGAAAATTGCTATTTCGATTGGCACTGTACTGACAGGCAATATATCGAGCGTTGGTTGATTAATTTCAATCTGCTGCCCTTGGCTGATAAACCTTGTTACCAGCTTTCGGCAGGCCAGAGGCGGCGGGCGGCATTGTTACGGATTGCAATGACTGATGCTTTAATATGGCTGCTGGATGAGCCGCTGGTTGCCCTCGATCAGCAGTCGGTAACACTGCTCAGCGGATGTCTGTTAAATCATTTGCAAAAGGGGGGATTGATCGTAATGACATCACATCAGGATCTGCCAGAGGAATTGGCTGATTGTATGGAGTATGTATTATGATCACTGCCCGTCAGTGCTTTGTGCGCCAGTTGCATAGAGAGTTTCTCACTCAGATAAGACAACCGCGTCTGCTTGTTAATGCGATTCTGTTTTTTATTATGGTTATTGTTTTTTTTCCGCTGACTATCCCGGCAAATAACAGTTTATTGCAATATTTTGCGCCCGGGCTAATCTGGATGGCTGTTCTGCTGGCTATTTTACTGGCTTCCGAACGTTTGTTTCAGCAGGATTATGATGATGGTATCATTGAACAATGGCTGGTTTCAGCCCCGTCGCTGAATCTTGTCATCAGCGCCAAAATTCTCGCGCAGTGGGTGATGACAATTATTCCGCTTATCCTGTTTTGTCCGCTATTTGCAATTCTGTTTCATTTCAATTGGCAGACTACATTAGTGTTGATTGCCGCTTTATTGCTTGGAACGCCGGCGTTATTTTCATTATGCGCACTGGCGGCGGCTTTTGGAACGGGCGTTCAGCAACGCGGCGTATTTATGGCGTTAATTCTGTTGCCGTTATCGCTGCCGGTTCTGATTTTTGGCAGCGGGGTAATCAGTATCCAGTTGCAGGGGGGGATCGTTTCCGGTTATCTTTGCCTGCTTGCGGCTTTTTCATTAATTGCAACGGCTTTTTTACCATTTGCCATCACGGGTATTATTCGCATTGGCCTTGCGGATTAATGCATGGTAAAATCACCGTTTTTTTTCTGGTAGTTATCTTTCCGATGTGGAAATTTTTATATCAAATGGCATCGCCAAAATCATTTTTCAGGCTTACCCAGTCCTGGTTACGCTGTTTAGGGATAGCTGCAATAGCGTTATTGCTGACTGGTATGGTTTGGGGATTATTTTTTGCCCCGCCTGATTACCAGCAGGGTGATGCCTTTCGGATAATTTATATTCATGTTCCAGCGGCGTTTATGTCGATGGCAATCTACTCGCTAATGACTTTTTGCGCCTTATTGCTTATTGTATGGCAAATTAAAATTGCCGGATTGATATTGAGTGCCAGTGCGCCGATAGGGGCGAGTATGGCGTTTATTGCACTGCTAACAGGCAGTATGTGGGGTAAACCAATGTGGGGAACCTGGTGGGTTTGGGATGCCAGATTGACATCGGAATTAGTGCTTTTGCTTTTATATGCCGCAATTATGGCTGTCAACAGCGCTTTTCAGGGCCGTAATCAGTCAGATAAAGCTGTCGCTTTACTGACATTGGTTGGTGTTATTGATTTGCCGATAATCCATTATTCAGTTTACTGGTGGAATACCTTGCATCAGGGCGCAACCCTCACTGCCTTTGCCAAACCCAAAATTGCTTTACCGATGCTTTATCCTTTGCTTCTTACGCTCACAGGCTTTGCTTTATATTGCTTCTGGCTGATTTTGCACCGGGCTGGCAACACTTTGTTAATTCGAGAGAAAAAGCAAAACTGGGTAAGAAAAATATATGAAGGGGGACAATTGTGACCAAAATTTTAAACTGTCTTGCTATGGGTGGTTATTCAATTTACATTTGGCCGGCATATGGGTTAGTAGCGGTAGTGCTGGTTATGAATTTACTGGGAATCAGGCTTCAACGCCAGAGTACAATAAAACGATTGCAACAATGGTTTAAAAAACAATGATGAATCCGGTTCGCAGACGCAAATTGAGTTTACTGCTGTTTATTCTGACTGTTCTTGGATTAGCCAGTGGACTGGTAATGTATGCCTTGCGCCAGAACATCAGCCTGTTTTATACCCCGACCCAGATTGCCAAGGGTGAAGTTCAAAACAATCAGACTATCCGTTTAGGCGGAATGGTTGTCAAAAACAGTGTTCAGCGTAGTGCGGACAGTTTGGCGGTGCAATTTGCATTGACCGATTTTGATCATACTTTAATCGTGAATTATAACGGTATCTTGCCGGACTTGTTTCGGGAAGGGCAGGGAATAGTAGCGACCGGGCAAATGACAGATAACGGCCATTTTAAAGCCAGTGAAGTACTGGCCAAGCATGATGCCGATTACATGCCGCCGCAGGTTAAAGATGCCTTACGCAAGACAGGAAAAATATCATGATTGCGGAACTTGGGTTATTTTCATTAATTGCCGCTTTGGTGTTTTCCTGCCTGTTAGTGGTGGTACCAATGGTTGGTTTGAAAAAAAATAGCCAAACCCTGATTCAGGCGGCGCCTGTGTATGTCGTCGGTCAGTTTGTCTTTATTGCGATAGCCTGGCTTTGTCTGACCGTATGTTTTATTACTAACGATTTCAGCGTCATTTACGTGTTAACCAATTCCAGTATCTCTTTACCCTGGTTTTATAAAATATGCGCGGTATGGGGCGGGCATGAAGGCTCGATGTTGCTTTGGGTTGCTATATTGAGTGCCTGGATGCTGGCAGTGTGCTTTTTAAGCTCCAATATTGAGCAGTCATTCAAAACACGGGTTCTGATTATATTGGGGGCATTGAGTATAGGGTTTATCCTGTTTTTGCTTGCGACTTCAAACCCGTTTGCGAGGCAGTTTGAAGTACTGGATACTCAAGGGCGCGATCTTAACCCGTTACTGCAGGATCTTGGATTTTTATTTCATCCGCCTATGCTTTATATGGGCTATGTCGGCTTTGCAGTCGCTTTTGCTTTTGCTATTGCTGCATTATGGCTAGGCCGGCTTGAACCGGCCTGGGCAAAATGGACAAGGCCGTGGACGCTTGCTGCCTGGTGTTGCCTTACCGCAGGTATTACTCTCGGTAGCTGGTGGGCATATCGTGAACTGGGCTGGGGCGGCTGGTGGTATTGGGACCCGGTAGAAAATGCTTCTTTTATGCCCTGGCTCGTCGGTACTGCACTTATCCATTCGCTGGCGGTGAGTGAAAAACGCCGTCAGTTTCTGGCCTGGACTGTACTCCTGGCAATTACCGCTTTTTCACTGAGTTTGATTGGAACTTTTCTGGTTCGCTCCGGGGTTTTGACTTCGGTTCATGCTTTCGCTGTTGATCCGCTGCGCGGCAGTTACATATTGGCATACTTATTAACCGTTATCGGCGGATCGTTGCTGCTTTTTGCTGCTCGCGCTCATAATCTGCAGCAACAGGAAAATCCAGGCTTGATTTCGCGCGAGAGCGCTTTGCTGCTGAATAATGTATTTTTGACCGTCATTATGCTGACAGTATTAATGGGGACTGTTTATCCGCTGCTGATTGATGGGCTTGGTTTGGGCAAGCTTTCCGTTGGGGCGCCCTATTTTAATACAGTGTTTGTGCCGTTGATGATTCCAGTTTTGATTATGATGGGTCTTGGTATTCATCTGAAATGGCGAAGCGATAATCTGGGGCGAGTTATTAAACGTTTGATGCCCCTGATTGCTGTAAGCATTATTTTACCAGTCATTATTGTTGTGGTTTCTGCTAACGCAATAAACTGGTATACGGTGCTGGGTTTAACGCTGGCTGCCTGGTTGTTGCTGTCCATGCTGATGTTTATCTTCGTAAAAGTACGGCAGGGCGGATGGAGCAGTTTAAGCCAGTCCATGTTCGGCATGGTTGTGGCGCATTGCGGGGTTGCTGTTACCGTAATTGGTATTACTGTTTCAAACGGATACGGTATTCAGGACGATGTAAAACTGGCGCCGGGTAACAAAACCGCGCTTGCAGGTTACACGATACAATTTGTTAAAGAACAGTCTTTGCAAGGGCCTAATTACGATGGCGCGCAGACAGTGTTCACTATTACTCGTGGCAATACAACCAAAACTGTTTATCCTGAAAAACGGGTTTATAATGTCGGCAAGATGGCAATGACTGAATCAGCAATCGATGTAAATCCCTGGCGTGATATTTATATCGCGCTCGGTGAGCCGCTTCAGCAAACTGCGTGGTCAGTACGTCTGTACTATAAGCCGTTTATTCGCTGGATTTGGGGCGGCGGTTTTTTGATTCTTGCCGGTGGATTATTAGCCTTGACTGATCGCCGTTATTATAGAACCAGGGTGAGTACATGAAACAATATCTCTGGCGTGCAATACCGGTAGTCATGTTGGTCATTCTGGCAGCTCTGTTCTGGCGTGGGTTATCGCTTGATCCGCAAAAGCTGCCTTCAACTCAACTAGGTCACCGTTTACCAGAGTTTCGCTTGCCAGTGTTAACAGGCCCCAAACAGATTTTCACCTCAGAATCACTGCGGGGTGAAATCAGCATACTCAATGTCTGGGCAAGCTGGTGTGAAGCCTGCATCGAAGAGCAGGCTTTTCTGTTACAGCTGTCAAAAAGCGGCATGCCGGTGTTTGGGTTAAATTATAAAGATGATAGAAATAATGCCTTACAATGGTTGCAAGAGTGGGGAAACCCCTATCGGGCAATAGGCGAAGATAGCAAGGGCAACGCCGCGATTGACCTGGGTGTTTATGTAACGCCGGAAACATTTTTAATCGACAAACAGGGTGTGATCCGGTTCCGCCATGTCGGTATTTTGAGCAAAGACGTCTGGCAAAGAGACTTTGCGCCCAGAATCAAAGAGTTACAGGAGCGGTCATGAGAGTTTTATTGCTGTTACTGACAATGTTTTTTATTCAGCCAGGCTGGACCGAAAGCCTTTATCCTCTCGATACGGCAAAACAGCAGGCACAGTTTGATCATTTACTGAAAGAACTTCGTTGTCTGGTCTGTCAAAATCAGGATCTGGCGGACTCTAATGCTGGCTTGGCCAAAGATCTGCGTGCCCAGGTATATAGCATGGTTAAGGAAGGCCAGAGTGATACGGAAATTATCCAATATCTGACCGCGCGTTACGGTGATTTTATTCTTTTCAAGCCGCCGGTGAAGGCATTAACTGGCTTGTTATGGTTTGGGCCTGGGGTATTTTTACTGCTTGGGCTGTTAATTTTCTGGCGGACATGTCAGAAGCGGGTTAAAACATGACTTATTTATTATTACCAGCCGGTTTGGGTTGCCTGGGGATTATTGCCGGTACGCTTATCCTGTATCCATTCAGGCGGAAAATTGCTAAAGCGCTTTGGGTAATGCCATTGTTGACAGCCTTCCTCATTGCAGCCTACGCCCAATGGGGTTCCTGGCCAGCCTGGATGAAGTATCAGACCGTATTGGCACAGCGGGAGAAAGCGCGAGCGATTATGGCGAACATGAAATCGCCTGATGAGTTAATCAATCGATTACGCCAACGCCTGGACAATACTCCGGCTAGCGCTAAAGGATGGTACTTGCTTGGCCGTCTTTATGCCGGTGAAGGTAAATGGCAACAGGCAAGCGAAGCCTTTGCTACATCGATGCGATTGAAACCCGAAGATGAGGCAACGGCAGTCAATTATGCCCAAAGCCTGTGGCAGCTTAACCAGCAGCAATTTAATGATGAAATAAGAAGCATTATTAAAAAAATACTGCAGGCTAATCAGAAGCAACCTGATGCCCTGGCCATGCTGGCTATGGATGCTTACGACAGAAAGGATTTTTCCGAAGCAGTGGAGTATTGGCGCAGATTATTAATCCAGCTTCCGCCAGACAGTAAAGAGGCAAAGTCGATTAGCAAGGCAATTGCCAAAGCCCAGGAATCTCTACCATAATTTGAACTGTTAAAATTAAAACCAGCGTAGATTGGGCTGTAAAGCCCATGGCCGTCAAGCTAAGGAATTTTGTACATTTTTATACTAAACTAATTCCCTACGTACCGCGGCTTGTCCGCGGTATCCATGATGCAGAGTGCGTAATTTAGTATCCAATGGATGCCGCGGACAAGCCGCGGCACGTAGGAATCGGGGCTTAGCTTGACGGCTATGGGCTGAAAAGCCCAACACACAATCTCACGTCAAACATCCGCTTTTTGCCGTAACAACACGTCTAAAAACTGCTGACCATAATGACTGAGCTTATGCTGCCCAACCCCGGAGACATCAAGCATTTCATCCAGTGTTCGCGGCTTTTTATAAACCATATCATAAAGCGTGCTGTCGCTGAAAATCATAAACGGCGGTTTATTCTCCTCGTCAGCAATTTTTCGCCGTAAAATCCTTAATTCATTAAATAACGGATCATCAGTTGGTGTCGGCTTGCCTTTTTCTTTAACCTTGACCGGCTTTTCTAACAGTTCAGTTTTTGGTATGGCTAGCATTACGGTCTCTTGACCTTTTAAGACCATAATTGCTTTTTCTGATAACCGCAAAACATTAAAATGATTTAAATCCTGATAACAATACTCACGATGAATTAATTGCCAGCCTAATTGTTTCCAATAGGCCGCTGACTGGTTTTTACCGATGCCGTAAGTGCTTAACTTATCATGGCCAGCCTGTTTGATTTTGTCTGCGTTTGAGCCGCGTAAAACATCAATAGTGTAAGCAAAACCATAATTTTGTTTTAGGCGATAAATACAGGATAAAAATTTCTGAGCGTCTTCGGTCGCATCATGAGTAACCGGCGGACTGTCGCATATATCGCAATAAGAACAGGCTGTTTCACTGGACTCATCAAAGTAATTCAACAGAATCTGGCGGCGGCAATGGCTTGCTTCGGCAAATGCAACCATATGGTTAAGCTTGCTTGATTCTATGCGTTGTTTTGTTAAATCATTGATATCATTAACCCAGCTGCGTAAACGGGCGCTGTCTGCAGGATCATAAAGCAATAACGCCCGTGCCGGCAGTCCATCACGGCCGGCTCGGCCGGTTTCCTGATAATAACTTTCGATTGTCTTTGGCAAATCATAATGAACGACAAAGCGGACATTAGGCTTATCAATACCCATTCCAAACGCGATAGTAGCGACTACAATCTCAACCCGATCATAACGAAATAATGATTGTACTTCCTTGCGTTCAGTATGAGGCAGTCCGGCATGATAGGCTCGTGCATTGATGCCTTCATTCCGCAGCCGTTCGGCAACGGTATCGACCGTATTGCGGGTTCCACAATAAACAATGCCTGCCTGACCATTCTGATTTTGTAAAAACCGCAGCAGTTGTTTGAACGGATTGTTTTTGGCAACTACCTGATAGTGAATATTGGGGCGGTTAAAAGATGCCAGATATACTTTGGGCTGATAATTTAATTTGGCGACTATATCAACCCGGGTCTGCTTGTCAGCCGTTGCAGTCAGGGCAATAACCGGCGTGTCAGGAAACGCCTGTTTTAAACGGCCAAGCTCAGCGTATTCCGGCCTGAAATCGTGCCCCCACTGGGAAATACAATGTGCTTCATCAATGGCGAAAAGACTTATCCGGCATTCGTTAAG
Source organism: Legionella dresdenensis (assembly GCF_042649825.1). NCBI lineage: Bacteria > Pseudomonadati > Pseudomonadota > Gammaproteobacteria > Legionellales > Legionellaceae > Legionella > Legionella dresdenensis. The sequence goes on along the minus strand of NZ_JBHSAB010000001.1, from coordinate 299,520 downwards.
GCGTTCAATAAACGCCGGGTTGACCAGCCTTTCCGGGGCAATATAGAGCAAATCCAGCTGTTCATTATGTAATTGCGCCAGAACGTGTCTTGATTCTTCACTGGACAGGGTAGAGTTGTAATAGGCGGCACGGATACCCTGCAATTTCAAGGCAGCAACCTGATCTTCCATTAAGGCGATCAGGGGCGATACCACAATGGCAACGCCGGGTCTGATTAAAGCAGGTATCTGGTAGCAAAGCGATTTTCCGCCGCCGGTGGGCATCAGCACTAATAAATCTTCACCGGCAATCACATCATTGATAATGCCTTCCTGCAGGCCGCGAAAAGCATCATAACCAAAAAATTTCTTTAATGCCTGTGCGGGTTGTTTACCTAAAATAGCGGGTTTTGCGACGGTTTCCATGTGTTTTTTCTTTTTGTATTTCACGAACGCTAAAAATTGGCAATAATATCATTTTCATCGGCAAGACGCTAAGGAAAGAATTATAAATTCTGCCTGGGTAATTGGCTATCATCTGCTTAATATGTTGATATAAATGTCATTATCTATAATAATAGCCCGTGATATAATAACAAAGGAATATTAATGTCAAACGGACAATTTATTGTTAACGGGTTATGGAGTAAAGAAGTTATTCTTGAGCATCTTCGTTCCCTGAAAACACCAGCGAACTCCCTGAATTTAACTGGCGATGTTTTTTCCCATCCGCAAGTATCGTTTAAAGAACTGGTTGAAAACATACCTCATCGGATCACAGCGCTCATACTTGATGGTTATGATTTAAACCCGGACGAAACCAGAAATTTAATTACTGGTTTACCGAGCTTGCATAAACGTATTAAATCTTTAATTATCAATAACTGTAAATTTAACCCCCCAGAGGCAATAGTTCAGGTGTTTGGAGCTGTGCCTGAGTGGGTAACTGATGTTGATCTGGCACATAACCAGCTTGGCGAGGAACCGGATTTTATCAATGCCATTCCCTCTTTACACCCTGACATCCGTAAACTGTCATTGGCTAATAATCAACTGGAAAAGCTTACCCCCTCGCAGTTCAGCGACTTATTAGCCGGTTTAAAACAGCCTGTATTAGAAATACTTGATTTGGCTGGGAATAATTTTGATATTGGTGCAGGGTTTTATACTGCCTTTACTTCGTTAAAAACAACAGTGAACAGCTTAATAATCGATAAAGGCTCAAAGGTAATGATTTACTGTTTAACGCCACGCCTGCAATTAACAGATTCTGAACAATATTTATTTAAACGCGGTTCCTCCAAAGATTGGGTGGATGGGCTTACCGCTTGTGTAAGAGATGCTGTAAACAAATCCTACCCAAATGTACCGGATTTAAAAGCGGTGTTTCGTGTAATGCCGGATCAAAACGCGGTTCTATGCGATTGCTTAGTAGCATCCCGCACTTCAGAAGGTCATTTGTTAGTGATGCTGCTGAAATGTAACTATTTTTCTGATGTTCTGGCAACAGAGGCCTGGCGCTTTTATAACGCTATTCCTCTTCCGTTTGGAGAGTATAAGAATCGATTTATGTCTCTGTATGATGCAGTTTTATGGGAATTAAAAATCCGAAGTGAAACTTATCTTGGCTATGTCTCTATTAAATTAGATGAGCCTGAGCAGCTGCATGATAACCAGCGCGAACGAATACATCAAGCTACGCTAACACGCGTTGCGGTTCACTTGAAAAATTTTAAAAGTGAAATGGCCATGGCTTTTAATTACATCTATTTAAAAGGGGGCTATGATTGTATATTTTCTTATAAAACCAGTACGTTCCCCTTACAGCAATCAACGCAAGACTTAAGGTCGGCGATTGCCGGTGCCAAGTCTATCCGCGACATTGTTGGCGCCATTCTAAATTACCATGCATCAAACCATGATCTTAACGAGCGTGAGCAATACATTATTAAGGAACTTTTGAGAAAAGCATATTTTATAACCCATGGCTTTGGGGAAAGAGAAATTAATAGAATCAAAAGCGAGCTAGCAGAACACTGGCAAATTAAGGTTAAGCAGCTGCCGGTCGTGGAAGATGCAATCCTGCCGGTTTGCATGATTCAATAAATAGTGTGTTCAGTGCCGTTTCCATGAGTTTTTTGCTTTTTGTATTTCATGAACGCTAAAAATTGGCAATAATATATTTTCAATGGCAAGACGCTAAGGAAAGAATTATGGATTTTAAAATAAATGAGGAACATTTGGCTTTCCAGGAAATGGCCGCTGAATTCGCCCGTAACAGATTAGCGCCGAATGCGGAAAAATGGGATGAACAGAGCCATTTTCCTGTTGAGACGCTTAAGGAAGCTGCGCAATTAGGTATGGCAGGGATAGTGGCTGCCGAGGATATTGGCGGTGCCGGCTTGTCACGATTAGATGCAGCCCTGATTTTTGAGCAACTGTCCACAGGCTGTATTACAACCAGCGCTTATCTTTCAATTCATAACATGGTGGCCACACTGATTGACCGCTTCGCTGATGAGGGCTTGCGAGCGGCATGGGGGCCGCGCCTGACTTCAATGCAGGCGCTTGCAAGTTACTGTCTGACTGAACCTTGGTCAGGATCAGATGCCGCTGCGTTAAAAACCCGGGCGGTCGTGGACGGTGATCATTATGTCATCAATGGTACCAAAGCTTTTATTTCTGGCGCACCGGTAAGCGATGCTTATTTATGTATGGTAAGAACTGGCGATGAGACTCATCATGGTATTTCCTGCCTATTGGTTGAAAAAAACACCCCTGGACTCAGTTTTGGGAAATTGGAAAAGAAAATGGGATGGCGCAGCCAGCCTACGGCAATGCTGTTTTTTGAAAATTGCCGGGTTCCAGTCAGCAATCGAGTCGGTGATGAGGGAACTGGTTTTAAAATTGCGTTAACCGCATTAAACGGCGGACGAGTTAATATTGCCTCTTGTTCATTAGGCGGAGCGCTGGCCTGTTTACGCCTGACCAGCAACTACATGCGTGAACGAGAACAATTCGGCAAGCCGCTGACGCAAATGCAGGCTTTGCGTTTTTATTTTGCAGATATGCTAACCGAATTCGAAGCAGCCCGTTTAATGGTGTACCGCGCTGCCGATGCATTGGATAAAAATGATAGCAAAGCGCCTATGTACTGCGCCATGGCAAAACGCCTGGCTACTGATACTGCATTCAAAATCAGCGATAAAGCAATGCAGTTGCATGGCGGTTATGGTTATCTGCATGATTACCAGATTGAACGTTTGTTTCGTGATCTCAGGGTCCATCAGATTCTGGAAGGCACAAATGAGATTATGCGTGAAATTATCGCTAAAACCGCATTGGACAGTGAATATTTAATCGACTAGCAGGAGCAAAAGAATGAGTGTAATAGAACAAGATCTTAACAGCCTGGGAATTTTACGGGTTACTTTAAGTCGGCCAGATAAATTAAATGCACTGAACAATGATGTATTAAATGGCCTGGATCAAATTTTTACCCAGGCGGCTAGCGATAACAAAATCAAGGCAATTCTCTTAACAGGTGCGGGTAAAGCATTTTGTGCCGGCGCTGATATCTCACGCCTGGCGGAATGCAATGCCCAGACTGGCTATGAGTTTGCTCGTCAGGGCCAGGGGATTTTCCGTAAACTGGAAACATTAGGCAAACCATCGCTGGCTGCGATTAATGGTTTTGCTTTTGGCGGCGGTTGTGAATTGGCAATGGCGGCAACGATTCGGATTGCTGCAACAACAGCACAGTTTGGTCAACCAGAGGTAAAACTGGGCGTACTTCCCGGTTATGGCGGCACACAGCGGCTCGCAAGGCTTGTTGGTAAGGGAAGGGCGCTTGATCTATGCCTGACCGGACGTTTCATTAACGCTGAAACCGCTTTAAATTGGGGATTAGTCACGCAAGTGTTCGAACCCGAGGCTTTAATCGAGCAGGGAGAAAATATTTTACAAACAATTCTTGATATGGCGCCCATTGCGATTGCCAGCACCATGGAAGTGATAGATCGCGGTTACGATCTGACGTTGCCTGATGCCTTGCATCTGGAAGCGGTTCATTTTTCAATGGCCTGCGCTACCGCTGACAAAAATGAAGGGGTAGACGCTTTTTTAAATAAGCGTAAAGCGCAATTTAAAGGAGCCTGATTGATGGATATAGTTTTTGAACGAAGACATCATCTGGGAATCATTACGCTGGCGCGTCCACAGGCTTTGAACGCATTGACGCTTGCAATGATTCAGGCCATGCAGGCGCAATTGCTGCAATGGCAGGATGACTCAACTGTTCATGCAGTAATTATTCAGGCTGAGCCTGGCAAGGCTTTTTGTGCCGGCGGCGATGTCCGGCGAATATACGATGCTGGACAGGCAAAAGATCCGCAACAGTTGCAATTTTTCTGGCATGAGTACCGTTTGAATCTTTGTATTCATCATTATAACAAGCCTTATATTGCTTTAATGGACGGCATTACTATGGGGGGAGGGGTTGGAATCTCTCTCCATGGTTCGCATCCGGTTGCAACGCAGAACTTTGTTTTTGCCATGCCTGAAACGGGGATCGGTCTGTTTCCTGATATTGGCGCGAGTTATCACTTGGTTCGCTGCCCTGGCGCAAGCGGGAATTATCTCGGGTTGACCGGAAATCGATTAAATAATCAGGATGCATTAGCCCTTGGGTTGGTCAGACATTGCATTGATTCAGAAAGCCTGGCTGAGGTAGTTACTGGTCTGGTCGCACTGGATTTAACCAGTGATGCCCATAAGCGCGTCAGCGAATTTTTGAATCAGTTTTCTCAACCGGCACAACAGGCGCCGATATTGAATGCAATGGATAATATTAATCATTATTTTTCTGAAAGCAACGCCAGGACGATTGCGGAGAAGCTGGCTGCCAGTAAGGATGAATGGGCAATTAACATAAGCCGGACCATACAGCAAAAGTCGCCGCTCAGTATGGCAGTGACCTGCGAACAGCTTCAGCGGGCAAAAAAACTCTCGCTGGCTGAGTGTCTGATCATGGATTATCGTCTGGTTAACCATTTTATGGCTGGACATGATTTTTATGAAGGGATACGCGCCTTGCTGGTAGACAAAGACAAATCACCGCGCTGGCAGCCTAAGAGATTGGAAGACATCAGTGAAACGATGATTAAATGCTATTTTGATGCGGTACCTGTGGAATTATCGTTTTAAAAGGAGTGTTGGCTGTGAAGCCCAACACTCCTTTAATAAAACTATTTGTCACAATATTATTGACAATGGATGTCTCATTATTTCACTATAATTGATGCTCTTATTATCATCAAAGAGGTACAATTATGGTGTTTAAAACAAGTCCGGCATTAAATAATCAGGCTATAAAATTAATTTTACCGCCATTAATGGGGTTATTAATAATAATTTCAGCAAATTATTTTTATAATAATTATCTTATTTATCTTTACCATTTTGAAAATAAACCGAGGCTAAATTTGCTGGTTAATTTTGTATCATGGTTTGGATTTGCGTTGAGTATTTACTGGCTGTTTATTCGTATAATCAATAAATCCACTAATTATTTAATGCGCACTTCTTATTTCAGTCATCATGAGATCACAAATATTATTTTACCATTCATTTCGACTGTTATTAAAACCGTTTTACTGTTAATTATTATTAACGCAGTTTTACCTTATCTCGGACTCCCGGAAGAACTGTCATTTTTATTGGAGAAAGCCAGTGGGATCTTAATTATCAGTGCAATATCCTGGATTTTGTTTAAGTTGATTAATATTGCCGAGCAGTTGATTTTGCACTACTACACAGCCAAAACAGCGGGCGAGCTGACAGCCCGGAAAATGTATACCCAAATACTGATTTTAAAACGTATTGCTTATGCGCTGCTTGTGATTTTGACTTTGGGCGCCATCCTGATGTTATTTGATAATGTCCGTGCGCTGGGCGCTAGCGTATTAACTACAGCAGGTGTTATCGGTTTACTACTGACTTTTACTGCGCAACGCTCATTAACCAGCTTGTTTTCCGGCCTTGAAATTGCTTTGACCCAGCCAATTAAAATTGGTGATGCTGTGGTAGTAGAAAATGAATTCGGTACCGTAGAGGAAATCAATTTTCGCCATGTTATTGTCAAGCTTTGGGATTGGCGCCGCCTGGTATTGCCCACAAATTACTTTCTGGAAAAATCGTTTCAAAACTGGAGCCGTGAGCAATCTTCTAATCTGATTGGGGTGGTTTATCTTTATGCAGATTACACGTTACCAGTTAATGAACTTCGTAATGAATTTAAAAATATATTACAAAATACTCAATTATGGGATGGGAACGTAAGCACAATTCAGGTTAGCGATTTAAAAGCGGAAGTCATGGAGTTACGTATTTTATGCAGCGCCAAAAGTCCTTCAGTAGCTTGGGATCTCCGTTGTGAAGTACGTGAAAAGCTGGTTAATTTTATAGTGAAAAATTATCCGGAATGTTTGCCAAGTGTTCGGCAGAAGATGGTTAATGTTTAAAAGGAATTAATGTACCCGTTTCAAAAAACCGTTCGGGCTGAGGAAGCGCTTTAGCGCTGTCTCGAAGCCTGTGGCACGGTGCCAAGCCTTCGAGACAAATGCTTCGCATTTTCCTCAGGCCGAACGGATATGGGTCGTTAGACCCAACATTCATTCATCCTAGATCACCAATATATACAGTGCACCAGTTCCTCGCAGAACCTGCAGTAAAAGCTGAGGTTTTTTCTGCTGCGCGATTGTCTGCAATGATTTCACATTGGAGGTAGATTGTTTATTCGCGCTGATAATCACATCGCCCGGACGTAAACCGGCTCTCCAGCCTGCGCTGTTTTCAGAAGCGCCGACTACTTGTACGCCAGTGATATGGCCATGGAGCGGCGAATCTTGCTCGAAATTTTTCAATGCCAGACCGTAAAGGAAGGGGTTAAGCGCCTGTAATTGCTGCTCGTGTTTTTTAAGATCAGTAACTACCGAATTTAATGTCAGGGTTTTACCATCCCGAAGGGCAACAAGTTTGACATCGCTGCCGGCGCGTAACAGGCCAATAGTTGTTTTTACCTGCGTTGCCTGGGTAATTTTAGTATTGTTAATCTGGGTAATAATATCGCCAGGTTTCAGACCAGCGCGTTCTGCCGGGGAGTTTTCATTAACCTGTGAAACTAATGCGCCTTGTGTGTTCTCATTGTAACCCATGGCCTGAGCAAGTTCAGGGGTGAGGTGTTGAACATAGATTCCCATCAGGCCGCGGTGAATAGAGCCATATTTAATTAATTGTACGACAACTTCTTTAGCCATATTAATAGGAATAGCAAAGCCGATACCCACATTTCCGCCATAAGGGGAAATGATGGCAGTGTTAATTCCAATCAGTTCGCCCTTGGTATTAACCAGAGCGCCGCCTGAGTTGCCGGGATTAATCGCGGCATCAGTCTGGATGAAGTTTTCTACGCCTTCGATATTTAAATCGCTGCGTTGCATGGCACTGATAATTCCGAAGGTAGCAGATTGGCTGTTACCAAAGCTGTTCAGACCAAACGGGTTACCAATTGCCACAACAAAATCACCGACTTCTGCTTTATCAGAATCGCCAATAGGCAGACTTTTCAGATTTTTGGCTTCGACTTTCAAGACTGCCAGGTCAGTTTCACTGTCGCTGCCGATCATTTTGGCTTTTAACCGTCGGCCATCATTGAGAGTCACAGTAATGGATGTTGCATTTCGGATGACATGATCATTAGTAATAACAATGCCATTTTTGGGGTCGATAATAACACCTGAGCCGATGCTTTGAAATTTGCGAGGTTTCTCAGGAACAAGTTGCGAGTGATCCTGCGCTTCTTCTCCTTCATCCTCTTCTGATTGCGGAGCAATAGCAGGAGCCTGGATAACGCCCTGGACTGCAATATTAACAATAGCAGGCATGGCTTGTTTCAGAATAGGGGCCAGGGTAGGCTGGGCTTGCGGCGTCTCAGCTGCGAATGACACAGAGCATAAGGCTAATAGAGCGCCGCTGAATAGTGAACGTAAATTTGTCTGCATAGGTAAATCCTGTTTTTAATTAAACCAAATCAGCGATACCATTCTACCTGTTTGTTGGTCGCGGCGGTAGGAATAAAAGTGATTAATCTCTTCAAATGTGCAGGCGCCTGACTGGTATACCGATCCAATGCCATTTTGCTTAAGTACGGCTTCAGCAATTGCAGGCATATTCGCAAGCCATTTATTACCATGCGGCATAAAATAATCAGCGGCGAAAGCATAATGGTTGAGACAGGCATTGCGCACATCATCACCCACTTCGTAGCATTTTCCGCAAATAGATGGACCAATCCAGGCGATCATATCACTTGCATTACTGTAGAGCCGGGTCAGGGTATTTTCAATAATGCCATTGACCAAACCGCGCCAGCCGGCATGTATACCAGCAATTTCAGTGCCTTGCCGATTGCATAATAGAATGGGCAGACAATCTGCAGTCATAATAGCAATGACATTTCCGGCGCTTCGCGTGATGGCTGCATCTGCCTGCCGCTCATTGTCCTGTTCAAGCAAAACACATTTGGTTGAATGAATCTGATCAAGCCAGGCAGGCGGCGATGGCAATGTTAACCGCTGAATCACTGAAGCACGGTTAGCGAATACGTGTTCTGCATTATCATTAACATGCAGCCCAAGGTTATTACTGGCATAATTGCCCTGACTAACGCCATGCTGCCGAGTGGTCGTCAAAGCTCTGACGTTGGCCGGAGCAGGCCAGTTCGCAGGTAAATCAAACAAGATAGGTATCCAGACAAGTTAACAAGGTCTGGAAATCATCCGGTAAAGCGCCCTCAAAAGTCAAGTGCTCGGCGGTCTCGGGATGAACCAGCGCCAGGGTATGAGCGTGTAGAGCCTGTCTTCGGAAATTTTGCAAAGCATTGATCAGTTCAGGAGCCGCTTCACGAGGAAAACGAACTCTGCCATAGAGTGGATCGCCAATTACCGGGTGATTAATATGGGCCATGTGTACTCGGATTTGATGAGTACGTCCGGTTTCCAGCTGAACATCTAATAAAGTGAATGCCTGATAATGCTTTTTGATGAAATAATGGGTAATTGCTTCCCGGCCATGTTCGCAGACAGCCATTTTCAAGCGGTTACGCGGGTGTCTGCCGTAAAAAGTATCAATAGTGCCGCTGGAAACAAGATGACCTTGTACCAGAGTAATATAACGCCGTTGTATCTCCCGATCATGCATCTGGCGGACAAGACTGGTGTGTGTTGCCAGTGTTTTGGCGATAACCAGCAAACCAGTTGTATCTTTGTCAAGACGATGGATGATGCCGGCACGGGGAATCTGTTGCAGGGAAGGGCTGTGATGGAGCAAGGCATTTACCAGTGTATGCGCGGGATTGCCAGCGCCAGGATGTACAATCAGGCCGGCTGGTTTATTAATTACCAGAAGAAATTCATCTTCATAAACAATATCAAGCGGGATATCTTCTGGTTGGCAAGACTCCATTTTATTATCCAGATTGCCAAAATCAACGGCAAATTGGATAGTTTCACCGCCATTTACCTTGTCTTTGGGTTTCAGCAAGCGATTATTAACGGTAATTTTTTGCTGCTTAAGCCAATTTGTAAGCTGGGAACGAGAATAATCCGGTATCAGCTGGGCTAATACCGCATCGATTCGTTGACCGTGCAATTCGCGCGGAACAGTAATTTCTTTATCGGGAGCAGTCATCTTAAACAGTAACCTGACACTCTTCGGCGAGCCGGCCGCGCAATGAATTAGGCAGGGCCTCGTTAATCTGTACCGTAACGAACTGGCCAACCAGATTTTCCGGACCGTCAAAATTAACAACGCGGTTACATTCAGTACGTCCAGCCAATTGATTTGGGTTTTTCTTTGATTTACCAGTCACCAGAATTCGTTGCTGACTGCCGATCATTGATTCGCTATAACGGGCGGCATTGGCCGTCAGACGGTTTTGTAAAATCTGCAGGCGCTGTTTTTTGACCTCCATCGGGGTATCATCAGCCAGATTGGCGGCAGGCGTGCCTGGGCGCGGGCTATAGATAAAACTGAATGAGGTATCAAAACCGATTTCGTGAACCAAATCCATTGTATCCTGAAAGTCCTTATCGGTTTCGCCTGGAAAACCGACAATAATATCTGTAGACAGACGAATGTCAGGACGCACCTTGCGGAGTTTACGGATTTTTGATTTGTATTCCAGCGCAGTATAGCCACGTTTCATCATTGCCAAAACACGATCACAGCCGCTTTGTATCGGCAAATGCAAATGATTGGCTAATTCAGGCACTTCGGCAAAGGCATTAATCAGGTTATCGGAAAAGGCAAGCGGATGCGACGTGGTAAAGCGAATCCGGCCTATGCCTTCAATAGCGGCAATATAGTGAATTAACAATGCAAGATCGGCAATATCGCCGTTTTCCATCTGGCCGCGGTAGTCATTAACATTCTGGCCAAGCAGATTAATTTCGCGCACGCCTTGCGCCGCAAGCTGATAACATTCAACCAGTACATCATCGAAAGGACGGCTGATTTCCTCACCGCGGGTATACGGAACCACGCAGTAGCTGCAATATTTGCTGCATCCTTCCATAATTGAAACAAAGGCCACCGGGCCTTCCGCACGCGGAGCCGGTAAATGATCAAATTTTTCAATTTCGGGGAAGCTGATATCAACAACCGGTTTTTGCGACTTGAAACGCTCCTCAAGCATCGCTGGCAAGCGGTGCAGGGTTTGCGGACCAAATACGAGATCGACATAGGGGGCGCGTTTGATGATATCGCCGCCTTCCTGGCTGGCAACACAGCCGCCAACGCCAATTACGACGTGGGGATTTTTTTTCTTGAACTCACGCCATTGCCCTAATTGGGAGAAAACTTTCTCCTGAGCTTTTTCTCGAATCGAGCAGGTATTCAACAGAATAACATCCGCCTCTTCAACCTGATCGGTTTTTTCCAATCCATGAGACTGCAGTAAAACTTCCGCCATTTTCGATGAATCGTACTCATTCATCTGGCAACCATTGGTTTTGATAAAAAGTTTTTTAGGCATTATTTGATCTGACGCTTTAAAAAAAGCGCTATTATAACCTTGTCTTGAGGGAATTGGCGAGTATTATCACATAAATCTGGCATCGATTGTTGGGCTGCACTTCGTTTAGCCCAACCTGTGTCAGGAATCGAATGCTTCACACCTATCATCGAGTTGACATTATGACAATACGTTTCCCTTTTTAATGTAGGTTGGGCTGTAAAGCCCAACATTCCTTATCTGGCATCGATTGTTGGGCTGCACTTCGTTTAGCCCAACCTGCGTCAGGAGTCGAATGTTTCACACCTATCATCTAGTTGACATTATGACAATACGTTTCCTTAATCTTCGGTAAAATAAGTAAAGAAATCAAAATACCAATAGGCAATATTGCCAACGCTGAATGATAAGCTTCTATAGGATATACCCGAACCTTGTTGACGATTTCTCCTTGCCACATTTGGTCAAGAATAAAGCCAACAAGCGGTTGTGCTATGGCAATACCAATCATGTTCATCATATTCATGAAGCTCAGACCGGTTGCGACATAACGTTTGTTACAGATTTCTTTAGCAACCGCAAAGGCAGGTAAGAATGCGGCTGAAAAAATACCGAAACTGAATAGCAGGATCTGCATCAGCAAACCTGATTTAATCGGCAGGAAGATAAATGAAAAACTCATTAGCAGAGTGCCAATGCTTCCGATATACAGCGGTGGTTTGCGCCGTCCTATCCGGTTTGAAAAAATACCCCATAACGGGCTGGCAATTGCCCAGCCAACAAAAATCAGCGAGATATAATTAGCAGCTACTGCTTTTGCCAGGCTCATTTTGTACATCAGAAATGGCACCCCCCATAAGCCGCAAAAAACGGGTGTGGCCATATACATAAGACCGCCATAAACGGCAACAAGCCAGAGCTGCCTGTTCTTGATTAGCGCCAGCAGACTGGTGAACAGTGGTTCGTCTTCATCGTCGCGTGCTGCTGGGGTTTCGTTATTGGGAGCGTCTTTGACAACTACCAATATTAACATGGCAAGAAAAATTCCCGCGGCGCCCATAATTATCATGCTTTGGCGCCAGCCATAATGGTCAACCAGCATCGCCAGAGGCGCTTCGCCGCCGATTGCGCCTAACATGCCAATAGTGACCATTAGTCCGGTCAATAACGCAAATTTGTTGGCTGGGAACCAATTGGCGGCCAATTTCATACTGCCGACGGCAGCAAAGGCAGATCCGAAACCAATCATTAATCTGGCAAGGCACGCGGTGTAAAAGCTGTCAGTCAAGCCGAAGGCCATAGTGCTGACCGAACAGATCAGCGTTGCCAGCGTCAACAGGCGTTGCGGGCCGAAATAGTCCATTAGCACCCCGCCTGGCAATTGCATTGCAGCATAGGAATAGAAGTAAACGCCTGATAAAATACCTAGCGTATGACTCGTGACTGAAAAATCGCGCATTAACTCATTGCTCATGACGCTTGGCGATACCTGAAGCAGGCATTCATAAAAATAAAAAAGACAACCCAAACCCCATACTATCCAGGGAACAATGGCAGATCCAGTTAAAGGGGAGGCGCCAGATTTATTTCGAATGTTTGCCATTTATATTTTGCCCGTAAATGCAAGTAAACCAAAAATGTTAACAGCTTGAGCAACCCTTGTCTATTGATTGTAACGCGTGCGCAAGCTTCTTGTCGGGTTAAGTCAGAACGTAGAAAAATTAGCGATTAATTGATTGGGTATGGCATAAACTGTGTTATTCTACGGTAAATTAAAAGCCGCTACTCTATTTTTAGTTTGGGAAACACTGGTTTATGCATACTGGCTCAGTTTTTTACACAATATTCCTGATTTTTGCTGGCGCAGCAATTTTTTCCACGCTGGTACTGTATACCAGACAATCATTGCTCGTAGCTTATATTCTGCTCGGAGCCGCACTTGGCCCGTGGGGATTTGGCCTTGTGCCCGATATAACCATGGTACAGCAGGTCGGCGATATGGGGATCGTGTTTCTGCTGTTCCTGTTAGGCTTGCATCTGCAACCACAGAATCTGGTGCATATGTTGCGTAAGATTACCTGGATTGCAGTGGTTAGCTCGGTCTTTTTTGCTTTAATCGCCTATTTTGTAGGAATCTGGTTTGGCTTGAGCCCTATGGAAGCGTGCGTTTTAGGCGCTGCCATGATGTTTTCAAGTACGATTATTGGTTTGAAATTATTGCCCACAACCATTCTTCACCATCAGCATACCGGTGAGGTGATGATTAGCGTATTATTGATGCAGGACGTAATTGCGATTATCGTACTTATTTTGATTAATGGCGCTCAGGTAGGCGGGGCGTTTTCATTTAATGATTTTATTATGGTAAGCGTTACGTTGCCTTTACTGACGCTGGTTGCCTTTTTGGTTGAACGGTATGTTCTGGTTAAGCTGCTGGCTCGATTCGACCGTACCCAGGAATATGTATTCTTGTTGTCTATCGGCTGGTGTCTTGGGCTTTCTGTACTCGCTGAATGCATAGGCCTGTCGCAAGACATTGGCGCGTTTGTCGCCGGTGTTGCCCTGGCATCAAGTCCTATCTCATTATACATAGCTGAAAGCCTCAAACCGTTACGGGATTTTTTTCTGGTTATGTTTTTCTTTTCAATAGGCGCAACGTTCAACTTTGGTTTTGCTGCCCAGGTTGTTATTCCGGCTTGTCTGCTGTCAGCGTTAATGCTGGTTATTAAGCCCTGGTTGTTCCAACACCTGCTGACGCGTTCCGGCGAGAAAAAAGGCGTTGCAAAGGAAGTCGGTTTGCGTTTGGGACAGGCCAGTGAATTCTCGCTGCTGGTTGCAAGTATTGCACTGAACTCGAAAATTATTTCTGAAGCGGCATCAAACCTTATCCAGGCGACAACAATTTTAACATTTATTGTTTCTTCATATCTGGTAGTATTAAAGTACCCGACACCAATTGCTTTATCCGATAAGATGCGAAAGGATTAACTATGAAGCTATTTGCCATTGTACTTTGTTTATTAAGTGAGCGTTATCTGGTTCACGCTGCTTCAAACAAGCGCGAGCTATGGTTTAATCACTTTTTTGACCGTATGAACCAGATATTGCCGCAAAAGCTGCTCAGCGCCAGTTCCTATCTCGCCCTGGTTCTCCTGGCTGTGGTTCCGAGCCTGATAGTATGTCTGCTGGTATGCTTACTATCCTCCGTTCTTTATGGCGTTATAGTTTTTGTTATTAATCTAGTCATATTTTATTTATGCCTTGGCCCGCAAAATATTTTTTATCCGGTAAAGCCGCTTGGCGATGATCTTAATAGTGAGCTGGCTGCTGGAAATTACTTTGTGATTGCAAATAATCAACTTTTTGCAGTGATTTTATGGTTTATCGTAGCGGGAGCTCCCGGAGCGCTTTTTTACCGGTTGCTTTATGTCGCCAGAGGGCATGAGTATACTGCAATCGCTGCAAAACGCGTTTCCGGCCTGTTAGACTGGATATCTGCAAGAGTGACCCTGATGTTTTACCTGCTGGTGGGAAATTTTCAACAAGGATTTGATTATTATCGCAAGATGTTTCTATCCAGCCCCGATAATAATGAAATGCTGCTGAGCGCGGGCGGTTTGCTTGCTGCACGGACTCAGGAAGAGCAAGTCGTTTCATTGCCATATGCTCAAACCATGGTTGAGCAGGCATTAATCGTATATCTGGTCTTTGTGGCTTTATTTACGTTGGCTGCATGGATGTAATTCATTTGCGTAACCGGGTAATCATATGAAATTAAATATCTTGTCGCGTATTTTTTTATTTTCTGTTTGCTGTTTGCAATTAATCTCATGCAATCAACCCCTGCTGGTTGGGGCGGCAAGAACGGAATTTAAACAGTGTCAGGCCAGCTGTCAGAAAAAAGCGGAGGCATGCCATAAAACATGCCGTAACAGCTGTGCTTTATGCACTATTCATGCAAATCGGAAAGCCGCGGTAAATTACAGTGAATATGTACATGAGCGTACAGTTAAAGGCGAGGTTATCGCCCGTCAATTGCAATCTTATCGTGATCCACTACAATGCCGGAAAACAACATGCAGTTGCCCTGCCGATTACCAGGTCTGCATGCAATCGTGTGGCGGAGTAGTTCATAAGAGCTTAATGGTTGCTCCTGTATGCTAAAGCTAAATTAACAGTTCGGATTTAAGAGGACACATGCATGTCGAATGAAGATTATAAAGATATTGATCCTGTTGAAACACGTGAATGGTTGGATGCCTTACATGCAATAGTACAAAGTGATGGCGGCGAAAGAGCTGGTTATATTCTGCAGGAGCTGATTAATTATGCCAATTCTGAAGGGGTAAACCTGAAAAGCGCGCTGAATACTCCCTACCGCAACTCAATCAGAGTGCACGAAGAGAAGCAGATGCCGCCTGATGAAGGCGTAGGAAAGCGCATCAGTGCGCTGATTCGATGGAATGCCGTTGCTATGGTATTGCGTGCAGGAAAATATGCGCCTGAACTTGGCGGTCATATTGCTTCTTATGCTTCATCCTCGACTTTGTACGAGGTTGGCTTTAATTACTTTTTCAAAGGCGCTAATGGCAAGCAGGGCGCTGATATGCTCTATATTCAGGGACATTCTTCTCCTGGTATTTATGCCCGGGCTTTCCTTGAAGGTCGATTATCTGAACAGCAATTAAGCCATTTCCGTCAAGAGGTTGGCGGCGGCGGTTTGTCTTCCTATCCTCACCCCTGGTTAATGCCTGATTTTTGGCAATTCCCGACTGTTTCTATGGGATTAGGGCCGCTGCAGGCGATTTATCAGGCCCGTTTTATAAAATACATGGAAAACCGCGGCTTAATTAAAGCTGAAGGCAGAAAGGTTTGGGTTTTTCTGGGTGATGGCGAGATGGATGAGCCTGAATCACTGGGTGCGTTATCTATAGCGGCACGGGAAAAACTCGACAATCTTATTTTTGTTGTCAACTGTAACCTACAGCGTCTTGATGGTCCAGTCAGGGGAAACGGCAAGATTATTCAGGAACTGGAAAGTGTTTTCCACGGCGCTGGCTGGAATGTTATTAAGGTTGTATGGGGCGGCCGCTGGGATTCTTTATTTGCCAGAGACAAAAGCGGCATTATGCAAAAACGAATGGAAGAATGTCTCGATGGCGATTATCAGGCCTATAAAGCCAATAATGGCGCTTATGTCCGCGAACATTTTTTTGGGCAGTATCCTGAACTGAAGAAAATGGTTGAGAATATGTCAGATGACGATATCTGGCGCCTTAACCGCGGCGGCCACGATCCGCAAAAAGTGTATGCCGCCTATGCTCAAGCGGTTGAACATAAAGGCAGTCCAACTGTGATTCTGGCCAAAACAATTAAAGGCTATGGCATGGGAGCTGCAGGCGAGGGACAGAATATTACTCACCAGCAAAAGAAAATGACGATTGAGCAATTACGCGCGTTCCGCGATCGCTTCAATATTCCCATTAGCGACGATCAAATTACTGAAATTCCATTTTACCGCCCATCTGATGACAGCCCGGAAATTCAGTATATCCGTAAACAACGGGAAAATCTGGGCGGTTATTTGCCAAACCGTACTACCGCTTGCGAAAAGCTGGAGATTCCTGATTTAGACGCTTTTTCAGCGGTGACCAAATCGACAGGCGATCGAGAAATTTCAACCACCATGGCGTTTGTCAGAATATTATCTGTTTTGTTAAAAGATAAAGCTCTTGGCCAGCGCATTGTTCCGATAGTGCCTGATGAGTGCCGGACTTTTGGTATGGAAGGATTATTCCGTCAAATTGGTATTTACTCGCCAGTAGGACAGCTATATACACCAGTTGACCATGAACAGGTCATGTATTACCGCGAAGCGCGTGACGGCCAAATCCTTGAAGAAGGTATTAACGAGGCAGGCGCTTTTTGTTCCTGGATAGCAGCGGCTACCTCGTATAGCACCAATAATTATCCGATGATTCCATTCTATATTTATTATTCCATGTTTGGTTTTCAACGGATTGGCGATTTAGCCTGGGCTGCAGGCGATATGCAGGCAAGAGGGTTCCTGTTAGGCGGAACTGCCGGAAGAACAACACTGGCTGGTGAAGGATTACAACATCAGGATGGCCACAGCCATATTCTGGCTTCGACTATACCTAACTGCGTTTGCTACGATCCAACCTATGCCTATGAGTTGGCTGTAATTATGCAGGATGGCCTTAAGCGCATGTATGCTAATCAGGAAAACATTTTTTATTATATTACAGTGATGAATGAAAACTATACCCATCCAGATATGCCAGAAGGCGTGGAAGAAGGGATATTGAAAGGAATTTATCGCTTGCAAACGGCTGGCAAGAAGGCAAAGCACCATGTGCAATTGCTCGGTAGCGGCACAATACTGCGTGAGGTTATCAAGGCTGCTGCCATGCTGAAAGAAGATTTTGGAGTTACTTCGGATATCTGGAGTGTTACCAGCTTTACCGAGCTTCGCCGCGATGGTCTTGCTGCTGAACGTCATAATCGTATGAATCCTGATGCCAAACCGCATCAAAGTTATGTTTATGAGCAGCTTAAAGATTGCAAAGGACCGATAATTGCGGCTACGGACTATATGCGTCTGTATGCTGACCAGATAAGACCCTTTGTTCCAGGCACATACACGGTATTGGGTACAGATGGCTATGGCCGCAGCGATACCCGTGAACAATTGCGGCATTTCTTTGAAGTGGATGCCAAATTCATTGTGCTCGCTGCCCTGGATACGCTGGTACAACAAGGTGATCTCGCGAAGTCAGTATTAAAAGATGCGCAGAATCGTTATGGGATAAATGGTGACAAAGCGGATCCCGCTCATCACTAACCACCTGATTTGCTGAGGATTATTATGGCCGATGAAATAAAAATTAAAATTCCTGATATTGGCGGTGCCAGCGGGGTAGATGTTATTGAAATTCTGGTTAAAGAGGGGGATAACATTGAGGTCGATACCCCTTTAATTACCCTTGAATCTGATAAAGCCAGCATGGAAATACCTTCCCCGGAAGCTGGGCAGGTCGGAAAAATATTAGTCAAAATTGGCGATAAAGTTTCCGAGGGCGACGCTATTGTCACTTTATTGGCGAATGGTTTGGCAAGTAAAGAAGAAAAAGCTGAAACGGTACGAGAAGAAAGCAAGGCCGAAACAGTAAAAGCAGAAGAACAGCCCAAAGCCGCTCCGGTATCAAAAACGGAAAAAATGGATGTTGTTATTCCGGATATCGGCGGTGCGAGTGATGTTGATGTGATTGAAATCATGGTAAAAGAGGGTGATCGAATTGAAAAAGATCAGGCTTTAATTACGCTTGAGGGCGATAAGGCAACTATGGATATTCCTTCACCTGAGGCAGGTGTCGTAGAGCGTGTTGCCCTGAAAATCGGCGATAAAGTTTCGCAAGGTTCGCTCATTCTGGTGATGACTGCTGAAAAGGCTTCTCAGGAACCGCAGCAAACCACTGTTACGCCGCCCGCTGATAAGACTGCAGCTGAGGCTGAGCCGGCAAAACCGGAAGCAGCCAGCCCTGCTGCTGAAGATTTGCCCCCGCCAGCCATTGATTCAACGCTGATTTCAGCAGGTCCTGCGGTCAGACGTATGGCAAGGGAACTAGGTGTTAATCTGAGCGAGCTTGCGGGTACTGGCCGTAAAAACCGGATTACCAGAGAAGACGTTCAGCAATATGTTAAAAAGCGCCTCGCCGAAAAACCGTCCGGACAAGGTTTGGCTCTTCCACAAAATCCTGTCATTGACTTTAGTAAATTTGGAACAGTTGAAACTCGACCGTTAAATAAAATCAAACGGTTAACAGGGGCAAATGTCCATCGCTCCTGGATAACCATTCCGCACGTTACCCAGTTTGATGAGGCTGATATTACTGAACTTGAAGCATTCCGCAAGGCTGAGTCTGAAGCGGCTTCACGTGAAGGGTACAAACTAACAATTCTTGCTTTTGTAACCAAAGTGGTATACAAGGCGCTGACCGTGTTTCCGCAATTTAACGCATCGCTTGATGCCAGCGGTGAAAACCTGGTTTATAAGCAATATTATAACATTGGTATT
This sequence comes from Legionella dresdenensis, assembly GCF_042649825.1. Lineage (NCBI taxonomy): Bacteria > Pseudomonadati > Pseudomonadota > Gammaproteobacteria > Legionellales > Legionellaceae > Legionella > Legionella dresdenensis. Next base: position 280,372 of record NZ_JBHSAB010000001.1, on the reverse strand, counting down.
GCGGCAGAGACACCCAATGGCCTGGTCGTACCAGTGATTAAAGGGGTAGACGCGCTGTCGGTAAAAGATATTGCAATCGAAATGGCAAATCTAAGCAAAAAAGCGCGCGATAAAGGCTTGTCGCCGGCAGAGATGAGCGGTGGATGCTTTACGATCTCAAGCCTGGGCGGTATTGGAGGCACAGCATTTACTCCGATAGTAAATAGTCCTGAAGTGGCTATCCTTGGCTTGTCCCGCTCCGCAATAAAGCCTGTTTTTGATCAGGGTGAATTTAAACCGCGCCTGATGCTGCCGTTATCGCTTTCCTATGATCATCGTGTAATTGATGGTGCAGAGGCAGCTCGCTTTACCCGGTATCTGGCAGAGTCGCTGGCTGATATACGGCGTATCTTATTGTAAGTTGGAAGTTAATTGTTGAGAGTAAATAAATGACCAAAAATATTAAAACAGAAGTGGTGGTGTTGGGTAGTGGTCCTGGCGGTTATACAGCTGCGTTTCGTGCTGCTGATTTGGGAAAAAGCGTCGTTTGTGTTGAACGTTATGAGACCTTGGGTGGTGTGTGCCTGAATGTTGGTTGTATTCCATCAAAAGCGTTATTGCATATTGCCAAAGTGGTTGATGAAGCTCATGAGCTGGAAGAACAGGGTGTTGCGTATGGCAAGCCGGCTTTTGATAACAGCAAAATGGTTAAATGGAAAAATTCGGTCGTTGGTAAATTAACTGGCGGTTTAAAAGCTTTGGCCAAGCAACGCAAAGTAGAAGTTGTTAACGGTTATGGCCGCTTTAGCGGTACTCATCAGATAACTGTCGAAGGCAACGGTGAAACGACGGTAATTGACTTTGAGCATGCGATTATTGCCGTTGGCAGCGAATCGGTAAAATTGCCCTTTATTCCGGAAGATCCTCGTATTTTCAGTTCGACAGGAGCACTGGAACTGGCTGATATCAAAGGCGATTTACTGGTTCTTGGCGGCGGCATCATTGGCCTGGAGATGGCGACTGTCTATTCTGCTCTGGGCGTAAAGGTTACTGTTGTTGAATTTATGGATCAGTTGATTCCAGGAGCAGACGCTGATTTGGTGAATGTATTGCAGAAAAAAATGGTCAAAAAAGGCATTAATTTCCTGCTTAAAACCAAGGTTACTGCTGTTGAAGCCAGGAAAGATGGAATTTATGTCAGTATGGAAGGCCAGCATGGTACCGATAAACCATTATGTTTCCAGCAGGTTCTGGTTGCAGTTGGCAGAAAGCCAAATGGCGGCGTAATCTCAGCGGAAAAAGCAGGCATTAAAGTCGATGAACGCGGTTTTATCGCGGTTGATAAACAACTGCGCACCAATGTTCCGCACATTTTTGCTATTGGTGATGTGATTGGCCAACCGATGCTTGCTCATAAAGCGATACCTGAAGGTAAGGTTGCTGCAGAAGTTATTGCCGGGATGAAACATTATTTTGATCCCAAGTGCATTCCAAGCGTTGCTTATACCGATCCGGAATTAGCCTGGACAGGTTTAACCGAAAAAGAAGCGAAAGAAAAAGGCATCAATTACGAAAAAGCCGTATTCCCATGGGCTGCAAGCGGCAGAGCGTTAAGTATGGGACGAGAGGAAGGAATGACAAAATTGTTGTTCTGTCCGGAAACTGACCGTATTTTAGGTGCTGGTATTGTTGGCGTCAACGCAGGCGATTTAATAGCTGAAACAACATTGGCGATTGAAATGGGCTGTGATGTGGAAGATATCGCATTAACAATCCACGCCCATCCGACATTATCGGAGACTATTGCGCAATCAGCAGAGGCGTTTGAAGGAACGATTACTGATTTGTATCTGCCGAAGAAGAAAAAGAAATAAAAGGAGTGTGGGCTTTACAGCCCAACCTAAACTAAATCAATGTTGGGCTGTAAAGCCCAACATTGATTTTGGTGCAGAATAACCTTGCTAAATATTCTGTTGTGGTGTTTTTACGGACACCATTTCTGGTCTAATCTCTGGTCCTTTGAAGAAAAACTTCCGTACTGAAGTGTCTGAACCTGTCTCCGTAGATACACTAGGTAGTTTGTTACCATCTGCAACTTCGACAAGATTGTTTATTGATGGAAGTACAGTTTTGGGAGCGGTGTGATCGGTTGTTTGCCGTACATTAAAAAAGCCCGCTCTGTAGCTGCTCGCAGTTGCTGCCGGAACTGGCGGCGGTACAGAAACAGGGCGGTTAACTTGCGGAGCCGGTATTAGAGCCTGATAACTTTGTTCTGTAAAATAGTAATTACCTGGTAAAGTTTGAGGCTCAGCTGGGCAAGCAGCCTGGAGGGTAAAAGTGGGTGGGATTTGAGTTACATAGTGCGGTTGGGGACGCGGCCAGTATGCTGGCGCTGGCACTACACGCTGATAGTTTTGAGATACCACAGAAAAAGCAGAGTTTTCTAATGGAATTAAAATAGTACTCTGGAGATAAGCTGTTACTGCTGTAGAGTAATTCACCTGTGGGGGCGCTGAGCCTGGTATCATAGTTACAGGAATATAGGGTTGCTGGCGATAATTGCCATGGATTAGAGGAAAGGTTCGCAGTGTAGCAGGTTGAGTCGAAGTTAATTGTGGATGACTATGCTGCGGAAAAGCAACTCCTGTGTCTGGTCCTGTTTCCTGCGGCCCTGATTGCGCAGCCGATTGCTCAAACTGCGAAGTTTGCCATTCGCCAAGAGATTGTCCGAGGTTAAGTAACAAATTAGTCAGGCTTTTCAGCATCGTGGAATTTCGTCCACGTGCGTTTGACAGGTATTTAACAAGATCATCCGGGTTATAATGGTGAAGTAATTGAGCTCTTTGAACACGTAGCATGGCAAGTGCTTTGGCAGATTTTGTTCCCTCGCCGATTTTGATAAGATGCTCAAAGGTAAATTTTGGTGCAAACGGACTATTGCCAGCAGTTAAATCAATATAGCTTTCAATGAGTTCCTTCAACGTGTCATCTGAATTAATGCTGCGGAACATGGTTATTATTTGCTGTGTGGTAAAATTGGCAGGAGACATCAGGGCCATTTTTAAATGTGTAGCCAGCCTTTGCGCTCGATCAGAGTACTTGGAGCAGTACTTGAAGATTGATTCAATATCCTTATGCGATAGCCTTTTAGTCCCATCTTCAGTTAAAATTACTTTAATTTGCTTTAAACTTTCAATGATATCAGCAACATTTTTTAAACGGCTGACTCTATCTGCGAAACCTCCACTGTAACCCAGTCCTGTTATGATTTCACGCGACATGTTATTTCCTCAAAAATTAAGGCCGGCATTATAGCATATTTTTAAAGTTGATTAAATTTTGGAGTGTATTTTTTTAGCATTTTTTATTAGGGTCTGGTGTTGACAATTTCTCTACTGTAGAGTGTTTTGTGGGTTGGGTCGTTTGACCCAACAAGATTTTCAACAAGCGTTCCAGGCTTGAGAAGTGATTGAAGACTGATGATGTTGGGTCAAACGACCCAACCTGCACGTAATACAAAAAATTGTCCTGTGCAATGGTAATAGTCTGGGTGTAGGTTCATAGGCAGGGTTTCACTTCGTTTTGCCTGGCTAAGTCCAAGAAAAATCTGATAAATGTACTATACTTTCAATGCGGCTAATCCAAATTGGAGCAAATGATGTTCAGGTTAGAACAGTTAGAAACACAGGATGAGTCTTTTAACCTGTCGCAATATTTTCAGGATATTATCGATTGTATGCCTCATCTGGTTTATATATTGGATAAGGATTGTACCTTGGTCGGGTGTAACAATAATATGCTTGCCATGTTAGGTATAACCGACATTTCCCAGGCAAATGGTAAACTTTATAAAACACTTGAGTCTTCATTGCATTGGTCGCACGAGCGCATTGAACTATTAAAAGAAAAAGATATAGCTGTCCTGGTTGGCGGTGAGCAGGTTGCAACCGAAGATGAAGCGCCGATTGTAGGAGAGGATGGCGAGATTATCTATTTCAGATCAACCCGTACTCCCTTATTTGGAAAAGAACATAATGTCATTGGCTTAGTGGTTATTCTGGATGATATTACTGCCCATAAAAGACTGGAAGAGGAAGTCGAGGGGTTAAAAGAGCAGTTGCAGGTGCAGAAAAAGGTTAATGCAGCGATAACACCGGGGATCGTTCGTGAAGCGCCCCCTAAAGTGTTGCTGGTAGAGGATAATCTGCTTGCCCAAAAGGCAAGCCAGGCTTTACTGTTGCAACTGGATTGTCAGGTTGATGTGGCTGATAGCAGTGATAAAGTCTTCGCCCTGTTTAAACCTGGAAAATACGATATTGTGTTTATGGATATTAGTCTGGTTGATACTTCAGGTTATGTTGTTTCCAAGCGCATCAGGCAAATGGAAAAAGAAACGGAATATCATGTTCCAATTATTGCCCTCACTGGTTATGAAGCGGATGTTGTGAAATATGATTGTGATATTTATGAGATGGAAGGAGCTATTACCAAACCGCTGTCAAAAGAACAGGCCCGAGAAATTATTGAGCATTATATTTATAATGTCGATGTGCCAATCAGAGGGTTGAAGACCAGTAAGGATATTTAGGTTGCGGTGAATTTTGCAGGTTGGGTTTTTGATTGACCCAACCTACATGTAATACAAAAAAATTGTCCGGCACAAGGGGCAACTACCCTGCACGCATTTTATGTTAATATTTTATTAAGACTGTTCTAGTATAATGGCAAAATTGCTCCTGTTTCGTAAAAAGGATTTGATTTCAATGCTGTTACGCCAAGATTCATCGTTGCTTATTAAACAACTTTGTTTACGAACTCAAACTTTAAAATCCGGTGATATCCGATACCAGTTAGCCGCCCGGTTGCGATTACTTAACCAAAAGCTCTCAGCGCCGGAACAATCAAGGCTTGTTTTGTCCGCGCAGCCCTTGCTTAATAAATTATGTGTTCTCAGTGTAGATATTTTCAGGAATTACCATCATGCTAAAACACATCGGCGAGGTGAAAAATTAGTTCAATGTATAACACTTGTTAACGAGATTCTGACAAGCCCTGAAAACGATAAAGCAATCGCTCAGCTGCATGAGCTTGCATTTATTGGCGATTACGAAAAACAACGCTACACCTCGGGTTGGAAACACTATCTTGCTGTTGGTACTGATAAAGTCATCAATTCAGTGAATGCGGCCCGAACATTTGTGTTTGGTTCGACTTTTCAGCGCAGCAGGTTGGCAACATACAATTTTATCTCTGACAATGAGGTTCATCATTTTCTGTTAAGCGCTCAGCAATCCACCTGCGGTAAAACCTTGAAAGCGCTATTGCCTGAACCATCTGTTTCTGAAGCAGGGCAGACAGTTTATCTATGCCAGGATATTCTGATTGCCTATGAGAATTTTAAAAAAATGAAGCATCGCCAAAGCACACTCAATCAGTGTGAAAGTTTACTAAATGCACTGAACGAATTTGCGTTACAGGTTAATCGAGCCCGTAATAATGAAGTGCTCAATACAGCTGCTCAAAATGCTTTTCTGGCCAGTCAGGATTTGGTGCTGGAAATTTTGCAAAGCAAAAAAGCACAGCCGGAGCGCATGAAAAAACTGATCACATGCTTTAAACAAACGGCCAAAGTACTGGAACAACCCGGGAATTTGCCTGAAGTTTATAAACTGGAAGAGTTGGTAGAAAAAAGCGATTATAAACGGCGAAAGCGTAATACTGAAAATACCAGTTATGCATTAATCCATATTCTGGTATCAACTATCCTGTTTGGGGTGGCTATCGCTGATGCCGTTGCAACGCATGGCGCAAACCTGATAACCCATATTTTTACTTTGGGCGCTGAAATTTTAAGCCTTGCTGTCGGTGGCGGTCAGCTTTACCATTTTTCCGACAGTCATATTGAAAAAACACTGTATTTTGAGTCAATGACTGATCTGTTTAAGGCGGTAAAATTAAAAACCTGCGCTAACGATTGGGCAGAGATTGATGAGTCGCCCATTAAGCAACGTGAGAAAATCCTTAATCAGCTTGTAGCTCAAAACACGGATCTTCAAATCCCAGTGGTTAATGAATTATCCCTTTCACTTGCAACGCTGAGAAACCAAGTGGTTAAACCAGATAATGATTTGATGCGTCAGCAGGGGTTGGCGGTATTGATAACGGGAGAAGATTTGGCAATTGATCTGCTTCGGCAGGAAAAGATATCCATAGATCGCATTAACAAGCTAAAGGAAAGTATCGACGCTGCTTGCGATGTCATTAAAGATCCTTCTGATATGGCAGCAGTTAATAAGCTTGCTGTGCTTGCAAATCAACGTGGTTTTGAACAACGAAGAATAAACAAGGCCGGTTTGTTTGCTGGCAGCTTGTTATTGTTGGCTGGTCTGGCCATTTTCGCAGTCACGATTGCCGGCACAATTCTTTCGGCAGGCGCAACAGCCGGCACCATTATTTCAGCGATTATGATTACGGCGTTGGCAATTAACAAGATTATCGAAAGCTGTAAAAAGCAGGAAACAGGTTTTGGACAGCAAGCCAGGGCATTAAGCGAGTTTGGAATCATGTCGGACGTGCGATTGCCAGTAATTCATGAAACCCCGCTTGCAGAGGCCGCGCTACCCGTATGTAGTTCCTAAGTTAAATATAAATAACAATGCGGGTTTTTCCCGTCGATTGGGCATTAACTCATCAGGAGATAAAATATGCCCAATCTGTATAGAAAAACGGGTTGATCCATCAAGCCTTACAGCCCAATGTTCTGTTGTGGTGATTTTACGGGTGCCATTTCTGGTCTAAGCTCTGGTCCTTGGAAAATAGACCTCTGTACTGGGTTATTTAAATATCTCGGCGCTATTTTACTATCTACTTCCTTCAAAAGAGTGCTTATTGATGGAAGTTGAATTGGAGGAACAGTTTGAACGGCTGGCTTTTCATTAAAAAAGCCTACTCTGTTCCCGCTTACTGTTGTTGCTGGAACTGGCGTCGGTACAGAAACAGGCAGGTTAACTTGCCGAGCCGGCATATGGGGTTCAGCAGGGCTAGCTGCCTGGAGATAAAACCTGGGTAGGGCTTGAGTTACATCTTGCGGTTGGGAGTGCGGCCAGAGCATCATCGCTCGTACTCGACGTTGATAGTTTTGAGGCGCAATAGAAACAGCAGGGTTTGCTACTCGGGTTAGAATAGGCGTCTGAGGATGATAAGCTGGTACTGCTGGATAAAAATTAATCGGCTGCCGGGTGGGAGCTGATTGTGGTCTCCTGGTTATACCAGCATAGGGGTGGTAACGATTATTACCTGGAGGTAAGGTTTGCTGTGGCTCTGATTGCGCACCAAATTGTCTAGCCCGCGAAGGCGTAGGTGCCTGTGTTAACAAATCAACTATACGGTCAGGCATGGGGATGCCTGAGAGTTGTGGATTTAATAAATCATTAACAAGCGCATCTGGACTATATAGTTGAAGTAATCGAACGCTATTTTTTTGAAATAATTTAAGTGTATTGTAAGGTTCTAATCCCTTACCCATTGCTATAATATTCTCAAAGCTAAATTTTGGTACAGTATTACCGCCAGTAAGTTCCTCATAGTTGTTAATGATAATCCTCAAAGCGGCATCTGATTCAATGCTACTGAACAGAGTGATTATTTGCTCTCTGGTAAAATTGGCAGAAGAACTGAGAGCACTCTCTAAATACTGGGCCACCCTTTGAGCTCTTGTAGAACATCTGGAGCAGCCATTAAGGATTGATTCAATATCCTTCTGCGAGAGCTTTTTAGTATTATCTTCATTTAAAATTATGGTAATTTGCTCTAAACTATCAATGATATCCTCTGCCTTTTGTACACGAATAATTTTATTTGCGAATTCTTTACTGTAACCCAGGTCTGTTATGATTTCTTGCCTCATATTATTTCCTCAAAAACTAAAGGCATATTGTATCATATATATGAATACTGATCAAATATTATGCATTTATGTTTTTTTTGATTTTTTACTTTTGCACTGTACCCATGGCACAATGGTAAAGCCCAATACTTAATTATTTGCAAACAATTGCATCTCCAGCCCATGCCTTGCTGGCCGTTCAACACTTGCGGCGGTATTAAACAACGAATTACTCAGCCTGTCGTTAATCTCGATACCAGTGCTGGTTTGGCTGGGGCGTTTTGACGGGTGCATTGTTTCAACCCGGTTTGCAAACCTGTCAACCCGATCTTTTAATGCCCGTCTTTTACGCAGCAGCTCAAGTTGGCCAGAGATCGTTTCGCCGCTCAGTACGGGCGTTTTGATTTTTTCTGGTAGTTTTGGCGTTTGACTGGAACTGGCTGCTTCATCACAGTATTTGACTAGCCCTGATGCTTTATTGCTACCATAATTCCACCAACGTTTAATCCGTTTATAAAACGAAAAATACCAGCTTTCCTGATGCTTACTGAGTGCCGCTTCAACTTTTGCTTCAAGTTTTGCTTTTTTAACAGTTGGAACCAAACCAGGTTTTTCGGTAGTAAGCGAGCCTTTTAGCAGAAACTGGCAACATTTCTCAACTAATGAATAATTTTTAATATGGCCCAGGTATTTAATAAGATTAATTTCCTGTTCATAGCTTTTATCATGGTGGGCATAATAGCTGGACAGATGCGCATAGATTGTCTCATCGAGAATTTCCGGTTTTTTCTTAATTAAGATAAATAAAGTATTAAAAATCGCTATACTGATATCGCGGTCCGGCAGTTTGAGCATCAGTTTAGAGATATGATAAAGCGACTGCTGATTTTTAGTTTCCACACAAAGATTACAGTAATCTGTTATCAGCTTTAAAAGTTGTTCAGTAGTACCGCTATAATTAATCAGATAAGCGGTAATAATCGGCAGTTGCTCATTGGAGCCATTCACTTCCCGGCTGCTTTGGGTTAATGACTCCCAGTTAACAATAGCCTGATCATTTTTTAGTTGTTCATAGGTTGGATTCGCTTTTTTACCAAACCAGTTTACCATGCTATTAACTATATTGTTTACAACGGTTGGGAGGCGGCTTTGATTAGACGCCGGCTCCATCATTTGAAACACAAGCTCCTGATTCAATCGCCCGCGTGCATTATATAAAATGTCTGTTTGGCCGAAATTGGCGCAGCGCAGGATAAGTTTATTGATAACTTTCAGGCCAACTGCTTTGTTTTCATCAGGTGTTCGCGGTGAAGCCATATGTTTTTTTATAAATTGCGTAATTTCTGCAATTTCTGCCGGGCTCCATCCCAAAACCTGTGAATAGCGCAGTTCTTCATCGGCGAAGATGGCAGTAAGCTGTTTATTGAGAATCAACAGCATCATGCGGTAAAGATAACTATTTTGCCAGTTCTGGTCAGCATTCAATTTGGTAATGAGCGGCGCACAGTGATGTTTAAAGAAAAATCCTGACAATTTTTCTTTTTCCGATACTTTTTGCGTCGAAACATCCAGGTTGCTATTGATAAAATTACACCAGACAATCTCTGCTGTTTTTTCAGAGCCCAGCAAGGCAGCGGATGCTTTTTCGTAGGCATCCACGCCTTTTCTGGCTGTTTCTGATTGCAAATCGGGGGCGTTGTAAGCATTGGTACACAGTAAGAGCAACGCATCGGGCAGTAAATCCGGTTTTTTACATTGGCGGGCAAATTGACTATACGTGTTAAGCCCGGCCAAATACCAGGGTTTATCGTGGTGATGTAATAAAAATTCAGCAAATAATTCTACCGGTTTATGATTAACTAAAAACTGATTGAATAACGTTTGATATTCAGGCGCAAATAATAACGGCGCTTTCTCTTCATCATATAAAATGGTTGTAAACAGTGCCTGAGCATTGTCGGGATTTTTGATCGTATTGAGCAGAGCAAATAATTCGTCTGGCGCATAGTGGCGATTGATTTCAGTCATACTTGCTACTGGAATTTTCTGAGCGCTTTCTGCGATATACTCTTTGACCTGATTTTCCAGCCACGCCCGTTGACTGCCTTTGCTTTGGCTGAACAGGACAGGAAGAGTCTTTTCCTGAAACACGTCATTAAATAGCAGATTAAGCAGAGCTGGATGCTCGGATAACTCTTCTTGCGGGGTCTTTGCCAGCAGGCGGGCGGTTGTTTCCGGTTGGAACATATTATCTGACTCGCGGCAAAATTTACCATTTTGAGCCGCGTATCCTACCTTATGATGATTTTCATTATAAAATATGGTGGAGGATGTCATGAAAGGGCGTTTGCCGGATTGAATCGGCTTGATATTATCGGTCTGATCAACATCGGCAATATGAACGCCTTGTTCATCATATAGTTTTTCGGATGATAAATGATAATTTTGCTTTTTTTGTAACTCTCTTTGTTCAAGCGTTCTGGGCGGTAATACTGCATTTATCCAGCGCGCGAGAATGTTTTTGTTTTGTTCAATATCGCCCTTATTGTCAACAAAAGAATCGCGGAGATAACAGCTCAGTTTATAAGGCATATCATTGCGTAAGCCTTGCAGTTTTTCCTTGCAATTGGCATCAAAGGTTGCCAATGCCTTCTCAGCCAATTCTTGCTGCTCAGGATTGCCTCCCAGTTTTAATTCATTACAGTTTTGTTGAAATTGTTTATATATCCCGATAATGCTTGAGTCAGCTCGAAATTCGAGTAAACGCTTTTTCTTTTCCAGCAGTTTTTGTCTGCGGAATTGCAAACCTGGAAACGCTTCTTCCTGCAAAGCCTGTTCAGTAGAGTTAATGGTATCTCTAAGCAGTTGGTTATCCGGATTATCAAGCCAGGTATTTAAGCGATCCAGTTCATCTTGCTTTAATGTCAGTGAATATAAACGATAGCGTTCAATCAGAGCCTGAAATGTCCGGGTGTCGCAAGCGGCCATGAATTCAGGAGAAAGAATCAAATGTTGAATCCAGACGCAATCTACGGTTAAATCTTTCAGTAAATCCTCGTGCTTCTCGTTTTGCTCATTAACTCGAGTCAGAATACTGGTTGCAATCGCTCTGAGTTGCTGACTGCCAAGTATTGACAAATCACAGGCGTTTAATTTCGTTTTAATCAATTCCGCAAGGTTGTTACTATAGCGATTGCAGTCGTGATAAATATAAGTCAATATTTTGCGGCAAGGTTCTTCATAGCCAAGACAATTGATATGATTCAGGGCGCATTTGATTAAAGCGTCAATCGTCTCTGGAGGAAGATCCTCGATTACCTCAGTGATCGTCTCCAGGGATACGCAGCCTAGCAGATCGCTTATGCAATATAATGTACTCTGTAACGTTTCTGTCTTTTGTTCGTGAGTAAAAATCGATTGGCAGGATTTAATCAGACACGATATGGCCTGGGCATTAATATTCACGCCAGGAAGGTCTAAGTGCTCATGAATGGCTTGTTGATAAAAACTGATATTGGATCGTTCTACATGATAGCCGCGGATCAAAATACTCATTGAAAATACCTGGGTCCTATAGCGCTGTAATTGCTCCCAGGTGTTATCAAGCCATAAACTCAGGTTCTTAGGCTCGATAATGCCGGTTAATGGCTCGAGATAGTTCAGCTCAATTAAGGGACCCGGCTCTTTTGTTGCAGAAACCAGATCAATGAAGGTAATCATGGCATGACAACCAGCGTTTTTACATAGCTGCCGCAAAGATGCCAGTTGCCTGGTATCATATTGATTAATCAAATCGACTATTTGCCGGAGTTCAACCTGATCCTGCATGAGCAGCAGGGTTTGCAGCTTTTCCATAAAGCCGTAATTGTCTATGACATTATGGTAATGCGAATCAAGCGCTGTAATGAGCTGAGGCGATTCGTCCGGCTTTCCGCGTTTCATAAAGTCAGTAATTTTTTCATAAGCCGTTTTAATCTCGTTGGGTTTGTTGCAGGCCAGAAAAGATGGCAGCAAGTCAGGCAGATCTTCTGGTTTATCTGTTAATGCAAACAATTTTGCAATGAGCGCTGATTGATTGTTTGCTGTGTCTTGTAACAGGTGTCTGGCGGCGGCCTGTGTACTTTCTTGTGCTGCCTCGGGAATATTGGGATCATAAACCGTAGTTAAAGGCTGGCAAACTGAACTGTCGTCATGTCTGGCAAGGGGGGCGGTAAAGTTTTGATATTGGCCGTCAAGCTGCTGACATAAATCCTTAATCTGATCAATCAGTTCAGGGAGCCTCTCAAATGATGCCGGTAATTGGGGGGCAATGACCTGGTAGCTGCTTTTTACATTATTCAGGCATTGCAAAGTGGTTGAGTTCAGAATAGGGCTTGAGGCTGTCATTAACAAGGTTATTAATTGATTATCGAGATCTGTCAGCGCCTTTCTAAACTGCGACCCTTCAGCAGTAAGGCCAGTGTGATTTAATTCCACATTGAGCAGCGCGATATTTTGTGCCTGAGTAATCAGTTTCAGATGAATCCTCTGCCGTTGAAAAGCAAAGAATATACGGCTGGTATTGATTTGTTCGTTAGCGGCTACCGGCGTATTGAATGGCGATAGCATACTGCTGATAAAGGCAAGCCGCTCCTGGTTAGTATTAATAGCCTGTTTTAATTGATTTTGCTCGTCTGGATTAGCCTTGCTCGCTAAGGCGCTATAAGCGGGTGTTGATGCCTGATTACACATTGATTCCGGTTGACAGGCGGTTTCCAAAAATAACTGGTATAACAAACTGTCGGATTGTAAATTGCCTGTTAGTGGGTAGGAGGGTAACAAATCAGTTACGCGTTTTTTGATTAAACTTTTTTCGCCCAAAGCGGTAATTTTTTCGTGAAGCGCAATTTTTATCTCGGGTTGCTGACAGAGGTTGAGAGTCTGAGCTAATTCCAGGTTATTGCGATTAGTATTGGGCATATTAAGAAAATCGATTTCCTGAGTTAATTTCTGCTGTAGCTGTTCTTTGACTTCAGGCGTGGTATTGCCCTCTGTATAGCATTTTTCCAGGGCCAGGGCAGTGAGAATCGGGTTGGTATTATTCAATTTAATGTGAACTAATTGCTCAAGCGTCTGGTTTTGCGCATAGTATTGCAACAGCGGAGCAGGTAACTGTTCAATTTTATCGCCAGCGGTAAGCATGGTTCTGGCGAGTTGGGCGTTATAATCAATTTGCGGCGTACTGATTTTTTTTAACAACTCCAGATAAGGCTGGGTTTGCTGCCAGGACAGTCGAGTAAAAACCGCAGGGCTGGCCAATCCCTGTTGAATCAGACTGGCGATTTTGGTGCGGTGCGGCTGGTAATAATCAAAAATTACGGCTAATGCCTGAGGCGGTAAGGTAAACAAAAAACCAATCAAAAAAGCATGGTTAGGACTGTTTATATTCTTATCAATAAAGCTGCTGGCGGCGTTGAACAGAGCCGGATTACCTGTTTCTCCGGCGAGCCTGGCCGCTTCAATCAACAAAAACAGGGTAGCATCATTATTTTGTTTTGCCTCGCTAATCAGTTGTTGATGGATATTCTCGAAGGATTGTTCCAGAAGCTGGGGGAAAATTGTAGATTCGATCGGACAGATTGGAAGTGTAGCAATTGTTTTAGCGATAGCATGCAAAACAGTGGTATTGCCAGTAGTTTGGGTAAAATGCTGCAATTGCGACATCTGGTTTGAGTAGAATGCTTTTTCCAGCGCTGTTTGCTGCTGTTTATTAGTTGCTTCAGCATTAATGCCGCTTTGTAACAGAATGGGAGTCAGGCTATCAGTGTTATTATTGACTGCCAGATGCAGTAAGGTATCGTTGTCAGACCATCGGCTGTCTAATAGTTTGCGATTGCTGTTAATTCCATTTTCAATCTGAGCCAGGGATGGTGCGTCCGGTGTGCCTTCGGAATGGATAAAATGAAAAACAGGAAGCGCATCATAAAGCATGGTAATCGCTTCATTGTTACCGGCTTTTGCTAAATCCCGCATGGTTTGCGCTGGTTTGCTGCCAGTGGCGTGTATCCTTTCTTCGGGTAAACAAAACTGCAAAAAATAGGTGGCAGCGTCAATATGGCTGTTAACCGCCTGGTGCATCATAGAATAGGGTTGCTGACTATAAACTTTGGTCAATAAACTTTTTAACGGCTCTGATCGGGACATGAACCACTGGACTATGGTAAGGACTGCTTGCGGGTTTTTGTTTAAGCGTACTGCTGCCTCGAGCGGTGTTTGATTTTCTTTGTTCCGCTGCTCAAAAAACTCAATCAGCTTTTTTTGATCAACGATTTCAAGCAACTGTAAAAAGTCCCTGATCACCTGACTTGACTGGTTAGCTAAAACCACATGCAGCAAATTTGTTATCCGAGCGTCAGTTTGTCCGCCCTGAATAAATTTAATCAGTGTAGCTGACTGATTATCGCCAGGAAACATTTTTTTTAACAATGCCATCATTATATTTGCTGTTTCGGTATTTGTATGGTAGCGAAAGAAATATATCAGGAGAGGGAGGTTACTCGGCAGAATTGTGAGCAGACTTTCTGGCGAAACTTTATCGAGCGCTTGAAGCAGTATCTTCAAATCGGAGCTGTTGGTACTTTTAATTAATGATAAAAAATAAGCAGGATCGGCCGCTTTTCCAAATAGGATCTCGCTAATCTTATCGCCAGGCATTGCAGCTATCCTGGCAAAGAGTCGGCTACGGCAATCAGGCGGGGCATATTGCGCAATTGTTTGCAGCACATCTTCGTCATATTGCCGGGATATCGTTGCTGCAAAATCGCTGTCAGGCATTGTAAGCAATAGTTGAGTTAACTCATTGCATACTTCAACAGGCGCATAGGCAAAGGCTGCGTTGAGCGGTAAAGTATAGCGGGGCGCTGCCGGTTTTAGACGGTTATACCGGTGATTTTGAGTGAAATAATTTGTTTCGTTATCAGGATCAGGAGCCGTATTAAAATGCCGCAATAATACTTCTTTTAAAACAGACGATCCCATTTTGTTGATTGCTCTTTGGAGTTGTTCGGACCGTTTGCTCATAAAATTTCCTTAGATAATGACAAATAATTATCGATTTTATCGTAACAATGAACAGGTTGGTATAACAATTTGCGATTAAATGATTTTAATATTAGATTGGGCTGTAAAGCCCGTAACCGTCAGGCTAAGGAATCAGATTTCTACATTTCACAATATCGTTCGGGCTGAGGAAGCGCTTTAGCGCTGTCTCGAAGCCTGTGGTGCGGTGCCAGGCCTTCGAGACAAATGCTTCGCATTTTCCTCAGGCCGAACGGATCTGAGCCGTGCTTTGCTCGGATTCATCAGCAGCAGGTTCTTCTTCATCTGCACGTGGAGCAATATTCGAACTGGATGCAGACTTTTGAAAGATTGGTTGATAAACAGCGGTTTCTTCCAGTTCTGGCCGTCTTTCGCGGCGGTTCTCTGGCGATAACGCCAGTTTGCTTCCTGCTTTAAAATATGTTTCCTCTATCAGTTCAGTATCGGCGACATGTTTGCCATACGTCGAATTGACCCAGAAATAACTCGCTGTGATAACCAGAGCGGTGCAGATAAGGCAGGCAATCACCAGCGTGACTGTGAATGCAGGTGGAACCAGAATCATAATGGTCATTGCCGTTGCGCTGACTACGCTTAAAGTTGCAGTGCATACCGAATAATAAAAGCTGCTTTTTTGCTTTGTGGAAGAAAAGTGAGGGTCATTGATTGGCGGATTGCGTTTTTTATGATATTCCGCAATGCACCGCAGGCTGCTATTAACAGCATATAACCAGAAAGCAGGAATAGCCATGACGGGAAACGCCAGCGCCATAAAACTGCAGATGACAGCAAACAATCCAATGGTTGCGGCAGCCTTTACCTGATCCTTGAATTGCAGAAAACCATACCAATAGGCTCGGGCAGGTATTTGATCGGGATGATAGTTAGTTGCCGCGATCAAAGTTAAGAAGCCGGCTACATTAAACACAATGGATGCAACATTTGTTATCAGCGAAAACACGAAAAAGGGCAAATGTTTAATTTGACCGAGAATAAAACCAATAACAAAAAATGTTGAGCTTAATTTTTCTAGTTTCTCAGCAGGTCTCACAGATAATAATCAGTATAAAGCCAGTTTTCAGCTATTCTAAAACAATGATGTGCGGTTTGTAAAATTTAAAGGCTGTTATCGTGATTGCCTGGATCAGGCACATACATTATCATGGATGGATGGTAAAAAGCTCTTGGCCTGTATGGGAATTTGCAGGAAATGATGCCGCTTGAATTGCAGCGGGCTTATCATTCAATACACAGGATAAAATAAATGTTTAAAAAGGATTTTAAAAAAGCGCTTTTCAGGCCGAAACTTTCTTTAATTACCCTTTGTTTGATTCAAATATATAGCGCTCATGCAAGCGAGTCGTCTAATAATCCCCGTATTACTGGACAATTTTTGTCTGGAGACAACAAACAGCTTGGCGGATTCCTGGATGGGATGATGCCGCTGATTCAATCGGCAAATAACCTGTTTTTTGCGGATAGTACGATTTTATCGGGACAAAATCAAAGAATGACTTATAGCGGCGGTTTAGGCTATCGCCAAATAAAAAATACTTCTTTAGGTTCAGCGATATTAGGTTTTTTTGGGTTTGTAGATTTCTATCGTACAAATATGAACCATAATTATACTCAAATTAATCCGGGTATAGAATGGCTGACATTGAATTATGAAGCGCGTTTACAAGCCTATGTTCCAGCAAGCTCTCGGAGCATTGCTTATCGAGATACGCTAGCCAGCGCTATACCTGACAATATTCTTTTTGATTCAGGCCGCTCTATCCAGAGGCTGGCTTATGCAAATAATCATCAAATTATTGATACACCAGTGCAATTAATTCAGGAATTTGGCCCCGGGGTTGAGCTTGAGCTGGGAAAACATTTCAATAATGATCTTGATATGTGGGTACATGTAGGCGGATATCATTTTTCCTATAAAAATAGTAATGACATTAATGGTGTACAAGCAAACGTTGAGTTTGCAATTAAAAAAAATATGGCGTTGATTTTTCAAGATAACTATGATAATCAAAATAAAAATCGTTTTGCTGTCGGTCTAAGAGTGAATTTTGGTGGTTCAACTGCACCTGAAGAGACGCTGGCACACCGTATGACTGCACCAATTATCCGTCATGCAGCAAGACAATCTTATGGCGAAGCATTACCCGTCCGCCAATCGTTTAGAGTGAATGGCAATCCATATATTTTTGCTGATAATGTCTGGTTTTTCAGCCCCAACGGTTCTTTCCCGGCTGGTCTGGCAACAACGTTTGCAAATTGTACGGCACAGAATCCTTGCTCGACTATCGACACTGCTACAGCAGCCCAAATTGCTTCGTTAGCTCCTAATGCAAAATTTTATTTTGAATCAGGCAATTATTTCATACCACAGAACGGTTCACGCTGGGTCAACTTACAAAATGGCCAATCAGTCTGGGGACGCAACCCGGGTTGGCTGACCCCCGCCGATGCCAGTGCAAGACCTTTAATTGAAGGGGGATTGATATGGGGAAATCAGGCGGCTAACATGATTGCAAATGGTGAAGCGCGTGATATCAGGATATTAAATAATAATCAAATTACGCCGCAAAATGTGTTTAATTATGGACCGCAGGGAACGGTGTTTGGTTTGGCTGCTACCGGTAATTTAAATGTTGAAAACAGCTCTATTGAAGTAGATGCAACCACTGATAATATCAGCGCCCTGGGGATTGCGGCAAATACAGCAACTATAAACAACGTTAATATTAACACGGCCAGCCATGGAGCGGGAAATATTAATAATCCCGATAATAAAACCGGAGCCAATGCTTTAGGGGTATACACCCTGAATCAGTTAACCAGTCTGGAAAATTCAATTGTCTTCGCCGAAACAACCGGCGATGTGAATAATAATGGTAAAGCCATTGCTATGGGCGCAATATCAGAACTAAGTACAGTAAATATCTATAACTCTTCTCTCACTGCGATTACAAGAGGCAATGTTACCGCGGGAACGGCTACAGCCTACGCCGTAAATAACGCTGTAGGTCAAGCGCTTATACGTGACTCTGTGCTTTATGCGGAAACATTCGGGAATGTGAATGGCACTCTGACTGACAATGGATTTGCTTCCGCCTGGGGTGTTGATTCTAATCAGGCGGATGTTAAAAATTCAATCGTGACTGTCAGAACGCATGGCGATGTGACTTTTGGTCAGGCAATTGTATTTGGTGTGGAAGGCGGAACGGTAGTGCAAGGTGGTATTAATATTCCAGGCACTGCCCTTGTAGAAAATTCAACGGTTGATGTTTCCTCTACTGGAAATGCAGGTTTAAATGGCAGCACATTTGTCCAGGGCGTTCGTGCAAGTACTGATTTAATTGTTAACAATTCTCAAGTGAGGGCTGTGACATCAGGTTCAGCTATCGATGGCGGAGTCGCTAACCCATCTGCTATAAGATCGTTCCAGACAGCAAGTGTAACTAATTCCACTATTTATTCGGAATCATTTGGCAACGCAGTCAATTTAGGCAATGTTAACAGTTTTGGCATTTTAGCCAGTAATGCAGTGACATCAATAAATAACACTATTACAGCTCAAACTCACGGAGATGCTGATAATTCGACAGCTCAGGCGCTCGGAATACAGGCAACTGCGGCCGGCAATACCATTTTAATTGAAAATTCTGTCATTAACACGTTAACAGAAGGCACTGCCTTGAATGGAGGCTCAGTAGCGTCTTATGGCGTTTTGGCCAGTACAGGAACCGGAACTATTCAATTCCAGGGCGGAGATGAAAGCAGAGTTACAGCAATTTCTATCAATGATGCTGCAATTGCCGTTCTGGCCAATGGCGGTATAACTAACGGTAGTACGCCGCCTTCACAATGCTCTACCGATGGCGTGAATTATGTCGATTGTTAGGGCGTGTTTAATGTTGCGCGGTTGCCTTAAGGCTGATTCTTATCCATAAGCCGCCTGTTTTTCTGTTTTGAGCGGTAATCGTACCCTGATGCAGATCTATGGCTTTTTGGGCAATGGATAAGCCTAACCCATATCCGCCGGTTCTTTTTTCACGCGAAACATCCACTCGGTAAAATGGGTTAAAAATTTTATCTAATTGCTCGGGAGGTACTCCCGGGCCGTGATCCTTAATATCAATAAATATTTTCCGGCTTTCAGGCTCAATAGCGAGAGAAAGATTAACCGGTTTATCCTCGGGTGAATAACGTAATGCATTACGGACAATATTTTCGACTGCTCTATGGATAAGCCGCTCATCAACCATCATTTGACAATCAGGCGCTTCAAACATAACGCGCGGTGAGTCATGGTTATATTCATAATTCGCGTCGTCAGCAATTTTTTTCAGCAGGTTATGAAGATTGACTTCTTTAAGATGCAACTCATCAACGGATTTGTCCAGACGGGCAAATTGCAGAATTTCGCTAATCAGGTTATTAAGCCGCATGCATTCAAGCTCCATACGGGCGAATTCAATCTCGGCAAGGGCATTTGCTTTTTTTCTTCCCAGTTCAATGGCAATTTGTAATCGGGCTATGGGCGAACGTAATTCGTGGGAAATATCCTGTAACAGGCGTTCTTTGGATTTGACGATAGTTTCAAGCTGTTCCGCCATCTGATCAAATTCATCGCGCAAATCATCAATTTCATCACGGTAATGCCCTTTGAGCTTTCCGACTCGGGTGTTGAAATTACCGGTCGCTATTGATTTGGCGGCTATAGATAAAGAACGTAACGGCTGAGTAAGATAAATCGATAGCAAGTAACAGATCAAGCCGCTAATGAAGATTGCTATCGTGAGACGGATAGTTAAGCCTGCCCAGGGAATAACAACAAAGTGCGCCAATGGTTTTTTACTGACCGCAGCTAGCCGATATGCCTTGCCTGAAGTTGATAAAATTTCATGGCTGACAATCAGGTTGCCGAATTTTAACAGGCCATCGTCAAGTTCTTCCTGAACAAGGTCTTTGGCAATTTCCCTGATTTCAAGGGGAGGGGGGCGGTTACCGATAATTTCGCCCGTGCTGCATAAGAGAAACAGCGTCATTTGCCGTGATCTTCCTGTTTCCGCCAGCCATTTTTTTAAGGCGCTGTGCTGACCGGATTCAAACGTTGCAACCGCGGCGCTGGCATAACTGTCCATAAACAGTTTTTCACGCGCCGGGATGGAGGATTTTTTGGCAATTTCGCTGGTCACCCAGGCAGTGGTGATAATAATAAGGATGGTAGCCAGCCAGAAAGAAAGAAATATTTTCCAGTACAAACTACGCATTAAACATATATCCGAATCCACGCACAGTTTTTACCAGCGGATCGCCCTGGTTGTTATTACCAAGCTTGTTACGCAAATTACTGATATGAACATCAATGCTGCGATCATAGGCAGTGTATTTACGGCCAAGTGCATATTCGGTAAGCTCTTCTTTGGAAAATGCCTGGCCAGGCGATTTGATCAGCATTTCGAGAATATTAAATTCAGCATTGGTCAGTTCAAGCGGCTCGCCATGTTGAGTCGCTGCCCGCTTGGAACAGTCAACAACAATTTCCTGATGTTCGATAACCGGCCGCTGAATCGGCATTTTCTGAGTACGTCTTAAAATAGCGCGTAATCTGGCGACCAGTTCACGAGGGTTGCAGGGTTTAGGCAAGTAGTCGTCTGCACCGATTTCCAGTCCGACAATGCGATCAATGTCGTCACCGCGCGCGGTTAACATCAATACCGGGGTGTCAAGGTGCTCCCGGATGGCTTTCAAGACCTCAAAACCATTAAGTCTGGGCAGCATGACGTCAAGAATAACGGCATCGAAGGTCTGGTTAAGCGCTTTCTTGACGGCCGTTTCGCCATCATGGGCGCAGACAACATTGAAGCCTTCCGGCTCCAGATATTGCATCAGCAAATCAGTTAATTCTGTATCGTCATCAACTAATAGAATGGAGTTGCTCATGGAATGGTTATTCCTCGAAATGTAAGTGCTTGTCGAAAGCGGCCCGCTTATCAAAACAGCCTAACAACTTTATCCGCCTGGCATCGGCGTTTATGACTTTAAATTCAAAGGGCTCAATGGTAATGACTTCACCGCGCTTTGGCAAATAGCCAAAACCCGCCATCACAATTCCGCCTATAGTATCATATGTTTCGTCGCTGAAACCCGCTTTTAACTGAGAGTTAAAGTCTTCAATAGGCGTATGTGCCTTGACTATGTATTGGGCATCGCCATGCTCTTTAATGTAGGCTTCTTCGTCAACATCAAATTCATCTTCGATATCACCAATAATTTGCTCAATAATGTCTTCAATAGTGACAAAGCCGCTGACTGTGCCGTACTCATCAACAACCAGCGCCATGTGATTACGGTTACTTCTGAATTCACCCAGAAGAATATCAAGCCGTTTGCTTTCAGGAACAAAAGTCGCGAGCCGGACTATATCATGAAGATTGAATTCCTGATTACCCTGAGCCTGATAGCGCAACAGGTCTTTGGCGTGCAGAATGCCAATGACTTCGTCTTTATTGTCGCCGGTAACAGGGAAGCGGGAATGGCCTGAACTGGTGACGGTTTCAATAACCTGTTGCAGGCTGTCGTCATGCGATATGCAAGTCATTTGCTTTTTGGGAAGCATAATATCCCGTACCCGCATTTGCGAGAACTGAATGACGCCTTCAATCATGCCTAAGGTTTCGGAATCAATGAGAGAGCGGATTTGAGCATCTCTTACCAGACTTATCAAATCGTCCTGATTCCTTGGTTCCATTTGCAAGAACTGTTTCAGGCGCAGAAACCAGGAACTGCTATCATCCTCTTTAGTCAATTTTTTCATCCTCCAGGAGGTAAGGATCCGCTATTCCGAAACCGGCCAACAGGCTGGTTTCAAGCGCTTCCATTACTTTAGCGTCTTTCTCTTCAATATGATCGTATCCCAATAAATGCAAAACCCCATGAATAACAATATGCGCCCAGTGAGCTTCCGCGGTTTTGCCCTGTTCAAGATATTCCTGTTCCAGGACATCCGGACAGACAATTACATCACCCAGCAGGGGGAAATCAAGTTCAATATTATCCGGGAGCGCACTTGGAAAGGCCAGCACGTTGGTCGCTTTATTTTTTTCACGGTAAGCGTGATTTAATTCTGTAATTTCCCCGGGCTCTACAATCCGCAAGGTAATTTCTGCTTCCTTGCCATATTGATCAAGTGCGGCAGATGCCCATTGCATTAACTGCGCCTCCGAAACAGGCAAAGGTTTATCACAAGCGAGTTGCAGATCAATATAATGGTTCATCAGGTTCTATCCTCTTCAGTTTTTTCATAACAGTCAACGATCTTGGCGATCAACGGGTGCCTTACAACTTCCCGGCTGCTGAAGGTATGGATACTGATTTCATCCAGATTGCGGAAAATCTTAATCGCATGGCTTAAACCGGATTGGGTGCCTTTAGGCAAGTCTGTTTGGGTCATATCACCGGTGATTACCATTTTTGAACCGAAACCCATGCGGGTCAGAAACATCTTCATTTGCATGACGGTACTGTTCTGGGCTTCATCCAGAATAATAAACGCTTCATTCAATGTTCTGCCGCGCATAAAAGCTAGCGGCAGGATTTCAATGACATCCGTCTGGATAAGTTTCTGGGTTTCTTTAAAACCAATCATTTCATAAAGCGCATCATAGACCGGGCGCAGGTAGGGCAATACTTTTTCCACCAGATCGCCAGGCAAAAAGCCTAATTTTTCACCAGCCTCCACCGCCGGCCGTACAAATACCAGCCGCTGAACTTCGCCTTTCTCAAAAGACTCGATCGCTTTGGAAACAGCAAGATAGGTTTTTCCTGTTCCTGCAGGCCCTACGGCAAAGGTAATATCGTGTTGATTAATGCTGGTTAAATAGTCAGCTTGTTTATCATTTTTGGGAATAATGCTTTTACGGCTTAAGCGAATTGACGACATACTTTTACTCGATTCCTTCTGAATTAATAATTGATTAACCTGCTCAATACTAACCGGTTTTTTAGAAAGCTGGTAAAGGCGGCTGATAACTGGTTTTGCTTTTTGCAGAGTTTGTTCAGATTCAGCAGTCAATTTTAATTGATCGTGCTGTATTTTGATATGAATATTAAGTGATTTTTCGAGCAGCTGGATATTTTCATGAAACGCGCCACACAGATTGGCCAGTCTTTTTACGGTCAAGTCAGGTAAGTCCAAACAAGTGCTTTCTAATGTACTACTCAAGATTTTAAAAAAATTGATCACTATAGTTCAAGGATAGTCTATATTGACCTGTTTTTGCAAGCGTGCAAGTGTAGATTTGGCTGCAAAGGATATTGTCATTCCCGCGAAGGCGGGAATCCATTTCTCAAGTTGGCTCCTTACCTTGTTTGATGGATAGATCCCCGCCTTCGCGGGGATGACATAATCCCGAACGATGTTGTGAAATGTGGAAAGTTCAGTTTTCTCATGCACTACGAATGCGTCAACCGATATATCAACAACGCCGCCCTTTGCGTCTGAATCGGCAATGACTTGATATCCAGCGTTTCATCGGTAGAGTGGGCGCCATTCCCCAATGCGCCCAACCCGACAAGATTAGCTTTGACTATCCCGGCAATATAAGAAATATCGCCTGCACCGCGAATCCCGGGATCCAGCGCTTTTACTTTGCCATATCCCAAATCATCACTGGCCTGACTGTATACTTCCAGAAGCCGTATGTTTTCAGCAGTAGGGGGCATGGATGGAATACCGTCTTCAAAACTGATTTCAGCAGTGGTTCCAGGCAAATTTGTTTTGACAATCTGCTTCATAGCCGCTTTCGCATGATCTCGCTGCACTGGCGTTAAATAACGTAAATCCCCTTTAGCCAGGGCTGTTTTAGCGATAACATTTTCCTTTCCGAATGCCTTTCCACTTGACAGTTGTTTGTCATAGCCAACGATAGTACCACCCAGAATCAGTCCCGGGTTGAATGAAAGGTATTTTTCGCTGGCCAACCGGCTAACCATAGTATTTAAAATGCGTGCCAATTCAAAATTGGCGCCATAGCCTGATACTTTGCGGAATATTTCTGAGGAATGGGTTTCATTGCCGGTGGTTTTAACCGTCCATTGGCTGATGCCGCGGCGTGCGATAGTTGCGGTATCGGCGGTAATTGCGCATTCAAAATCAAGCGCAATATCGCTTTGCCGGGCCGCTTCAAACAGCGGCTTGCGAGAAATAGCCGCAGGTTTGCCCGAATCCTCTTCATCCCCGGTCAGCACGACTGTGATAGTGGTATTATCCAGCACATGGGCTGCAGCTAACGCCTTAAGGGCATACAGAATGATGACATCGCCGCCTTTATCATCAATAACGCCTGGCCCTCGCGCTTTATCGCCGACTCGGGTAAAAGTCTGAAACGGGCTGTCTTTGGAAAAAACCGTATCCAGATGGCCAATCAGCAAAACCCTTTTGCCGGAATTTCCTTTTCGTTCTGCTACCAGGGTTGGTGCGCGTTTCATTTCAGCGGGTTCTTCAACCCAACGTACTTTAAATCCCAACTGTTCGAATTCAGGCCGTAAAACGGAGCCGACCTGGCGGACACCGGCAACATTGGCGGTATCGCTATTGATGTTAGCTATTTTTTCCAGGAGCGAAAGCTGATTTGAAGCTTGCTGGGTAATGTGTTCTGCAATTAATTTTTCCTGGGCGGTCAACGGTTTTGCTGCCAATGGCGGTGAAAAAATAAATGTTGCCAGCGCTATTATTCTGATTAATCCCGAGCGGTTATCCATACTTTTCAACCCTTGTGATATGCCCCTGCAGTTCAAGATAATCATTTGGGTTTATAAAATCAACTGATAATTAGCCTTGTGCCGGATAATTGGAGTAGGTTGGGTCGTTTTGACCCAACAAGCCTTTTTATCAAGTACACCAGATCTGAAAGTGATTGAAGATTGGTGTAACTCCTCACGTCATCCCGAGCGAAGCGAGGGATCTCCCTGCAGTGGCACAATCTCTAACATAACGCTCGATATAAATCGTCCCACTCAGGATTTAATGAATTAATCAGATCCTGCTTCTTTTTTCGTGACCAGCCTTTGATTTGCTTTTCTCGCTCAATAGCCACGACGATACCCGAACAAACTTCAAAATAAACCAGTCGATCCACATTGTATTTTTGGGTAAATCCAGCCACCAGTTTATTCTTGTGTTCGTAAAAACGACGTATCAAATCATTGGTAACACCGGTATACAGAACATTGTTGTGTTTATTGGCCAGAAGGTAGACGTATGATTCCGTTTGCATGGACTATTCCTTAATTTTGTTGGACTGTATTGTCGTCTCAGATTCCTGACAACAAAGGGATAGTACCAGAAAAAATAGACTGGATGGAACTGATCTGCTATTCGTCCAGCTTGCTGTGGTACGAGCTTTTCCATTCAGCAATCTTTGCCAAAAGCGTTTGTGATAATTTGTTCGTAGTCTTTCATCCCGCTATTTGATCATAACCGCATAATTTTTCAAGTGTTTTTTTCAATATTTTAGTATGTGCCACTGCAGGGAGATCCCTCGCTTTGCTCGGGATGACGTGAGGAGTTACAGATTGGTAATGTTGGGTCAAAACGACCCAACCTACGCGTAATACAAAAAAATTATCCTATTTCAATTACAACGCCGGTGTAGCATCACGGTTTATGTCCTTCTTTCTGGCTTTCCTTAGGCACATCAGGATCTCCCTTCATATCAAAATGGTCTTTCTTCATCTGAGAAAATCCTTCCTTAAATTTGGCTATCTCATTTTGTCGTTGCGTATTGGTATTAAAAAAGCCTTTATTTTCGCGGTTACTAAGGACTGCTCCAATTACAGTAACTGCCTGCCCTATTTTTTTTAATACCAGTAGTACCGCTCCGAAGTTTGACCTATGATGTTTCATTTTATCAGATGCTTCATTAAGCGTTTGGGTAATAGCATTCTTAGCTTTCTGCCCCTCTCCAGGAGTACCAGTAAAATAAGCCTTCGCATAGGCATTAGTCTCCTTAGTCAATTTATCTGCATACTCTATAGCGGTTTTGCCATCAGCTTTGCGAGCAGGATCCTTTTCTAATTTATTGCCATGGACTCTAAGCTTATCTACGCACATTTGTAATTTAATTATCTTTTCAGCATCCTGTAAACATTCCTTGCTACCATCATTACGTGCCACTTTCAAAGCATTCTGAACATCTGCCAGTTTTAGCTGGTTAGTTCCAATTTCTGAGCAGATTTTTTTCAATTCATCTACATTACCCTCTGTTGCTGCTGTAGATAATGCTAGCGAATTCGCCATGGCATTTTTTTCAGCTACATTCATAATAAAATCATTTAATGCAGCTCGGGTGGGACCATCATTCGTAGTACTTAATCCCTGCCTAATAACACTTTGCTCAAGATTCGCATGGTCAATGAGATATTTGACGACTTTACTTTCACCTTCGGCAACTGCCTGGAGAAACACCTCGTTTTTGGTCTTATCATCAGGGAAGATGCCATTCTCTTCTTGATATATAACTTTTATGACTTCCAATCCATTTAATGACTGTGCAGCATTTTTTAACGCTTCATTAACAAGCTTCGTATCCAGCGGAAGTTCAGAAAGCGGGTACAAGCACTTGATTACCTCGGCTTTACCAGCGCGGGCTGCAGCTGTAAAAGCGTTTCCGAGTGTTTCCATGTCTGGTTTATTTTCATTTTGTAATGTAGTCAGAAAAGAAACCACCTCATGCCCGCCGCTCTTTGCTGCAGCGATTAAGGCATCTGAAACGGCTTTTTTATTTGGATGAATATCAGCGCTCAACCCACAAAACACCTTTACTACAGCTATATTCTTTGCACCCGCTGCCTGCATAAATCCAAACTGTACTGCTTGCTCCAATACTGCACGCTCCAATTTGGTTGTACCTTTTCTATCAACTGCTTTCACAAGTAAACTAACATACCTCCAAGGACTGGAGTTATTATTCATGGTAAGCAGTTTATCCACCGCATCATTGAGGTTCTTTTGACTGGGTTTATTCTCCCCAGTCATGTTGCAAATGGCTCCAAAAACATATAACTGTTTACTTTCCACTGCTTTTAACAAAACTTCACCTACTGCAGCCTGTCCAGGTTTATTTTCTGCATTCGATTTCAACAGTTTTTTAACAACCTGCCATTGGCCTATTTCAGATGCCTTCTTGAGTGCCTTCTCGATAGCAGGTTGTCCAGGCTGGTTGCTTTCAGGATTAAGACGGAATAAGATATGCTCAATTTGCCCCAGGCAACCATCCACATTTTTATCTTCACAGAGACGTTCCAGAGCCTGACTAATACCCTCTTTGCTTGGTTTATTGTCGCCAGTCATGTCACAAATAGTTTCAAATAACCAGGGTGGGACAGTACTCTCTGATACGTTTAATAGGGCTCTATCTACAGCTTTCTGGGTTGGCCGGTTATTTCCCTGCATCTGACATATGTCTGCAATAAGTTTGTCAGCACCTTTATCTGAGGCCATCACGAGAGCATAATCAATCGTAGATGAGTCAGGAGTATCGGTTCCTGAGAAGACTAGTTCGCGCGCTTTATCGAAGTTCTGAGCATTCAAAGCGCTTTCTATTGCCTTTCTAATTTCTTCCTGGGTCATTTGGAGTTCCGCTTAATTAAATGCGATTACAGTAATTATAGATTAAGAAATTTGGGCCTGTTGACAGACCCTGGAAAAAATGTTGCCTAGCGTTGCAGTTTCAGAGTCTCAGGAGAATGGTTTGCCAGTGCAGGTTCCAAAATAGTTCTGACAAGGGGAAGGATTTTTTCATTAATGACGCAAGAACTTAATTGTTTTGGGAGTTTTGTATGTGTATCGCCAAGAATCTTTGAAAATTCGGCAGTCATTGCATCATTATCAGAAAAAGAGACAATCAAGTCTTTATTATCATCATTCACTATCCGACTGGCTATATCAGGACCATGCGGTCCAATAGCATTGCTATGCAAATGCCCATCAAGAATTACTATATGCGAGGTGCGGTTATTTGAAAAATATTTTTCAGAAAAATACTGGATCGCTGACAATGCATTATCGAAACAAACTAAATCACATTTATATCCCTCTTTCGATAGAGTAGAGTAAAGTAATTTACTGAACGCGTGGTGGTAAAACCGCTTGTCGTCCACGAAAACAATTGTCAGCATAAAGCTCCTCATATTTTTTACCGCCAGATTATACAGTCTTGATTTAATTAGATCAAACTGAAGTTAAATTGATCGTATGAGTTTAAGATCTCTGTAATTCAGTGCTATACTGCCTGGGATCTCTTTCTTAAACGGTAACTGGCGCATGATTGATCTACATTGTCACAGCATCTATTCTGATGGCGCTCTAATGCCAGAGGAACTGCTGGCCAAAGCCAGTCAGTCCGGGCTTAAAATGCTCGCGTTGACTGACCACGATACCGTTGAAGGCAGTAAATTATTGATTGCTGGCGCATCGCGTTATCCTGGCCTCAGGATTGTTGGCGGAATAGAATTAAGCGTGCGCTGGAAAAAGCATGATATTCATATTTTAGGTTTAAATATCAATACTGAAGAAGCCAGTATTTCGGATTTGATTAGCCAGCAAGTTCAAAGCCGTAAAACCCGGGCAATGCAGATTGCTGATTGCATGGCCTTGCTTGGGATTGATAATGCGTTTGACAAGGCTTGCGCAATAGCTGGCCATGATCATATCGCCAGGCCGCATTTTGCTCAATTGCTGATTAATGAGGGCAAAGTAAAGGACATGCAGACTGCATTTAAACGTTTTTTGGCAAGAGGAAAACCGGCCTATGTCCCAACGCAATGGATTTCGCTGGCCGATGCCGTTAACGGGATTGCGGCTGCCGGTGGAAGCGCGGTGATTGCGCACCCGCTGAAATATGGTTTAACCCGCACCCGCCTTACTGAGCTGATTATTGAATTTAAAAGTTACGGCGGGTGCGGTATAGAAGTAGTATCGGGTGAGATGACCGAGCAGCAGGTTGTTGATATGGCCGGTCTGTGTAATCGTTTTGATTTGTCTGCTTCCACTGGGTCGGATTTCCATAATGATAACGTTTCGCGTATTTCTCTTGGACGCCAGCGCAAACTGCCGCTAAACTGTAAGCCTGTATGGGAGCAGTGGAACACTTAACAGGGGACTTTATGAGTCAGTTATTTGCAATACATCCGGATAATCCGCAGGCACGGCTGTTAAGAACGGCCGCCGGGATTATCGAAGCGGGCGGGATAATTGTTTATCCTACTGATTCCGGCTACGCGCTGGGTTGCCAATTGGGCAATAAAGGTGCGCTTGAACGCATCCGAACGCTTCGCCACCTTGACAAGAATCACAACATGACGCTTGTCTGCCGCGATCTGTCGCAATTAGGCACTTATGCCAAAGTGTCTAATCCCATTTACCGGCTGCTGCGCGCGTTTACACCGGGTTCGTACACTTTCATTCTGAATGCAACCCATGAAGTGCCACGCCTGATGTTGCATCCCAAACGAAAGACATTGGGGCTCAGGGTGCCTGAAAATAAAATTTCTCTGGCTTTGCTTGAATGCCTGGAAAAGCCCTTAATGAGCACTACTCTCATTTTACCCGGTGCCGATGCTCCCTTGAGTCAGGCTGAGGCAATCAAAGACATACTGGGGAACCGCATTGATTTGATCATTGATGGCGGCGACACAATCTATGAACCGACAACAGTAGTCGATTTAACCGGAGAATTTCCGGTAATATTACGAGAAGGAAAAGGCGATCCCGAGCCGTTCCGCTAATTTTTTATAAAAAAGTTGAATTGAGGATTTTGATGTCAGCATTATTTAGTTCCAGTAAGCGGGTAGTGTCCGGTATGCGAGTCAGCGGCCGGTTGCACTTGGGACATTATCACGGCGTATTGAAAAACTGGGTGAAACTCCAGCACCAATATGATTGCTATTTCTTTGCCGCAGACTGGCATGGATTGACCACCCATTACGATTCGCCGGGTTTTTTTGAAACTGCCTTATGGGACATGATTATCGATTGGCTGGCATGCGGCGTTAACGTTGGCTTGTCCAAAGTCTTTATCCAATCCTGGGTACCAGAGCATGCGGAACTGCATTTGCTATTGTCTATGATTACGCCATTGGGCTGGCTGGAGCGGGTGCCGACATATAAAGATCAGCAGGAAAAACTGCGTGAAAAAGATTTGTCTACCTACGGTTTTTTGGGTTATCCGTTACTGCAGAGCGCAGATGTTCTGCTGTACAAAGCTGATTATGTTCCTGTTGGCGAAGATCAGATTGCCCATATTGAATTAATCCGGGAAATAGCGCGGCGGTTTAATTTTATTTATGGCCGTGAGCCCAATTTTGAAACGCTGGCTCAGGAAGCAGTAAAGAAAATGGGCAAAAAAAATAGCCGTCTTTATAACGATTTACGCAAGGATTTCCAGCAGGAAGGCAGCCACGAATCGCTTAATACGGCCAGAGCGCTTATAACCAATCAGCATAATTTATCCTTGGGCGATAAAGAGCGTTTACTGGGTTATCTTGACGGCTCGGGTAAAATCATTCTGCCGGAGCCGCAGGTATTATTAACTGAAACCCCTAAATTGCCTGGTACCGATGGCCAGAAGATGTCTAAATCTTATCATAACACCATTGGTTTACGGGAAGAGCCCGAGGTTGTTGAGAAAAAGATATTAACCATGCCCACAGATCCTGCCCGCGTGAAGCGTACAGATCCCGGCGAACCGGAAAAATGTCCAGTCTGGCAGTTCCATAAAGTCTATTCCTCTGATGAGGTAAAAGACTGGGTGCAGAAAGGCTGCAGAACGGCTGGTATTGGTTGTCTGGAGTGCAAACGTCCGGTCGTGGATGCCATTCAGCAGGAGCTTAAGCCTATTCAGGAGTCAATCAGAGAATATGAAGCGGATATCGGATCGGTAAAGCGTCTGGTGGCTGAGGGCAGTGAAGCGGCTCGTGAAGAAGCGATTAAAACATTAAAAGATGTCCGCGAAGTAATGGGTCTGGATTATTGATGACAGCATGTGCGGCGGCAGCGGAACCTGACGTATTAGCGCTGGTCGATGGCAAGCCTTTTACAGAAGTGCCGGCGGATCTGTTTATTCCGCCTGATGCGCTCAGGGTTTTGCTGGATTCATTTACCGGACCGCTGGACTTGCTGCTGTATCTGATCCGGCGGCAGAATATTGATATTCTTGATATTCCGATTGCACGCATTACCAATCAATATATGCAATACATCAATCTGATGGAAGAACATCAGCTTGAACTGGCTGCCGATTATCTGGTAATGGCCGCTATGCTTGCTGAAATCAAATCCAGACTGTTATTGCCAGTACCGGCAGGTGCGGATGATGAGGAAATGGAAGATCCTCGTCTGGCATTGGTAAAAAAACTGCAGCTGTACGAACAGTTCAAACAGGCAGCAATAGCCATTGATGAATTACCGCGTTGTGAGCGCGAAATTTATCGCGGCGCTATTGCTGCCGATGGATTACAAATGATCATCATGCACCCGGATGTTAATCTCGATGAATTGACGCAGGCAATGATGGAATTGATTGAGCGTCAGGGGCATGAGGTGCATCATCAGATTAGCCGGGAACCTTTATCCGTGCGCGAGCGTATGGCTCTTGTTCTTGAGCGTCTGCAACAGGACAAGACGGTTATGTTTAATCAGTTATTGCAGGAAGATGAAGGACGGATGGGGCTGGCGGTTACCTTGTTGGCTATCCTCGAGCTGGCCAGGCAGTCGCTGGTTCTGATTACTCAAACGGCTGCATTTTCACCTATTCATTTACAGGCGGTTCAAAATGGATGACATAGAACTTAAATTGATTCTTGAAGCGCTGTTAATGAGTTCGGAAAAGCCGTTATCACATGAACAACTGGTATCCGTTTTTGATGACTGGCAAAAGCCTGATCGTAAACAACTTGAAAAAGTATTGGACTTATTAGCTCAGGATTATCAGAATAGCGCTATTGAGCTGAAGCGGTTAGCCAGCGGGTATTGTTTCCAGACCCGGGCAAAATACGGAAACTGGGTAAGCCGGCTGCAGGCAGAGCGGCCTGCCCGTTATTCCAGAGCGTTATTGGAAACACTGGCAATCATTGCCTATCGTCAACCGGTGACGCGGGCAGACATTGAAGAGATTCGGGGAGTTACGGTCAGCAGTACAATTTTAAAAACCTTAATGGAACGTGAATGGGTTAAAATTGCCGGTCATCGGGATGTGCCGGGAAAACCTGCAGTTTATGTAACTACCCGGGATTTTCTTGATTATTTTAATTTGGCCAGTATTGATCAGTTACCGCTATTGATGCCGATAGCTGAAGAACCATCTGTGCCGAATAATCAACCTGTAGAAGAGTGTATTGAATAATGAAAGAACGTTTACAAAAGATTATCAGCCAGGCAGGCTTGGGTTCACGCAGGGAAGTGGAAAAATGGATTGAGGAAGGTCAGGTTTCAGTTAACGGTACAGTCGCCAAATTAGGCGACAAAGCTGATTTCACGGATAAAATTTCGGTAAAAGGGAGATTAATAGCTAATCCTTTAAAGAAAGAACTTAAAACTCGCGTTATTATGTACCATAAGCCTATTGGCGAGATATGCAGCCGTAATGATCCGAAACACCACAGAACGGTTTTTGACAAATTGCCTTATCTGAAAGAAGGGCGCTGGGTTCAGGTTGGCCGGCTTGATATTAATACCTCTGGTTTATTGCTGTTTACCAACAATGGCGAGCTGGCAAACCAGTTAATGCATCCCAGATACGGTCTGGAGCGTGAGTATGCGGTACGTGTACACGGCCAGGTGAGTAAGGAAGCAATCGACAACTTGCTGAAAGGTGTGGAACTTGATGATGGTAAGGCGCAATTTAAGAAAATAGAGTACCATGGCGGAGAAGGCGTCAATAGCTGGTATCATGTGATCCTGACTGAGGGGCGTAATCGTGAAGTAAGGCGGTTATGGCAATCTCAGGGGGTTGAAGTTAGCCGGCTGATTCGCATTCGATATGGCAGTATTGCCATGCCGAGATGGCTGGCGCGTGGGGCGGTGCAAGAGTTGACCGCAAGTGAAGTGGAAAATTTATTAAAAGGGTAAAAAAACTCCCTTCTCCCGTATCGGGAGAAGGTGCCCGCAGGGCGGAAGAGGGTAAAACAGAAAGTAAATGATTATCTCTCTTCCGTCGCTTTACGCCATTTTCTCCCATATTGAGAGAAGAGCATTAATTTTGTATGCAGGATTTATCTAATGACCAGAAGGCGAAAAAAACTGCCGTTAACAACCATTCAGGCCGAGATAGAGCGTTTCAGCCACGATGGCCGCGGCATAGCCCGTATTAACGGTAAAACAACATTTGTCCAGGGCGCTCTGCCAGGAGAAACGGTTACTTTTCAATATACAGAGGTAAAACGTGATTATGATGAGGGACGGGTAATCACCGTTGATACGGCATCACCCCAGCGTGCTGAACCTCGTTGTCCACATTATGCATTGTGCGGCGGATGCTCGTTACAACACCTTGCCGAATCAGAACAAATCCACGAAAAACAGGCGCTGTTGCTTGATTTACTCCTGCGTGTTGGCAAAACCGCTCCTGAAGAAGTTCTGCCGCCATTAACCAGTACAACCTGGAATTATCGTAATAAGGCACGGTTAAGCACCCGTTATGTCGAGAAAAAAAATTCAACCTTAATCGGATTCAGAGAGAAAATTAATCCGCGTTATATTACTGAAATTAATCAATGTCCTGTGTTGAATAAAAAAGTGGACGACCAGATTATTAGTCTTCGCGCCCTGATTGATTCTTTTCAAAAGCCTGCGATTATTGCGCAAATTGAAGTATCGGCGGGTGATGAAGAGGTTGCGTTGATTTTCCGTAATCTCGAGAACCTGACTACAGCGGATGAAGACAAGTTGCGTGAATTCGGTCGGCAAAGCGGTTTTATTATTTATCTACAGCCCAAAGGGCCAGATTCGGTTACCTTATTTTATCCAGACAACGCCGATAATTATTTAAATTATGCGTTACCTGATCATGGGATTCAGTTCAAATTTCATCCAACGGACTTCACCCAGGTCAATCCGGGATTGAATCGCGCTATGGTCAATCAAGCAATTGCCTTAATGGATTTACAACCAGATGACGTTGTGCTGGACTTATTTTGCGGCTTGGGCAATTTTTCACTTCCTATGGCCAGGCACTGTGCTAAAGTTACTGGTATAGAAGGCAGTGAAACAATGGTTGCGCGTGCTCGTATGAATGCCGGGTTAAATGGTTTGGACAATACGGAATTTTTCTGTGCAAACCTTGACGAAGTGAATGCGCTTGCCAATATTGTTAATGGCCGGGTAGACAAGTTATTAATTGATCCGCCGCGATCAGGGGCTTTGGAAATAGTAAAACAAATCAACAAATTAAAACCTGCGCGTTTGGTTTATGTATCATGTAATCCTGCTACTCTGGCACGAGATGCCGATATTCTGGTAAACCACCACGGTTACCGGCTGGCAGCCGCTGGTGTAATGGATATGTTTCCGCATACCGCTCATGTGGAGTCGATTGCTTTATTTGAACAAGGATAATCACGATGGTTAAGGTTAAAGAAGATACCCTGTGGTCGGTAGACGGCCATATTGACGTTGAGCAATGGCTGCATCAGCTGGCCAGCAAAGGGTACTTCCAGGACCTGACCGTGATTCGTAACGCCTGTAATTTATGCCAGCTTGCCTGCCACGAACACGCTACTGAAATTGGTGTATCGTGCCTGCAGCAGGGGTTGGCAATGGCTGATTTGCTGGCCGACCTTGAGGTCGATAAAGATACGCTTGCCGCCGCGATATTATTTGTCAGTGTACATTATGCTGAACTGTCGCTGGACGATGTCGAAGAGCAAATTGGGCCAGAGATTGCAAAGCTGGTGCGCGGTATTGAAAAAATGAGTGCGATTCATAACTTGCAGGCGCTCAACAAGTACCCTCAGAATAAACACCAGGCAGATAATATCCGTAAAATGCTGCTGGCCATGGTAGACGATGCCAGGGTTGTCCTTATCAAGCTTGCCGAACGGCTGTGCGTGCTGCGGGGCAGTGAGCGTCTGCCGGAAAGTATGCAAAAGCAAATCGCTACCGAAGTAATGGAAATTTACGCGCCGCTTGCCAACCGGTTAGGGATAGGAGCGATTAAATGGGAAATGGAGGATTTGGCTTTCCGCTATCTGCATCCAGAGGATTATAAGGCAATCGCTAAAGGCTTAAAGACAAAGCGGCTCGATCGCGACCGCTATGTCAACCTGATTGTTACTGAACTCACTGAACAGATAAAAGCGACTGGCGCCCATCATTATGCTGTCTATGGCCGTTCAAAGCACATTCACAGTATTTATAAAAAAATGAAGCGCAAGAATGTTTCCCTGGATGAAATTTATGATGCGACAGCAGTCAGGGTTCTGGTGGAGACTAAAGAGCAGTGCTATGACGTGCTAAGTATGGTGCATTCATTGTGGAAACAGGTACTGGCTGAATTTGATGATTATATTGTCAATCCCAAACCGAATGGTTATCAATCGCTGCACACCGCTGTAGTCGGTCCAGAGGACAGGGTATTTGAAGTTCAGATTCGAACGTTTGAAATGCACGATCTGGCTGAAATGGGCGTTGCCGCGCATTGGAAATATAAGGAAGGTTCTGGCCAGGTAAAAGCTGGTCATGAGCGAAAAATCGAATGGCTGCGGGAAGTATTGGCCTGGCATCGTGATATGGCTGCTTCCAGCGGTGTTTCCGAAGCAATTGAAACCGAATTTCTTGAGGATCGGGTATATGTGTTTACTCCCGGCGGGGATGTCCTGGATTTGCCCCATGGCGTTACACCGCTGGACTTTGCCTACCATGTCCATAGCCAGCTTGGGCATCGTTGCCGGGGAGCGAAAGTCAATGGCCATATTGTACCATTGACCTATGCGCTCAAGACCGGGGATAAAGTTGAAATTTTAACCGGCAAGGAAGAACGGCCATCACGCGACTGGATTAATCCGCACCATAACTATTTAAAAACTTCACGTGCCAAAGCCAAAGTTTTGCATTGGTTTAAAATGCAGGATTTTGACCGAAATCGCGACGAGGGCCAGGAAATTCTTGATAAAGAACTTAAAGCCCTGGGAATTAAGTCAGAGCGGCTTAATGAAATCGTCTCGGCATTTAACTATAAAAAGCTGGATGATATGCTCGCAGCGTTAGGCAGGGGCGATATCAAGCTTGGCCAGATTCTGCATCGCTTATCGCCGGTCGTGACAACCGAGCCGGAAATTCAGACGATAGTCAAACCGCTTACCAAGCCTGAAATATCTGGCGGTGATGTAAAAATCGAAGGTGTGGGCGATCTGCTGACAACCATGGCTCGCTGCTGTCAGCCCGTGCCTGGCGATGATGTATTAGGATATATCACCATTGGCCGCGGTGTATCGATACATCGTAAAGATTGCCCCAATATCCTTCATGCGACCGAACGCCAGAAACAGCGTTTCTTGCAGGTGGCATGGGGGAGTTCAACCCGGGATCATTACGTGGTTGATGTTATCATAAAAGCATTCAACCGCCCGGATCTCTTGCGCGATATAACAACGCTCCTGGCTAATGAAAAGTCTCATGTTTACGCCTTACAGACCAAGAGCAACAAACAGGAGAATACCGCTTTTATTACCTTGACAGTCGAAATCGACGGATTAAATAGTCTGTCGCGTCTGTTAAGCAAAATGGAGCAGATCCCGAATGTGCTGGAAGCAAGACGCCAGGTGTAGGTTGGGTCGTTTGACCCAACAAAAGATCTAAAATAAAATGCCTAAAATCACCTTGCGGTTTTCACTCAACAAAACATTAAATGTTCTGCACGCAGCTCCAATCGACATGCATTCAATCCCTATCCGCTGATTAGCCAGATGCTGGATGGTTTGCATCGGCGGAAACTTTCCTGCTTCCTTGTGACCGAGAATAATTATTTCCGGCTGTTGCGCCAGAAGAGGGGCGATAGCCTGCTCATCAAGGGCAGAAATATGCTCTGCCTGCCAGTTTTCATCAATTGCAGAAGCACTGACAAAAAAGTTTCGAGTATAGATAATTGAGTCAATTTTGACCTCATTTTCGCTATAAGCCTGCACTGCATTTTTTTCTACTGATTCCAGGTGTATGTGCATTGGTTTTGATCATGTATTAATTTATACTGATGCGCATTATAACACAGAGGTGAAATCATGAGTCAATTTCCACGTATTCAACGCTTACCCCCTTATGTCTTTAATGTAATGACCCAATTAAAGTCAGAGGCGCGAGCGCGCGGTGAAGACGTGATTGATTTTGGTATGGGAAATCCCGATCGGCCAACGCCGCAGCATATCGTTGACAAACTGGTGGAAACAGCGCTGCGCCCGGACACCCACCGTTATTCCATGTCAAAAGGGATTCCCCGGCTGCGCAGGGCTATGGCGAACTGGTATAAGAAACACTATGATGTTGTGCTGGATAGTGAAAAGCAGGTACTGACCACGATTGGTTCAAAAGAGGGTCTGGCACATCTTGCGCTGGCGATTAGCGGTCCGGGAGATACTATTCTGGTGCCAGATCCGGCTTATCCAATTCATACTTATGGTTTTATTATTGCCGGAGCCAATGTTGAGCAGATCCCATTAATCGATGAAAATCAGTTCCTGCAATCTGTTGAGGAATCAATTGAAAAAAACTGGCCCAAGCCCAAAGCGCTGGTGATCAATTTCCCGGCTAATCCAAGCACACACTGTGTTGAGTATGAATTTTTCGAGCGGGTGATAGCGCTGGCCAAGAAACACAATATCTGGGTGATTCATGATTTGGCTTATGCCGATATCGTATTTGATGGCTACAAGGCGCCATCGATTCTGCAAGTGCCGGGCGCTATTGATATTGCTATCGAAACCTATTCGATGTCCAAATCATACAACATGCCGGGCTGGCGTGTCGGTTTTGCCTGCGGCAACGAAGAATTGGTTGCAGCGCTGGCCCGCATTAAATCCTATCTTGATTATGGTACTTTTACTCCTATTCAGGTTGCAGCAATTGCAGCGCTTGAGGGACCGGATGACTGTGTTGAGGAAATCCGCCAGCTGTATGAAAAAAGACGTAATGTGCTTTGCGAAGGCCTGCAGGAAATTGGCTGGCCAGTTGAAAAGCCGAAGGCGACGATGTTTGTCTGGGCGAAAATTCCCGAATTTTACAGCTCTATGGGTTCGCTTGAATTTGCCAAATATCTGCTGAAGGAAGCGCATGTTTCCGTTTCTCCCGGTATCGGTTTTGGTCCGCAAGGCGATGCCTATGTCCGCTTTGGCCTGATAGAAAATAATCATCGCACACGCCAGGCATTGCGTAACATAAAAGTATTATTTAAAAAAGACGGTTATAAGGCCAGTTGATGATCGATGTTATTATTAACGCCGATAAAGGCTGTCTGCCTGAGAATGCCGTTGAATTAAATGGCGCTAAGCGCTTTATGCTCAATGTATTGACTGCAATGGGTGATGAAGCGTCTAGCCTGCCGCTTGGCGATTTTTTGCGGCAATACCACTCCTTATCAGGGAAATGGCTGGTTCTTACCCCGATATACTGGCAGGCTACTCATAATGACGCCATGATTATAGCGGCAGGGCAGGATTTACAGTTCAGCGAAGATGAAGCACGTGAATGGTATGCTGCACTGGCTGATTTTCTGCAGGTAGAAAATATCCGCCTGTATTATCATGATAAATATACCTGGTTAATCAATATTGACGGGCTGCCTGATATCAGCAGCAAGCCGGCAGAATTAATCCTGCATCAATCAATGATGCCGGCGCTTGCTGCAATGGATAAAAGCCTGCATTGGCAAAAGCGATTAACGGAATTACAGATGTTCTTGAGTAACCATTCTTTAAACAACAAGCGTACAGATCGTTGCCCGGTCAATGGGGTGTGGGCTTTTGGCGGCGGCGTTTTTGAATGGCCGCAAGGGCGGGTTATTCTGTCTGATGACCACGATCTGCAGGCACATTTTTCATCTTATATACAGCCCTGGCTTCCCGAGCAGGTTTTGCCTGATAATGCGCTGGTGATTATTAGTAATGCTGGGGCAGGACAACTTAACCTGCGTCAAAATAATGGCGTTCGCTGGTATTGGAATGATATTGCTTACCAGACAAGCAAAAAGAAATGGTGGAAGCGGTTTTTAAGGGGATGAATCAATGCAGATAAAACGAAGGGAGCTACCAGACAATTTACCGGCTTTGGGAGCTGTTTCACCTATATTACAACGTATTTATGCCGCTCGAGGAATCAGTGAGCCGGCTCAAATAGATAAAAGTCTGCAAACGTTGCTGCCTTTTCACCAGTTAACTGATATTGATAAGGCCTGTGTACGCCTTGAACAAGCGCTTGTGAAGCAGGAGCGGATATTAATCATAGGTGATTTTGATGCTGACGGCGCGACTTCTACAGCGCTTGCAATCAGCGCGCTAAAAGCCATGGGAGCCACGCAGGTTGAATTTCTGGTGCCTAACCGTTTTGAGTTTGGGTACGGATTAACGCCTGGCATAGTCGAGGTTGCCCGTAAATGGCAGCCTGATTTGATTATTACGGTTGATAACGGCATTGCCAGCATAGAGGGCGTTGCTGCTGCTAATAGCGCTGGTATTGATGTACTGGTTACCGATCATCATTTACCGGGAGAAAGATTGCCCGCGGCCTGTGCAATTGTAAATCCCAATCGAGAGCAGGATGCGTTTGACAGTAAATCAATTGCTGGTGTGGGCGTAATTTTTTATGTGATGCTGGCATTAAGGCGTCATCTGGTTAATACCGGCTGGTTTACCAAACAGGGCATTGCCGAACCTAACATGTCGCAATTCCTGGACCTGGTGGCCTTGGGTACAGTAGCTGATGTGGTTGCCCTCGATCAGAATAACCGCATTATGGTCAATCAGGGTTTGCTGCGTATTCGACAGGGGCAATGCCGTGCCGGTATTCGGGCGTTAATTGAAATTTCCGGCCGCGATTGCAGTCGGGTGCGGGAAAGTGATTTGGGCTTTGCCATTGCGCCGCGCCTGAATGCGGCTGGCCGGCTTGATGACATGGCCCTGGGGATTAATTGCCTGCTATGCGACGATATTAATATGGCGAAGGCGTTTGCCAGTCATCTCGATGAACTTAATCAGGAGCGGCGGGTAATTGAGGCTGAGATGAAAGAGCAGGCTTTGGTTGCTGTTGAGCAATTGGCTAAAAAAATCGAACATGCCGGCAAGCTGCCGGCAGCGCTGTGCCTGATGGATAAAAACTGGCATCAGGGCGTAATTGGAATATTGGCCGGCCGCCTTAAAGACCGTTATCATCGCCCGATAATTGCGTTTGCAAAAGTGAGTGATTCCGAATTAAAAGGGTCTGCACGCTCTATACCCGGTTTAAACATCCGGGATGCTCTGGCTGCGGTAGATAAAGATTTTCCCGGTTTGATTACAAAATTCGGCGGTCATGCCATGGCTGCTGGATTAAGCTTGCCGCCGCAGCGTTTTTCCGAATTTCAACAGGCCTTTATTCGAGAGGTGAATAAGCACATTGATATCGAACAATGTGAAAAATATCTGCTGACTGATGGCAATTTAAACCGCAGTGATCTCAATCTGGATATTGCTTTACTGCTGCAGCAGGCAGGGCCGTGGGGGCAGCAATTTCCCGAGCCATGCTTCG
Organism: Legionella dresdenensis; assembly: GCF_042649825.1. NCBI lineage: Bacteria > Pseudomonadati > Pseudomonadota > Gammaproteobacteria > Legionellales > Legionellaceae > Legionella > Legionella dresdenensis. Next base: position 239,660 of record NZ_JBHSAB010000001.1, on the reverse strand, counting down.
ATGACGTTTTTGAGATTCTTGAGCAACGCATAGTCGGACAAAATCACCTCAAAATGACTCTGTTACATAGTCAGGGCGGGGAACCCATTGATGCGATAGCATTTAATATTGACCACAAATGCTGGCCCAATCATCGGGCACGACAGGTTCATATGGCTTATAAACTGGATATTAATGTTTATCAGGGCCGCTCAAAACTGCAATTATTGGTCGAAGCTATGAATCTGGTTAGTTGAATACATAGAGGAATTTAATTTATTTGTTCATAAAGCTTCCCCATGTACTATAGTAATAGTACCACCAGTCCAACTGCATGAAGCCTGAATGGAAGACCTCGCGCCGTTACAAAAGCAGGTTGGCGTTTATAAACAGCCTGATAATGAAACCAATACCCAATTGGTTAATCGATTGCTGTCTGAAAATGCCCGGGGCGAACTGTATGCGGGAGTAAGTGGCTATCAGCAACAGCACACTGAAAAAGTAAAAACCTTTCTTGCTAAAAGCCTGTTATTAACCACAATCCCGTCTTCTGATCCGCAGTTTTTCCGAAAAGCCTTTATTGAGCATATTAATACCATAAATCAAAAATCTGATAACCACTATAAACCAGGTAATCCGGACATAAGGGCAACCAGTCCGGAAAAGGCCACTGTCACCATGGAAGGATTTTTAGGCAAGATTGGTACAGAATTGTACCGCCTCGCTTTAGAAGAGGAAATGAACAGCAATGAATATCGGGATGCAGTGTTTAGCGCGTCTACGACACATTATGAAGGTGAAAAATGGGCAAAACGTGCAGTCGTGATCGTTGCAGGCCCCTCAGGCTCAGGAAAAACGGCATCTGCGGTAGCGGCGGTGCAGACCACAGGCCAGTTTATGGAAAAAGTGGATGGCGACATGTCGGGTAACGATGTTGTGGCTGTCGATGGCGGTGTTGCCCGTGAAGTTTCCCAGATTAGGAAGCTGGCCATACAAGTTACAACCAATAAAGGTTATACGGGTATAAAAGATCTGCATGGACATAGTTCCGTCCTGGGCAAGACCAAAGATTGCATCCAGGAAGCATTATTTAAAACAACTACCAATGTAGGGGTAGTCATTCCCGAAACCTTCTCCATGTGGATTAAACCGCTTAACCAGATTAAAAAACTCATGCCTCGTATTGAAGCGCTGGAAAATACCAAACATGTATTCTGTCGGGTAGAAGGGGAAGAGCCCTCTTTGTTTCAAAAAGTGGTTGGTTTTCTTGGTTCCAGACGTGCCTGGAAAACAGACGGCTTTGATCAGGAACAGACTATTGATATGAATAACTCCCAAGGGATGGCTGAGTCCAAAGCTTATGGTGCGGAGGGCTTTAAATTTGGCGATTTTGGTTCACGCCAGGCTGAGAAGTGGTTTGAAAAAAATAGTAAAGATAAGCTCAGGATGGTTGTTATTAATGACTTGCTGTTATTAAAGCCCTCAGCTAAAGAACCTGGCCAATGGGAGCCGGCAGAGCAAAACGATAAGGGGACAATTGTTGTATCGCGCCGTACTTTTGAACAATGGAAAATAGATAAGCCAGATATGGGGCTTAAGGAATACAGCGCAAAAAACAGGCCGCCTCCGTTGATTAAAACATCGGCAGAGATTGAACTCGCAATAGGGATGGAAATGATGCGCCAGCGTATCCAGGGCCTTTCCGCTGAAAAAAGCACGGCGAATGATCCGACTTGGGAAAAGCTTGATAGCAAAGAAGAAAAGCTGATTGATATTATGAGTACGCTGAATAAGGTCAATATGGCTGATAAAGCCGCTGTTGATGAAGCAAAGAATAAACTCACAGGCATTATCACTGAAATGAAAACGAATAACGAATTTGGTTTTTTTAGCAAAAGTCAGAAAGCGATTGAGATAGCGCTCAATGCCCTGGAAAAAACATCAAATGCTCTGGTAGAAAAAAAATCAGAGAACGTCAGCCAGGTCGGGGTAATTGAGAAAAGCAGTGAAAGTACCAATAAATTTTCATCATTTAAAGCGGGTTTTGCACAAATGAAAGCCCAGAGTAATAACGAGAAAGCACAAGAGGAAGAACAACAGATTTCGGCCGGCAACACCTCGCCCGCCGCTTGATATTCACCAATAGCTACATTTCCCTACTTAAGGTATAATTCCTGCAACCCATGATTTTTTTTATGCATTGTTTTGTTATCATTTTCTAATAAGCTAATCTCGCCGCTGGCAATTGCTCCAATGATCGATTGGACATACAGCCATTTCAGAGTGTTCATGCGCATGTTGGCGCCTAATGCTTTATTGTACACAGAAATGCAAACGTCAGGTGCAATAAGAAACAAGCCAGAGCGTGCTTTATATTACCAGCCGATGGAACAACCAATTGCATTACAGTTGGGAGGGGCGGATAAAGAGGAATTGGTATACTGTGCCCAGCTAGCAGAAGAGCAGGGTTATGCTGAGGTTAACCTTAATCTTGGTTGCCCCAGCGATCGGGTACAATCCGGGCGTTTTGGCGCTTGCATGATGACAGAGCCTGATTTGGTTGCTGAATGTATTTATGCAATGAAACAGGCTGTATCAATTCCAGTTACGGCAAAAACCCGCATTGGTATCGATCATCAGGATAGTTATTCATTTTTTTCTGCTTTTGCCAGGCGGTTGGTTGATGCCGGTTGCGATAAACTGATTGTCCATGCCCGTAAGGCATGGCTCAATGGCTTAAGTCCAAAGCAAAACCGGACAATACCGCCGCTGCATTATGAGTATGCCTATAACCTAAAAAAGGAGTTAGGTGCGCTTCCGATTGTTATCAACGGTAATATCGCAACGATCGATGACATAACGCAACATTTGGCTAACCAGATTGATGGCGTAATGTTAGGCCGTCTGGTATGCAACAATCCTTATGCTCTGGCGGCAATCCATCACTATTTTTATCCTGATGTAGCGCCCGTCAGCCGTGAAGAAGTGATCAATGAGTATATTGATTACTTGAGCGTTCAATTTAAGCAAGGCGTTCCGCTCAGCATATTGTTAAAGCCTGTATTTAATTTTGCCCATGGCATGCCTGGAGCAAAAGGGTGGAAGGAGCAATTAATGCTTGCTCAAAGATTAAAAAGCATCGAACCGATTATGGAAGCAGTATCCGCTCAGCAAGTATAGCCTTGGATTTTCCCTCTCCCAACCCTCTCCCGATACGGGAGAGGGCTTTATGTATCGGGGTTTTCCCTCTCCCGTACCGGGAGAGGGGCAGGGGAGAGGGAAAAATGGTTCTAAATCAAATTTATATTCACTTTCTGCCAATACCAGCGAAGCCTTCCAGCCTACTACTGCAATGTGCTTAATTTAATAAATTGGTAATTTCCATAAAATTCTAGTAAATTAACCGGTTTTAATGCTCGATTGTTTAAGAGGAATAGTATAGCCATGCTCAATACGTTGATTAAAAAAATGTTTGGCAGCCGCAACGAACGTACATTGCGGCGCATGGAAAAAGTAGTTCAGGCAATCAACGGGTTCGAGCCGATAATGCAGCAATTGACCGATGAGCAGCTGGCTGCCAAAACAGGTGAGTTTCGTGCCCGTTATAGTCAGGGCGAGACGCTTGATGAAATGCTTGCTGAAGCGTTTGCCGTTGTGCGCGAAGTATCACGACGGGTTATGGGACTGCGTCATTTTGATGTGCAGTTGATTGGGGGTATGGTGCTGCATGAAGGCAATATCGCTGAAATGCGGACCGGGGAGGGTAAAACCCTGGTTGGAACCTTGCCTGCTTATCTGAATGCTATACCTGGCCGCGGCGTCCATGTTGTAACCGTGAATGATTATTTGGCAAAACGCGACAGCCAATGGAAGAAACCGATTTTTGAATTCCTTGGACTGACAGTCGGGGTAATTTATCCTGATATGCCGCAACAGGAAAAGAAGCAAGCCTATGCCGCTGATATTGTCTATGGGACCAATAACGAATTTGGTTTTGATTATCTGCGCGATAATATGGCCTTCAGCATTGAAGACAAAGTTCAGCGAGAACTCAATTTTGCCATTGTGGATGAGGTTGACTCGATTTTAATTGACGAAGCACGTACACCGCTGATTATATCAGGCGCTGCTGAAAATAGTTCCGAGCTTTATCTGCGAATAAACAAATTGATTCCCCAGCTGAAAAAACAGGAAGAAGAAAACGGCGAAGGGGATTACACCATTGATGAGAAGCAAAAACAGGCGCATTTGACCGAAGCAGGGCACATGCGTATTGAAGAATTACTGACTGCTGAAAATATGCTTGATCCTGGTGAAAGCCTTTACCACGCCAGTAATATCATCCTGATGCATCATGTTAACGCTGCGCTGAGAGCGCATGCCATGTTCCATCGTGATGTTGATTATATTGTCAAAGATAATCAGGTGGTAATTGTGGACGAACACACCGGCCGAACCATGGCTGGCAGAAGATGGTCTGAAGGCTTGCATCAGGCAATAGAAGCCAAAGAAGGGGTTCCCATTCAGCATGAGAATCAGACCCTGGCATCAATCACGTTCCAGAATTATTTCCGGTTATACAACAAATTGTCTGGTATGACTGGAACAGCTGACACCGAAGCATATGAATTCCAGCAAATTTATAATCTTGAGGTCGTTGTTATCCCGACTAACAAGCCGATGCAGCGTCAGGATCAACCTGATCTGGTTTATTTGACTCAGCAAGACAAATATGAAGCGATTATTGCCGATGTTAAAGATTGCATCGAGCGTAAACAACCAGTGCTGGTAGGAACTGCTTCAATTGAAGCTTCTGAACTGTTGAGTCATATGCTGAATAAAGCCGGGATTAAGCATCAGGTATTAAACGCCAAATTCCATGAAAAAGAGGCGCAGATTATCGCTGAAGCCGGTCGTCCGGGTGTTGTAACTATTGCGACCAATATGGCCGGCCGTGGTACTGATATCGTATTAGGCGGAAGCCTGGCTGCAGAGCTTGCCAAACTCCCTGAGGATGCAACGGAAGAGCAACGGCAAACAGTCAGAGATGAGTGGCAAAAACGCCATGATGATGTTTTAAAAGCCGGTGGTTTACGCATTATTGGTTCCGAGCGTCATGAGTCGCGCCGAATCGATAATCAGCTCCGCGGCCGTGCAGGCCGGCAGGGGGATGCGGGCAGCAGCCGTTTCTACCTTTCGCTTGATGATAACCTGATGCGTATTTTCGCTTCTGAGCGTGTCGCCAATATGATGCGCCGATTGGGAATGAAGCCAGGTGAACCAATTGAGCACACACTGGTAACCAAAGCCATTGAAAACGCTCAGCGTAAGCTGGAAGGTCATCACTTTGATATCCGTAAACAACTGTTGGAATACGATAACGTTGCCAATAACCAACGTAAAGTAATCTATTCGCAGCGAGCTGCAATTATGGCCATAGACGATCCGAAGGAGGTCGTTCATTCCATGCGCGAAGAAGTGATTAGCACACTGGTCAATAATCATATTCCACCGCATAGCCTTGAAGATCAATGGGATCTGGCTGGTCTTAGCCAGACTTTACTGGAAGATTTTCAAATTAAGGCGGATGTCGCTCAATGGGTAGAAGAAGATCATCATATTCAACCTGAGGCAATTCATGAGCGCATTTACACTATGTGCTGCGATCACTATGCAGAAAAAGAGCGAATCGCCGGCCGTGGAGTACTTGCCCAGTTTGAAAAGTCAGTTATCCTGCAAACTATGGATAATCATTGGCGTGAACATCTGGCTGCAATGGATCATCTGCGTCAGGGCATTCATTTACGCGGTTATGCGCAGAAAGATCCTAAACAGGAATACAAGCGTGAAGCGTTCACCTTGTTTACCATGATGCTCGATACCATGAAGTACGATATTGTGCGTTTACTGACATCTGTACAGATACAGACTGAAGCAGATGCTAATGCGGTTGAGGAACAGCGCCGATCTGAACAGGCACAAAAAGTGCAGTACTTGCATGAAGACGACAGCTTAAGTGATGTGCAAGAAGAATCATCAAATGTTACCCAACTGCCATTCCGCCGTCATGAGCAAAAAATCGGACGCAACGAGCAATGCCCTTGTGGTTCTGGTAAAAAATATAAAAACTGCCATGGACAACTGGGATGAAAGTAGCGGTTGCTGTTATTTTTGATCGCCAACAACGGATATTAATCACCCAAAGGCCGCTTAAGCTAGCTCATGGCGGCCAATGGGAGTTTCCCGGCGGGAAACTTGAACCTGATGAAAGTCCGGAAGCCGCATTAATCAGAGAGGTTAAAGAAGAAGTTGGCTTACTGGTTACCAGCTATAAGTTTTTATGTGAAATCAACCACGATTATGGTTCGAAGCACGTCAGTTTGTTGGTATATACTATCGACGGGTTTGAAGGCAATGCACAATGCCTTGAGGGGCAACCTGGGATGAACTGGGTCGCAATTTCCGAGCTTGGTAATTATCAATTTCCCGAAGCCAATAGCCAGATTATCGAAAAACTGACTCAATGAAGGAACTGTTGGGCTGTAAAGCCCAACACTCAAAACATTGATTACGCTGCCTATGTATCTATTTTAACTTCAATTTCCCGCATATCTGCCAAGCCATGGTCATCAACTACCCTTACCATAAACTTACCCGGCACAGCATTCCAGAGCAGAGGCTGATCACGGTTAATCTGCCCTAAAAAGCTGCCATTGACAAACCAGTATAATGTCCTCACTCCAGCATCTGTTACCGCAGTTAATGGAATCTGAGTCTGCTCCTTGCTGTCAGCGCGGATAATGTAATTGTATTCTTTCTGCAATGACGCAATCTGGGGCGGAAATGAGTTATGGTTCGCCAATGCGCAATCCTTTTCAAAAAATGGCGGAACTCGTCGTTGTATACCAGCCTGTTTAAAGATTTTCAGTAAATCGGACGGCCAGAACTCAAAAATCTCAAAACGGGTATTTTGATCAATATGACAAGTTCTCAGCCCAGTCTCGGGATTAATAGCAACTTCCCTAAATATAGTATCGGTTTTAATCGGTGATTTACCGGGAATAAACCAGGTAAACTCGGTGTCGCGACAATAAGGTGTTGGTAACAAACCAGATGCCTTGCAGACTTCAACACGCGTTAAATTCATACTGTGCGGATTTTTTTTGTTTGTCGGCAACGGTCCATGTTCATGCTCTACCCCTTCAATAATTTCAAAAAAAAGCGGGGCGGCGATATTTTTGCCGACAAAGGCATGATTGCTCTTGCTGTTAAAATTTCCCAGCCAGACTGTTAAAACATAGGGACCAAATGTACCGGAAGTCCAGGCATCGCGATAACCAGACGAGGTTCCTGTTTTCCACGATACTGGATGATTGCCGGATGATGGTTCGGCGATCATATCCAATACCAGAAAGCTGGCCTCGGGGCTAAGCAGGCGAGTGCCGTCAGAGCCTGGCTCATTGGCCAGATAATGCAATGGATGCCAGACGCCATCATTAACCAGCGCGGCATAGAGGCTGGTTAATTCTTTCATGGTTAACTCAGCTCCGCCAAGCGTAATGGCAAGACCATAATATGAACGCGGTTTCAGCGAGCGAATATTGGCATTTTCCAGCAAATGATAGAGATCATTATCGCCAAGCTGGTTCGCAAGCGTAATGGCTGGAATATTTCGGCTTAAAGCCAGGGCGTCTTTGGCCTTTACTGGCCCCATGAAATCATAATCAAAATTCTCAGGGTTATAAGCGCCAAAACTGCTGGCTACATCTTTTAATACGGTATTGGGATGGATTAATCCCTGATCAAGCGCAAGGGCGTAAACAAAAGGCTTAAGCGTTGAGCCAGGCGAGCGCTTGATACCGGTACCATTAATTTGCCCTTCAATCTGCCGGTTAAAAAAATTCGCAGAACCGAGTAATGATTTAATGCCCATATCGCGGGTATCAACCAGTAAGACCGCCGCGTTATAGGCACCCAGGCGGTTATGGCGTTTCAGATAATTATTGGTAATCCGTTCTATGGTTTTCTGAATTCGCAGATCAAGGCTGGTGCGAACTGCTGTTTGATTGACGGGCGTAATCCGCAATACATCATTAACAAAATGGGGCGCGAGAAAAGGCAGCTGAGCCGGTGAGTTCATCGCTAACGGCAACTGGATAGCCGCAGCCTGTTTACTATCCTCCGGGTGATGTTCTAGCCAGCGTCGATATAATTTTTGCCGTGCCTGGCTTAGCAAATATTGATTTTTTGGAGTACGTTTTGCCGGATTTTGCGGGATAACGGTCAGAGCCAGAACATTCGGCAGACTTAATTTGCTAACCGGCTGACTGAAATAAACCACACTTGCGGCGCCTGCGCCTTCAATATTACCGCCATAAGGCGCCAGATTAAGGTAGGCTTCCAGAATGTCTGCTTTGGAATAATGCCTTTCAAGCTGCAAGGCGCGATAAATTTGTACAATTTTTCCAGGCGCTGATTTGGAGTGAATCCCATAGCGCATACGGGCAACCTGCATGGTTATTGTCGAAGCGCCCATGCGGCGGGAGTGCAGGATAAATGTCTGCCAGCCTGCCTTCAGTATTGCCCACGGGTTAATACCGATATGATGATAAAAATGGCGATCTTCCTGCAACAGGGTTGCTTCAATAAGCGTAGGCGATATTTGCCCGAGCGGTGTATACAGGCGAAATTTTTCATCGCTGCTTAACGTGAGCCGCATCAGCGTGCCGTTGCTATCATATACTGCGCGTGAAAAGCTGATGCCTTTAAGCAAGTCAGGTTTGGGTGAAAAAAATATTAATGCGAAAACGCTGACAAAAAACAAAAGCAGGATTATGCTAAGGCAGATAAATAGTTTTCTCATGGGGCTGCTTTTTTTTATGGCTGAAGCCAAACTACGGCAGTCGGAACCACTTGTCAAGCTGGATAAGATATGAAGAACAAATTTGCTTCCAGAATTATAGCTGCACTGTCAAACTCCTTTTCGTTTCTTTTCGGCCGCTGGCAATGGAGCAGCCCACCCTGGTTAAATGCTTTGCAGAGTAAGGCGGCAGCCCGCCCCCAACTTTTTAGCGGCATAGCTGCGCTGGCGGTATTACTGGCAGGACTTGCTGTTTATGGTTATCACTGGTATAGCAATTTGCCCAAACCGCATCTTGTCGCTGCGGCCATCACTGAACCCAAGATCTCGGCTATCGAAGACGAGGAACTGATACCGGATAACTTGACTATAGACTTTGGCTATGATGAGGAAGAATTCAATCCGCAATCGGTTGCGCCCCTGCAGGCAATAGGCAAGCAGGTCGAACACGGTATCCGCATTGAACCTGCAATCGCTGGTAAATGGGTATGGGAGACCGATAGTAAGCTGGTATTTACACCCAATGATGATTGGCCTGCTGGCCAGACCTATACAGTTGAGTTTGGCGATAATTTTTTTGCTTCCGGCACTAAAATGGAAAAAATGTCCTGGCAGTTTTCCACGCTGCCATTTCAATTGCATATTAAAGAATTAAAATTTTATCAGGATCCTGCTAACCCCGCTATACAACAGGCTGTTGCCACCGTTGATTTTAATTATCCTGTGGATGGCAAAAGCCTGGAAAAAAACACCAGCCTTATCTTGCAGGCCATCAAAAACGGCAAACAGGATCTCAATGCCCGGCACTATAAGTTCCAGATTGATTATGACAAGTTTATGCGTACGGCTTATATCAAATCAGAACATCTGACCCTGGAGGATACAGCGCGTTATCTGGTACTGACTCTTGATAAGGGCATCAAGTCGGCGAGCGAGACGGCAAAAACTGCTGATGCTGTGACCAAAAATTTATTGCTCCCTGATCGTGCCGGTCTGTTTAAAGTGACTGTTATTGATGCGTCTATCGTCCGCAATCAGCAGGATCGTCCTGAACAGGTTTTATCGATTGAAACCTCAATCGGCGTTAATGAGAGTCAAATCAATAAAGCCGTTCATATTTACGCGTTACCGAAAAATTATCCCGCTACCAGTATGGAAAAGGAAAAAGAAAACTATGACTGGCAGAATCCGGGTGAAGTAACAGGTAAAATTCTTTCGCTGTCTACACCGATTAAGTTGCAGGCCATACCAGCCGAACAGAATTTTGCTGCCTTGCATAGCTATCGTTTTAATGCCAAAGCTCCAGGCTATCTATATGTCAAGGTGGATCAGGGAATAGAAGGCTTTGGCGGCTATCCTCTGAGCAACAGTTATGCGGCAGTCATTAAGGTTCCTGAGTACCCGAAAGAAATCGGATTTATGTATAAAGGCGCCTTGTTGGCTTTAAGCGGTGAAAAGAAAGTGTCGGTATTGGTAAGAGGGTTGCCGGCAGTCAAATTCCAGATTGCGCGGGTATTGCCGGATAATGTTAACCAACTGGTTACTCAGACTCAGGGTGATTTTAATAATCCATATTTTATCAATCAGAGCTTTAATCAACAAAATATCAGTGAATTGTTTTCCGAAGTACGGGAATTTAATAACAGTGATCCGTCAAAACAGCAATATACCGCACTGGATCTCGAAAAATACCTGACTACGGCGCAAAATCCCAACGGACCAAAGGGATTATTTTTACTACAGGCAACCGGTTGGGATACGGCAAATAATATTTCGCTTGATGTTAAATCAAACCGGCTGATTTTAATTACCGATCTTGCTTTGCTGGTCAAAGATAACAATGATGGCAGCCATGACGTCTTTGTTCAGTCAATAACTAAGGGCGCGCCGGTTGCGAATGCGGCAGTCAGCGTTCTGGGCAAGAATGGATTGCCGATACTGACTCGCAGCACAGACGAGCAAGGGCGAGTCAATTTCCCCGGGTTAAAAGATTTTATCGATGATCGTGAGCCGGTTGTTTATCTGGCAGCATTGGGTAATGATGTATCTTTCATGCCGTATAGCAATTATAACCGGCAACTGAATTACTCGCGTTATGATATTGGCGGCGTATACAGCAATTACAATGCGGACTATGGCAATCTAAGCGCTTATCTGTTTTCTGACCGGGGTATCTATCGGCCTGGAGATACAACTCATCTGGCAATGATTATCAAGCAATCCTACGCCCGTCCGCAACCGCCAGGATTGCCGCTTGAAGCGACTATTACTGATCCGCGCGGCGTGGTGGTATTTGATCAGAAAATGACTTTAAATGAAACTGGCTACCTGAGTCTGGATTTTACCACCGGCGCTGCGTCTGCCACAGGTCAATACCAGGTTAATCTTTATACGGTTAAAGACCAGCAGCAACAAGCCTTACTTGGCTCAACCTCCTTTAAGGTTGCAGAATTTCAGCCGGATAGGATGCGGATTAATGCCGCTTTCTCTCAGCCTGCAGGTCAAGGCTGGTTATCGCCAACCGATTTGTCTGCCAATGTCAGTCTATGGAACCTCTATGGCGCGCCTGCAAGCGACAGAAAAGTCAGCGCCAGGATTATTTTAACGCCCGGACGGCTTGAGTTTGATCAATACCCGAATTACGTGTTTGCTGATCCCTTGCTTGATCCCAAAAAACCGCTCAAAAGCTTTAGTGAAGATCTTAAAGACGGGCAAACCGATGATAAGGGAAATGCCGGGTTCGCTTTGAATCTTGAACGTTTTGAGAAAGCCAGTTACCAGCTTACTTTTTATGCAGAAGGCTTTGAAGCAGAAGGAGGCCGAAGCGTTGCAGCCCAGATCAGCGCTCTGGTGAGCCCGCTGGATTATCTGGTAGGGGTCAAGCCGGATGGCGATTTGGCTTATGTCAAACAAAATAGTCAGCGCAGTGTGAGTTTTATTGCGATAAATAAACAATTGCAAAAACAGGATGTAACCGGACTAAAAATACAATTGATCGCGTTACAGCCGGTGTCCACGCTGGTAAAAAAACCGGATGGAACTTATCAGTACCAATCAATCGTCCAATCCAGAATTATTGATAGTAAACCCTTTGTAATCAACGGAGAGGGGGTTAATTATCCGCTGCCGACAGAAACCATTGGCGATTTTGCGCTAACGGTGGTGGATGCGAACCAAAATGAGTTGAATACTTTAAAGTACAGCGTTGTTGGCGCAAGTCAGCAGGCCATGGCTAAAAATGCCGAGCTCACCGTGAAGTTAAATAAAACGGAGTTCAATGCAGGGGATGACATTGAACTGCAAATTACTTCGCCTTATACCGGTGCCGGTTTAATCACGATTGAGCGCGACAAGGTCTATGCTGTTCAATGGTTTAAAACCGATATGACCAATTCGGTACAGACTATTCATATTCCAGCTGATTTTCAGGGTAACGGTTATGTGAATGTCGCGTTTGTCCGTGACTGGAATTCGCCGGAAATCTTTATCAGTCCATTAAGTTATAGCATTACGCCATTTACCATCAGTAATGCGAATCAGGATATCGATATTGCGCTGGATGTACCCGCGGTTGCACGTCCAGGTGACTCATTGGCAATTAAATATAAAGCAGATAAAGCAGGAAAAATTATTGTTTATGCCGTTGATGAGGGTATTTTACAGGCGGCAAGGTATGAAATGCCTGAGCCGTTGGCTTTCTTTTTCCAAAAACGGGCGCTAGAAGTTCAAACCCAGCAAACTGTTGATCAGATTCTGCCGAAATACATTCAGGAGCGTGAATTATCTTCTGTCGGTGGGGATGATGGGGAGGAAATGCTGGCTAATCACCTTAACCCGTTTAAGCGTAAAACGGATCTGCCGGTTGTATACTGGTCGGGAATTATTGACGTTGATACCAATGAACGTGAGTTAAGCTATCAGGTTCCTGATTATTTTAATGGAACATTAACCGTGATGGCTGTTGCTGCCTCGTCTGATGCAGTGGGCTCAATGGAAAAACAACTGCAGATTCGCGGTGATTTTATTATTAATCCTAATGTTCCGACATTTGTCTCGCCAGGGGATGAGTTTGAAGTGACGGCCAGTGTTGCCAATAATGTCAAGGATTCAGGTAAGGCAGCGGTTAATATTGAGCTGATTGCAAGCCCCGAGTTGGAAATAATCGACCCGGCTTTGCAGGCTGTAATGATTGACGAGGGCAGAGAACAGGCAGTTCGCTTTAAAGTCCGGGCAAAAGCGACGCCTGGCTCGGCAAAGCTGACATTCAAGGCTTCCCTTGGTGAGAAATCGGGTACAATTGATTCAACCTTAAGCGTACGCCCGGCAACGGTTTATTCAACAACCGTGCGCGCTGACAGCACAAGTGACCGCAATAAGGCAATTGCCCTTGATCGCGTACTTTATCCGCAATACCGCAATGTTGAGGTAGCGGTATCAACCAGCCCGCTTATTCTGGTTGCCGGATTGCAGCGTTATCTCGATAATTTCCCATACGGCTGTACCGAGCAATTAACCAGTAAGGCTATGCCATTGCTGGCAATGGCTAATCAGCCATGGTTTGCCGGCGACAAGGCTGCTATTGCTGAAAAGGTTAACGCCACTATCCAATTGATTGGCCAACGGCAAATGAGCAGTGGGGCATTTAGCTACTGGCCAACTACCGGTGAAAACAGCAGTAATACCTTTGCCACTCTGTATGCGATGAACTTCCTGATTGATGCCCGAGAGCAGGGGTTTTCTGTGCCTGCGGATATGTTATCGGCTGGAATCAGCTATATGAAAAATATCGCTGCCCAAAATACCATCGATCTCGATCAGGCCAGAGAACAGGCTTATGCCATTTATCTGTTGACCCGCAGTGAAATCGTAACTACCAATTACCTGACTAATTTACAGCTGTTTTTGCAGCAGATGAAGGACAGGGATTGGCAGGAAAATATAATCGGGGCCTATATTGCCGCAACATACGAGTTATTACAAAATCGGGCAGAAGCTGATCGCCTGATTGATCTTTATCAGATTAAAGCGCAAGACGGTGAATACAGCGATTTTTATAATGCAGGTATTGAAAATGCACAGTATCTGTATCTGGTCGCCCGTCACTTCTCTGACCGATTGAATGATTTGGGTAAACCGCTAGTAAGTAGCCTGGTGAGCGCAATCAACAGTAATGAGATGAATACCGTTCTTTCCGGTTATGCCAGCCTGGCTTTAGGTGCTTATGGCGATGATGTGCGTGCTGCAGGCGGCGCTCCAATCACCATTAGCGAGATTTTTGCCGATAAACAAAAGAAAATTGTATCTGAGGGCGCTGATCTTTATCAAAAAGCGGTCATTGATAATAAAGTAACTCAGGTTGTTATTGCTAATCCTGAACAGCAGAATTATTTTTATCAGTTAATTCAGTCTGGTTTCGATCAAAAATTACCGAATGAGGCTCTGAAGCAAGGGATGGAAGTTTACCGCGAATATCAGAATAATGACGGTAATATTATTAATCAGGCAAACCTGGGTGAAGAAATCGTAGTTCGTATTCAGGCGCGATCTTTGGATAGCCATTATTTAAGTAATATTGCGATTGTTGATTTATTGCCCGGTGGTTTTGAGGTTGTTGCGGATTCATTAAAAAATACTAGCCTGGATTATGTCGATGTTCGTGAAGATCGGGTTATTTTCTTTACTAATCTTGCGGACCAGGCGCGGGAAATTACCTACCGTATCAAGCCAGTCAATACCGGCAAATTTGTGGTTCCGGCGATTTATGCCGAGTCAATGTATAACCCGGCGATTAAAGCATATGGTACCACTGAGTCAATCGTTGTACGGAAGCCATAATTATGTATAACTTTATGAAGGGAACAGGTTTTCTGCTGGCAGGCATTAAGATGTTGCCTGCCCGCGGTTTAAAGCGGTTTGTGATACTGCCAATAATCTTTAATTTGCTTTTGTTTATCAGTTTTTTTTATTGCCTTTATTATTTTTTCTACCCTTATTCCGCTGATCTTCTCGAATTGCTTCCGGCCTGGCTGGGGTTTTTACATGTTGTGTTTTTAGCCATTTATTTTGTTAGTTGCTTTTTATTCTTTCTGTCGACATTCACGGTGTTTTGTAATTTGCTGGCGGCGCCATTTAATGGTTTACTGGCTGAAAAGGCACAATACATGCTGTATAAAGAGATTATCCCTGAACTGTCATTTGCAACAATCGTAGTTCGAAGCATCAAGCGGCAGCTGCAATTTATTGGCTACTTTATTCCACGTTTTTTATTGATGTGCCTGTTATTTTTTATACCGGTAGTGCATCCGATTTACCCCTTGTTGTGGTTTTTCTTTAATGCCTGGATTTTGAGCGTGCAATATCAGGATTTCGCCATGGATAATAATCTGGTGAGTTTTGAGGCAATGAAAAATGCCATTTATTTGAATAAGTCGCAGACACTGGGGTTTGGTTCATTGATTAATTTGCTAAGTTTTATTCCGGTTTTGAATATCATTGTTATGCCGGCAGCGGTCATTGGCGGTGTCTTTATGTATCATAGCCAGCGCACACAGGCATTAGCTTAATTTCCCTCTCCCTAACCCTCTCCCGATACGGGAGAGGGAACTTCAGGTGCTCCCTCTCCCTGACCCTCTCCCGATACGGGAGAGGGAACTTCATGTGTTCCCTCTCCCTGACCCTCTCCCGATACGGGAGAGGGAACTTTATGTGTTCCCTCTCCCTGACCCTCTCCCGATACGGGAGAGGGAACTTTATGTGTTCCCTCTCCCTGACCCTCTCCCGATACGGGAGAGGGAACTTTATGTGCTCCCTCTCCCTGACCCTTTCCCGATACGGGAGAGGGAACTTCATGTGCTCCCTCTCCCGTATCGGGAGAGGGGGGGGAGAGGGAAAACCTGTTATATAAAAACTCTAAAAACCCCTCACACAACCACCTGGTTTTGGATCCTCAGCAGACTGCAGTCCGGGTTTTAAAGCAAACAATGTATGCGCTAGTACCTGTGTCATCTTGGTCGAAAGCTCCGTTTTCCTTTCCACAATATCCTTTCGGGTAGAAGTGACCAGATTGAGGCATTCTTGTGTTGCTGGAAAATCGTTTTGCTGTAAATATTTATAGCCTAACGATAATATATTGAGCTCATATCCCTCATCTTTCAGGGCATTGGTAAGATTATTAAAGTGGCGATGCAGATCCTGATTGTCTGGTTGCAGCTCCATAAGAGCGTCGCAATCAAGCAATGAGGCGGGAAGATTGCCGAGAGCGGCATATGCGTACATGCGTAAAAACCTTGTTTTGAAGCATTTAGGCTCAATCGCATTGAGATCGCGGATTGCTTTTTGGAATTCTTGTTGCTGAAAAAATATTTCTGCCCGTAAATATAGCGCCGGTTTGAATTCCGGATTAACTTTAACTACCTTATCCAGTAATGCAAGCACGGTAGTCAGCGGATTGTCCGAGTGATCATTTTTATAAAGCTCACACGCAACCTCCGCTTTAAGAAAA
Source organism: Legionella dresdenensis (assembly GCF_042649825.1). Classification (NCBI taxonomy): domain Bacteria; kingdom Pseudomonadati; phylum Pseudomonadota; class Gammaproteobacteria; order Legionellales; family Legionellaceae; genus Legionella; species Legionella dresdenensis. The sequence goes on along the minus strand of NZ_JBHSAB010000001.1, from coordinate 223,320 downwards.
TTTGCTTCAATCGAGGCCGGATCAAGAATTAACATCTTATCACAAAAATAGTTAGCAAGATTGTATTGATGGTTCTGGAAATAAAGCCGGGCTTTTAAGAGAAATAAATCGGCTGAATTTTTGTGTTCAGAGATTTGGACGCAATCCTGAATTGCTTCTTTATAGTTACCCATCCCATACAAAGCCTGAGCGCGATAGAAGTAAGCGTCATCCGGTGAATATTCTAATAAGCGGCTTGGCGTTGATAACGATTGCCGTTTACTAACATAGTTAAAATAGGAGCTTGCTGTATCATATTCCTTTAAACTGAGGTAAATACGGCCTAAGAGAAAACAAATATCCACGATATCACGTTGGCACTGTTTTTCCCTGCGCTTGTTGGTTTTTTTCTGTTCTTTGGCTAATGAGCAGTGTAAATCCAGTAATATTTTTAAAGCAGCGTTTAACTGATGGGTTTTAAAGAATAAGTTAGCCTTATAAAAAAGTTTTTGCAATTCTATAGATCCATCGTTATTGGACTTGCTCTGGTTTGTTACCATAAAAAATACCTCTAAATTGACACTGTTCTTTAATTCGGGTTGTGTAAGGAATGCATGAAATATATCCAGATATGCTGATGCAGACTATCTGCCGGGACCTTCATAGTCAGCAAACCTGGTATTATGATTAAAAAATGAATATTGTGCAATAATATTAGATTTAAGATTTATACACGAGGGCTTGAGTTACCTGGGTTTTCCTGCTTTTCCTCCCCAAGTTTACTTTTAGCATCTATTGCAAATTGAGCGCCATGCGATAAAGTTTCCCGGCCAGTAAGAATGTCCTTCAATTTACGGAGCCACTGCATAAATTCGCTATCGCGGCGATGCAGGCCCAGAGGGCTTGAATTATTTTTAAGATGTTCTGACAAGGCCGCGTTCAAAGCAGCTTTCATCTCGGCAGGCGCTTGTTTTGTTTTCACAATTGATTGAAAACCGTAGACGATTTTTATCTTGTCCTGCAAAAGTTTGTTGTCTTCTGGAGATACTGTTTCATTAGCTTTACTTTCCGGATCATCGATATATTTACCGCCATGCAAATGGCGAGAATATTTACACAACACTTGGAAAAAACTCAACAGTTGTTTTGTTTGCAGCAGCAATGCGACGGGGTTTTCTTTTTCAAGTTGCTCAATTGCACAGTCTACTATATCTGCTATTGTATTTTTTTCAGCGCTGCTTTCAGCTGAATTCAAATAACTCAGGCAGAGTTCTTTCAACTCCAGTTTTGTTTTCTGACGGCTTATAAAAAACTCCAACTCCTCATCAGTTTGAGGTGCATCCACGCACTTGAACCAGGGTTCCTGCGGGAACATGAAATTCTCATAGCCGCCAGCGCGGGTGGGAAGCGCGGTTTTACTAAACTGGGTCATGAATTTTAATTGCTCAACTTGCAAATTTAAAGCTCGCATCATCAAGCCGTCTGATGACAGGAAACTTCGATAGATTTTAACCAGATAGTTTTTGTTCTCTTCTGTCTCAACAAATTCAGCGCTATTTATAACTTGTGCAATTTTAGGCGCTGCAAAAACCAGCCGGCAGGCTATATACTCCTTGCAGCGGTCAAAATCAGATTGTTTATGTATAGCAACGCGATTACTGCCAATCACCGCATGATCGCGGCTTGATTGCTCTTCCAGCCCGAGATAGATCTCTGACTCCTTGATATAGTCAGGATTATCGCCGTGCTGGTTATAGGCTATATTCGCGTCATTATAACAGACCAGATCCAGCGTTCCCCCCATCGCATATCCAGGGCGTTTTTTATCCTCAACATTTTCTTTACCGTCTAACTTGTAAGTTGACGGACGCGAAAAGCGGGCGTTGCCAAAAGGCGCCCGGATTAATCCTTCCACCGACGGGATAATTCGGGTGTTTTCCCATGGCTTGATGGGGTGACCATTATTGCCGATTAAATTGCGGGTATTGGCATCAAAGCCACTGGCAACATTATCCGGAATTTGTGCGCACAGCTGATTCCAGTCTTCAGCATCAGTACATTGCTGTTTGTAGAGATTGGCCCAGTCCAGCATCCTGGTAGCAGTATCATAGGATTCAAGGTGTCCATTAGCGAGAGCAAGCACAAATTTTTCTTCACTGTTGCGCGCTTCATTTGGAACGGTTACGGAAATTTTTGTATACAGGCCGCCTTTGTTAAATCCTTGATTCCAGCGGCTGGCATTCCGTCTGATAACCTCTTGTTCAAGGCGTTCGATTTGAATATTATCTTTATGAACAACAAATGTCATTAATCCGGTGCGGCTATGAAACTGGGTCATGAGTTTTGTATGGGTTACCATTTGATTCACTTTGGTAATGGTATAACCGCCAAATCCTAAATTGTCTTTAAGCTGATTAATTGTTTTCTCAAAATCCGCTTCCTGGCAGTGAATAATTGCAATGTCAGTATTCACATCCTTCAGTACTAAACCTTCTTCGTCTACTTCGTTTTTGATCCTGCTGATAATTTTTTTCGCGGTCTCTGGACCAGGACCATCATTACCACAATTTAAGGTGAACACTTTCATGTGTAATGGCATTTTATTTATTCCTTAAGGTCAAGTAACATCATCCAGTGAAACATTTGGTATTATATTCGTACAGTATAATCTTTTTTCGGCTGTTTTGAAAACTTACTTTAATAAATTGTTTGTTGTTGGCATTTCACTTAAAATGGCAACTTTCAATTTGTGCAGACTGCAATGACTGATTTTTACGAAGATTTTTCCAAAAGGCGGACATTCGCCATTATTTCTCATCCCGATGCCGGTAAAACTACCGTAACTGAAAAATTATTGTTATTCGGAGGCGCTATTCAGCTGGCGGGCGCGGTAAAAGGCCGCAAAGCGGCTCGACATGCCACATCGGACTGGATGAAAATGGAAATGGACCGTGGAATTTCGATTACCACCTCTGCCATGCAGTTTATCCATAACGGGTATGTGGTTAATCTGCTCGACACCCCAGGTCACGAAGATTTCTCGGAAGACACGTATCGGACTCTCACCGCAGTAGACTCGGCCCTGATGGTTATTGACGTTGCCAAAGGGGTGGAGGAACGGACTGTCAAGTTGATGGAAGTATGCCGCCTGCGCGATACGCCGATAATGACGTTTATTAACAAGCTGGATCGGGAAGGGCGAGAGCCTATCTCCCTGCTCGATGAGGTGGAAACTGTTTTAGGCATTCAGTGCGCACCGGTAACCTGGCCCATTGGCATGGGTAAACGCTTCAAAGGGATTTATCATTTATATCAGGATACTATTTACCTGTACGAATCGGGTAAGAATGCCCAGAAGCAGGAAGCGATCAAAATTAAAGGGCTGGATAACCCCGAGCTGGATGCGGTATTAGGGGAGCTGGCGCAAGAGTTGCGTGAGGAAATCGAACTGGTCAAGGGCGCTTCTCATGAGTTTAATCTTGATGCCTACCTTGCGGGCAAGATGACGCCAGTTTATTTTGGGTCAGCGATTAATAATTTTGGCATTAAAGAGTTACTGGATGACTTTACCGAATATGCTCCTGCTCCTTTGTCTCGTCCATCTGTCGAGCGGGTAGTGAAGCCGGAGGAGAGTAATTTCAGCGGTTTTGTATTCAAGATACAAGCTAATATGGATCCCAAGCATCGTGACAGAATTGCATTTCTGCGGATTTGTTCCGGTACTTATCGCAAAGGAATGAAGCTAAGTCACTTGCGCCTGGGTAAAGAAGTGCAGATTGCCAATGCTTTGACATTTATGGCAGGCGATCGCGCGCATACTGAGCTGGCAGTAGCAGGCGACATTATAGGCTTGCACAATCACGGTACGATTCGGATTGGCGATACATTCACCCAGGGCGAGCAGTTGAAATTTACCGGTATCCCCAATTTTGCCCCGGAACTGTTCCGTCTGGTGCGGTTAAAAGATCCGCTTAAGAGCAAGGCGCTTTTAAAAGGATTGGTTGAGTTATCTGAAGAAGGGGCGACCCAGCTTTTTCGGCCATTAAACAGCAATCAGCTGATTTTAGGTGCGGTTGGTACTCTGCAGTTTGATGTGGTAGCAGATCGTTTGCATAATGAATACAAGGTTGATTGTATCTATGAAGCGGTGAATATTAGCTGCGCGCGTTGGGTTTATGCCGAAGATGACAAGGCAATGGCAGAATTCAAACTGAAAGCTCATGATTATCTTGCGCTGGATGGCAGTGATACTTTGATGTATCTTGCACCAACAAGGGTAAATCTGACGATGGCAGAAGAACGATATCCAAAAATCCGCTTCTCGGCAACAAGAGAACATTGAGCATAGGTTAAAATACGGTTGGTCTGACATTTACTATTCTAATTTCCTACGTACCGCGGACAAGCCGCGGCATGTAGGCATCGGGAGAAGTCAAGCTCAATTTTTAATGCTTAACTTTTTTAGACGTTTTTGTTTTCCTGGCTGAAGAAGCTTTTGCCACAGTAGACTTTGCTTTTTTCACTGTTTTAGCTGTATTTGAAGCAGCCGCTCTAACGACAGGTTTGCTTGCTCTTTCAGCAGTCTGCATAGTTGACTTCATCATTGATGAAGCTTCCCTTACATTGGATTTAATATCGCTGCCGAAAACCATCATTGAATTTTCCAGTATTTCAAATGATTTTTGCACAAAATCAAGCGCCTTATGGCCATTTTCAATAAGTACGGTCACTTGTTTTTCCAGTAATAGTTCAGGCTTTTTCAATTGGCTGAGTTCGTCTGGTTTAACATAACTTATATTTTGTAATGTTTTCAGCTGCAACTCCGTCATCGCTTGAATAGGCTTTTGAACGTTTCTGGCAAATTCAGTCCATCTTTCAAGAAATTGTTGACTCATGATAACCTCACTGTTATGTTGCATTGCACAATATTCAGTTTAGACAATATTGTGAAAAAATCAAATCCTTGTTACTGAACAGTCACGCTTTTGGCATGATACTGTTTTAAAATATCCAGAACACCAGGGAGTTTCTGCTCTGAATTCACGGTAACCCACATAACGAATCCGCCTTTATTCTCCTGGCTTCTGATTCGTTTTTCACGCTCGCGTTTGACAATGCTGATAAGAAGCAAGCCGGCCAAACCACCAAATATCCCGCCAATTATACCGAAAAGAAGATTATCGCTCGGCGAGTGGAGATCACCTATACCAAAAACACCGATGATTACACCCAGAGTCATGGGGATAGCAAGCGTAAAGCCCAGTACCCAACCAAAGTCATCTTTAAGAAATGGCTCATGTCGCGGCGCTGCCGGGTTTTTCTGTACCAGCTCAGGTTTGATCTCAGTCTCTGTCTGAACGCTAATATCATGTTGCGCAACAGTAGTTTGAGTCAACTGATGAATCGCTTTTTCCATTTCCTCTTCATCGGAAAAAATGGCGCTGATTGTTTTGTTTTCCAGTTTATCCATTTTTGTCTCCAGGCTATTAACAACATATTTGACAATATTATTTCATTTATTATAGTAAATTATAGTGACATTTTCTGTCATTTTAAAGTTGACATTGCATAAATTTGGAGCGCAATATAAGAAAAAAACGGAGGATATATTATGAGCGGCAGAGCAGTAGTAAAAGCTAGTGAAATAACCGGTGTTGAGGTTAGAAATCTTGAACGCGAAAACCTTGGTACAATTAATGATGTTGTAATTGATAAAGCCTTTGGTAAAGTCAGCTATCTGGTGCTTGATTTTGGCGGTATATTGGGATTTGGCAACAAATTTTTTGCTATTCCATGGCACATGTTTACATACGATACGATTGAAGATTGTTTTCTATTAAATATAGATAAGGAACGTTTAAAAAATGCTCCTGGATTTGATAAAGAGCATTGGCCAAATTTCGCGGCTGCAGAAATTGCCTCATCAATTGACAAATATTATGAGTAGGTTGAATTTTTCACCCCAGATCCGTTCGGGCTGAGCCCCCTTGGCTTAGGGGGCTCAGCCCGAACGATGTTGTGAAATGCGGAAATTTAATTCTTTAATCTGACGGCTAAGAGCTTTATAGCTCAACTATTCTTATTATTAACCTTAGAATAAAGGCAATAAGTGTCACAAAAATAAAGTCAATATCGTTGACATTTAACTGTTTGTGTTATAGTTTTAAATTGTGAGCAAGAAATAAAAAAAATAATCAAGGAGAATGCTATGTTTAAGAAAACCTTATTATGTGGTGCTTTGGCATTTACTGTGATTGCTCCTGAAGTGGGTTTGGCGGCGCAAGTAAAACACACTAATTCGACAGCTCAATCAGCTGCAAAAGATACGGCAATAACGGCAAAAGTCAAAGCGTTGTTTGCAAAATCTTCCTTAATTAAGGGCCGAGATATATCCGTTGTTACGGTTAATCGTAAAGTAATTTTATCAGGTACTGTTGATACAGATTTGCAATATGAACGGGCAATTGTTTTGGCTGGTTCAGTTGATGACGTCAGAGATGTAGATGCCGATACCTTGATTGTTAAATCAAGCGAATCGCCTATGGCTGATACTTATATTACTGCAAAGGTTAAAGGCCGATTGCTGAAGGAAAAAATATTTGGCGATAAGGATATTGAATATTGGCCGGTCAGCGTCGAAACCAAAAATGGCATAGTCTATCTTGCCGGCAGCGTTGAAACTGCTAAGCAGCGCAGCAATATTGTTAACCTTGTGAAAGGTGTAAAAGGGGTTAAATCAGTTAAATCCAGTCTAAGTGTTAAAGATTAAGGGGGAGTTATGAGCACAACAGGTAAATTAATCGCTAATTGGGATATTCTCAAAGGAAAAGCGAAACAGCAGTGGTCTAAGCTGACTGATGATGATCTTTTAAATATTAAAGGCCATCGGGATGAATTAATCGGTAAGCTGGAATATTATTATGAATACACTCGTGAAGAAGCCGAGCGTGAAGTGGACAGATTTTTAGGTTAATTTTAATAAGGAAGGTTACCATGAATAATCCAGGCAATGTAAATGAAATAAAATCAAAAGTTGAAAGCGGTCAAGAAAAAGTTAGCGATGTTTCCAGACAGGCGCAACAAAAAGCAGACGATTTATATCACCAGACTAAAGAAAAAGCAGGCGAGCTTTATGAGGAAGGCGTAAAACGAGTTCATGAGGCTCAGGATACTGTAAAAGAAGTTTGCGACAGCCTGATTGAAAACGTGAAGGAAAGACCATTGACATCGATATTGGTAGCTGGTGGTGTAGGTTTTATCCTTGCTTCTTTATTGAGAAGCAAATGAAGTTGATTGACCATCTGGATGGCCTGGTGTCATCCAGGATTAATGCAGTTAAAGGAATTTGGGCATTATTCCGGCTTGAAGCGAAACTGGCCGGATTAACGGTTTTCCCGTTATTGGTTAATCTGGTATGGTTGCTGGTATTGTTGGTGACGGTCTGGTTCAGCGCAATGGCGTTGCTTGCTTACATCAGTTTTTATTATACCGGCGGGCAGACTTTGCTAAGTATCGAACTGGTATTTGGAGTTAACATAGCACTGTTGTTAATAGCAATGCTTTGTTTAAAACGCAAAATACGCAATTTGAGCTTTGAAAAAACACGCACTTGTCTGGCAGATAGTAAAATAAGGATGGAAAACGATGAGCACGATAACAACCTTGGCGGCACAGATCGAAAAGACAGCGAGGGAAGTTCGGTTGAATCAACAGGAATACGAGATACATAAAGAGTATTTCCGGAATATTATTACCAGCAATGATTTGATGTTGGCAGTGTCTCTCCTGTCAACATTCTGGGCTGGCTGGGCTAGCGGCAGCCAGAAAGATGGCGGCATGTGGTTAAAGCGTTTCGCACGGTTTAGCCTGATAACTTTGGCAAGTAATATTCGAAGGAGTTTTTAAGTAGTAATTAATCAGTCTATACTAGATAACAGGTATACAATTATGCACCTGATAAGGACGAACAATGGCTGAGTACGTTTATAAAGGTTTTAAAATCATATATAACGTGGAACCGGTAAAAAATACCAGTAACCTGTACAGGGCCGACGGCTATGCCGTATGTTTAATGGATGAAAGCCGCGATGCATTACCCCGCAAATTTCATACTGAATACAGCACACTGGCCGGTGTTCAGGAAGAAATTAAAAAACTCTTGCAAGACTATATCGATTTTGAATGGCGTGAATACAATAAAATGCAAGAATTGTAGGTTATTCAAACATTCAATCCTGTCTGTAACTCCCCCCGTCATCCCGAGTGCAGCGAGGGATCTCCAAAAAACGGCACGTACAAGGGAGATCCCTCGCTGCACTCGGGATGACGTGGGGAGTTACTCCTGCCTATGATTTACTTAAATTTAGCATTCAATTTACATCTTGCCTTTTGTTTGTTATTTTGGGCGCAATAATTCCCGATAGGATAAATAGAATGCCAGTACATGTAATAAAATACAACAATACGACTATTAATATCCATATTCGTAATAGAAATAATCCCCGTGTATCTGCAGTTGAGTTAACAGGCAATATGACTGAGGCTAATAAGGTTCGTGATTTAATTCTGGAACTGGCGCAAGAAGCCATTAATCTGGATAACTGCTCTCTCAAAACGGAAAATGATAATAAGGGTGTTATTAAGATAGAGCCCAAAAGGTGTACTTTATTTGAAGAAAGATTTTTGCATGATGTCATGAATAGCTTTATGGTTTCTTATCCGCAACAGATAACTTACCCTCAGAATCGGGTTGAATTTGATAATTATTGGAAAAAAACAGCGGCGACAACCAGCTGTAATTATGGTCTGTATGCGCAATATAGATCTGCTTTGCAGGATATGAAGTCGATGCAAAAGCAACAGGAACCGATTTTCCCGGAGGACGTATTTGAAATATGTCCCTGATCCTCTTCCTGGCATTTCCAAGGTTATTAGGTATATGCTACACTGCTGCGACATTTGATTGAAGTTCTGTTGAACCATGGATTTTTGCAAATTAGGTTTAGCTGTTATTGAAACAGAAGCCCAGGCAGTGTTTGAGCTGACCCAACGCATTGACGAGCGCTTTGAACAAGCCTGCCGGTTGTTATTGGAATGCAAGGGGCGGGTCGTAGTGACCGGTATGGGAAAGTCAGGCCATATTGCCAATAAAATTGCTGCAACCCTTTCCAGTACAGGCACGCCGGCATTCTTCATGCATCCTGGCGAGGCCAGCCATGGTGATCTGGGCATGATTACCCCTCTGGATACTGTAATCGCCATATCCAATTCAGGGTATACCAATGAAATTGTCACCTTGTTGCCGTTATTGAAGCGCCTTGAAGTGCCATTGATCGCCTTGACCGGAAACCCGGAGTCAATACTGGCTAAAACAGCAGATATTAATCTTGATATCAGTATCAGGCAAGAAGCTTGTCCGCTTGGCCTGGCGCCGACTACCAGTACTACAGTGTCTCTGGTCATGGGCGATGCGTTGGCTATTGCCTTGTTACAGGCCCGCGGTTTCAGCGAGCAGGATTTTGCTCTCTCGCATCCCGGCGGCTCGCTGGGGCGACGTCTGTTGTTGAAAATTGACGAGCTCTGGCATTCAGGCGAGCAACTCCCCGTTGTGGATGAGAACGCGACGATCAGCGAAGCGTTGATCGAAGTTACCGCCAAAAAGCTGGGAATGACCTGTGTGGTGAATTCGCATGGCATTTTAACAGGCGTCTATACTGACGGCGATGTGCGCCGGACCTTAACCCAAAATCTTGATATTAATACAACGCCTTTGACGAAAGTGATGACCCATAATTGCAAAACACTGACTCCCGGCATGCTTGCCGCTGAGGCGCTTGCCCAGATGCAGAAATTCAGCATCACGTCGCTGGTTGTTATTAATGACAAAAAATGCCCGGTTGCAGTTATCCATTTGCATGACTTGCTTCGCGCCGGTGTTTTTTAACTTATGTGAGAAAAGATGAATAACCTGATTGAAAAAGCAAAAAAAATTAAGTGTCTGGTCTGTGATGTCGATGGTGTTCTCACTGATGGCCTGCTTTACATGGATAATACAGGTAATGAGCTAAAGGCATTCAATGTGCAGGATGGCATGGGATTAAAAATGCTTATGGCCGCCGATATCCGTGTGGCTGTTATTACTACCGCCAGAAACGCAGTCATTGATCATCGCATGCAGCAATTAGGGATAGACTTATATTTTAAAGGCCAGGTTGACAAGCGTCAGGCATTTGCCGAACTGAAAGAAAAGTTAGGGTTTGAGCTGGATGAAATTGCCTATGTTGGCGATGATTTGCCGGACTTGCCGCTGATTAAGCAGGTTGGTCTTGGTATCGCTGTTTCAAATGCGGTTAGCCAGGTCAAGGAATTTGCCGACTGGATTACGGCAGGGCATGGCGGGCGAGGCGCTGTACGGGAAATTTGTGAGTTAATTCTTGCTGCCCAGGGGAAATATGAGCAGGCGCTTGAAAAGTATTTCCAATCATGAATGCAGTAAGGCAAGCAATATGGCTTTTTTGTGCATTAATTGCCCTGGCCTGCTCGGGCTGGTATTTTGCCAGTGCGCCTGCTGCTATCAGGCTTGACGATCAGACGCTTGCCACGACTGCAGATACCATTGTTACCGGCCTGACTGTAAGGCAGTTTGATGAGCAGGGGCAAATTGCCAATTCACTGGTTAGCCCGCGAATGGAACATATACCGGAAAATAATACTCACTTACTGATAAGACCGTATATTATTGTAACCCAGACCGCTGACCAGCCACCCTGGGAAATCCGGGCCAGAACAGCAAAATCGATTCAGGGCGGCGGCAAGGTGACCTTTATTGATGAGGTTTATATTCATCAGGCTAAAGGCGAGCGCACGGCTGAAAGCACGTTTAAAACAGATGTACTTGATTATTTCCCCAAAAAAAAATTGGCAATGACATCATCCGCCGTAGTTTTTGAGCAGCCTGGCAGCGTAGTCCAGGCGAATGGCATGAATGCCTGGCTTGCGGAAAAACGGGTTGAATTATTAGGAAAAGCAAGGGCAGTTTATGATCCTGAACACGCGTAGATTACTGGCGATAGCTATTCTGCAGATTGTATTCGGCAATCTTGCCCATGCCTTACCGGAAGATCGCCAGCAAATAGCCCAATTGTCAGCAGATAACGCTGATTTAAACCAGCAGCTGCATCAAGGCGAATATACCGGTAACGTGCAATTTGATCAGGGAACTACTCACTTACGCGCCGAAAAGGCGATAACAAAAGGAAATGAGCAGAACAAACTGACTTACGCAGTAGCCTATGGCAATAAAGAGAATCCGGCGCATTTCTGGACTAAAACAGCAGCCGACAAACCGGAATTGCATGCTTATGCTCAGGAAATAAAGTATTATCCGGAAAAAAATCTGGTTGAACTGGTTGGCGATGCCCGGGTGATCCAGGGCGAGAACTCGTTCAGCGCACCTAAAATTTCCTACAATACCCTTAAGCAACATATCGTTTCAGAAAGCAGCGCAACTGCCCGTACTGTAATTATTTTTCACCCTGAGAAAAAAATATGACCCAATTGGCAGCACACCACCTGAAAAAATCATTTAAAAACCGAACTGTAGTCAGTGATGTTTCCGTTGCGATTAATCGGGGAGAATGCGTGGGCTTGCTGGGTCCTAACGGCGCTGGTAAAACAACCTGTTTTTATATGATAGTCGGCCTGCAATCCTGTGATTATGGTCAGATAATGCTGGACAATGTAGATATTACCTCGGCCGCCATGCATAAGCGGGCACGGATGGGGATAGGCTATCTGCCGCAGGAGGCATCGATTTTTCGTAAAATGTCTGTGGAAGACAATATTTTTTCTATTCTGCAATTACGGCCTGAGCTTGATAATCAACAACGTAAACAGAAGCTTGAGCAGTTAATGGAAGAGTTTCATATTGGTCATTTACGCAAAAATACTGGTATGAGTCTGTCCGGCGGTGAGCGCCGACGTGTTGAAATTGCCCGGGCGCTTGCGATTGAACCTATATTTATTTTGCTAGACGAACCTTTCGCCGGGGTTGATCCCATTTCGGTACTCGATATCAAACGCATTATTTCACATTTATGCGATAAAAATATCGGCGTGCTGATTACGGATCACAATGTCCGGGAAACGTTGGATATTTGCAGCCGGGCTTATATCGTCAGTCAGGGACGGATTTTATGCGAAGGCAGCCCGGACGCGGTGTTGGCTAATCAGCAAGTCAGAGCGGTATATCTCGGAGAGGAATTCGAGCTTTAAAATATTTATTATGGCCGTCAAGCTACGGGCTATAAAAGCCATACCCGTTCGGCCTGAGGAAAATGCGGAGCATTTGTCTCGAAGGCTTGGCACTGTACCACGGGCTTCGAGACAGCGCTAAAGCGCTTCCTCAGCCCGAACGATGTTGTGAAATGTAGAAATTTAATTCCTTAACTTGACGGCTATGGGCTGTAAAGCCCAACATTCATTCACCAGAAATTCTAGCAGAGTTGACCATGTTGTTAATGATTGATAACCATGATTCCTTTACCTATAACCTGGTGCAGTATTTCCAGCAATTGAATCAAAATGTAGCTGTTTATACTAACAATGCGATAACGCTCGAAGACATTGAACACCTGGCTCCGCAGCGGATTGTAATTTCCCCCGGGCCAAATAGTCCTGATGAGGCGGGAATTTCGCTGCCAGTCATAGAGCGGTTTTATCAACGGTTACCCATTTTAGGGATCTGTCTTGGACATCAATGCATTGGGCAGTTTTTCGGGGCGGCAATAAACCGGACAAATGAGATTTTTCATGGTAAAACGTCATTAATAAGCCATAATAACGAAGGATTATTCCGCACTTTGCCAGCGCAGTTTAATGTGATGCGGTATCATTCGCTGGCGATAGCAGGCGATACCTTACCAGCCTGTATACGCATCGATGCCTGGGCAGGCGAGGTCATCATGGCAATAGCTCATCGTGATTATCCGGTTTTTGGTCTACAATTTCACCCGGAATCAATTTTAAGCGACTATGGCATACAACTTTTGGCGCGGTTTATAAATGATGAATATTAAACAGGTTTTTGAGCATTTAATTGCTGGCAATGATTTGACAGGTTCAGAAATGGAGCAACTGATGCAGAGTTGCATGCGTGGTGAATTGACTGATGTTCAGCTGGGCGCTTTTCTGGCTTTAATGCGCATGAAGGGTGAAACGGTTGATGAGCTGACCGCTGCAGCCTCAACTATGCTTGATTTTGCCCGTCTAGTTGATTTGGGCGATGACTTGATTGATATTGTCGGTACAGGCGGGGATGGTAAAAATACGTTTAACGTTTCAACCGTAAGCAGTGTTGTAGCCGCAGCAGCGGGCGCAAAAGTAGCCAAACACGGCAGCCGCTCGGTTTCAAGCAGCAGCGGAAGCTCCGATTTGCTGACCCAGGCAGGAATCCGATTAGAGCTGGACGAGCAGCAATTACAGCAGTGTATTAAACAGCACAACCTGTGTTTTTTGTTTGCCCCACACTTTCACCCGGCATTACAACAGGCCAAAACAGCCAGACAACAACTGGGAGTCCGCAGCTTTTTTAATCTGTTAGGACCGTTGGTTAATCCGGCCAGGGTCAAGCGTCAGGTTATTGGTGTTTTTGATAAACGCTGGCAGCAGCCCTTGCTGGAGGTATTGGTTAATCTGGGCAGTGAGCGTTGCATGGTTATCACTTCGCGTGACGGGCTTGACGAAGCAAGCATTGCGGCAGTAAGCGACGTGCTCGAATATGATCGCGGAACAATCAGGCAATGGACTATTGAGCCTGAACGCTATGATTGTGACCACGAGAACCTTGATGCCGTAATTGTTGACTCATCTGCCAAAAGTCTTGAATTGATTAATGCAGTTCTGGCGGGCCAGTCGGGCGCGGCGAGGGATATCGTATTGCTGAATACAGCTGCAGCGTTAGTTTGTGCTGATATTGCGGCAACGATGGAGGAGGGTGTTTTGTGCGCAGCGGACGCAATTGATAGCGGCCGTGCAAAAGAACTATTTGACAGACTGAAGGCATTTAGTCAAAGTCTTTAAGCATGCTTAAGTTTATTAAGAGGAAGCGACCGGTTATGAACAGTATACTTGCCAAAATTGCCGAGCATAAAAAGCAGGAAGTGGCTCTGTTAAAAGAGCGGCAGTCTTTGGAGCAACTGAAAGAAATTAGTCATGAGCCGCGAAATTTTGTTGGTGCGCTGCAGGGGAAAAAACCGGCGATTATTGCCGAGATTAAGAAGGCATCTCCAAGCAAAGGCGTTATCCGGACAGATTTTGATGTAGCGGCCATCGCAAAAATTTATCAGCAGAATGGCGCCAGCTGTTTGTCTGTACTCACGGACAGCCAATTTTTTCAGGGACATAGCGATAATCTGAAAATTGCCAGAAAGAATACTACCTTACCGGTTTTACGCAAGGATTTTATTATTGATAGTTATCAAATCCATGAAAGCAGGGCGCTGGGAGCCGATTGCATCTTGTTAATCGTTGATATGCTTGATGATTATCAATTGATGGATTATTGCCAACTGGCACAGGCGTCAGGCATGGCTGTACTGGTTGAGAGTCATACGCGGCAGGAGCTGGAGCGGGCACTGAAGTTGCCCACGCCCTTAATTGGCATTAATAATCGCAGCTTGCATACGTTTGTAACGGATATAAATACTACCATTGAACTTGCAGCTGATATACCAGCAGATCGGATTATTATTACCGAGAGCGGGATTAATTCCAGCGGTGATATTAAATTAATGCTGGAGCATCATATCAATACTTTTTTAATTGGTGAAAGTCTGATGAGGGCTGCGGATATTGGTGAGAAGTTGAGAGAATTGAGGTTGGGTAATTTATGATAACTGTTTATCTGGCCAGCCATGGTTTTAAACCACTGAATATTGATGCCTCTAATGTGGCATTGCTAAAAAATGCATTGTGGATAGACATGCTGTCGCCGACGCCCGAAGAAGAAGGCTGGGTAGAGAGCCATGGCGCTCTGGAAATTCCTACCCGCGAGGAAATGCGTGAAATCGAAGTTTCCAGCCGGTTGTATATTGAAAAAAATACTTTATATATGACTGCAACTATGGTGGCCCAATCCGACACGCCAGATCCCAAGTTTGATGCGGTGACCTTTGCTTTGACGCAGACCCAGTTAGTAACTATTCGCTATATTGAGCCTCAGGCCTTTAAGTTATTCAGTAACTATTTAACCCGCTCTCATAAGGCAGATTGCCAGGTCATTGATATTTTTATCGCTTTGCTGGAAGCGACCGTTGACAGGCTTGCAGACATTCTTGAAATGGTTGGTCATCAACTTGATGCTTATTCTAACCATATTTTTCAACATGACCAGTCGAAAGAACGTCCCGATTATCAAGCGGTTATGCAGAATATAGGTTTAAAAAGCAACTTAAATACCAAAGCCCGGGAAAGCCTGGTGACGTTTGGCCGATTAATCGCTTTTTTCTGGCAGTCGGCTGATGCCCGAATTGATAAAGAAGGGCAATTGCGGTTGGCGAATTTAAATAAGGATTTAAGTTCGTTAAGCGATTATGCAAATTTTATCTCGAATAAGGTGAATTTCCTGCTGGATGCGACTTTGGGCATGATTAATATTGAGCAGAATGCCATTATTAAAATTTTTTCAGTAGCCGCCGTAATTTTTCTACCTCCAACTTTAATCGCCAGTATTTATGGCATGAATTTTCAGTATATGCCTGAACTCTCATCGAAATGGGGGTATTTTATTGCCTTGGGTTTAATGGGATTATCAGCCTGGCTACCTTATAAGTATTTTAAATTCAAACGCTGGCTGTAGGTTGGGTCGTTTGACCCATAGCCGTCAAGCTAAGCCCCGATTTCTACGTGCCGCGGCTTGTCCGCGGCATCCATTGGATACTAAATCCCGCACTCTGTATCATGGATACCGCGGACAAGCCGCAGTACGTAGGGAACTGGTCCCAACCTACATTATTGCTGGATCAGATTTTACTTTTCAACTCCACTTCATCATTAACCGCTGCCTGAATCTCGCTAAGATAACGAAGCAGAATTTCCGCTTCTGAAGCCAGGCCATACAAACGTCCTTCCTGGTCAAGCACAACCACTTCACTGTTGATATTCCTGTTTAATGAATCAAGGCAGGGGGCAATGGCATCGTCTTTTTCAACCACCAGCTTGGGTTTTTCAAGTAACTCAGACAATGAGCATTCCCTGCCTCGAGTAATTTCTTCCAGCAACCGATGCCGCCAGACCAGGCCGGCAAACCGGCTATCTTCTTTATTGACAGCCAGCAATGCTGAATTTTGGTTGACGGCAATCTCAGCGGCAGTTTTTAAGGGCGTGGCTTCATTAATCCGGGGAATTTGTTCCAGATTCAGATCAGAAAATTTAAGCGCCCTGAGCCGGCCGATATCTTGCGGGCCGGATAAACCGTTACCTCGGATATGAAAGCGCCAGGTTGAAAAGGAAAAACCAAACCACTGCCGGGTGAAATGGCTGGCAATAATGGCTGTAATTGCAACGGTGACTACACCGGTATGCAATCCAGCCGTTTCAATCATCAGTAAAACAATGCCGATAGGCGTACCAATAATGGATGTTGCAACACCTGCCATGCCTGCTATTACGCAAAGCTCAAGTGAAATATAAGAACCAAAAAGCGGTGTAATAAGCAGGTTATAAATCAGGCATCCCATGGCTGCGCCAAGAAATAGCGAGGCAGAAAAAAGGCCGCCTCTGAAACCCGAGCCGACACAGGCTATGGAAGCAATAATTTTACATAACAATAATAATGCCAGCAGGTTAACCGGTTCGTGGCCGGCAAGAATGGCTTTAATGCCTGCGTGACTTGGCCCCATGACTTCGGGTGCAATTAATGCAGTAAGGCCAAGCAGGGCTGCGCCTGTTAGCGGTTTAAGCATGGCGGGCATACGGATTTTCTTTAATAAATCATCAAATGACGTTGTACCTCGCATGACGGTTATTCCAACTATCGCCGCACAAAAACCCAGGAGCAGGGCAAGCGGAAAATGCCAGAGGGTCGGGTTGCCGGTTCCCGATACCGGAAAGTCGAGTTGGTTGCCTATCAGAATAAATATCATCAGACTGCTTAATGCGCTGGCTACTATAGTAGGCATAAGCGCACGCATGGCATACCCGCCAATAACTAACTCCAGGGCATAGAAAGCGCCGGCAAGAGGAGCGCCAAATATTGCTGCAAGCCCGGCGCCTGTTCCTGCAGAAACCAGAATACGGAGATCGCGTCGGCCAAGTTTAAGTTTTTGGCCAACAGCGCTTAATGTGCCAGCTCCAAGCTGGGTCATTGCCGCTTCAAAACCTACTGATCCGCCGATGGTAATTGAGACAATCGAAAGACCAACCAGAATAATGCTGTCATTAAAAGACATTTTACCGCCTTCAAGCGCATTGGCTTCAACCGGATCCACTATCGCCAGTTTGTTAAAGCGTCCAGCGATAACCAGTAACCAGCCTAAAAACAATCCTCCTGCCAGCGTGACGGCCATAATACGCCAACCAGCAACAGCATCGGCACCGTAACTGTTAATATCCATGCCGAAGAGAAGGGTTTGAACATAGCCGACAGCAGTTCTCACGCCTGCTACAGCTGTACCAATAAGCAAGCCGCCGAACGATGCGAGCATCAGCATGGTAAAATTGGAAAGGGCGCGGAATTCTGGCATTTGCACTATCAGGATTGGAAAATTATTAATTAACAACAATTAACATGTTTGAGGGGTAACTACAACACGTCAGATTAAGGAATTAATTTCCGCATTTCACAAATCGTTCGGGCTGAGGAAGCGCTTTAGCGCTGTCTCGAAGCCTTGGGCGCGGTGCCAAGCCTTCGAGACAAATGCTTCGCATTTTCCTCAGGCCGAACGGCTATGGCCGGTAAAGCCCAACACTCCACTCTCTGCTTGCTGGCTACATTTGTTATGCCTGCATCTACCCATTAAATCCTTCTCGATAGTATCAGTGTCTGTGCCTGTAATTTTAAGCAAACACCTGATCGGGTTATACTTTTCAAGCAGTAGATCCGCTGCAAGTATTTTAAAATGTCCTTTATTGGATCTCAAAAAGGAATAGTGGTTGAATTTCCTGTCGAGGTAGTTTAGTAATTCTGTAAATGTATCCTGGGCAGATAGCTGTCCTTGTCTGAATTTTTCAGCTAAAGGTAAAGAACCGTCCTTATTTTTCTTTTTGCTGTAATGTTTCTCAATCAATTTTGCAAAATCTTCAATTTGGGCCGGCTGATTAGACGCTCTGATGGCTAGCATTAAACCGCAGAGATCTGCCATATCACGGTCAGCACTTATCCGATCCAATGTAGTAGTCATGGCTTCAATTGACGGTTGGCAGGGCTTCATAAATGTGAAGAATAATTGTACAAGTTCTTTGTTTTTGGCCGCAACCGCGATGGCTAATGCTTTGTCGAGCACATCAGCTTTTGGATAACATACACCATCTGTACATAACACTCGAACAATATCTATCTGGCCCAGGCGCGCTGCAACAGGTAATATATTAGATAGCGTGCTATGGCTTGGGTAATGACTTTTTTGTTCAAGAACCCATTTGCAAAGGCTTATATTGTGTGGATGTCTTGAGGTTATGGCATCAATTAACAGGGTTTCCAGGATTTGCTGGAGCTGTTTGTTATCAAGTTTTTTGCATAAAAAAATATACCAATGGGATTTTCGTAAATTGATAGCATGTTTGATTGCATCAAAAAAAATCTGATTGAGTTCCTCGGTTGACGGAGCCAATCTTCCAGTAAGTGAAGTCAGATGAGTAAATATGGCATATCCATAGGTACTGGTAATGGTTCGTGGATAAGACGGATAGCTGGGAATGATATTAATGCGCTCATCCGGAGATACTGCCAGCTGGATCGCGGCCAGAATATCAGAGGGTTCTAGTCGATTGCTGGTATTGATTTCGCAGAGAATTTTTACCAGACCTTTATGATTTGACCTAACGGCTTCTATTAGCGTGTCGGCGAGCAGCTTTTTGTTTTCGGGTGTTCTATCCAGTAGATTACAGAGTTTAGTAATAATTTTCAGATAATTTTCATGCCTCTTATCATAGGCTACCATTTTTTTTAACGCCGCTACCGGGTTGGGAACATAATTGCCAGTGGTGGTTTTTATGCGGTATTCAAAATAATAATCAACAAATTTTGGCAAACCTTTATTCAGTGCATAGTCCAGAGCCATATCCAGTAGCTCAATAGAAGGCTGATTACAGTCTGGGGATTCGCACAGTTCCCTGATTAAAGGAAGATTTTCGGATTTGATGACCTCTCGCCATATTTTTTTGAATTGTATATCGCTAAATTTATAATTTTTCAGAAAGAACCAGGCAAATGCAGAATCTTTATCCTCTATGGCGTTCAATAATAAAAAGAAGGCTTCATCAAGGGTAAAAGTACAATAATGTAACTCCAGCAATATGAGCGCTGTTTGCTGTGCCGGGGTTCTGAAGGAATGCTGGATAAGTTCCGTTAACAGCTGGCGGCGATCAATATCGTTACTATGGGGCGTAAGACGTAGTAACAGTCTGTAAAGATTCACCTGAACAGGAGAGGTGAGCGCGTAATACATCACGTAAGCTTTTAACCGCTCTGTGTTTAATGGATATTTTGAATATAGGTTCAGCCGACGGTAAAGCTCTGCTTCGGGTAATAATTGCCGCCAGGTTTGTTCTATTTGCTTCCATGTATCGTAAGAAAAATCAAGATAATTAATATTTGATAAAGACAAGTTAAAAAATGAAATGAAATCCAGCAATTGATTTCTTTGAATTTCTTCCATTAATAACTTATTATTTTTCAGAAAATGGATTAAATGATCATCACTACAAACCAATTCAGGGTTTTGAAAAAGCTGGTCCAATAATGGTTGAGTAATAGAGAGTGTAAACAGGGGTTTATACCTGGTTAGTGCCCGATACAGGGCAACCATTTGAGAAATACGTTCAAAGACGTCATTAATTTCGGCCAGGTTAGTAAATAACAATTGGATCTGATCCTGGGTTAACTGATCGACCAATTTTATTTTATATAATAACAAATGAAGCATGGAACTGTGTTGCGCCATTAAACTGCGGACTATTTCATCACTTGTAAGGGCGGCAATACGCAATAATAACTTATCGGTTTGATTTTGCCGGTTGTGAACAAGTGAGCTAACCACATACGGGATTAAGGATTGCGCTTTTGGGGAGGTTTTAATCCAGTTTTGCAATAACTCGTCACGCTCAGGTGTTTTACGTTGGTTAAGTAGCTGAAGAAAAAAATATTCACTGAAGTAATCAGCAAGGTTATCCAGATTCTCCAGAGATTCGGTATAGGAAAATTCCAGTGGCTTCGCTTCCTGAACCTGGAGTTTATAATTTACCTCTTCACCGCTCAATAAATATCTGGGCGCCTGAGGGCAACAGCTTGCGCGCGCTTTTTGAACTAAATTGCTAATACGAGGCTTATTGGGATTATCCTTTACTAATTGTTGATAAAACTCTTCTACCGGGTTAGGGGCTTTACTAAGTTCAGGGATATAGGTCTTTATAAATTGGTGCAGAATTCCTGATGTCAGTACATAATCTTCATCAACATATTCGAGTTGCCATACTAGAAATTGAGCAAATTTTTCTGGTTCAGTGACCAATACTTCGCCCAAAAGGATAATTTGTCCGGGATTTTTTTCTGTGATGGCGAGTGGAGCAAAGTCAATTTGTTTATTCTCGGCAGCCTGTTCAATCGGCTTTAATAAAAATTGGATATTGGGAGCCAGCTCATTAATATTAATAGCGTTTTTTTGATAAAAATTTATAGCGTCTGTTTGATTGCAATTTAGAAGCCGCGAAAAGTACAGATTAAAATAATGCGCTATTTTCCCCCATTCTCCCGGAGTTATGGCCATGTTATTAGTATTAGCTAGAAGCAGGGTATCCAGGATTGCTTCATAGAGCAGAGGGATAGATTGTTGCCCTGATATTTTCTTTAATTGTGGGTCATCCAGAGGGTTAATAAGCTTTTCAGCAACATTGAGAATGTCTGTATCAGGTGCAAGGAAAAGTTTGTCAAGTAAATCAACCAGTTCATTCAGTTTCATAATAGTGTTGTTTTTTGATCAGCACCTGAAGTCTCTTTAATATTACCTTGCAAAATATGATTTCGGAAGCTAAATAATTAAATATCAATCTCTTAATTGTATTTGCAATGTATATAACCAGACCAATGATGCTACATGATATTGAACAAGTCTATTTAATGGAAGAAGAGGGACATGTTACGCCATGGACCAGAGAGATTCTGATTGGCTGTCTGCTGATCGGGTTTGATTGTAAAGTAATAGGGCTGGCAGAGAACACCAAATTGATTGGTTACATTATTAGCCGACGTGTCCTGAATGTTTGCCACGTTCTTAATTTATGTGTAGATAGAGAATATAGACGCAAGGGGATAGGTGAAAGGCTGCTAACAGAACTGATTGAGTCTTTACCAAAACCGGCGATAGAACAGGTTATTCTTGAAGTGAGGGTAAGTAATGCCCCGGCTATCCAGCTTTATGAAAAGCTGGGATTTGAGCACGATGGATATAAACAGAATTACTATAATGATGATGCAGGTTATGAGGATGCATTAGTATTAAAAAAACAATTAAATTGTCTGCTTTGACAAAACCGCCTTTGCTTCCTGTTCAAACTCCTGGAACAATAGCACTGATCCAGTTACCTTCATTGAGTTAAAAAAACCGGGTTTACGATGGGTTTCCAGTAATTCTTTATTTTGGATATAAAATTGTTGCAGTGTCCTATAAAAAGAATCAAGAGTAGAGGCTTTTGTTGCTGACAGGTGCTGATAGAGTTTATAAAATTGCATAAATTTTCTATAAGTCAGAGGATGCTGGTTTTCAATTAAAATAATACGCTCCAGCCGCTGATACAGGCGCTCAAGAATCGAGCGCTTATTAGTACTCAGCTCGGAATCTGATGGCGGTAGTGTTGGAAGAATTAATAATGGTTTATCCGAACTACCCATTTTGCCGGCATAAATGGTTGTTTCAAGCGGCAATTCTTTGAAATAATATGGCGATACGCCAGGGCCTGTGCCTCTTGCTTCTGTAACCAATGAGATGGCGCTATGGCGGCAAGTATTACACATTTTCAATTTATAATAACTATTTATATTCAGGTTGGTAGTGTTCATTCTAGTAGTGCTTTGCAAAGCGGAAAGAGGACGCCAACGCAAAGTAACCTCATCGCCTTTTTCGATGCTTTTATCGGGGATCAATGCTTCCAATTGCATATCCGGGGCATGTCTGGTAATTTCTTTAAGCTTATAAAGAAATTGCAGATACTCCTGATAGGATATATCGAGAGCTTTGTAACTGATATTCTGTGGCTGCTCTGCGTTTTGCGCATCATTTTCTATATAGAGAAACGGTTCATTAATTAAATTGCTTTCCAGGCTCTTTTGGTTAAAAACAAATGCTAATATATCAAAAAAACCAATGTCGAGTTTTCCCTGTTGCCGTAAATGTTCCGGCGTATTTTCAGCAATCTTTTCAATATCGAAGTACTTTCCAAAAGCACATAGTAATATGTGCTCTCCTTTAGCTTGCACCCCGGCGACAACAAAACTGTGTCGAAGATTAACGTATTTGCATATTGCTATAAAAAACTGATTACCCTTGTTGATAGTAAGTGAGCTGGTTATTGGGTGAGGCATTTTATTTTATTTATCCGTAAAATTGTTGCTTATATTTTACTCCTAAAACTTACTTTTTTTAAGTGTTTTTTACTTTTAAATTTCTTATGATTTAATCCTCATCTGCGAGATCGATTTGTTGGGTAAAAGCGATATTAATGTATAAAATATGTACATTAGGGTCGATTTAAATTATAATAGAGCATTGTATCCACGTAATGGAGTTATATTGTGCCCAAACAAAAACGTAATGACAAAAGCGCTCAGCCGTTAAAGAAGGCGAAAAAAAATTATGAATTTAGTGTTGAGTTACAAAATCAAGTTTTTAACCTTTTGAACGATAAGAAATATAGTGAAGCCTTGACGATATTAGATGATGTCTTAACCCATTCACCCACAGATACTATCGCCCTTAAGTTCCGTTCTATGGTTCATCGCGAAAGGAAAAACTTTGAACAAGCCGTGATTGATTTGACTGAGGGGTTAAAACATTCACCTGAAGATTTGGCTTTTTTAACATTCCGAGGGGCGGTTTATGGGGCTATGGGCAAATTTGAACAGGCTTTGATTGATTTGGCTGAAGCATTAAAACATGCGCCGAACGATTTTTTTGCCTTAAAAAACCGAGGGGAAGTTTATCAGATGATGGGCAAATATGAACTTGCTCTGACTGATTTGACTGAGGCGTTAAAATACAAGCCGGACGATGTTTTATCCTTAAAAATTCGAGGGGAAGTTTATCGGATGATGGGCAAATATGAACTTGCTCTGACTGATTTGACTGAGGCGTTAAAATACAACCCGGAAGATGTTTCTGCCTTAAAAAATCGAGGGGAAGTTTATCGGGTAATGGAAAAATTTCAAGCGGCTGAGATAGATTTGAATCTGGCGTTAAAGCAAGAGCCGACGGACGTTTTTGCTTTAAAAACCCGAGGGTACGTTTATTGGAAAATGCGCAAATATGAACTTGCTCTGACTGATTTGAATGAGGCGTTAAAATACGCGCCTGAAGATGGATCTATATTAAGAGTCCGGGGGGCTGTTTATCAAGAAAGAGGCCATTTTCAACTGGCTGAGATTGATTTGAATCAGGCGTTAAAGCAAGAGCCGACAGATGTTTTTGCCTTAAAAACCCGAGGGTACGTTTATTGGAAAATGGGCAAACTGGAACTGGCCCTGATTGATTTGAATCAGGCGTTAAAGCAAACGCCGACAGATGTTTTTGCCTTATTAATCCGGGGGGAAGTTTATCAGATGATGGGCATATATGAACTGGCTCTGATAGACTTTAAAGAGGTGTTAAAACACAAGCAGGCAGATGTTTTTGCCTTAAAAAACCGAGGATACGTTTATTGGAAAATGGACAAATTACAACTGGCTTTGACTGATTTGAATGAGGCGTTAAAGCAAGTACCGACAGATGTTTATTCCTTAAGAACCCGAGGTGCTGTTTATGGGGAAATGGGGGAATTTGATAAAGCGCTGGATGACATCAAGGAGGCGATAAAACAGGCGCCCGCAGATGTGGTTACATTAAGAAACCGTGCTGTCGTTCATGGGAAAATGGGGCGGTTTAATGAGGCGCTCTATGAGTTAAACCATCTCTTGGACAAGAATCCAAAAGATGCTTTTTCTCTTTACGAAAGAAGTCAAGTTTACTTGCAACAAAAAAATATTGTTGGCGCGTTAAACGATCTGAAAATATGCTGTGAATTGCATCCTGATTCCAATTGGTTGAAGCAGCTGGTGAAAATAGCCTATTCGCAAAATAATTTTGAGGTAGCGATTGCTGCTGAAGAAAAGCTCTTAAAACAACAATTAAAAGAAATGCAAGTACCTTCTTTGAAAGCTCTCTGCAAATCAGCATTTTTTAAACATGAGGCAATCATTCATGCACGCGGGGATGTTTTTCGCTTTAGCGCTACAGAAATCAGAGAGACACTGGTAAATTCGAATATTACTGCGCCAGCTATAGCTTGCTCTCGTGTCAAAGCTGCAAGGCTTGCTCCCTCTATTTTTACTCAGCTTGATTTAATGGATTTGGAAGATAGAAAACAATATGTAACCCCTGGCAAAAAGTAGCAATTAATCAAGGTTTACCTGGCGGGAAATGGAGTGTTGGGCTTTACAGCCCACCTACGCTTTTGAAGTAAGCGACAACATTTCATGCCTAAACTGTATGCATACGAGTCAATATGAGGTACAATGTGTCATTATGTCCTCGTAATGGAGTTGTATTGTGCCTAAACAAAATCGTAATGACAAAAATATCCTGCCGCAAAAAAGAGCAAAAATAAATTCTGAATTTACTCTTGAGTTAGAAAAACGGGTTCGTGACCTTGCAAATAATAAGCTATTTAGCGAAGCATTGGTCATATTGAGTGATGTTTTAACCAAGTCACCGACAGATGTTCTTGCCTTAAAAAACCGGGGGGATGTTTATCGGTTGATGGGAAAACTTGATCTGGCTGAGGCTGATTTGAATGTGGTGTTAAAAGGCGCGCCGACAGATGTTTTTGCCTTAAAAACCCGAGGTGACGTTTATCGGATGATGGGCAAACATGAACTGGCTCTGACTGATTTGAATGAGGCGTTAAAATATTCCCCGACCGATGAGTTCGCCTTAAAAAATCGAGGGGACGCTTATCGGTTGATGGGTAAATTGGATCTGGCTGAGGCTGATTTGACTGAGGCATTAAAGCAAGTACCGACAGATGCTTTTGCCTTACAAGCCCGAGGCGACCTTTATCGGATGAAAGGCAAACTTGATCTGGCTTTGATTGATTTGAATGAAGCGTATAAAGGTGCGCCTGAAGATCTTTCTGTATTAAGAACCCGAGGAGAAGTTTATCGGAGGAAGGGCCAATTAGAATTGGCGCTGACTGATTTGAATAAGGCATTAGAATACGCGCCGACCGATGTTATTTCCTTACAAGCCCGAGGAGATGTTTATCGGATGATGGGCATATATGAACTGGCTCTGATTGATTTCAAGGAGGCGTTAAAACAAGCGCCGACAAATCCTTATGTCTTAAATGCCCGAGGAACCGCTTATTGGAGAATGGGCGAATTTCAACTGGCTTTGACTGATTTGACCGAGGTGTTAAAGAAAACACCGACAGATGTTTATTCCTTAAGAACGCGAGGGGCCGTTTATGGGGCAATAGGTCAATTTGATAAAGCGCTGGATGACATCAATAAGGCGTTAATACTGGCGCCAGCAGATATGATTACATTGAAAAACCGTGCAGTCGTTTATAGGAAAATGGGACGGCTTGATGAGGCGCTCAATGAGTTAAACCATCTCTTGATCAGGAAACCCAAAGACCCTTTTTTTCTTTACGAAAGAAGTCAGGTTTATTTGCAACAAAAGAATATTGTTGGCGCGTTAAACGATCTGAAAGCCTGCTGTGAATCGCACTCCAATTCCGATTGGTTGAAGCAGCTGGTGAAAATAGCCTATTCGCAAAACAATTTTGAGGTAGCGATTGCTGCCGAAGAGAAGGTCATAAAACAACAATTAAAAGAAAGACAAGTGCCTTCTTTGAAAGCTCTCTGTAAATCAGCATTTTTTAAACATGAGGCAACCATTCATGCACGCGGGGATGCTTTTCGCTTTAACGCTACAGAAATTAGAGAGACACTGGTAAATTCGAATATTACTGCGCCAGCTATAGCCTGTATACGTGGCTATAGTAATGTTAGTGAAGCTATAAGGCTTGCTCCCTCTATTTTTACTCAGCTTGATTTAATAGATTTGGAAGAAAGAAAACAATCTATAACCTCTGCAAAAAGTAGCATTTAATGAGTGTTGGGCTGAAAAGCCCATAGCCGTCAAGCTAAGCCGCGGTACATAGGAAATTAGAATAGTAAATATACAAAATTCCTTAACTGACTGCTATGTGTTTTACAGTCCATATTCGTTCGGCCTGAGGAAAATGCGGAGCATTTGTCTCGAAGGCGTGGCACTGTACCACAGGCTTCGAGACAGCGCTAAAGCGCTTCCTCAGCCCGAACGATATTGTGGAATATAGAAATTTAATTCCTTAACTTGACGGCTATGGGCTGTAAAGCCCAACGCTCTTTTATTATAAATTTGGTGTTTCAGGAGGCATTAATTCATTAAACATTTTCTCAGTTTTAGTTTTTTGCCACCAATGAAATCGTCTATGAGTTGAAATCAGAATTTTGTTTTTCTCAAAACAATCAGCAATAACGGCAGGCATATTAATCTCATTGTCTTGCGTTATTTTTTCATACAAATCTCTGATCGCAAGAAATTTCCTATCAGTAACCGGATTTTTGCCAGCTATTAAGATCATTTCCTCAAGCCGATTATATAGTTTTACCGCGACTTTACGTTTTTCAGCATCAAGATTTAATAATAACGCCGGCGAAAAGGGGAGAATCAATATTGGCCTCGCTTGCTCTCCTGATATGGCGCCGCCAAAGAGGTAGCCGGGTAATGGCATTTTTTTGAAAAATTTTTCTGATACACCCGGACCAAGATCTTGAAGCCCGGTGCTCTTTTTCGTTAACGCGATAGCGCTATGACGGCAGTTATTATCAAAACCAAAATCGTAATGAACTTTATAATCCTGGCTGAAATCCGTTCCTGTTCCAGGGGGATCTTCAAAATTTCTCCAGGCCATAACCACCTCTCCGTTCCCGGATACTTCACTGACTGGCACAAAGGCGCTAAGTAAAAAATTATCAGTACGGGAAGAGGAGAGTTTATCGAGGTAATCGATATTTTTGAGATATTGCTCATAATTCGAAGGGTGGGCTTTGTAGCTGAATCGATATTTCCACTGTGGCTCAATGTTTTCATTAGCTAAAGTATATTTATTACCAGGTTTGACGAATAACAGACAATCTCTGAAAAATGCACCAATACTATTACTGGCATCAGGATTAATCCCTGAACCCTCAAAATCAATCGTTTTTCCATACGCTCCGAGGATTACGTCCTCGCCATTCATTTCAACACCGAAACAAACAAAAGAATGTTTATTGCTAACCCTTTTACATATGGCAACAAAAAAACGGCTATTAGTCTGGACCTTCAGTAGATTGTATGAATGTTGATTGTCTGACATGGTTAATAACCTCAATAAAATTTCTATTACTGCTTAAATCTGCTTACAAACTCCTGTAGGTGGTTTTTGTCCTTTTCTGAAGCAAGATAGGTTTTTAATGAATCCAGCTTATTTTCATATTCCTGATAAGTTAACTGGCCTCGTGTTAATTCAAAGCGGAGATAAACACAATAAGTATTCAAAACGTCTGTCTCACAGTAATCACGAATACTTTTCAGATTTCCCGCATTATATTGTTCCCATACTTTGCTGCCGCTCATACCCATTTTACCTGGATAGCCAAGCATGGTAGCGATATCATCAAGCGGAGCAAACGCTTTATTCTGATATGCAGCCAATACATCCATTAAATCCAGATGACGATAATGGTAACGGCTCAGGTAGTTATTCCAGCGAAATGACGGCTGGTTTTCGCCTGTTTCCCAATAGGCCGGAGCGCTGATGCCATGAACCAGCGAGCGGTAATGCAATACCGGTAAATCAAAACCGCTACCATTCCAGCTCACCAGCGTTGGCGTATATTTTTCCAGGCCGCTAAAAAAGCGGTTAATTAAATCTTTTTCATCGGAATTCTCATCCCCCAAAGACCAGACTTTTAATTGTTGTCCCTGACTCAACACAAGTGAAATCGCAACAATTTTTTGCAGATAATGCGGAAGAAATTCACTGCTGGTTTTAGCTCTCCGCAATGCAAACATGGCATTGGCCGCATCTACATCCGATAACGCTTCCAGGTTGTATAACTCCTTGCCTGCCTTGACATCCGGGATGGTTTCAATATCAAATACTAATACACTCATGTTTTATTGTTATTTCCTTTTATCAATCGCTTTGCAAAGCTCGATTATAATTATTTTATTGTAACATGGTTAAACTATTAACGTGTAGTCAGATTTATAATCTATTAAAAAATCCTCATAATAAAAAAGTTTCCATTTTATCGTTTTTTTGTTACTAATACGCCAAATTTAAATTTACCTGACGGAACACAATGAAGTTTAATCGTATATTACTCCTATGTCTGATTACTTTATTAACGGCCTGTGCAACCAAACCGCCGCGTGATGTTAATAATATATGCAGTATTTTCAGGCAGTACCCAAACTGGCGTCTGGATGCTGAGGATTCAGCCCGACGGTGGAAAATTCCGGTACCAGTGCAGATGGCGATTATTCATCAGGAGTCAAAATTTGATGGTTCAGCTCAACCGCCGCGCACCAAGCTGTTGTGGATTATTCCCTGGAAACGGCCATCTACTGCATATGGTTATACTCAGGCGTTAAAATCAACCTGGGATCATTATAAGAAGACTGATGGCGGTTTTATGTCCTCGCGGGATAATTTTACTGATGCGGTCGATTTTGTCGGCTGGTATGCAAATATGGCTAATCGTCAGGCGGGTATTCCCCGTACCGACGCATATCGTCTATACTTAGCTTACCATGAGGGCGTAGGCGGCTATCAGCGTCAGACTTATTTACAAAAACCCTGGCTGGAACAAGTGGCAAGAAAGGTTCAGGCGCGTGCCCAGATCTATCAGGCACAGTTAAGCCGTTGCGGTTAAATTAACAGGCCTGATGACATTTGTGTTCAGAAACGGTACGATTAACGATTGAATAAAGCAGGAGTCAGCGAATGCGTTTGATGTTACTAGGCGGCCCAGGTGCCGGCAAAGGCACCCAGGCAGTAAAATTAATAAGTCATTTTAAAATCCCACAGATTTCAACCGGGGATATGTTGCGAGCGGCTATTGCTGCGGGAACGGAATTAGGTAAAAGCGCAAAGGCCATAATGGATGCCGGCAAGCTGGTTTCTGACGATATTATTATCGGCCTGGTCAAAGAGCGTTTACAACAGCCTGATTGCCAGCATGGTTTTCTTTTTGATGGCTTTCCACGCACCATTCCACAGGCCGATGCCTTGAAAGAAGCTGGAATAAAGCTTGATCATGTTGTCGAGATTGCTGTTCCTGACAGTGAAATTATTAACCGCATTAGCGGCAGACGGGTGCATCTGGCATCCGGGCGTGTGTATCACATTAAATTTAACCCGCCTAAAACAGCCGGCATCGATGATGTGAGCGGTGAGCCTATAGTTCAGCGTGATGATGATAAAGAAGATACAGTAAAAAATCGGCTTGCAGTTTATCATCAGCAGACGGAACCATTAATTGATTACTATCAACAATGGGCAAAAACCAACAATCCTCTGGCTCCTCGATTCCATAAGGTAAGCGGCGTTGGCAGCGTTGATACCATTTTTTCCAATATCATCGCCGCACTCACAGAAAAAGAAGCGCTGCCTGTGCAGTAATAAAAAAAGCGTAGGTTGGGCTGTAAAGCCTAACACTCTTCTTATATCGGAATGTTGGGCTTTACAGCCCAACCTGCATCGTATCTATGCTTCTTCGAGACATATATTTTTATTAGATACCGAAACGCAAAACTGTCTCAGATAATCATCCAGCGCTTTCTTCTCTACAGCACTGTAATACAAACCAAGCTTGGTACGGCGCCATAAAATATCATCACTGGTTCTGGCCCATTCCTCCGAGCATAAATAATCAACCTCACGCTGAAACAGCCCATGGCCAAAATGCATGCCCAGATCGGATATCGATAAGCTGTTACCAACAATTAATTCTGTTCTGGTACCATACGTTTGCAGCAAGCGCTCCAGAAGATCTTTATCAAGCCAATAATAATGTTTGCCGGCATAATCACAGTATTCCCGGTATTTAAGATGGCTGAGTGAGGCGCCGGGCAGTAGGGCTCTATCCGTTAGTGTGTCCGGCAACGCAGGAAAAACAGCCCGCAAGAGCGTAACCGCCTCTTTAGCTAATTGTCTATAGGTCGTGATCTTGCCGCCATATACACAAACCACAGGGGCAGGGACCTGGATAAAAGAGCAAATATAATCTCTGCTTAATGCCTGTGGCGATTCCCCCTGAACCGCAAGCAATGGGCGGACGCCGCTCCAGGTATTGATAATATTGGCTGGCGACAAATGTTGATTAAAATAATGGCTAACAAGTCCAAATAAATAATTAATCTCATCGGGTGAGATAGTAATTTGATTAAGATCACCGGTAAAAGCGACATCGGTAGTGCCAATCAACGTATTACCATGATATGGAATGACAAACACAATGCGATTATCGTCATTTTGCAAGAGGTAGGCATGATTACCATCATAGAGTTTATGCACGACAATATGGCTGCCTTTAACATGAGATAAGGCAAGTTGCGCTGGAATGGCCAGTCTTTCATTGACTGAATTCACCCATGGCCCAGCTGCGTTAATCAGGGTTTTTGCTTGTATCGTCACCAGCTCCTGACCCCTTTGAACCGTAAGCAGCCAAAGATTATCTTTGACCTGAGCCTGAATCATTTCGGTTTGAGGATGAATAGCCGCACCATGATTTCTGGCTTGTATGGCATTGGTAAGAGTCAGTCTGGCGTCGTCAGTCGCGCAGTCATAGTACAAGAATCCTTTGTCAAACTCAGGCTTTAATGGCTCAAAATAAGGGTGATGCTGTGTGCGTTTTACAAGCTTGCTTTTGGGTAACTTATTTTTCCGGCTTAAATTGTCATACAGAAAAAGTCCGAGCCTTAAAAGCCAGCCGGGCCGTAATGATTTTTGATAAGGTAAGACAAATGACAACGGATGAATAAGATTAGGCGCCAGGTCTAACAACGTTTGCCGTTCATCAAGCGCCTTTTTTACCAGTTTAAAATCATAATATTCCAGGTATCGCAGACCGCCATGAATAAGTTTGCTGCTGCTGGAAGAAGTTTTGGACGCAATATCGTCTTTCTCAAACAATATCACAGACAGGCCGCGCATGGCGGCATCGGCTGCTATTCCGCAGCCATTTATACCGCCTCCAATTATTGCAACATCATATATTTGTTCTTTCATTTAACTGCTAAAATAATTTTTGTAAAGGTTCAGGTAAGCATTATCAGTTTCCATTTTTTGCAGTTGCTGATTAATGCTCTGGATAAGCGCCTGTTGGTTAGCTAATCCCATAAAAGCAATGCCTTCACCAAGCGTTACAGGAGCGCCTAAAGCGGCAAACTGACCATCACTGTTTTGTACCCAATAAGCAAGGCTTGGCGCATGGATAAAAGCAGCATTGATGGTATTCTCATTCAGCCCGGTAATCAAATCTTCTATATCATCAAAGGTGACGATTTTGAATTGATAGGTACTTTGGCTCATTAGATAATTATACAGGATACCATTTTGATCTTCTTTAATAATGCCTATTTTACCATTTTGAAGATTAGCAATGGTTTTGACTTTATTATTGGTTGAAATCATAAACTGGGCTTTACTTAGCATATAAGGAAGGCTGAATATAAAATTGTTCTTACGCTGGCTATCGATGGAAATCCCGACAGCAAGATCAACCCGGCCATTTGTCACGGCCGTGAATAGCGTACCGAAATCCATTTGCTGAATTTGACAATCTTCTTGCAGCCCTTTGCAGATAGTTGCAATCAGATCGTAATTAAACCCTTGTCCGGGAGCCATAACAAAGGGTGGATCGAAAAACACCGTACCGATTTTAATTTTTGCCTGTGCAGGGGTAATGCCGAAGGAGAAAAGTAAAAAAATTGCCAATATCAGTTTATTGGTAAATCGATTCATAACATTCCTTGTCTGATTAATCACTTAATATTATTCCAGAGTAGGTTGAGCTGTAAAGCATGAGGGAATTGAAATTAATGGAGTGTTGGGCTAAACGGAGTGCAGCCTAACACACACTTAAAATCGGTATTATTTTTACAGTTTAATAATTTCTTAAGCTTCAAGTAGTAAAATCAAACGATTTAGATAAAAAGACGATCGTGATGTATTCAACAATAGCGCAAAGTGGTTTGAAAACACTCTTCGATGAAACAAGAACTGTACTTGAGCAGGCTCTTCAAACACGTCCATTGAATATACCGGCAAGTGAATCATTTTTATATTCCTTTAATCAGATCAAGCTGTTACATGAAATTATAGTATTTATGCAAGATGACATCTTGCCAAAACTGGATAATGGCAATAATCCAGATAAAGCGAGATTCATATTTGTAGCTCGTCACGCCCAAAAATTATTAAAAAGCCTCCCCACTTTTTATAAGGCTGATTATCAATTAATTCATATTTTAGCTGAAAATTTACCACAGCTGCTTAGCGGCATGTCCTCTGAACAAGATGCCCAGTCTATTGAGAGACTTATTATC
This sequence comes from Legionella dresdenensis, assembly GCF_042649825.1. Classification (NCBI taxonomy): domain Bacteria; kingdom Pseudomonadati; phylum Pseudomonadota; class Gammaproteobacteria; order Legionellales; family Legionellaceae; genus Legionella; species Legionella dresdenensis. The sequence continues at coordinate 190,231 of NZ_JBHSAB010000001.1, read as the reverse complement.
GATAAGGTTGATAAATCAGAAAATATAAAAAAGGCTATTAGTAAAATACCAGGCGCTGATTATCAAAAATTACTAGCCAGATTTAAAAGCGACATTGAGAATTTCTTTAAAAAATATCCTGCTATTCGTGCCAATAATGTGGCATGGCAGCTTCCAGCGTTTCTTGGCGAGAAGATGGGAAGTAATATTCTTGATAAATATGAATTAAATCTTCAGGGCGAAGAATTTTCTGATTTAAGAAAAAAAATAAAAAAAATTGCTGAAAAGATGCCGGAGGGGGTGAGTACATTGCTTTCGTTCCTGAATCCAAAGGCAGTACATAAAACCCAAATACTTAAAAGCAAAAAACTAATCGATTTCACATTAACCTACACCATTAACACCGAGTCAACAGCAACATCAAATGAAGTAAATTATTTTATTGTGTCAGGAACTAAACAAATTCCTTTCCATAAAGCCTATTTAAACTTTAAAAGGAAACTAATTACCATGTTTACCGAGCAAACTCATGAAAATGAACTGAATGTTTCAGGAACAGCAGCTGAACAACAACCTCCTGTTGAACCTGCTATTGAAGCGGTTACAGTGCCTGCACAAGAAGCAGCGCCTGTACCACAAAGTGAGCCTGCAGCTGAGTTAGAGTTAATTGACCCAGCAGCAGAGCAAAACGCATTTACTGCTTTTGAGACTGTTTTTGAGGAAAAAACCAGACTGTATGAAACAATTAATAGAGCTGAGCTGGATGAGGTAAACGACCAAATTAATAAGGATATAAATAACCTTAATGCAGCTGTAACAGCGCATAATGATAGTCTGAAGGCTAATCAAAATGAATTGAATAATATACTGAGTAAATTAGGAAAAGTTAACATTACAATTGAAAACTCTCAGACCGTCATTGCTACTATAGCGCAGATTAAGACTGTTTACCTGCCTGATTTTAAATCAACTATTCAAAATACTGAGGGCTCTGACTCTTCTTATAGTATTTTATTACGAATTATAGATGTTCTAAACAAATCAAATAACGTTCTCAATTTTGACGCAATATTAGCCGATGATATTGGATTTGAGCCGGAATTGTCCCCTGAAGCTCGTTTGCGTACCTTATTAGATATATTAAATGTTTCGAATCAATTTAATTATTGGAATAATGTGAGACAAAATCCCCCATCCAGTGGATTTATGGACAAGTTGATGGCTTTGGTAAGCGATAGTCCATTTACTACTTTTAAAATATTAGTAACAGCTCGATATGAAGCTTATAAATCAGCGATAAACAATAACGACAGTATTGCTACAATAGAAACTACAATTACCAATCTGGAAAATAATCTGCAAGCTCTTGCAAATTCTCAAACGGTTAGTGATAAAGCAAAAAACCGTCTGCTGCAATTAAATGCGCAACAACAGGAAAATAAAAATCAACTGGATCAATATGCCCAATTAGCAGCAGAACTTGATATACTCCGTAATATTAGCGGTGTAATAAAGGATTACAGGATGTTGGAACAGAAAATTACAGCTTTAAAAGATAAACTGGCCAAAGCTAACTCTGTGGAAGAGTTGAAAAATGGGTATGAAGAAATCGCTGAATTGACAGCAAATCAAATCAAGTCGCTTGAGAAAAAATTATCAGAGCTAAAGAATGGTACTGCCGCAGAGCGAAGCGCCGAAATGGCTTCAGCCCTGACCAGTCTGGACAGTGGATTAATCGAGTTGGTTTACCAGCTGTCTGAAATTAACGAAAATTATAAGCAAAAAATTACAGAAGCAATAAATAATGAGTTTAAACAGCTAGAGACTAAGGTTAAATTATTTGCAGAACAAATAGCTGACAGTCAACCATCGGTTTCTAACTATAAAGCTTATTGTGATCATTATAAGGTGTTAGTTGAAGATATCGCAGCGCTGAAAGGCAAGCAAATTGAATATGCGATCTACAGTTCTGATCAAGCCGACCCAGGCAATATGGCGCTGCTTGATAGGACTTCAGTTACACTAAATGAAGCTTTTGACAGCGTTTGCAGTACAGTAACCACGCAATTGAATAACGAACGGCTGGCTTGCGACACAAAATTGGCGAATCTGAACTATGTATTCACTGAGGAAGTGTCTGAGTTTGGGCGCTTAAAACAAGAGTTTTCAAATTTGAGCGAGCAGCCGGTTATAAATTTTGAACTGGGCGATACCTTAATAGCCAATACACAGTCTGAGCAAGAGTTACATGCGGCATATGGGCTTTTCAAGGATGCGCGGAGGGGGTTACGCGCAGGGATTGAGGCTGTTCAGGACAAATTTAATAAAATTGAAGCCCGTATTACAAAAAGAAAAGCGATTAAGGAAGAAATTGGCCAGCAACTGGATAAATATCTAAGCGATGCACACTCGCAACATGTCGCTAAAGATTTTGTATATAAGAACGGCGAAAAACAACGTCAAGATGTAATTAATGCAATTAAATCGGATGTAGACGCTTTTGTTAGCTCCGGTGATTCAGCAGCATTATTGTTAGCCGTAAAAACAGTCAAGAAGAATGCCGGGGATACTCTGCGGCCTGTTTTAAACCGGATTTTAGTTCAGATCACGGATTACAAAAAGGCAGCGCCTGCCAATCTTGAGCAAGGATTGGTTGCAATAGTTCCCGTTGATCATCAAAGGGCCGTAGATGCATTAACCCAACGCAGGGCTTTTGCGAATGCAACTTCCAATATCACAGTAAAAAATAAGCAAAATGCACAACTTGATCATCTTGATACATTGAACCTTCAAATTAGCGAGATGAAAGCTTACGGCGAAAAAATTAAAACCAAATCGCCTGAAGCAGGGCAATGTGCAGCAAAGCTGGCTGCTGCTTTACAGCAACGAATTGATGATTTGATAGTTAATCACGCCGATAAGTTTAACAATCATCAATTCATGAAACAGTTTGCCGAAGATTTTAAAGTACTGTTACACAGCCAGGATGATATGATGGGTAAACATCGTAGTGTCTGGTTGCCAATCGTTGCTGATATAATCAATACGCTGACTTTATTCATACCAGCAGCAGTCAGTAAACTGTTTACCGGTCATGCATTCTTCATTAGCTTTAACACTGAGCGAGAGAATCAGATTGGCAAGATGGATAAAACTGCCAGTGGAATCGTCCCACCTGCGGCATAATCGGTTCAACATGTCATTCCCGCCTGCGCGGGAATGACAATTTTCAACCTACGGCGCACTCAACGATTCAATCACCGCACCTAAAAACCGTGTTGCTTCACCGCCTGTTACTGCACGATGATCAAAACTTAACGACAACGGCAGCATACGATGAGATTCAATCTTGCCTGCACTTACTACCGGAGCATCGTACAAACGGCCAACCGCCAGAATAGCCACCATAGGCGGAACAATTATCGGGCTGGCAAAGCGGCCGGCAAATTTACCGAAATTGGACAGCGTTATAGTCGCCCCTTTTAATTTATCTGCCGGTACAGCACGCTCGCCAACCGATTTTTTAAAGTCATCAATAATCGTGCGCAGTTCTGCTGTTGAATGACTGCCGGCATTATGAATTACCGGAACAAATAACCCGTCTGCGGTGTCCATTGCCAGACCGAGATGCACTTCCTCAAAACATTTACGGGCGCTGTGGCCAGTGTCAAACCAGGCATTAAGCGCTGGTTCCTGTTTACAGCCATGAACGATAGCCTGAATCAGACGGGCAGTAATATCAGTACCGCTTTTCCATTGCTGGATATCGGCTTCATCAAAAATACTGACTGGAACAACCTCTTGATGGGATTGTACCATGCTGCTTAACATGGCCCGGCGTACACCGCGCAGCGCTTCATAGCCTTCAGGCATGACAGAGGATTTACCAGCGGCTTTTTCCACATCTTCCCGGGTAATTACGCCATGATCGCCTGTTCCGTGTAGCGTGGCCAAATCTATGCCCAGTTTTTTTGCCAGCATACGCACGGCAGGTGTAGTTCTAATGCGTTGGGATGAGGTTTTTATTGCGCCAATGGTAAAATTATCTTCACTGGTTTCATGGCTTTCCTCAAGATTGCCGACAACCGTTCCTTTATCGACTCGCTGAGCCGTTGCCGCAGCAAAGCCTACCAGCGGCTCGCCGGTTTTAATAATATCGCCGGGTTTACCAAACAGCTTGCCAATAACGCCATCATGAGGGCAGGGAACATCAACAACCGCCTTGGCTGTTTCCATCGATACCAGAGGCTGATCGGTAAGGACATGATCGCCTTCTTTGACAAACCACTCGTGAATTTCCGCGTCCGGTAATCCTTCACCCAAATCAGGTAAATTAAAAATATTCATGCTCACTCCATTATGCTCATAACACTGTCTTTGATACGCTTGACGCTGGGTATATATAATTTTTCAAGCTGAAAATAAGGCATTACGGTATCATAACCTGTTACCCTTTGTACTGGCGCCTGTAAATCAGCCAGGCAATGCTCCATCAATTGGGCGGAAATTTCAGCGCCAACGCCGCCTGTTCTGGCGCCTTCATGGACAATGACGCAACGACCGGTTTTCTCCACGGAAGCAATAATAGTCTCTATGTCCAGTGGCTTGATAGTGGCAACATCGATAATCTCGCAGGAAATACCTTCCTCGCCAAGTTGTCTGGCCGCCTGCAGCGTTTCGTGCATGCTTGCTCCCCAACTGACCAGCGTAATATCGTCGCCTTGTTGTAAGGTAAAACATTTACCTAATGGTAATGCTTCGCCATTATCTTCAACCGGTTGTTTAACCAGACGGTAAATGCGTTTAGGCTCAAGGAAAATAACCGGATCAGGATTGCGGATAGCGGCTAATAACAGGCCATACGCCCGTTTGGGTGATGAAGGAATTACCACCTGTAGTCCCGGTATATGGGCAAACAGGGCTTCAGTGCTTTCAGAATGATGTTCCGGTGCCCGAATACCACCGCCAAACGGCGCCCGGAAAACAAGCGGACAGTGCAGCCGTCCGCGTGTACGGTTACGCATTCGGGCGGCATGGGAAATAATCTGATTCATGGCTGGATAAATAAAGCCCATAAACTGAAATTCAGCGACAGGCCTTAAGCCCTGAGTCGACATTCCGATTGCCAGTCCGGCAATCATGGATTCAGCCAGCGGCGAATCAAATACCCGACGCTCGCCAAAGCGATCCTGCAAACCCTGCGTTGCCCGGAATACACCGCCATTCTTACCTACGTCTTCACCAAAAACGAGTACGTTTTCATCGTGCTCCAATTCGTAGGCTAACGCCTGGGTTACAGCTTCAATCAGAGTAATATCAGGCATGAGCGGCTTCCTCCATTGCAATAGCTCGTTGCTCGATTAAATAGTCAGGCAGTTCGGCATAGTGATAATCAAAAATCGCGCTGACCGACTGCGGAGTGCGGTTAAGGTATTCATCAACTGCCTGTTGCACTTGTTCAGAGCTTTCTTTTTGTACCTGTTCTTCAAGCGCATTATTCCAGATGCCTTCGGCTTCAAGAAAATGTCTGAATCGGCTGATCGGCTCTTTCGGTTTTGCCTGTTCAACTTCTTCCTGAGGCTGATAACGAGTCGCGTCATCGGCTGTTGTGTGATCGCAAAGACGGTAAGTAATAGCTTCGATCAGGGTAGGGCCGCCGCCATTTCGTGCCTTTTCAATCGCCTCGCCAATTACCTGACGGCAAGCAATGACATCATTGCCATCGACCTGGACACCGCTAAATCCTGCAGCAATAGCCTTTTGAGCAACGGTTTCAGTCGCAGTCTGTTTGGATAAGGGTACTGAAATGGCCCATTGGTTATTGTTGACCACAAAGACAACGGGTAAATTCCAGGCGCCGGCCACGTTAATCGCCTCATAAAAATCGCCTTCAGATGTTCCGCCTTCGCCGATACAGGTAACCGCCACCCGAGGCTGATTACGGTATTTGAATGCGAAACCAATACCTGCTGCATGCAGACATTGAGAAGCAATGGGAACGCAAATCGGCAAATCTTCAGTATTATTAACAAATTGGCTGCCGCGCTCATCTCCGCCCCAATAGGAAAATATCTCTGACATTTTGACGCCGCGCTGAATTTGAGCAGCATAGTCACGGTAATAGGGAACAAGGACATCCTCTTTACGCATGGCATGGCCTATAGCCGTAGAAATTGCTTCCTGGCCATTGATCGGGGCATAAGTTCCCATTTTGCCAGTACGCTGTAGGGCAATTGCTTTTTTATCAAAAGTCCGGGTAAGAACCATGGTGCGATATAGTGCCTGCAAAACTGCGTTGTCCTGCGCAAAAGCGGGCAATTCACCACATTTTTCTCCCTGTTCGTTAACCACCTGATGAAATGCTATTTCAAAACGGGCGACTATAGTCACGAATTATCTCCTTGATCACAATGTCGCAATAGCATACTCACAAATTGCAATAAATGGTAGTGGCAGCATAGCTGCTGTAGGAATATTAAGGAAATGAGTGTTGGGCTGAAAAGCCCATAGCCGTCAAGCTAAGGAATTAAATTTCTATATTTCACAATATCGTTCGGGCTGAGGAAGCGCTTTAGCGCTGTCTCGAAGCCTGTGGTACAGTGCCACGCCTTCGAGACAAATGCTCCGCATTTTCCTCAGGCCGAACGAATATGGACTGTAAAACACATAGCAGTCAGTTAAGGAATTTTGTACATTTACTATTCTAATTTCCTATGTACCTGGCTTAGCTTGACGTCTATGGGCTGTAAAGCCCAACACTCAATCAATTACATGAATAAACTGTGATTGGTTACTATTATCCAAACGATCTTACAAACGAAACCGGATCTAAAATCTCATCCCTCTCTAACTCCACTGGCTGCTTCTCCCGTTCTTTCATTTTTTTTACATCCCCGACATGCTTGAGAATTTGCTCCTTGAATTTTTCCCTCAATAATTTGCAACTGGTTTGAATTAAATCTGACAAATTTTTGCATTTTTGCAACTGTGGATAGTCCTTTTTAAAACTGGCGGCAAGTTCAGCAGACAAGTAAAGATCAGGTGTTTTGTCATCAGCCTGTGGGTAATAGTCAAATCGTTCTTCTTTAGGCAAGGTGAGATAGAATGCTGTTGTGTCATTGTATATTTCAGCCTTAAGTCCCGTCGGTCCGTTGAACTCCTGCAGCAACTGAGCGATTAATTGTTGCCGAAAATCTGTTTTAGCTTTTTTGCCGATAGATGATGAATTTCTAACCAGCGCCACCCACGATTCATAACAATCATTGAAGTCATTAGTGTATTCAGAAAGACTGATTGTGTCGGGGGTTTCTGCCAAACTTTCCCTGAACGCATTTCTTTTTTCAATAATGTCGTGCTCAATTAATCCTGATTGCATTGTTTTTTCACTCAGCTGGTACAAAATTTCAAGAATTTTAAAAACATGAGTCCCGGTTATTATTATTTCTTTAAAATTATCTAATTCTCGCTGTAATTCTGGATCTTTGGTTAATTGCGTACTGGTAATTTCCGGTGAAACAAAAAAATATAAGGGCATAAGCATGGTTTGTGCTGCTACCAATGCAATTTTGCTCATTGCATAAAATCGTTGTTGTTGGGATTTAAACAATGCCGGTTCCTGGGTAAGAGGCACCCTTAATTTTTTCTGTTGGTTAAAGGGCGGATTATTCATGGCCTCTTTGATTGCCATCTTGAAGAAGAATGTCAACTTGGCCGAAGGTCGAGGCATCAGTGGTGCTAAAATGGTATCAAATAGCTGTTTTATTAATTCAATTTGTGCTTCTTTGATTGGATAAATCTTAAGGACCAGGTAGGGTTCTATTAAGGAACTTAGTTCAGACTGGCTTTTAATAAAAATGGTTGACAATCTTTTTATTATTTTAGAGGACTCAGTTGCCATATTATTTTCCCGATTGTTATTTTGCTTTTCATAACAACGAGTTTGTCTAAAAATGTCATCCACTCCAGTTTTGGGCTCTGGTATCAGATCTTCTAATTTTAAGCTTGCAGCGCGAAAAGTACTTGATGAAATATACCGCTCCGGACTGGGAGGCGCTTCTGGTGTTTCTGTTGTTGCTCGGGGGCTTGGAGAAGGAGAAAAAAAGTGAGTTATAGGACCTGATACTGATCGGGGGCTTTTTTTATTTCGAGGACTTTTGGCTTTGGTTATAGTTATTGTAGGCGAATCAGGGTTACTCTGTGACCGAAGCAAGTTTGAGCTGGTTGTTAATCGTGGGCGGATATCAGTATGCAAATCGATATTGTCAATAATTATACAAGGCTTATTGGTCTTGCAAAATGTTTCGTAGTCTTTAATCTCAGGGCCTTTCACAGTATAGCTGATTCCACTAACCCTATGTTGTTTGAGTTCCGTATTAACGTCTTCAGCATTTAAAAGTTTCGTCGAGCCTGTTAACTTGTTTTCACAAGTAGCAGCATTGCCTTTAACATTCCATATTAGATAAGCTCCATCTATTTGAATTGTGGTAAAGTAAATACGCATAGCTTCTCTGTAGAGTGATTTGGAACAGCAGAAACAGTATTATTTTTATCCTTGCAGGTAAAGCATTTTCTATAAAAAAAAGAGTAAATCAGGGTTAAAATGAGTAAATTCCAGCTTTTTGAGCTAAAATACGAGCATGATATGGGGCAGTTCTACGATCGTTTGCGTAATTTGCCGGGTTTTGTATTGCTTGAAAGCAGTGATCATAGCAGAGGGCGTTACGACATTGTAAGCGCCATACCGTACCATACCATAACGTTTCAACCGAAATCTGAACAGATCAAAAATATTTTCAGGTTCATTGAAGAGGCTGTTCCACAACGGCAATATGGTCTGACATTGCCGTTTCAAGGCGGCGCTATCGGCTTTTTTTCATATGATCTGGCCTGCTTGCTTCGGGGCTTGCCTTTGCAGGATTCTCTGTTTTCAAATCAACTGCCCCTGGCGGAGTTCAAGCTCTATGATTGGGCGATAATCACTGATCACCATTTAAGAAAAGTGACTTTGTTTGTTGCAAATACCCAGCCTGATACCAAAGATTTAATTCAGGATGTACTTGCCTGTTGGCACAGGGCGGGCAACGAATCTCAGTCGGATTATGCGGTTAAATCAGCATTTACGCCTCTGATAAGGGAATCAGATTATGCGATTGCATTTAAAATTATTCAGGAAGAATTAAAACGCGGCCGCTGCTATCAGGTGAACTATACCCAACCGTATATTGCTCCGATTGCAGGAGATCCCTGGCAGGCTTATATTCGTATCAGGCAAAAAAACCCGGTGCCTTACGCTGCGTTTATGCAAACAGCTGATGCGAGCATCCTGTCATTTTCACCAGAACGCTTTATAAAAATGACAGACAAAACCTTGCTGGCATCGCCAATTAAAGGAAGTGAAAAACGTTCCGCTGACGCAAATGAGGATGAATTTCTGAAAAACCGGTTAATCAACAGCCTGAAAAACCGGGCTGAAAATGTTATGATAGTAGACTTGCTTCGGAACGATTTAGGTAAAATCGCCAAGCCTGGAACAGTAAAAGTTGAAAAGCTCTGCGCCCTCGAAAGTTACGCCGCTGTTCACCATCTTGTCAGTACGATTACTGCACAATGCCGTGATGAGGTAACAGCGCTCCAGGCGTTTGAAAGCTGTTTTCCCTGCGGCTCAATCACTGGCGCCCCAAAACTGGAGGCGATGAAAGTTATTGTTGAACGGGAAAAGTATAGCCGCGGCGTCTATTGCGGCAGTATTGCCTATTTCTCGGCACATGGCGATTTTGACAGCAATGTTGCAATTCGAACATTAACTGCCCTGGACGGGCAATTGCATATGGCCGCTGGCGGAGGGATTGTTATTGATTCAAACTGCGAGGATGAATATGAAGAATGCAATACCAAAATCGCAGCTATAATCAGAGGATTATTATGAGTAAAGACGCATCCGTTATTGTCTTGCATGTGTTGGAAAGCGATTCAATTCTGTTAACTGAACGCACTGGCCATTTAAAAGATCATCCAGGAGAAATCTGCTTCCCTGGCGGGCAATGGCAGCAATCAGATGAAAGCCTTTATCAGACTGCCTTACGTGAATTGCATGAGGAACTGGGCATAGATTGCGCACGAGTTATTTTAAAACAGCAATTGAATACCGAAATAACCCTGACAGGATTTACGATTTATCCATGGCTTGCCGCACTTGAAACACTTGAGCCTTATCAAATCAATCATGATGAGGTCAATGAGCTTATTTTACTGCCTTGTGACCAGGTTTGTAATCCACATAATTATCAAAAAGTTTTCGTTGAAAAAAACGGATATCGCCTATCCAGCTGTCAATTTACTCCACATCCAAAATTTATCTGGGGCGCAACAGCCAGGATTATGAAGCAGTTAGGCGATCTTGCTTACTATTCCCAACCTCTCCGTCAGGGTTGAGAATAGTATATTGAAAGCAAAAATTAAAAATTTCGAGAACAGTCATGAAGAGAAATAGCTTGTAAATTAAATCAATATTTGTTAGTTTTGCGCCCGTTGTCCAACATCTAAGGAAATACAGTGAAAAAAATAACAGGGTTAATTTTATCAACCGCCTTTATAATACCTCATGCAACAAATGCGGACTCAGTGATTGAGCGCCTTTCATTAAATAGCTCCATAGGATATTTAACAGGCAAAGCACAAGAGTTTGTTTATGTCGAAGACTATCAATTAAGTCAACTGGATTGGGATATCAAAGGTAGCGCAGTTATTAAAGGAGAAGGAAACTTTAAACTGTTGTCATGGCTCGATGCTAATGCTCAGGGATGGATTACTTTGGCAGCAGGCAATGCAGTAATGGACGATTATGATTGGTTAAATCCAATGCAAGAACAATGGACTGACTGGTCTCATCATGACAATACAAGTTTAAACCAGGCGAACAAGATTGATTTCAGTCTCAGAGCCTGGCTCCCATCAGAAAATAATACTCATTTTGCAGGTATTATAGGATATCAAAGAAATTTGTTCAGTTTTCTGGCAAAAGGGGGATGTTACAATTACCAGAATGGAAATATAACCGGGTGTTTTCCGGCTGGAGAAAAAAGTCTGGGATACAAACAAACCTTTAGCGCCCCTTATCTTGGCCTGGCTGGAAACTATGTAAGGAATGCATTTGAGTTTAATAGTGTATTCAAATACGGTCCTGATGTTGATGCCAAAGACACTGATCAACATTATCTGCGTAATTTAACATATCAGGATAACTCCCAGGACTCTGAATTTTATAATGTCACGCTTAATCTGGGGTATTACATTAAACCGCAAGTGAAACTTTTTGCCGAAGGCGAATTAAACTATTTCCCGAATAGTAAAGGAGATATGCTGGTTCGCGATAATGATTCTGGAGAAATAATATATTTCCCAAATGGCACTTCGGGTTTAAGCAACAGGAGTTATGTGGTTTCTCTGGGACTTCAATATACTGGCGCAAATTTATAAGCGCGGAGCTATTGCCGCAAGGAATATTATCATCCCCCCTTCGAGGGGATGATAATTTTATGCCTGAGATACAATTATTTCAGTGCCCGCCTCAAAATTTTCCCAACATTGGTTTTAGGCAGATCATTATAAAATTCAACAATTTTCGGCACTTTATAAGCCGTTAAATGCTCACGGCAGTGGGCAATTACCTGCTCGGCTGTTAATGCCGGATCGCGTTTAACAATGCAAGCCTTGACACGTTCGCCAGTATCGTCGCTGACTACGCCGATAACGCCAACTTCCTGAACGCCAGGCAAGAGGCCTATAACTTGTTCGACTTCATTAGGATAAACATTAAAACCGGAAACAACGATCATGTCTTTCTTGCGATCTACCAGATAAATGAAACCTTTTTCGTCAATCTGAGCCATATCGCCTGTTTTCAAATAACCGTCTTTGGTAAATACCAATGCCGTTTCTTCAGGACGTTGCCAATAACCACGCATGACCTGCGGACCCTTAACACAGAGTTCGCCTGTTTCGCGTACACCAACTTCCTGGCCGTTTTCATCCCGGATAGAGATATCGGTGGAAGGTAAAGGCAAGCCAATACTGCCATTATATTCTTCAAGATAAAGCGGATTAATGGTAACGGCTGGACAGGTTTCAGTCAGGCCATAGGCTTCAAGAACGCGGGTTTTGGTCATTTCGCGCCAACGCAGGGAAACACTTTTCTGTAATGCCATTCCGCCGGAAAGGGCGAGCTTTACTTTGGAAAAGTTGATTTCGGCAAGTTTGGGGCTATTCAACAAAGCATTAAATAGCGTATTAACTCCGGTAATCGCGGTAAATTTGCTATTCTTGATTTCATTAATGAAATGCGGAATATCGCGCGGATTGGTAATTAATATATTTTTTGCTCCTGCCTTAATAAAGGTAAGGCAGTTGGCTGTCAGCGAAAAGATATGATAAAGCGGCAACGCAGTGACAATAATATCTTCATCGCCTATATCCAGCGGTTTAATCCAGGAATAAGCCTGTAAAACATTCGCTACCATATTGCCATGAGTCAGCATTGCACCCTTGGCGATGCCGGTTGTACCGCCTGTGTATTGAAGAAAAGCGATATCATCGTGAGTCAGAGATGCAGGTGTATAGGAGCCTGCATTACCGATTGCCAATGCATCGTTAAAAGTAACTGCATTTGGTATTACAAAAGCAGGAACCATTTTTTTGATATATTTAACAACAGCGTTAACAATCACCCGTTTAAATGCAGGAAACAAATCGCCAATCTGAGTAACAATTACATGCTTTAAGTTAGTTTTGGGCAATACCTTTTCCACCGTATGGGCGAAATTGGCCAGAACAACGATTGTTTCTGCGCCGGAATCATTTAGCTGATGTGCCAACTCATCCGGTGTATATAATGGATTGGTGTTCACGACTATAAAACCTGCGCGCATAACGCCAAATAAGGCAACCGGATATTGCAGCAGATTTGGCATCATTATGGCAACCCGATCGCCTTTTTTTAACCCCAATTGCTGTAAATAGGCGGCAAATTGCCTGCTCTGCTGATCAAGCTGTCCATAAGTTATCTCGCAGCCAAGGTTTGTATATGCGACACGCTTGGCATACTGTTGGCAAGATTCTTCAAACAACTGAACTAAAGACGAATACTCGTCAGGATTAATTTCATGAGGTACTCCCTGTTGGTAATGTTCTAACCAGCTTTTCTCCACAATTATGTCCTTCTGTTATCATTTCTCTCATGGTAGTATAAATAAAAAAAAAAGCCATGGGTATTGTTACAATGAGCGATAATTTATTGAAATCACAGGCCTTTAAGCTGAAAGGCAGACTTTATACGTTTACTGTTATCCAACTTTTTAGTGCGGATAAATATGATTTTGCACAGCAATTGGATGACGTGATCCAGAAAGCGCCAAAAATATTTGATAATACGCCGGTAGTATTGGACTGCAGCGCTATTGGAGATGGAGAGGTTGATTTGGATGCGCTCTGCAAGTCCATGCGCTCGCACAGTTTGTTGCCAGTGGGTATTCAGGGGGCTAATCCGTTGTTGGCTACGCTGGCGCAATGCCATGGTCTGGCGGTTTTCCATGGTTCGTCAGCACACGATAAGCCGCTTATCGAAGAGGTTAACGATGAAGCGCCGCATGTTGAAACACTGAAAACAAAATTACTGACTACGCCTGTGCGTTCCGGACAGCAAGTGGTGAGCAAAGGCGGTGATTTGGTTATTACGGCTTCGGTAAGTCATGGCGCTGAATTGTTAGCCGATGGCAATATTCATGTTTATGGCGCTTTACGAGGCAGGGCGCTTGCAGGTATTAGCGGTGACCGGAATGCGAGAATTTTTTGCCAGTCGCTGGAAGCGGAGCTTTTGTCAATTGCCGGTTTTTATATATTAAGCGACGCGATTGTACCGCATGCGGGACCATGCCAGATTTTCCTTCAGGATGAGCATATTAAAATTGAGCCTTTATGCTAGAAGCAGTGTTTATTTCGGATTTGCACTTACATCCGTTGGATGAGGCTATAACCGAACGTTTTAACCAGTTTATTGATTGGGCATTGATTAATACCAGGTCGGTATATATTCTCGGTGATTTTTTCCATGCCTGGGCAGGCGATGATTCGGTTACTCCCTGGAGTCAGGCAATTGCAGTGCAACTGGCAAAGCTGTCTAATAATGGAATCAATCTGTATTTTATGCATGGTAATCGTGATTTTTTATTAGGAAGCGATTTTGCCCAACTAGCCGGGATGACCATTTTACAGGAACCGGCAATCATAAAACTGGGCACTGAACAGGTTTTGCTCGTTCATGGCGATCGCTATTGCATTAATGACAAGGCTCATCAGCGCTTTCGCCGGTTGACCCGTAACCGTTGGTTTGTTGAACATTTCCTGCGTTTGCCGCTGTTCGTCAGAAATCGTCTGGTTGCTGGCGTCCGTCAAATCAGCCGAACAAAACACTATAAAAATAATGCCGTGTTTGATGTAGTGCCAGAGGCAATGCGTAGCCATATGACAAGCCTGAAATTGCACAATCTGATACATGGCCATACTCACAAACCTGGCGTTAAGGACTATACTTGGGATAGCCTGCAATATAAGCAATATGTCTTAAGCGACTGGGATGACATGCCCCGGGTTTTGTGTTATGATAATACAAAGGGTTTTTATTATGACCAAATATAGCAGGAGTTGTTATAATGCCAGATCTTAAATCACTCAATCCGCTTAATTTATTACAAGGCGGTGATGCTGAGCAGGTAAAGGAAACCGCTATTAAAGAAGCGGCGCAAAAAAAGTCTAATGATATCAAGAGACAGCTAAATGAACAGCAGGAAGCTGCCAGGAGAGATGCCGAAATTGAGGCTATGTTTAAAGCCTGGGGTTGGAAAAAAGGTGAAAATGGCCAGGTTGATGAACATTCGGTTGAATACGCCATCCGGGAGATGAAAGCAAAAGCGATGGAAGGCTATTCAGACTGGGTATCCGGTATGATGGATATTGTAAAAGCTCTGGAAAAGTTAAATATCGCTTTAGCAAAAACATATGGCGTCAAAGTCGAACGCGGTTTTAAATTTATTTGGCAGCTTACTATGGGTAAGGTAATCGATGCTGCAAAAACTCAAATTGGTTTAAAAGAAGAGATGGAAATCGAGCCCCTGTCAGTTACCATTGAAATTAATAATGACAACAAGCTTGTTGTTTCTGGCAAATTGGGGAGTGATGACCTCGAACCGCAGCACCAGCAACTTCTTAAAAAAGCAGTTGAGAGCTGGTTTCTATCAAAGGGATATATGTGTCTACAGGATAATAGCGTGGTAAATGTTGCTGACAGGCAGGTGTTGACCGCAGAACAATTCAATGTGCTTAACCAGGATGATGAACAAGGGCTCAATGCATTTTTAAGCGGGCGCTTTAAAATGGAAGTTAAGCAGGAGTTGAAAGAAGAAGCGAGCGTTGATACGGCTCCCACGCCACTATCTACCAGACCGTTTTAAAACTATACAAATGGAGTGTTGGGCTTTACAGCCCAACCTACGCTTAATCAAACTACTGTAGGTTGGGCTGTAAAGCCCAACACTCCTTTAATTCGGCAAAGCAGGCACGCCGCTATGAAACCGAAACACTGAATCCTCTGCACTGATTAACCTGTTTTCAACCTTAAGAAAACAATCCAGTCTTTCTTCAACTCCCTCGCCATATAAATTCGCCAAATGCAAATAATCCTGATAATGCCTGGCTTCTGATTTAAGCAGGGTAGAATAAAAACGAGCCAGTACTTTATCCTCCAGTATGGGTACCAACGCGCAAAAACGCTCGCAGGATCGCGCTTCAATAATAGCCCCGATTAGTAACAGATCCCGCAGCCGCTCCTGATTATTCGCCCGCGTAGCCAACGCATGCAATTGCTGAGCATAATCAGAGGGAGTTAAAGAGCCAAATTTGATTCCACGCAGTTGCATTAAATCAATAACTTTTTCGAAATGCAGCATTTCCTCACGCGCCAGCGGCGACATTAAAGCCACCAGTTCCTTATGGTGGGGATATTTGCTGATCAGGTTAATAGCGGTTGCCGCCGCTTTCCGTTCGCAATGAGCATGGTCGACAAGCAGAAGGGGCAGATTATCGGCGACTGCCGCAAGCCAGCGATCGGGAGTCGGCAGACGAATAAAGTCATTTAATGTTTGCAAATCATTAGCAAGAGCGTTTAGCATAGAAATTTGATATATAATGTAAAATGACAGCTTTATATCACAGACAGTTACAAAATCAAGTTGGAAGAATAATGAGCGAAATACAGGCTGAGAATGATTTGACGGGTTGGGTTTCCACCTATGGTTTGGTGACAATACAACGCCTGCTCGATAAATATCAAATCAAATTAAGTCCAAATGAGATAATCTATACCCTGAAAACCCCTGAGACTTTTTATCATCGCTTATTAAGGGTGCCGCTGCGTAATATATTTAATGGTATTATTCTGCAGCAGGCTCGTGATTATCAATTGTACGCTCAAAAAATGTTTATCGATTTTCTGATTTCTCCCGATGGCAGTAAGGATGAAGAGGGGCCGGGCGGCGGCACGCGATATAATCTTGAAGAATTACGTACAGAGTTTGTGAAATTAAATGAGCAATACGCTGAAACTGAAACCGCACATAAAACATTGATTGTGGAGAGTCAACGCGCTCTTATTGAGCATGCCGCAAACTGGAATAATCTATTAAAAAATGCGGCTAAAGCTGTGAAAGGAAAATTGTCAAAATCAGGTAAATCAGAGCAGCAGATTTTACGCGCACTGATTGCGCTCCTCACTCAGTATGAGTTTAAAACCCGGCAGATAAATGACAAACACTGGAGTACTGTTGAGCAATTATTAGGTATTTCCCTGACGCCGGAGGCAAAGGAGATATTTTCCAATGAGTTGCATGCTCTGGATGAGTTCGCAGCGAATACGCAAGGCCTTCTTATTGAGTTTGCAGGAAAAATTAATGATATGGCGGTGCAGTTGAAAGGATATCGCGGTGAATTTAAAAAAGTTATTTTGAGAGCAAAAGAATTAATTCAATTGCTTCCTGAATATCGAGTTAATGAAATTCAGGATCAGGAAAACAAGGAAGCGTTGTATTTTGATTCTGAATTAGGTGGATCTGATAAGGAAGAGTAGGTTCGCTAGAAATGGATTCCCGCCTTCGCGGGAATAACAGTATCCTTGCAGAACAAATTTTTCCAATATTTCTATCATCCCAATCAATGATCATGTATAATAATGCCCTTTAATTGTATCAACTGGAGCAATAAAATGGCTGTTGAAAAAACTTTATCTATTGTTAAACCTGATGCGGTTGCAAAATCAGTAATTGGTCAGATTTCTGCCCGCTTTGAAAATGCCGGATTAAAAATCGTTGCAGCTAAAATGGCTCATTTAACTCGTGAACAAGCTGAAGGCTTCTACGCTGTTCACAAAGCTCGTCCGTTTTTCAACGATCTGGTTACTTTTATGATTTCAGGTCCTGTTATGATTCAAGTCCTGCAAGGCGAAAACGCAATTGCCAAAAACCGTGAACTGATGGGCGCTACCAATCCTAAAGAAGCGGCTCCTGGCACTATCCGTGCTGATTTTGCTGATAGCATTGATGCTAATGCAGTCCATGGTTCTGACAGCGCTGAAAATGCTGCAACTGAAATTGCGTTTTTCTTTGAGCCACACGAAATTTGTGAGCGATAATTTTTAAAGTTGTATTGAGGCAGGCAATGAGCGAAAAAACCAACCTTTTGAATTTTAACTACCCGCAGATGCGAGAGTTTTTTACCGCCATTGGCGAAAAACCCTTTCGCGCGCAGCAGGTGATGCAGTGGATACATCAGGCTGGTTATAGTGATTTTTCCCAAATGAGTAATTTGGGAAAAGCTTTGCGAGAGAAACTTGCGCAAAGCGCTGAAATTCGGTTGCCCGAAATTATTGCCTGCCAAAAATCACAGGATGGTACCTGTAAGTGGTTGCTTAAACTGGATTGCGGAAACAGTATTGAAACTGTCTTTATTCCGGAAGCGACCCGAGGTACGCTCTGTGTGTCATCTCAGGTCGGTTGCGCCCTTAACTGCAGTTTTTGTTCTACTGCCAAACAGGGTTTTAACCGCAATCTGACTACTGCCGAAATTATTGGCCAGATTTGGCTGGCAGTCAGGGAATTGTCGCAAAAAGACGGCGCCCATGATAAACGCATTACCAATGTTGTCATGATGGGGATGGGTGAACCCCTGCTTAATTTTGATAATGTTGTTGCCGCCATGGATATTATGATGGACGACTTTGCTTATGGCCTGTCAAAGAAACGGGTAACATTAAGCACTTCCGGCGTTCTGCCTGATCTTGAAAGACTGCGGGAGGTTAGCCCGGTTTCGCTCGCTGTTTCATTGCATGCACCCAATGATGAATTACGTGATGTACTGGTTCCGATCAACAAAAAGTATCCTCTTGCAGAACTTATGGATCTCTGCCGGCGTTACTTTAAAGATGAACCCAAACGAAAAGTGACGTTTGAATACGTTATGCTTAAAGGGGTTAATGATCAGCCTGAACATGCCCGGCAATTAATTAAACTATTAAAAAACGTGCCTGCAAAAGTCAATTTAATTCCGTTTAATCCTTTCCCTCTGACGCAGTATGAGCGTTCGCCACAGCAGAGTATTGACGCATTCAGAGATATGTTGATAGCAAAGGGCATTAATACCATTACCCGTAAAACCCGTGGCGACGATATTGACGCAGCCTGCGGTCAGCTTGCCGGTAAAGTAAAAGACCGAACCAGTCGATCACAACGCTGGCAAAAACTACACTTTATGCCAAAAGACAAAGAAATCACCGCACAAATGCAGTAATGATTTCTCTGCTTAGCCAAAACCAAATCCATATCTCGCATTTTAAACGATTTAGAGTATAATAACCCCACATTTTCTTAATTGGTGTTTAAATTTTGCCATTATCATTACGTTTTTTACTAATTATGCCTTTTCTCTTGTTACAAGCATGTGAGCATAATAGTGAGCAGGCTGCCGAAAAAGCAGAGAAGCGGCAGAAGCGCAATGATGCAGCTTCCTACAATACCCAATTGGGTATTGCGTATTTAAAGCAAGGAGACCGGCCGCGTGCTAAAAGAAAATTGCTGATTGCCCTGGATCTTGCGCCTGACTCGCCATCGGCTAATGGAGCTATGGCTTATTATCTTGAAAAAACAGGAAATATTGAGGAAGCAAAAAAATATTATTTAAAAGCATTGTCGCTGTCTCCCCAAAACGGAGCGCAGTTAAACAATTATGGTACCTTCCTTTGCCGCCAGGGTGATTTTAAAGAAGCTGAAAAGTATTTTATAAAAGCGGTTAATGATGTAACTTATGTTCATACTGCAGGCGCGTATGAAAATGCAGGACTTTGTGCCGAAGCGGTGCCTGACTATCGCAAGGCTGAAAATTACTTTATCAAGGCCCTGGATCAGGACCCAAGACGAAGGCAGTCGCTGCATGAGTTAATATCAGTTGAATTAAAAGAGAATGAATTGAACAGCGCTCTATTAAACCTGAAAAAATATGAGAGTATAGTGCAAAAAGATAAAGCGTTGCTTGAATTAGCGCTGGAAGTAGCACGTAAAGCGGGTAAACCAGAGCTTGAAGTTGAATATAAACAAAAAATAGATAATTTATTGAATACTATGGTCAGTTAACTGACCCAATAGATCAGAGCGGAGTTAAATATGAGTATGACCTTGGCAGCGGATGAAATAAATAATAACCATAACGAAAATCCCGGCTCATTTCTGGCTCACCTTAGAGAGAAGAAAGGCATTTCACAGGAATATGTCGCAGGGAAACTGCATTTACGCATTAAAATTATTGAGTTGCTCGAAGCAGATGATTACCAGAGTATGCCTGAACCAGTATTCATTAAAGGCTATTTGCGTGCGTATGCCAAGCTGCTGGGAGTTTCACCTGATCCTTTACTGGAAACGTTTAACAATCGTTATGCATCAGAGCGTAAAGTCGAGAAAGCGCTTTGGCAAAGTAAGCGGGAGTCAAATTTCGGTGAGCGCATGGTACGCTGGTTTACGGTTCTGGTCGTACTGGCTGCCGTTATTGCCGTAGGTATCTGGTGGCATACTAACAAAGACGCGCAACCGTTTTTTGCTATTAAAGAAGCACAAACCGCGGCTCCCGCAACTCAGACTGTTGCCAGCAAATCTGAACAGGAGCAAAAACTGACGGATTTATCCCGCATGCAATCAATGTTTGCAGTAGAAAGCGATGATAGCTCGGAGACACACAGTGGTTGAGAGAATTCAGGCTGTAAAAGGGATGAATGATGTTTTGCCCGGACAAATTTCCGCCTGGCAATATCTGGAGTCAGTATTTAAACACTGCCTGGATCAATATGGTTATCAGGAAATCCGCTTCCCTTTAGTTGAAAGTACGCAACTGTTCAAACGCAGTATCGGTGAGATTACCGATATAGTCGAAAAGGAAATGTACACGTTCACTGATTTAAACGGCGACAGCCTGACCCTCCGGCCTGAGGGAACTGCCAGCTGTTTGCGTGCCTGTCTTGAGCATGGCCTGTTACATAATCAACAGCAGAAGCTTTGGTATTTCGGCGCTATGTTTCGCCATGAAAAACCCCAGAAAGGGCGCTATCGTCAATTCCACCAGTTTGGTGTTGAAGCACTGGGAATAGCAGGTACAGCAGTTGAGCTGGAATTGATAGCCATGTGTTGGCGTTTGTGGCAAAGACTCGGTATTCAGCAGGCAACAGCACTGCAGATTAATTCCCTTGGCGAATTAAGCGAAAGACAGGCTTATAAAGAAAAACTGGTTGAGTTTTTCAACCGGAATTTTGAACAACTGGATGAAGATAGCAAGCGTCGTCTCGATAAAAATCCATTACGCATTCTGGACAGTAAAAACCCTCAGGTTCAGGCTTTGCTAGCTGAAGCGCCAAAGCTTATCGATAGTTTGGGCGAAGACAGCAGAATGAAGTTCGATAATTTATGTGCAGGTCTTGAGCAATTAGCTATTCCTTTCGAAGTTAATCCATTTTTGGTTCGTGGTCTTGACTACTATGGCCATACCGTTTTTGAGTGGGTAACCGACAAACTCGGCAGCCAGGCAACGATTTGTGCTGGCGGCCGATATGACGCGCTTGTTGAGCAATTAGGCGGTAATTCTGTTCCTGCAGTAGGTTTTGCCATGGGAGCTGAAAGGTTGTTACTGTTAATGGAAACATTGGGTGTTGCTTGCGAGCAGAACAAACAACAAGGGTTATTCTTAATTGCTGTTAATGATGACGCCATGCAAAAGTTACTGGTTGTTGCCGAGCAAGTCAGAGAGTGTTACCCGGCTGTTCAGGTAATAACTAACACGGCTGGCGGCGGTTTCAAAAGCCAGTTTAAACGCGCAGATAAAAGTAGTGCTGATTTAGCGATAATAATTGGTGAAGATGAGTTGAGAAACGGGCAGGTTAGTGTTAAAAATCTGCGGGTGCAGGCAGAACAGGTGACGGTTGATCAGAACAAGATCATCGAGTATTTGAAAAGCCATTTTGGATGATGGTCAGGAGAGAAAAATGTCTACTTATATGACAGAAGAAGAGCAAATTGAAGCAATTAAAAAATGGTGGCGCCGCTATAGTACGCCAATTACTATTATTTTATCGGTTATTTTGCTTGCGGCATCGGGATATAGGTACTGGCAGTGGCACGAAAATAAAGTTAACACCCAGGCTTCTAACGCTTATGAGCATTTAATGGTTGCGTTTTCCAATCATGATAACAAGGCGATTAAAGCCTATGCTAACCAGTTAACTCAGCAATTTAGTGATACTGTCTATGCCGATGCAGCACGAATGACGCTTGCAAAATTGTATGTCTCGCGAGACAAGCTGGATAAAGCACTGGAACCGTTGGAATATGTTGCTTCTCATTCCAGGCTGAAAGCATTACGGCAGGTAGCCCGTTTGCGGATCGCAAGGATAATGGCTGCGCAGAAGGCATATGATAAGGCTATCGGCGAATTGGCTACTGTTGATGATGATTCCTATATGCCGCTAATCAATGAGCTGAAAGGCGATATTTATACTGCTACTGGTAATTATCAGCAGGCAGCGGTTGCATATAAAGATGCGATTAGTGAAGCCAGGACCAATGGTATTGGTAATCAATACCTTGAAATGAAAACTAATGAACTGGCTACCTTGACGCAATCAATGAACGTTGGCGCTAGCGCACCGCGTTCTGCCTGATAATAAAAGGGGTTGTTAATGAAAAAAACTGTACTGTCTCTTGCATTATTGGCAGGCTTGACGTCATGCTCAACAGTAGATGATTATATGTTGGGTAAAGATAACACGCCAGCACCGTCAGCGCTTGAGCCAATAACTGCCAAACAGAAATTAAAAACAAAGTGGGATGTTGTTGCGGGTTCAACGCTTAAAAGCACCACGTTTTTAAAGCTGAAACCAGTCACTGTTGGAAATATTATCTATACGGCTGATGCCAGTGGTATAATTAATGCCATTAATAAGCAAAATGGCAATTTAGTCTGGAATAAGAAAATCAGTTCCAACATAGTCAGTGGCCCGACTGTCGCCGCAGGCCATATTGCTGTTGGTACAGATGATGCCAAAATTGTTATCTTAAAAGAGTCAAACGGCGAAGAAGCCTGGCAGACTCGAGTATCAAGCGATGTTCTGTCCAAGCCTGTTATTGCTCATAATAAGGTAATCGCTAAAACGATCGACGGTAACCTGTATGCGTTTGATTTAAATTCTGGTAAACAGTTATGGCTTACGGACCATGGTTCGCCCAGCCTGATATTGAAAGCCAGCTCATCTCCGATAGTTGTCGATAACCGCCTGATACTGGTGGGGTATTCCGATGGCAAACTCGATGCTGTCGATATTGAGTCAGGTGAAGTCTTATGGCAACGAAGCATCGCTTATGCCAGCGGCTCAAGTGATGTGGAGCGGCTGGTTGATATCGATGCAGATCCCATAGTACAAGGTGATACCGCTTATCTGGCAAGCTATCAGGGCTATGTCGGCGCTTTATCTCTTGCCAATGGCGAATTTGTCTGGCGCAAACCGGCGTCTACCTATAAAAATATTGTTATCGGCGGTGATACGCTCTATATGACAGACAGTGATGATGTTGTATGGGCGCTCAGCAAAAAAACCGGCAAGGTCAGTTGGAAACAGGTAGGGTTGAAAGCCCGTGGGCTGACTGAGCCTGTACTATCAGGTAATCGTCTGATAATCGGCGATAAAACCGGTATGTTGCACGTGTTGTCAACACAAAATGGCGAGTTTCTGGCAAGAACGCAATTGTCAGGAGCCATTATAATCGCCCCGACAGTAGACAACAATAATGTCTATGTGATGACTGCCAATGGCAGATTAAATCGAATTTCTGTGAGCTAATTCATGATTCCAGTTGTAGCTTTAGTGGGTCGGCCTAATGTAGGCAAATCCACTATGTTTAATCGTATGACGCGTACGCAGGATGCGCTGGTCGCTGATTTTCCGGGACTTACCAGGGATAGACAGTACGGAGAAGCCAAATTTGAAGATAAACCGTTTATTGTTGTGGATACGGGTGGTATCGGCGTTGATGACATCGCTGTAGATGAACTCATGTCCAGACAGTCTGCGCAGGCGCTGGAAGAGGCTGATGTTGTCCTTTTCATGGTTGACGCGCGCGCCGGTTTGACTGGTATTGATGAGACAATTGCCGGTCAGTTAAGAAAGATTAACAAACCTGTATTTCTGGTAGTGAATAAAGCTGAAGGAATACAGGATGAAGTCGCTTGTTCAGACTTCCAACGGCTTGGCTTTGCCAATGTTCATCCGGTATCAGCATCGCACGGGCAGGGAATGAGCCTGTTATTAAGGGATCTGACTGCTGATTTTGCTGAACCTGAAATAGCAACTGATGAGAAAGAGTCAGTTAAAATTGCATTCGTTGGAAGACCTAATGTTGGTAAATCTACTCTAATCAATCGGGTTCTGGGTGAAGAGCGGGTCGTAGTGTATGATATGCCCGGCACAACCCGTGACAGTATTGCTATCCCATTTGAGCGTGATGAGAAAAGCTATACCCTGATTGATACTGCAGGAGTAAGGCGAAAAGCCCGAGTTGATCTGAAAATTGAAAAATTTTCTATTATTAAAACATTGCAATCGATCAAGGAATCGCATGTTTGTCTGATGTTACTGGACGCTAAAGAGGGTTTAACTGATCAGGATATGCATTTACTTAGCTTCATTATTGAGGCGGGTAAGGGGTTGGTTATTGCTGTAAATAAGTGGGATGGGCTGGATAATGATCATAAAGAGCATGTCAAAGCCGAGCTCGCGCGCCGTCTGCATTTTACCAATTTTGCAAAAATTCGCTATATTTCAGCGCTTCATGGCAGTGGTGTCGGTCTATTATTTAATGATATTGATCAGGCATATGCCAGTGCAATTCAAAAATTCTCAACCCCGATGCTGACACGTTTGCTTCAGGATTTAGTCAGCCAACACAATCCTCCGACAGTCAATGGACGCAGAATTAAATTACGCTACGCCCACATGGGCGGCCATAATCCGCCGCTGATTGTTATTCACGGTAATCAGTTGGATGCTTTGCCTGATAGCTACAAGCGTTATTTATCTAATGCTTTCATCAATCATTTGAAGTTGACTGGAACACCGCTCAAGGTAGAGTTCAAGGGTGGGGCCAATCCATTTAAACATAAGAAAAATAAATTATCCGAGCGTCAGGTTAATAAGAAAAAGCGTTTAATGAAGCATATTAAAAAGAAGAAAAAATAGAAATGTAGGAGTAAGGAGTGTTGGGCTGTAAAGCCCAACACTCCCTTATCTCAAAATTAGGAAATCTTCAAGGTAAGCACTGAACAAGGCGCCTGATGAATCACTGCATTTGCCGTACTTCCTAAAAACGCTGGCAAATGATTAACTGCCTGCGTTCCCAGCACAACCAAATCGCAATTTAATTCTTTAATTTTATTCAGAATATGTTTATAT
The DNA here is from genome assembly GCF_042649825.1 of Legionella dresdenensis. Classification (NCBI taxonomy): domain Bacteria; kingdom Pseudomonadati; phylum Pseudomonadota; class Gammaproteobacteria; order Legionellales; family Legionellaceae; genus Legionella; species Legionella dresdenensis. The sequence goes on along the minus strand of NZ_JBHSAB010000001.1, from coordinate 165,177 downwards.
GCAGAACCAATTTCTACAAAAAGACGCTCACTGGGGATATTTAATGCTTCGCCAACGACATTCATCACCGTTTCGGCATCTTCTTTAGCTGGATTAGCCAGTTCCGCAAATCCTAAAGTCTGGGCAATCTGGAGCGAGGCAGGCGTTTCTATCACATGCAGTAAATACAAAGTTGCTCCGGTATCTTCTGCCAAACGTGCAGCCTGTTGGCAGAGATTAAAGTGGCTTTCGCTCAGATCAGTCGCGTGCAATATTGTCTTAAACATGATTCTCTCCCTGCCAATGCTCAATATATCTTCAGTGTAAACGAAACCATCTGATAGGGCAATGAAGCTGGCAAATCAGGGTTTATTGTCAAGTATTTTTATATCATCTGCAAAGCAGTTGGTTTCACCTCGCCATGGGAAGACGAACTCTTCACAATGGTAGGTAATGATGACGTGCTTATTGCTTTCCATCGCGCTTTGAGCTTTATCAACCAGGTCTGATTTAAATTGACCTAACGTAAACAGGAACGCACGGCCAGTTACACCACTGGCATTTTCAAGGCCGCCACGGATTAGCTCGCCTTCGTACGTGCCCCAATAACGGCCCTCTTTTGCTACTTTTACTATAACCCCGGATTTTTTTCCGGATTTGTTTGTCCAGCATCCTGTGAGGGTAGTAGCCATGCTCAGGATTAAAAAGCATAATAGTATTTTTTTCATTATTAATAACCCTTGGATAAATTCGGTATTTTTATTATAGTTCAAGGTTAGCAGGACCTCTACGTTCGCTGCTTTATCTGCGGAGTCCAGCGGTGTTTAGCAGGCCTTAGAAGTTGTTGCAGGGGAATTAATACAAAGTCCCGCTCGTGTAAACGGGGGTGCGGAATGATTAAATCCGGTTTATTAATTTTGCGATTGCCGTAAAACAGAATATCGACATCCAGAGTACGCGCTCCGTATTTTACCCGACGGTAGCGGCCCTGCCTGTTTTCTACTTTTTTGCATTGAGCTAAAAGTTGTTCAGGTGTCAGGTTGGTACGGATGGAAACAACGGTATTACAAAAATTGGGCTGTGTTCTCCGCCCCCATGCTTTGTTTTTGTAAAGCTCGGCAACTTCCAGCACACGGGTCGATGGCAGAGTTCTTAGCCGTGCTATGGCCAGACGAATCTGGCGCTCAGATGTTTTCAAATTACTGCCTAACGCGAGATAACACAGCGTCATTATTGTACAGCCTTTACTCGTTTTCGTTTGCGGCGAGGCTTTTTGCTGCTGCCTGCAGAGTTAAGTGTAGTTACCATCGTTTGCTGTTCGGTTTCCGAGGCATCCTGAAATGTTGTCCACCACTCAGCCAGCTCGATTGACTCATCGCCAACCAGTGCTCTAAGCGCAAGGAAATCATAGGCTGCACGGAAACGGGGATGTTGCAGCAGGGTGAATGCCTTGTTACCAAAACGCTTTGGAAAACGGAACTGCAGCAACCACATTTCACGAATAATCTGGCTGAAGCGTTTGGGAATAGTAATGATCTGGTTTTGTTCATTAATAACACTTGACATTGCCATTTCCAGCGCAGGTAACGGCGGTAAATGCTCCTCAGCCTGTAATTCGCGTGCTTTTTGCTTTAAGGGGAACCAGAGCAGGACGGCATATAAAAACGCAGGCGTAACCGGTTTGTCATCATGGATGCGAGTGTCAGTATTTTCCAGAGCAATTTTCAATAAAGCCCTGGTTGGATATTGGCTGTCCAATAAGTCATGGGTTAAAGGAAATAATTGCCTGAATAAACCATGTTCTTCCAGTAGTTGTTGTACAGCGCCAGCTGCACCGCACTGATAGAGTTTAGTCATCTCGTCAAAAAGGCGTGAGCTTGAAACATGCCGGATTAAATGACTTAGACGCTTGATGGGTTCTGCAGTTTCAGGCGAAATGCTAAAGTGCAATTTGGCGCTGAATCGAACAGCACGCAGCATTCTGACCGGATCTTCCTGGTAACGTACATCTGCATCGCCGATAATCCTGAGCAGACGATTGTGAACATCGGCAACACCGCCGGTAAAATCTACAATAGATGCGTCATCAATATTATAATACAGCGAGTTGATAGTGAAATCGCGCCGCCAGGCATCTTCATCCAGCGTCCCGTAAACATTATCCCGCACCAGCATGCCTTTATCGTTTGTTTGCTGATCCTCAGCCACTGTTTCATTGCCTCTGAACGTAGCGACTTCGATAATGTCACGATGAAAAATAATATGAACCAGCTTGAACCTGCGGCCAATAATACGTGCGTTTCGGAACAGGCTGCGGATTTGGTTGGGTGTTGCATTGGTTGCAACATCAAAGTCCTTGGGAACTTTACCCAAAAGTAAATCACGCACGCTGCCGCCGACGAGGTAAGCTTGAAAACCGGCACTATTGAGGCGGTTAAGCACCTTCAGAGCATTATTGCTGATATCTGTTTTTGATAATTTATGCTGATTACGCGGAATGATATAATTTGCCTTCTGCGGCTCATGCTTCGCCCGGGAGCGGCGTAACAGCTTTTTGAATAATTTAATTATTGCCAGTACTCACATTTAGTTGTATAACGCTGCCTATTATAACTAAGATGTAAACTAAGTAAAATAGCTGAATTTAAATATTACAGCCTAAGAGCGATTTAAGGTAGAAATTCAAGGGCATTCGGACCTTGATTTATGTAGGTTTGGGCTGTAAAGCCCAACAACTATAGCTGATTCAAGATCGAATGTTGGGCTTCACAGCCCAACCTACGTTAGGGTAAATTAGAGTAGGTTGGGTCGTTTGACCCAACAAAACAGATTTACTAACCAGGATAACAATGGAAATTATAGATATTTTATTAAGTCTGTCAGCTTTGACTATTCTTGAAATAGTCCTTGGAATTGACAATCTGGTGCTGCTTTCAATTCTGACTGAAAAACTGCCAGCCGAACAACGGCGCAGCGCTCGGCGTTGGGGGCTTACTTTTGCCTGGGTATCACGGCTATGTCTACTGGCTTCTGCGGTCTGGCTTGCCAAACTGACAACACCGCTGTTCACCTGGGATACCTTTTCCTTTTCTGCGCGTGATTTATTTTTATTGGCTGGCGGAGCCTTTCTGATTGTCAAGGCAACACAGGAAATTCACCGTGAAATGGGAGAAGACTCCAATGAGGGGAAAGCAGTCAATGCCCGCTCGGCCACCTTTACCAGTGTTGTAGCCCAGGTTGCTCTAATGGATATTATTTTCTCCCTGGATAGCGTGCTGACCGCTATTGGGCTGACAAACCGGTTTTGGGTTATGGCACTGGCTATTACCTGTGCGATTCTGGTAATGATTTATGCCAGTGAGCCTGTCAGCAAATTTATCGACCGTCATCCAACAATTAAAATGCTGGCGTTGAGCTTTCTGATATTGATCGGTATGGTTTTGGTAGCAGACGGTTTCTCATTCCATATTCCTCGTGCCTATGTTTATTTTGCAATGGGATTTTCATTGGGAGTAGAAACACTGAATTTAATCAAGAGCTCGCGAAAGAAAGGCAGGTAAATTCATGCTGTATGTCAAGGCGTTTCATATCGTTGCAATGGTTGCCTGGTTTGCGGGTTTGTTCTATCTGCCACGGTTGTTTGTTTACCATTCCCAGACAACAGATGCTGCTGGAATCGAACGGTTCAAAGTTATGGAGCGCCGGTTGCACTATGGTATTACCTGGCCGGCAGCGGTATTAACTACCGTTTTAGGCTTATGGCTGCTTAGCTACAATTTGTCCTATTATCTTAAGGCAGGCTGGATGCATGGCAAGCTAAGTCTGGTTATTTGCCTGTGGGGCTATCATTTACTGAATGGTCATTATCTGAAGCGCTTTGCCCGCAATGAAAACCGTCACAGCGGGCTGTTTTTTCGTATATATAATGAAGTTCCGATTATATTCCTGATCGGGATTGTAATCCTGGTAGTGGTAAAGCCGTTTTGATTACGGCTTTATTCATCCATTTCAACCATCTCAAAATCTTCTTTACCTGCGCCGCAATCAGGGCAAAACCAGTTTTCCGGCACATCTTCCCAGCGAGTTCCTGGTTCGATACCGTCTTCAGGCCAACCTTCGGCTTCATCATAAATAAAACCACAAATCACACAGATATAACGTTTGTACTCTTGCATAACACGCCTTTAATTCAAAATCGGTAATTTAGCCTATTCAGGGTAAGAATGCAAAGAGGGAATTGCAGAGGTTTTTCTTTTTCATTTGGGCAAACGTTGTTAGAATCCAGGGTTTCGACCTAATGGAGAGATTTAATGAGCAACTCCGAATTCTTATTTCAGCAAGCGCAGGCAGTAATCCCTGGCGGTGTTAATTCCCCGGTAAGAGCATTTAAAGGAGTTGGCGGAAATCCGCTGTTTTTTAAAAAAGGCGAGGGGGCCTATTTAACCGATGCAGACGATAACCGATATATCGATTATGTCGGATCCTGGGGACCGTTAATTCTTGGTCATTGCCATCCACAGGTTGTGGAAGCAGTAAGTTCTGTTTTACATAGCGGTATGAGTTTTGGCGCGCCGACAGAATTAGAAGTTATTTTGGCCAAAAAGATAATTACGCTGATGCCGTCAATTGAAAAAGTCCGTATGGTTAATTCAGGTACTGAGGCGACAATGACTGCAATTCGGCTTGCGCGCGGTTATACCAGCAAGAATAAAATCATTAAGTTTAACGGTTGCTATCATGGGCATAGCGACGGCTTGCTGGTTAAGGCCGGATCAGGATTGTTGACTTTGGGTATCCCTTCTACTCCGGGTATACCGAAAAGTATCACTGAACATACTCTGACAGCGGATTTTAACAGCCTTGAGCAAGTGAAAGCGTTGTTTGAGCAGTTTCCAGAGGATATTGCCGGGATTATCCTTGAACCTGTTGCCGGTAATATGGGATTTGTAATGCCCAGGCCTGATTTTCTCGCTGGTTTACGCAAGCTATGCGATCAATACAATTCCGTGCTGATATTTGATGAAGTGATGACCGGTTTCCGGGTTGCCCTGGGAGGCGCTCAGGCGGTGTATGGCATTACCCCTGATCTGACTACACTTGGAAAAGTCATCGGCGGCGGTATGCCTGTTGGCGCTATAGGCGGACGAGCAGACATTATGGCCCATCTGGCGCCGGAAGGCAGCGTTTATCAGGCGGGTACATTGTCGGGTAATCCTCTGGCAATGGCGGCAGGTATTGCAACATTAACCGAGCTGGAAAAACCGGGGTTTTACCAGCAGTTAAGCACGGTTACTCTTTCCTTGATAAAAGGGCTTGCCGATGTTGCAGAATCTCTGGCGATTCCTTTTTGCAGCGCATCACTTGGGGGTATGTTCGGTTTTTGTTTTAACGAAAAAGCACAGGTTGAAGATTATAATGATGTCGCCGCTTCTGATGAGGCATTATTCAAAAAGTTTTATCATGGGATGTTAAAGCAGGGAATTTATCTGGCTCCTTCCATGTATGAGGCCGGTTTTGTTTCCACTGCCCATGGCGATAGTGAAATTAAGGCAACTCAGCTGGCGGCAGAGAAAGTATTGTCGGCGTTGCGGGATAACAGATAATTGCAAAATTTCAATTCTGAACTATGGTTAAATTAAATAAGCTAAAGAAATGGAGGTCTTTATGTTTTTCAGCGCATGGTTCAGAAATGATAAACACCTTAAACACCAGAACTTGAAAAAACGTATTGCATCCATTGTTGAGCTGGACAGGGAAGACTTAAAGAGCACAAGACCGCTTACTGGTGCGAAAGGCAGTCATGATTCGCATCTAAATAAATAGCGTTTGCATAATTGCAGGCTTTTATTATAAGGAGTGTTGGGCTGTAAAGCCCAACATTTCACTTCGCTATAGGAGTGTAAAGCTCCAACCGGCTTTATACAGATTTCCGTCCTTTCCTGCTAATCACACTACACCCGGCTTGATCCGTAGCCATAATAGTCATTTCAGCAATATCGACATGCGCAGGGCGAGTCAGGCAGTATAATACTGCATCGGCAATATCGTGCGGCAGTAACGGGTTGAAGTCCTGGTAAAATTCATCAGCTCTTTGTTTATCGTTCCAGCGGACAATGCTAAATTCAGTTTCAACCGCGCCAGGCGCTATTTCAGTGACTCGAACCGGGCTGCCGGCCAAATCCAGCCGCATTGACTTGGTAATGGACCGTACCGCATGTTTGGTAGCGCTATAAACATTCCCGTTAACATAGCAATCTTGCCCGGCAATAGAGCCGATATTGACGATATGACCGGCATTACGCGCAAGCATCCCGGGTAAAATACTGCGGCTGATGTAAAGTAATCCTTTCAGATTGGTGTCGATCATGGTATCCCAGTTCTCTGTATTGCCTTGTTGTATGGGATCAGTTGTCAATGCCAGACCGGCATTATTAATAAGGCCGTAAATTGATTGCCAATCGGAAGGTAATGAATTAATCAGCTTCTCGACAGCTTCCCGATCCCGGATATCAAGCTGTAAAGGCAGGCAGCGGATATTACAGGATTCAGATAACTGATCAGCGAGTGCCGTTAATCGGTCAACCCTCCTCGCAGTTAATATCAGATGCGCACCATTGGCAGCGAGTAGATTAGCGCAGGCTTGTCCGATGCCGCTTGAGGCGCCGGTAATCAGAATAATTTTATTATTCAGGTTGTTCATGTCGACTCCCTTTAATAAAAAGAGCATTTTCATGCTTATCAGGTATAGTTTAACTAGCCTATTGTAGCCAATAACAGGTAAGAAAAAATCTCTTAAGGTTGATTTACGCGCTGAATATCCTAATCTTTGTAGTATAGGAGATAAAAAGGAATAACAATGCGAGTCCATATTTTGAGTTTATGCCTTGCTGCAAATGTAGCCTTTGCCGATGAAATTATAGGTTTTTCTGCTTATGAAAACGGTGATTATAATACTGCATACCCTCACTTGATTCAGGCTGCCAATAGTGGAAACGCCGAAGCAATGTATTTAATTGGCCGTATGTATCAATATGGTTATGGTGTTAATCAGGACGCCGTCAAAGCAGGTGAGTGGTACCGAAAGGCCGCCGAAAAAGATAATCCTCTTGCTCAGTTAAGTCTTGGCTTTTTATACGATAGCGGTAACGGTTTTGAACAGAATTATCAGGAAGCCTTTAAGTGGTACCTGAAATCAGCCCAACAGGGCAATGCAATTGCCCAGCGTAATCTTGGGCTCATGTATGCAACTGGCGATGGGGTTATAAAAAACGATAAAAACGCATTTGAATGGTTTAAAAAATCATCAGAACAGGGATATGCCAAAGCGCAGGTTAACCTTGGGTATCAATATATGACCGGCGAAGGCGTAGACAAAGATGTTGAAAAGGCTCGTTACTGGTATGAGAAAGCTGCGCAACAGGGCGACGCTAAAGGGGAATACAGTCTTGGTTTGCTATACAGCGGCGAGTATGGCATTGAGCGTGATGATCGTGCCGCGACTTATTGGTTTTCACGAGCAGCGAATCAAGGTCATCGCAGCGCACAGGTTTATCTGGCTTATCAATATATGAATGGCCTGGGAACAGAAAGAAATCCCGAAAAAGCGGCTTATTGGTATCATAGTGCGGCTGAAGCGGGTGATGATGAAGCTCAAGTTGAATATGGACAAATGCTATTGGCCGGTCTGGGGCTTGATAAAGATTACCAAAAGGCCGCCTATTGGTTTGGACGCTCAGCTGCGCAAGGCAATGTCGTGGCGCAAGGAAAGTTAGGCTACCTGTATCTTGCGGGTTTAGGCGTGACCAAAGACAATGTCAAAGCGTATGCCTGGTTGAAGTTGTCTGCCACCAATAAAAATGAACAGGCCGAGCGCGAATTAAACCGGCTTCTGCCTATGTTGACTCAACAGCAGCTGAAAGAGGGTGAGCAATTGTTTAATGAATTGAAAGATAAAAAACCGGTTATTGAGGATAGCAGTATGGAAGAGTAACCTGATTTATAGGGCCGTTCAGTCACACTGCCCTTAAATTAAGGATTCTGTCATTCCCGCGAAGGCGGGAATCCATCTCTCAAGTTGACTCTTTGCCTTGTCTGATGGATGGATCCCCGCCTTCGCGGGGATGACAAATTTTACATTGCATTTAAACTTTCCGATACCAGGCTAATCATTGTTTTATTCTTATTATTTCTAACCCGCTTGATGATTGAAAAGTTGGTAAGTTTGATATCCTCTGCCTTCACTGTGGTTATGCTTAGAAAGTAACTGCTTTCCAAAGTAAGCAGGTTATTATTGATATTGAGTTTTTTCAAAACCGGTTCCATTTTTTTCTGATTTTTAAATCCTTTTTTACCCCGAGCCGCTGTTAATTCCTCGATTCGTGTCTGATTTAACCCATGCGCGAGGGAATATAAAACTGGTTGAGGGGCGCTGTTAATATTAATTGCTGTCGGCTCTGGAAGGGCGGTAACATAATTTTTGAGTTTATTATAAACATTGGGCGTAATGCCATAAACCAGGCGCAGTTCTGATATGCTTTGCAGCGGCAAATGGGCAGGTAAATAGGAGGGTTTCTGCCCAAGATAATAGCCTGAAAAACTGTTACGATTGCCAGGTATATAAGCGCTGACCCATTCACGCAACGCCTGGGCAATTTTTTTCTGTTCGCCGTCATTGGTTTCAGGCAGTACTTTTTTCAGTAACCGTAAAAAAGCAAGATAATAGCGTTCATCAGAAAGATTATTGACATTAAAGCGACCTTGTAAATCATATACTTCACTGACAATTTGCATATTTGGATAGACCGATTGCATACTTGCCGGCAGAGAAAACGCTAGTCCGTTACCATCTGTCCGAATGATTTTATTTTTACTGCCGGCCAGCATATCCATTGCCCAAAAAGTGCCGTATTGTGATGCCAGATAGACTTTATCTGCCAATATAGTCATATGAGTACGGTAAATATCAAGCTGCAGGCGCATACTCATGGCAGTGGCGGCAATGGCGACCATAGTCATAATAAATAGCGCTGAGATTAGTGCGCTGCCTTTAAATTTGCATCCTGCCATAAACCGCCTTGGGAATGATAAATAAAAAATTCATATTACCCCAGTTTTTAAGGGTAATATCAAGCTGAATCGCCTTCGGTAGTGGCTCACGTCGAGACGAAACGGTTTCGTGCCACTCCTGTAGAATCTGCAGTGTTGCTGATAAGTAAGAGATCCGGCATTTGGTTAAATCGTCAAGCAATACTTTATCCTGGTATTGCTTATGCCCGTTTGCATCAAGGATTGTCCAGCTGCGTCGGATGAGCTGTTTTCCACTACATATCAAAGCAACGCGTTTTAATGTGCTTCTTTGTTCTACCGCCCCCGGATTAGCAATGCCATTACGGGTTAATTCCACATAATTCGATTTTCCGATAAAAGCCGGTAACAGGATTGACTCACCCTTATGAACAGGTCGATTCACGACTTGTTCGGCATCACGTGCAATCAGTGTGAGTGCGATTTGCAGTTCAGTCAGCTTATCGGCATGGGTATTAAGTCGTGATCGGGTCGAAAAAGCATAATACATCGCAGAAGAAGTTATGGTCGCCAAAATGGCAAATACTGCCAGCGCAATCAAAATTTCAATTAGTGTAAATCCATTTTTTCTATTCATGGCGAAACTTATAAGCAATAAGCGGGTCAATAAAAGGGCCGGTTTCATTTTTACTGACAGTAATTGTAATCTGATCAACATGTGCCAGAGCAGTCGTTGAAATCTTTGCGCGCCAGTACCAGCGCTGGCCGGCAATACGCGTGACTTGCGACGCTTCCTGATTGGCGGCCATAGGCAATAATCCGAGCTGGATCATCGAAACACCCTGAGCCGCAACCCAATGGCTTAAGGTTTTTTCCTTTAAACGTTGGGTCAGAGCCACATCCTCTGTTGTTGCTTTCATTAATGCAGTCAGGGCAATTGCAATAATCACCAGCGCCAGTAGCACTTCAATTAAGGTGAATCCGCGATCAGAGACGTGTTTTTTGTTCATTTAACTCCCGTCTGCAGAGTCAATCTGCCATCTTGCCGGCCATATAATATTGCAATGCCAGCTTCACTATCAGTACCAAAATCAAGCGCGAAGTCACTCATATCGCCTGATGGATTGATAATAATATCAGGGTGATTTTTGCTTTTTGCTGCGTTGGACAGTTTAACGATAATGTTGCGAGGGAACGCATGCCAGCGAAACAGGTTGTTTGAATTAATGGCTTTCCAGTTACTGCCATCCTCAAAACGGAATGCCTGATAGCCCTGGCTTTCAATTTTGATTCCCAAGGTATTCATTTCCAGAATTGCCTTTTGCTGGACTAATTTGATATAAGCGGCAAATTGCTCCGCTGAAACGATAGCTTTACGCCGGGCGCCAAAATCCCCAAAAGCAAGCAGGGCAGCACTGCTGACAATCCCGATTATCAACAGTACTACCAGAATTTCAATCAGGGTAAACCCTTGTTGATGACAGCGGCTAACGCGCATCCCAATTACCGATTTCAGCATCAATGCCGTTACCGCCTGTCTGACCGTCCGCACCCAGAGTAAATACATCGGTTTCACCATGTTCGCCCGGGTTTAAATATAAGTAATCCCTTCCCCATGGATCTTTAGGCAGTGATTTAAGATACTGTTTCCAGTTATGAGGTGTTGGAGTGCTGTCCGGTTTTTCAACCAGCGCCATTAATCCTTGATCGGTTGATGGATAAAAACCATTATCCAGCTTATATAAATCAAGCGCATTCTGGATTGCAAGTACATCCTGTTTGGCTTTGACTGCACGTGCCTCATCCGGGCGGCTGATGATTTTGGGCACAACAATGGATGCCAGGATACCCAAAATTACCACCACAACCATAATTTCAATTAATGAAAAACCTTTCTGTAACTTCATAACAACTCCAATTTATTGAAAAACCCAGTTTTCCGGTCATCCTCGCCTTCACGGGGGCGACAAATAATCAGTTTAATTATTTTACATACACTCAACTATCCCAAATGATTTACTCAACAAAGCAGTCATCCCCGCGAAGGCGGGGATCCATCCCTAATTTAAGCACAATGCCAAATTGATGAATAGATTCCCGCCTTCGCGGGAATGACAAACAGGTTGGTGCCCGGCCAACAAAACCTAACTAACCAATTGCTCCATAGAGAATATAGGCAATAAGGTGGCCAGCACAATAAATAATACTACCGCACCCATAAATAGAATAACCAGAGGTTCCAGCAGTGTCAGGGCAGTATCAACCAGACGTTTTACCTCATTATCCATATGATCAGCTGCCCGCTCCATCATAGCGGCAACCTGGCCGCTTTTTTCTCCGCTGGCGATTAAATGAACCGACATTGGACTTAAATATCCGGTTTCCTTTAATGCGGTGCTGATGTTGACGCCTTCTCTGACCCGCACAGCAGCCAAATCAAAGGCTTCACGCATAACCAGATTATTAATCAGGCTCGCTGATACCCGCATTGTTTCCAGAACACTGACGCCGGCTGCAAACAGAATACCAAAAGTATGAATATAACGGGCGACATTAGTGGATTTTACCAGATAAGAGATGACTGGCAATTTAAGCAAAATTTTATGCCAGCCGTACCTTATACGGATATTGCTCAGGCTCTTCTTAAATCCGATTAAAGCGGCTATCAGCAGGATGAGAAAATATAATCCATATGATTTAATAAAAGAACTGATTGTTATCAGTACTTTAGTCATTTCAGGCAGCGATTGTCCGCTGCTGGTAAATACTTCAATGATTTTGGGCACGACAAATGCCAGCAGAAAACTGATAATGGCTGTCGACACAATAATCATCAATGATGGATATATCAGCGCCTGTTGCACTTTCTGACGGGTCGCCTGTTGATTTTCCGTATAATCAGCCAGTTTTTCCAGCACCATATCCAGACGGCCCGTCTGCTCACCAGCGCCAACCGTTGCTCGATATAACTCTGGAAACGCATTGGGAAATTCTCCCATAGCCTGGGCAAGCGAATAGCCCTCCAGTACCTTGGCACGCACGCCTATGATCAGTTCCCGTACTTTATCCCTTTCAGTTTGCTCGCTGACGCCGCGCAATGATTCCTCCACTGGAATTGCTGCGGCAAGCAGAGTTGCCAACTGTCGGGTCATGAGTGAGAGATCCTGGGCTGATAACTTGTCCTTAACGCGGGTTTGCCGTCTGTTGACCAGATGAATATTTACAGGAATTAACCCTTGATCACGCAATAACTGCCGGGCATGACGCTCAGTATCTGCCTCAATCACACCTTTGCTGTTGCTGCCGGATTTTGTTAAGGCCTGATAGTGGTAAGCACCCATAAAATCTTTAAATAATTTAACCAGATAAAGTAGTTTAATCTATTGGGTTTAATAAGTCACTTGAGTTAAACTGGGCAAAATTATAATTTTGGAGATTTAAAATGAGCAAAAAAGCGATAACGGATTCAATAAATAAACATGGTGCAAAATTTATTGATCTTCGCTTTACTGATACCAAAGGAAAAGAACAACATATTACACTTCCGGTTTCTGCGATCGATGATGATTTTATTGAAAATGGCAAAATGATAGATGGTTCTTCCATCCAGGGCTGGCAAAAAATACATCAATCCGATCTTGCTCTGGTACCTGATTTTGACAGCATATTACTCGATCCATTCTATCAGGATCCGACACTGATTGTTCGTTGTAATGTTGTTGATCCGCAAACCATGCTGGGTTATGACCGCGATCCTCGTTCAATTGCTCAACGGGCGGAAGCGTATTTAAAATCGACAGGAATTGCTGATACTGCGTACTTTGGACCAGAACCTGAATTTTTCATGTTTGACGATGTGCGTTTTGAATATGGAATTAATGGCGCCTTTTATAAAATCGATTCTGATGAGGCGCACTGGAATTCCGGCAAAACCTTTGAAGGCGGCAATATAGGTCACAGACCCGGCGTTAAGGGCGGTTACTTCCCTGTTCCGCCAGTCGATTCGTCACAAGATATTCGTTCTGCAATCTGTCTCACGCTGGAAGAACTGGGCATGGCAGTTGAAGCGCATCATCATGAAGTGGCAACTGGTAACCAGTGTGAGGTTGCAACCCGTTTTAATGGATTGCTGAAAAAAGCGGATGAGCTGCAGATCCTCAAATATGTCATTCATAACGTGGCGCACAATTACGGTAAAACAGCGACATTTATGCCAAAACCATTGGTTGGCGATAATGGCAATGGCATGCACTGCCATCAATCGCTGGCTAAAGATGGTGTAAACCTGTTTAGTGGCGAGCAATATGCCGGACTGTCTGAGATGGCTATCTATTATATCGGCGGTATTATCAAGCACGCCCGTGCGCTGAATGCATTTACCAATCCTGCTACTAACAGTTACAAACGGCTTGTTCCTGGATTTGAAGCGCCAGTGTTGCTGGCTTATTCTGCCCGTAACCGTTCAGCGGCTATCCGCATTCCGCATGTCGGAAACCCCAAAGCACGACGTATTGAAGTACGCTTCCCTGATCCTATGGCGAATCCTTACCTTGCCTTTTCTGCAATGATGATGGCGGGGCTGGATGGTATCCAGAAAAAAATTCATCCAGGCCAGCCAATTGATAAGGATCTTTATGATCTGCCGCCAGAAGAGCTCGTTGATGTTCCGACTGTTTGCGGCTCGCTGGATGAGGCTATTGAGCATCTGGCTCATAATCACGACTTTCTGCTGCAAGGCGACGTATTCAGTAAAGACTTTATCGCAAGTTTTATTAAGTTGAAAAAAGAGGAAATCGCCAGAGTAAGAAGTTTGATTCATCCAATTGAGTTTGAACTTTATTACAGCTTATAAGGATACAGAGATGCATGCGGCCAGTTCAGCTTTGTTATTAAAGCGGGCAGTAATATTATTTACTGTACCGCTGTTCTTATGTCAGCCGGTATTTGGCCAGATATACCAATGGACAGATAGCGGCGGTGTAGTTCATTTCAGTGACAGGCCGCATCCCGGCGCCAAGGAAATTGAGCTTCCGCAAGCTCAAAGTAATGCGCCGGCCGCTGCGCCCGCCCCAACGGATCAGCCTGCTGAGGAATCAGCCGGGAAAGAGAATGACAGGGGCTATAACAGCCTTATGATCAGCCAACCGGCTAATGAATCGACTATTCGCAATAATCAGGGCTATGTACCCGTGGTGATTGCGATAGAACCTGAGCTCAAGCCGAATGACAAACTGCAACTGCTATATGACGGTGAAACAATAGGCGCTCCCCAATCAACGCCGGTATTTCAATTAAACGATGTCAAACGCGGTAGCCATACAATTGCGGTTCAGGTCATTGACGGGCAGGGCGAGGTTATTCAAACCAGTGAGTCAATCACTATTTTTATGCATAGGCCAAGGGTCGGTATGGTACCAGGTACACGGCCTCGATAAAAACTCAATACACATTATCAATTGCCCTTGAAATTGAAATTTCCATCCCAATATAGCGCTTTACAGTAATTATCAGACCATTGCCTAACTGGAGATTTACATGGCGAATAAGCAGCAAACAATGGGTTTTCAAACTGAAGTCAAGCAAATGCTACATTTGGTTATCCATTCTCTTTACAGCAATAAAGAAATTTTTTTACGAGAGTTGATCTCAAACGCGTCTGACGCCCTGGATAAATTGCGGTTTTTAGCGTTGTCCAATTCAGCGCTCTATGAAAACGATTCTGATTTACGCATTACTATCGCTCACAATGACAAATTAAAAACGATTACCATTACGGATAATGGAATTGGGATGAGTTGGGATGAAGCGGTAGAAAATCTGGGCACCATTGCCAAATCAGGAACTAAAGAATTTTTAAGCCATTTAACGGGTGAGGCGGCCAAAGACTCGCATCTGATCGGCCAGTTTGGAGTCGGTTTCTATTCTGCCTTTATTGTGGCTGATAAAGTGACTGTAAAAAGCCGTCGTGCTGGCTTAAGTCCTGAGGAAGGGATTGTCTGGGAGTCCAATGGGGATGGCGAATTTACAATCGCAACGGAAACCCGCAATGCCAGAGGCACTGAAATAACCCTGCATTTAAAAGAAGATGCCGGTGATTTTCTTAGTGATTGGCGTATCCGTAGCATCGTTACCAAATATTCTGATCACATCTGCTGGCCTATCGTAATGAAAAAAGCGCAGCAAGAGGGCGAGGAGAGCAAGCAGGAAGAGTTTGAGACCGTCAACAAAGCGACAGCGCTATGGACTCTTCAGAAGTCTGAAATCAGCGATGACGACTATAAAACACTGTATCAGCATATTTCTCATGATTATGAACCGCCATTAGCCTGGTCGCACAACCATGTTGAGGGGAAACAGGATTATATCAGTTTGTTATATATTCCTGCCCGTGCACCTTTTGACCTGTGGCAGCATGAAGCAAAGCATGGCTTGAAACTGTATGTGAAGCGCGTATTTATTTTGGACGACGCAACCCAGTTTTTGCCTCGTTACCTGCGTTTCGTCAAAGGGATTATTGATGCAAGTGATTTACCGCTAAATGTCTCCCGTGAAATTTTGCAGGATAATAAACAAGTTGAATCAATTCGAGCGGCTTCAACCAAGCGAGTACTGAGCATGCTTGAAAAGATGAGTACTCAGGATCCTGAAAAGTACAAAGGTTTCTGGAAAGAATTTGGCCAAGTACTGAAGGAAGGTCCGGTAGAAGACTTTGCCAACCGTGAAGCAATTGCAAAATTACTGCGTTTTTCAACGACCTCTAGTAATTCTGAAGAACAAAATGTCTCTCTGACGGATTACGTTTCCCGGATGAAAGAAGGGCAAGACAAAATTTATTACGTGACAGCAGCCAGCTATAATGCCGCGAAAAATAGCCCGCATCTTGAAATATTTAAGAAGAAAGGCATAGAAGTATTATTGTTAAGCGATCGGATTGACGAATGGCTGGTTGGTTACCTGTCCGAGTTTGAAGGCAAAAAACTGCAATCAATCAGCAAGGGTAAAATTGACTTTGGCGATGAACAGCTGGATGAAGAGGCTAAGAAAGAAGAAGAATCAGTTACGCCTATGCTGAGCCAGATTAAAGATGTTCTGGGCGATAAAGTAAAAGATGTTGTAACAACTCATCGTTTGACTGATTCTCCTGCCTGCATAGTTGCGGATGAAAACGATATGGGACTTGAAATGCAGCGCATCTTACAGGCTGCCGGCCAGGAAATGCCTTTATCAAAGCCAATATTTGAAATTAATCCACAACATGCTTTAATCAAGCATCTGCATGACATTCAGGATGACGCACGCTTTAATGAATGGGTGACTATGCTGTTTGAGCAGGCAGTGCTTGCCGAGGGCGGTCAGCTTGATAATCCGGCTGATTTTGTGAGCAGGGTTAATAAGCTTTTGTTAACGGCTGTATAGTATCTGCTAAAAGAGTGTTGGGCTTTACAGCCCAACACTCCATTTTCTCTATTTTTCACCGTGAGGCTGTTTAATCAGCAACAAATTAATGCTTTGATTGGATGCTGCCGGATAAACTAACAAGGTACGCTGCTTGAAGTCCGTTAATGCAGAGCTAATCGGTAAAAACAAATCCTTATCGTTAAGCCGGTATTTGATATTTTGAGGTTTGCTTGGAACAAGTTCAGCTATTGTGCCAAGCCAGATTGGCTGGCGTAAGTGCTGGAGATGATAATTGGAGCGCCATAACCTTAAAATCTGGGCTGGTCCGCCATTGGCGGGCTGATAGGTCATAATTAATACCGGTTTGCGGTTTAAATAGAGTTGTGCCATAAGCGGCGTATTTTTATAGTCAGGTTTACCGCTGAAACGTTTTAATAACAGGTTGAAAAATGACTCATTACGCGGTTGCCAACCTTGCGCCAACAGGTTATTTTCAAAATCACTTAATTTACCTGCATATTGTATATTGAATACACTGATATTCTTACCAATACGGTTAGTACGATGGATTGGTAAAATAGGCCTTTGCTGCTGCCACCATCGGTGATCGGTAAACACGTATTGTGCAAGAAAGGGTTGATGTGAACGGTAGGACTGCTCAAATCTCATCCAAAAAGAAAAAGAGGAAGCCAGAACCAGGATTGCTAGCAATGCCGGAGCAAGACACGGTTGATAGCTGGACGGCATTTCCTGACGGCGATAAAGCAGCCAATGCACCAGCGCTATACTCAGGCCGGCAAAATAAGCTCCGATAACATCGCTCAGCCAGTGATCGCCAAGATACAAGGGAGCCAGGCCGCAAAGTATAAGAATTATTGGCAGCAGGAAATTTAACAACTGCGTATATCGGCATTTGTGATAACGGTTAAGATAAAACAATAACAGCGACAACAGCGCTGTGGCAAAAGTCAGCCGCATGGCAGGATAAGAAAAGGTCGAGCGAACTTCAATCAATCCTTCTGGGCGAGGGTTTTGTATCAGGGAATGACTCAAATAAACGATAATACTGCATGATACCAACAGACTTAGCCAATAAGACAAACTGCGCGAGTCTTTGTGATAAATGGCAATCAGGATGATCAGAATAGCGAGTGAAATAATCGAAAGCGTACTGTTGACCTCATCAAGAGCGATAAAAAACACATCAAGCCAATAGGTATGAAGGCTTTGCAAAAAGAGATGTACAGGTTCATTAATTTTTGCGAGCCAGCTATGCTGCAGGGTTAATCCACTGATTATGAGGAAAAAAAGCGTGGAAAGAATAAAGCATAAGCAAAGCATTGTTGTCTGGTAATGATGATTTTCACCCGGCGGCGTTAATTTTCGAATGATAGTCGCAAGATGCGGGTGTTTACCTGACCAGGTCCAGAAATCATGTAAATGAACACGCAAAAACTGATTTAATTTAATAAATAATATCTTCAGGCAAATACTCAGCAGCCAGATTGCGCCTACGGCAACTAAAACAAAAACAAACAACCGCGTTGCGCTTTCGGGCGACAGGTCATTACTGGCGGCGCCTATCAGTACGCCTGGCAGGACATACAGACAAGCCCAGCCAATACCAGATATGACGTTGGCGATAAAAAAACGCCAGTGATTCATTTGCAGCATTCCCGCTATTACCGGGATAATAGAGCGTAAAGGGCCAACAAACCGGCCAATTAAAACACTTTTGCCGCCATGGCGATCAAAATAACTTTTGCCATAGATTAACCAGTTTGGATAGCGGCTGAAAGGCCACATGGCGTGAAGTTTTTCGCGATAAACATAGCCTAACAGATAGCTGCCGCCATCACCCGCAACAGCACCCAAAATGGCTGCTATAAGCGTTAAATCAACGCGCATGACACCAGAGCCCGCCAGAATACCGATTGCGGTCATAGTGACTGTGCCAGGGACAATGCTGCCTATCACGGCAAGCGATTCGGCAAATGCAATCAGAAAAGTCAGAAATAAAGCCCAGTGGGGGTGGCTTTCTAACCATAAAGTGACCGGCTGTATATAATCAGAGAATAAGTTCATACTGCTCAATCTTCAAATTGCTTTGAAAATTCTTTTACCAGACTGGCGCTGACATCAGCGAGGGAAATATCCGATTTATAATGCTTAATCTGGGTCATTTCCAGTTTGGTAAACCCGCATGGATTAATTCCGTTGAAAGGCGACAAATCCATGTCCACGTTTAATGCGATACCATGATAGGTACATCCGTTTTTTACCCGTAAACCAATAGAAGCAATTTTTTTATTATCAACATATACCCCAGGGGCTCCGCAGCGGATTTCTGCTTGTATTTGATAACTAGCCAGCAAAGCGATCAATAGTTGCTCCAATTTAGTAACCAGAGTCCTGATTCCCATTTTCCTTCGTTGAAGATCAAACAGGGTATAGACAACCAGCTGACCCGGGCCATGGTAGGTAACTTGCCCACCGCGATCGGATTGTACTATGGGAATAGCCTTGGGGTTTAAGACATGCTCCGCCTTACCTGCCTGGCCTTGAGTATATACCGATGGATGTTGCAAAAGCCAACATTCATCAACAGTGTCCTCATTGCGATTGGCTGTAAAGCGTTTCATTTTATCCCAAACGTCAAGGTAATCTTCGGTACCCAAATCGCGGAATACAATCATCATAGCACCATTTTAATGCCTGGATACTTGGTCAGCTCACCGTACAGCGCATCCAGCGTTAATTGATCATGTGCCAATACTGTAGCAGTGATTGAGGTATAATTACCAGCATCACTGTCTTTAAAAGTAATCGCTTCGTTTAATGTGTCAGGAAAATATTTCCTGACAAGCGCGCTAATGTCTTCGACAAACGTATCTGTTTTTATTCCTATTATTTTAATAGGGAAATTACAGGGAAATTCCATATAAGTTGTTTTATCGTTCATAGGATTAACCAAACCATTGTTTAAACATTAATCGTACGGAATCCTTTGCACGAGTGAATATGCCGCCGCGCGGTACGTCATTCAATGCATAGAGCGGATAGGTTTCAAGAACCTTATCGTCAAATTTAACAATAACTTCACCAATTTTATCGCCTTTGTTTATTGGCGCTTCCAGTGTTTGCGGCATATTGGCTTCAATACTTAAATGCTGATATTGACCGGTTGGAACAGTGATGAACTGATTTTGCACTAAACCGGCGTTGACCTTGCTGCTGGCGCCTTTATAAACGGTTGGCTCATTAATAGTCTGGCCTGCTTTGTAGAGTTGGTGAGTTTCAAAAAAACGGAAACCGTAGTTTAGCAGGCGTTCACTGTCATCAGCCCGGATTGAATCAGAGGGGGCGCCCATTACAACTGCCAGTAAACGCATGTTGTCGCGTAATGCTGAAGATACCAGGCAGAAACCCGCTTCATTGGTATGGCCGGTTTTAACGCCGTCTACCTGGCTGTTGCGCCACAATAGTCTGTTTCGATTCGGTTGACGGATTCCATTGTAAGTGTACCATTTTTGTTTATACCAATGATAATACTGTGGAAAATCATTAATCAGAGCACGTCCGAGTATTGCCAGATCTTTCGCTGTTGTATAATGCTGCTCATCAGGCAGACCGGTGCTCTCAGTAAAATGGCTGTTTACCATGCCCAGATTTTGTGCCTGTTGGTTCATGATTTCAGCGAAACCTGGCTCACTGCCGCCCAGATGCTCTGCTATGGCAACACAGGCATCGTTACCTGAGTCTACAATAATTCCTTTCAGAAGATCTTCTACCGCAACATCCTGACCTTCCTTGACAAACATTCTTGAGCCGCCAGTACGCCAGGCATCACGGCTGATATGGACTGTATCAGTCAGATGAATCTGTTCATTGCGTAAAGCGTTTGAAATAACATAGAGCGTCATCATTTTAGTCAGGCTTGCTGGCGGCAGCTTTTCTTCACTGTTTTTTTCAGCAATGATTTTACCGCTATTAACATCAATCAGGATATAAGCCTTGGCATTCAATACCGGAGCGGACGGAGTAATTAAGGGTTTACTGATTACCGGTTGGGTTGGAACATTCAGTGATGACAGTGTGGGTTGTTCCGCGTTGAGCAGCGTCGAGCTCAGGATCAGCGAGCCGATTAGAGCATATTTCCAGGGCAAGCAATAAGACTTCATTTTTATTATACCTTGATTACAAAAATCGCAATGTTAACACAGGCTTGAACAACGCTCCAGCGGTAATGTAGAGTCATTTGCCTACGCTATATAAAGTTTATTAATTAGTTTATAGTAATGCTAAATATTACTAATTCATTGGAAAATTATGCGCTGGTCTTTCTTATTAATGACTCTGTTATTGGTGAGTGGATGTCATAACGCTGTTGTTAATGAAAAATCTGGCCGGCCGGCAAAAAGCCAGTCTGCAAACAAGGGGCAAAGGCGTTACGCCATTGAGCATGATAGCGCGCCTAAAGGACCGCTGCCGACTGTTTTTCAGAAAGTTAAGCCGGTTGATGAGCCTTTCAGCCGTTATGGTAATCCAGAGTCTTATGCCGTTGACGGTAAAAAGTACCAGGTATTGCGGGCAGTAAAGGGGTATAAAGAGCGGGGTCTGGCTTCCTGGTATGGAACAAAATTCCATAGCCAGCGAACTTCAAGCGGGGATGATTACGACATGTATGCAATGACTGCTGCTCATAAAACGTTACCAATCCCTTGCTATGTCCGGATAAAAAACCTCAACAATGGCCGTGAGGCGGTCGTGAAAGTCAATGACCGGGGTCCATTCCACTCTGATCGTATCATTGATTTATCTTATGCAGCGGCTACCAAGCTGGGTATTTTGCCGCAGGGTACTGCGCCGGTTGAAATTGAAGCGCTAAGCGTTAATGGAAAAGAGCATGTTGCCCAATATTATATTCAGGCCGGAGCTTACAGCTCAAAGGATCTCGCTAATCTTCTGCAATCAAAATTATCAAAAATGACTACTGCGTCAGTTGTTATCGAAAATCACCAACAACGTTATATTGTCAAAGTAGGGCCTTTTGGCGACCGTAATGCCACTAACCGTTTGAAGGAAGTACTGGCTTCCAATGGAATACAGGGTGCGTTTACTATGTTGCAATAATGATGCGGCACGGCCGGTAATGATATAGTAGACTGGGTCCTTTCGACCCAATCTACGGATCATCAATAATCACCCTGGTTCCTCGCAAACCGCCGCCGGGAATATCAATAAATTCTTCATTTAACCAGCGGGCGTCTTCAGTAAACATCCGTACACAGCCATGGCTTGCCCGATAACCGGGCACATCGCTGCTGCCATGTAAGGCGTAACCGCGGAAGAAGTGCATGCAGAAGGGCATTTCTGCGCCGCCGTTATTGCCGTCAGAACGCCTTGGAAAAGCGGTTGAGATGCAATCAACATCTTGTTTACGGATAATTCTGAATGCGCCAGAGGGCGTTCCACAGCCGCCCATTACATTGCATTTTCCCACGCCAGAGGAAATAGGACCCCACCATAACAGTTCGCCGTCTTCATCATAAGCGCCCCAGGCGAGGGCTTTTTGGCTGACATATATGGTTTTTTCGCCATCTGCTTCGATATAGCGCGGAAAGGGGGAGACATCGTAAATAGTCAAGCGGTCGAGGTTTTTGGGGATAGCGATAACCATGCCTGGTTTCAGTCTGATGTTCATGCGGTTAATGCGTCTGACGATATCGCGTGCCTCAGGGTTGGGAAATAAATTGCTCCAGCTTTCACCCATTTTTATCTTGATGCAGAAATAATCAGACAGGCGGCATAAGGATTCGCCGAACCGGGATTCCGCATAGGCTGGTTGCAGGATAGCTATCATCATTGTCATTATTATTGCTAATCGTTTCATGATGACCTCGTTATGTGGTGGTTAACACTAACGACAATTTTTGTTCTTACTTTAAGTAATAGCAAAGGTTATTGAAAAATAAAAGGAAAGAATGTTTATTTTTTTGTAATAATGCAGCTGTAATCAAAGGAATTTTGTACATTTACTATTCTAATTTCCTACGTACCGCGGCTTGTCCGCGGTATCCATGATACAGAGTGCGATTTTGTATCCAATGGATGCCGCGGACAAGCCTCGGCACGTAGGAATCGGGGCTTAGCTTGACGGTTATGGGTCGTTTGACCCAACAAGGATGTCGGGTTGAAACTACACTTGTATTTGTTGCCAGGCCTGGTGAATTTCTGCTATCAGGGCATTGGCTTCATCAAGTAGTGCGCTATCGTTATGCAAGTTGGCCTTTAGCAGAATTTCCTGAATGTATTCATATAGCCGATCCAGATTGCCCGCAATTTCACCGCCTTGCTCATGGTCAAGGCTGGTGCGCAAGCCATCGATGATATTGATTGCTTTGGTAATGCTTTCGCATTTTTCCTGGATACGTTGATGTGAAATAAACCCCTGAGCAGCGGCAATATTAGTACGAGCTCCCTGAAATAGCATATTCACCAACTGATGAGGCGATGCATTTTCAACCTGAGTCTCGAGCTCAATCGCTTTGTACTGGCTGACTGCCTGTTGATAGGGGTTTTTCATAATACACCGTCCTATTTAGAAGTTGTTATCTTAGGCAGATTTTCCAATTGCTGCGACAGAAAAGCGCTTGTGCTTTGCAATTGCGTCAACAAAGTATCAAGAGCAGAATACTGTTTGGTATAACGGGTCGTCAATGTATCACTATAGGTAGACAGAGCCGTTCTTTTATCAGCAATATCCTTAAGATTTTTAGTAATTTGATCGGTACGCTCGGAAACAAGGCCGTCATTACCTAAAAACTGATTCAGCAAATCATTAAATTTGACTGCCAGGCCGTCTTGAATGGTAATAGTTCCGCGAGCGCCTGCCGCACCGCTAAACACATCAACTGCCAGATCTTTTAATACGCCTGTTCCAGTCAGGGTTAAACCGTTAGCGGAGGTTGTGCTGTAGCCGCCAATGGTACCAGCTATGTCAACGCCCGGGTTAAACGTACTGAGTACCAGGTTATAGGTTCCAGCTTTGGCTGTGGTACCCACATTTCTGATGTTGACGCCGCTGTCGCTGGCAGTCGCTGTTTTGGCAAACAGAGAACCTACCTGATCATAATTATCGGCAATCGCCTTACTTAGTTTGGCGGCATCGATATCCAGTAAGCCCTGAGCATTGGTTTTGATACCAACGTCGGCCAGAGTCCGTATTGAGCCAGTCGAATTAACCTGTTCGCTAATCATTCGGCTCAGGCTGTTTTTAAGCCCGCGCACGCCGGCATCAGACTGGAAAATCCCTCCTTGCTTGGTGTCAGGATTATAACCGGTCAGATTGATAAGCGTAGTCATGGTGTCGTTATACTGTTTGACAAACGCATTAACCATATCACTCATTTGAGTCGTATTATTGGTTACATTGAGAAAAATAGTCGTACCTGGCTGGGCTTTTTTCAAATCCAGAGTCATACCTTCAATCGCATCTTTTAATTGATTGTTACTTTGTTCCAGTAACAAGCCGTTAATTTTAACCTTGCTGTTTGCAGCGGCTACAGTTTCGGCCATCGAACCAACACCTGCTGTCGGATCGTAGGCGAGGGCGGAAAGGCCTGTACCATCAGTATTGTTACCGTCACTATCAGTAACAGAAATTTTCATCGCATAGGATTTACCAGTAGCTGAACTGGTGATTGTTAATTTAGATCCCTGATCATCTTTAACAATACTGGCCTGAACACCAGAGTTACTGTTGTTAATCGCATCACGGATAGAGGTAAGGCTGTCCTGACCTGGGGCAATCGTGATGTCTACGGCAGCTTTGTCAGGATTTACCGTAAATCCACTCAGATCAGCGGCATAAGTACCAAATTCGATTTTGATTGTACCTGAACCAACTGTTGTGGATGAATTGGCAAACGCAGTGGAAGCAAGACTTTGTTTGCTTGCCAATTGCTGAATGTCAAGCTGGTAGCTGCCTGGTGTAGCTCCAGTATCGGGGCTTGCAATCAGCGCAGTCGGATCGCTTACATTGGTGGTTAAACCGTAAAATGAGTTTACATCGGATAATTTAGCCATCGCAGACTGTAATTTTGACAAAGCAGCTTTAATCTGGCCAACAGCAGATAGCTTAGATGTATAAGCGGCTTCTTGCTTGTCAAGGCGATTTTTAGCCGGCGTAATATCAGCATTGACTAAAGCAGCAACAATGCTTTTAACATCAAGAGAACCTGTACCTGTAATTGAACTTGCCACGATAAGTCCTTCCCTAAAAATTAATGTCTATACCTGTTTATCTATCGTATTATCAATTATATCGTCAAGTAATGATAATAACTTTAGGTATTCATCAGTAGGCATTTTACGAACAACCTCGGAATTATCTATACTTTCTGTGACGACCGTTTGTAAAACACCCGTGTCTTTATTTAATTCGAATGAAAGCTGGTTAACCGCAATGTGCGGCGGCTGTTGTTCTTCTTCTACTTTTTGTTTTTGATCGGTGGAGAGTTGAACGACTATATCTTTGCTGGGAAGATTTGCAGTCGTATCTACTTTAGCAGTATTGCTGGCGGTACTAGCGAGCTGTGGATTCACTATATTGGCAGGGTCGATATTCATAACAACCTCCAACTATCAATTATACGCAAATATCTCATGCAGGTTGCCCTGCATGAGAGAGTTACCAAAATTACCGCTATCATCTTATCCCAACAGTTTGAGAACTGATTGAGGTACACTGTTAGCTTGAGCAAGCATCGCAGTACCAGCCTGTTGCAGAATCTGAGCTTTAGTCAGGTTAGCTGTTTCTGCTGCGAAGTCGGTATCCTGGATACGGCTTCTTGCAGCTGATAAGCTTTCTGCTACGTTTGCAAGGTTAGAGATGGTTGAGTCAAAGCGGTTTTGCAGAGCACCCATTGCAGCCCGGTTTGAGTTAACAGCGCTTAATGCTGAGTCCAGACGCAGGATTGCAGATTGAGCGCCAGCGGCAGTACTAATGTCGATAGTGTCCACACCCACAGCGTCTTTAGCGATTGCAGCGCTCAGACCCAAGTTGGCTACAGTACCACCGATTGCTATAGTATCAATCGCACTGATATCCAGGTTACCGCGTAACACGCCATCAAAGTCACCGCCAGTTACGGTCAGACCGTCTGTACCTGCAATGAAGCCAGTACCACTTTCAGAAATGTCGATGTTACGGCCATCATTAGCAGTCAAGGTCAAGTCACCGCCGTTCAAGCTTGCAGTTATACCTGTCTGGTCGCTAACACCGTTAATTGCGTCACGCAACTGAGCGTTAGTTAAGGCTGTTGCAACGTCCTGGTTAGTGAATACGGCCACGCCATTAATTGTCAGGTTGTAAGTATCCGCAGCAGTACCACCGATAGCGCCTACAGTTTGAGTACCTACAGTGCTGGCTTGAACTGACAGACCGCTGATACCGGCATCATTGATTGCGGCAGCTTTAGCATAGGCAGAAGTTGCATCCTGATAAGCGTTACCAGTGTAGTTAGCGCTTGAGTTAATGCTTGTTGCAGCAGCGCCGCCCAGAGAAATGGTAATGTCAGCAGCAGCGGCAGCGGCTACTTCGGTACCGGTTTGTTGAGCGATATTACCGATAGCAGAGGATTTTACGCTACCAACAGAGAAGTTAATGGTTTGGTTAGCATTAGCGCCGACCTGGAAGCTGGCATTGGTGAATGAACCGTCCAGAACGCGCTGACCGTTAAACTCAGTGTTGTTTGCGATACGATCCAACTCTTGCTTCAACTGAGCAACCTCTTCCTGGAGGGCCTGACGGTCGCCAGAGTTATTGGTTGAGTTTGCAGATTGGATTGATAACTCACGCATACGTTGCAGAATATTAGTAGTTTCCTGCATCGCACCTTCAGCAGTTTGCGCCAGAGAGATACCGTCATTAGCATTACGGATAGCCTGGTTCATACCACGAATCTGCGCAGTCATACGCTCGGAAATTGATAAACCCGCTGCGTCGTCTTTCGCACTGTTAATGCGCAGACCGGAAGAAAGACGCTGAATCGCGGTCAACATTACTTTTTGTGAACCGTTCAAATTGCGTTGAGCATTGAGCGACATCACGTTGGTGTTAATCACTGAAGGCATGATTAAATCTCCTCAACTGAATCCCTGCGTGGGATCTACGTTATTTTCGGCAAATCCTTTATTGTTGTTGTTGAATTTACCGTACCCACACTAGTTATCGGAGGCCGTAAAATAAACTTTAGGTTTTGCTAGCACTTTCTTGCGAAAATTTCCAATAAAAATAAATAATCATTTAAAATTAAATAGTTATCCGTGTGCGAAATTAGAAAAAATATTAAAACAAGCGTAGGTTGGACTGTAAAGCCCAACACTCCATACCATAAAAACAGATTATTTAGCCCAAAAACAAATTTCAGGGTATACTCTGTTTTTTGTCAGGAATTTAATATATGAGTTGGCTAAAGAAACTATTACCGTCAATTATCAAAACTGATACCGCTCAAAAGAAAGTACCGGAAGGGCTTTGGGTTAAATGTCAGGGCTGCAACTCAGTACTGTATAGTTCTGAGCTTGTTAAAAATCTTTCTGTATGTCCCAATTGCAATCACCACCATCGTGTCAACGCAAGAGAAAGAATAAGCCAGTTTCTGGATTCTGACAGCGTGGAAGAGATTGCAGCGGCTCTGGAACCGGTTGACCGTCTGAAATTCAAGGATTCAAAAAAATATAAAGACCGAATCTCCCAGGCACAGAAAGCAACTGGCGAGAAAGAAGCATTAATAGTAGTAAAAGGTACGCTCCAGCATCAGCCTGTTGTCGTCAGCGCGTTTGAATTCAGTTTCATGGGCGGCTCCATGGGAGCTACGGTTGGAGAAAAATTTGTCAGAGCAGTTGAACTGGCAGCTCAGGAGAAAAGACCTTATATCTGTTTTACTGCCAGCGGCGGTGCGCGGATGCAGGAAGGGTTGTTCTCGTTGATGCAAATGGCGAAGACATCAGCCGCTCTGGCAAAATTTTCTGAAACAGGATTGCCTTTTATAGTGGTATTAACTGATCCGACTATGGGAGGCGTATCAGCTAGTTTTGCCAGCCTTGGCGACATTATTCTGGCTGAACCTAATGCCCTGATTGGCTTCGCGGGACCGCGCGTTATTGAACAGACAGTAAGACAAACCCTGCCAGAAGGGTTCCAGCGCAGCGAATTTCTGCTAGAGCATGGCCATATTGATATGATTGTTGAACGCAGCAAGTTGCGGCAAACGGTTGCTGAACTGGTTGCCAAACTGAGTCATCGGAGTTTTGCTTGAGTAAAACCCTGATTCAATGGCTTAAAGAGCTTGAAACGCGCCACAGCCAGGAAATACAGCTCGGGCTGGAGCGCGTAGCTCAGGTAGCCGGCCGGCTGAATCTGCTTAACCCGGAACCATGGGTTATTGCTGTAGCCGGCACAAACGGTAAAGGTTCGGCAGTAGCAAGCCTTGAATCGATTTATATGGCAGCAGGGTATCAGATTGCCAGTTATACATCTCCCCATCTTGTTGCCTTCAATGAACGAATTAGCATTAACCGGCAATCCATCAGCGATGCAGCTCTGATTGAAGCTTTTGAAGTTATTGAGCAGGCACGCGAAGAAGTAGCGCTTACCTATTTTGAAACAACTACTTTGGCTGCGTTATGGTATTTCAAACAGCAGCCTCTGGATGTCATTATTCTGGAGGTCGGTCTGGGAGGGCGACTGGATGCAACAAACATTATTAATAGTGATTTGGCGATTATTACCACTATAGATTATGACCACCAGATGTTTCTGGGCGATACGCTGGAGCAGATTGGCCGGGAGAAAGCCGGTATAATGCGCACCAGTAAACCTTGTGTTTATGCTGACAGAAATCCTCCTCAAAGCATTACGGAATATGCTAATGCCATCAAGGCGAAACTTTTAATTAATGGCGGCGATTATGTATTTGAGGTTGCCAATGATAAATTACAGTTGACATTTGCTGATAAAGATTATGCTTTGCCATTACCGAAATATCACCCTAACTCGGTAACAGCAGCCGTGGTTGCGTGTATTTTACTTCAGCCTGGATTGCCGGTAAGCGAACAGGCTTTCAGAGACGGGATAGCCGATATTCAATTGCAGGGTCGGATGCAAATAATTGAAGGTCATTGCACTACCTTGCTCGATGTTGCCCATAATCCGCAGGCAGCCGGCAATCTGGCGGCTACTGTTGCTAAAAATTATCCTGACCGGAAAATCCATGTGGTTTTTTCAGCGTTTGAGGATAAAGATATCAGCGGAACCATTAAGCCTATGGTAGAAATTGCGGATTGTTGGTACCCGGCATTAATGGCATCCAGGCGAGCCGCAAACAAAGAGCAGCTGCTTTGTGCATTAGAGGCTAATGGAGTATGGGGAACATTGTGTTATAATGATCCGCTTTTAGCCTATCAAGCTGCTTGCCAGCAGGCAGCCCCGGGTGATTTAATCATAGTTTACGGGTCTTTTATTATGGTAGGTTCTGTATTGTCCAGCCTAAAGGGGGAAAAGTATGAAACTGGTAATGGATGAACGTATTAAACACCGTCTGGTGGGTCTTGCTGTTATTTTGTCTATTGGAGCGATTTTTGCGCCGGTCATTATGAAAAAATCCAGTCAACGGATGGAGCATATGACGGTATCAATCAAGCTGCCGCCAAAACCTGAATTACCAAAAGTTGCAATGCCTGATGAAGAAAAAATGTTTAAAGCGGTCAAGGTCGCGCATGTGAACATTCAGAAAGTTCAGGAAGAATTGCCTTCAGTCATTGCCAAAGCTGAGCCATTAACACCAATGAATACAACAACGGCCAGGCAGATTGCGAACCCGGAGCCGTTAAAAATTATTCCGGCAGAACAGCCTGTTTTAGCTTTACAGAAAACAAAACCGGCGATTAAGGTTGCCCAGAAACCGGAAAAACCCGTTGCTATTAAGCTACCCGTTAAACCTGCGGCTAAACCAGTTGCCCAGAATGGCTATGCTGTACAACTGGCAACATTTTCGCAGCGCAACAATGCAAACGCTCTGGTGAATAAACTAAAAAGCAAGGGCTTTAAAGTGGCTGTAAATACGGTGACAACCAAAACTGGTACAGTCTATAAAGTAGTGGTTGGTCAGGAAATTCAACGGGAAAAAGCGAAAGCGCTGCAACAAAAGCTCGCTAGCGTAATGCAAATTCAAGGGTTCGTGGTACCAACAAGGATAAGTTAATTATGCAATGGTATTGGGTTGATTTGGCGATCATCGGCGTAATCGCACTGTCTGTGATTACGGGTATTGTCAGAGGTTTCCTCAAGGAGCTGATCGCGTTATTTGTGTGGGGAGCAGGCATTTGGCTGGCTTATAATTACTCTCAGGCACTGGAGCCATGGCTTAGCCAGTATATCCAGGACAAAACAGTATGCGGCGTCGCGGGCTTTGTTATTATTCTGGTTAGCGTTATTGTGATTGGCGGGATTTTTAATGCCATGCTGGGATTTATTCTCAAACGCTCTGGCATGGGCGGCACTGATCGAACCTTGGGAATGGTATTTGGTTTTGTCCGTGGTGTTTTTATTGTTTCGCTTATCATGGTGATTGTAAAGATGACTTCATTGCCGCATGAGGAATACGCCAGAGAATCGAAACTGTACGCCCGATTTGATCCCGTTGTGAGCTGGATGTATGGCCTGATGCCCGAGTTTATTAAAAAAGCCAATGAGTTGGATAAAGACCGTACGCTGGTTGATGTTCCAGAAGTGATTCATACCGCATAATTGGCATAGGTTGGGCTTTACCGCCCAACCTCAAGCGGTGTTGATGCAGCACCTCTCATGCTCTCCACTACCATCTCCAACAATTCCTCATTCGCCGCCGCAATACAACGACCATCAAACGTCTCAGGCTCAATAGCCTTTCCCTCCCAATCTGTAATTACTCCGCCAGCGCCTTCAACAATCGGAATTAACGCCGCAACATCATAATATTGTAAATCCGCTTCCAGAATAATATCGATATATCCCGAAGCAAGTAGTCCGTAACTATAGGCATCTCCACCATAAGAAACTACGGCGGCTTTCCGGGCAACAGCATTAAATTTTTCCTGGAGTTCCGAACTGGCGAACATGGCAGGTGTTGTACAGCTTAATCGGATACGCTCAGGATTAACAAACCGATTGCTGTAACAGCGCTGTTGATTCAGATAAGCGGCTTCACTGTGATAACCAATCCATTGTTCACCGCTAAACGGTTGATAAATCACACCCAGCACAGGTTTGTTGTGAAAGAGCAGGGCGATTAGCAGGCAAAAACCCGGTTTTCCGCAACTGAATGCTGCAGTGCCGTCTATAGGATCGATCACCCATTGATAGTCAGCATTGCCGGTTGTTCTGCCAAATTCCTCACCCCAAATGCCATGCTCAGGGTAATGAGTTGTTATTAATTCTTTTAGCGCGGATTCAATTGCCAAATCAATTTCTGTGACAGCAGACCCATTGTCTTTTAAAGTGATTGTTATTGGTTTTCGGAAACCGGCCATAGCAATTTCGCCGCCGGTTTTTGCCAGTAACTCTGCAAAAGCTGCCAGCTGATTAAAGGATTTCATAATAAACCATTGACATTGTTTTACTGTATTAATATGATATTACAGTGTTATGAGATGTCAAGGATTAAAAAATGAGTGCACCCCAAAAACTTACCATAGCGTTACAGAAAAGCGGCCGGCTGGCAAATGGTTGTCAGGAATTATTAGCACGCTGCGGAATAAAAGCGTGCCCGGATAAAAATCAATTATTTGTACAAGATGAAGTGTTTGGCATTAGCTTTATTTTTGCCAGAGACGACGATATTCCAGGATTACTGCTGAATGGCGTATGCGATCTGGGGATAGTAGGGCTAAATTTATTAGCTGAAAACGAATCGCCAGCCCTTAATATTCTATTGCCGCTTGGCTTTTCCAAATGCCGGTTAAGTCTGGCAGTGTCTGATACCCGGCAAATAAACAATCTTGCTGGCATTGAAGGCAAAACAATCGCAACGTCCTATCCGAGGTTGTTAAAAAATTTTCTTGTTGCTAACGGTATTTCAGCCAATATCGTAACAATGCACGGCTCAGTTGAGCTGGCTCCTAAAATCGGTATTGCTGATCTGATTTGTGATTTAGTGTCAAGCGGAGCTACGCTACGCGAGAATGGTTTGCAGGAATTATTGCCGATTTTTGAAAGCGAAGCCGTATTGGTTAGTAATGATAAAAAATTAACCGCTGACAAGCAGGCAGTACTTGATCGGTTGCTGTTGAGAATGAATGGCGCTTTAAATGCGCAGCAAAGCAAGTATTTTATGCTCCACATCGAACGTAAAAAATTGCCTGCTTTATCAGCAATGCTGCCGGGTAGTGAATCACCAACGATTATGGAATTACAGGGTATGGCAGATAAAGTGGCCGTACATATTGTCAGTCATGAAAACGTCTTTTGGGAAACAATGGAAAAGTTAAAGGCCATTGGCGCCAGCTCTATTCTGGTGCTGCCGATTGAAAAAATGATTGAGTGATTTAGCCATGCAGATAATTGACTGGCAGGATTGTAGTCCTGCAATGAAAAAACAAATAATGGAACGTTTTAGCAACGGCAATACAAATCTTACAGAAGGCGTTAACCGCATTATTAATACGGTTCGTCAATGCGGCGATCAGGCGCTAAGAGAATACACTTTACAATTTGACCAGGTTATTCTGACCGATTTACAAGTCAGTGAACAGGAGTGGGGTGTCAGTGAGGATTTAGCCGAAAAATACCAGCTTGCCATCCGCAAGGCATACGGCAACATTCTGCGCTTTCATCAGGCGCAATATCCACAACCAGTAATTTCTAATAATAATGGCATAATTTTAAGGAAAGAGTTTCGCGCTATTGAGTCGGTGGGATTGTATATTCCCGCTGGCACTGCACCGTTGGTTTCGACGTTGTTAATGCTGGCAATTCCGGCCCGGATTGCCGGTTGCAAGCGGGTTGTTGTCGTGACGCCGCCGAGTGCAGGCCAGGTAAATCCGGCCATCCTGTTTGCAGCCAGGATATGCGGCATTAGTGAGGTGTATAAGGTCGGCGGTGCACAAGCTATTGCAGCGCTTGCTTATGGTACCGAGTCAATACAACGAGTAGCCAAGATATTTGGCCCGGGTAACCAATATGTCACTGAGGCGAAAAAAATTGTCGCCAGTGATCCGGCAGGTGCAGCGCTTGATATGCCCGCTGGACCTTCTGAAGTGATGATCATTGCGGATGAGAATGCCAATCCTGAATTTGTCGCTGCCGATTTGCTGGCGCAAGCTGAACACGATTCGCTGGCCCAGTGTATGTTGGTTACAACATCACAGGCACTGGCAGAACGGGTTAGTCTACAACTGGATATACAAAGCAGGCAGCTGTCGCGCAAAACAATCCTGCTTAACGCGCTGAAATCATGCCGGATACTTATCTGCCGTGATATTGCCGGCTGCATTCAGCTTGCTAATGAGTATGCTCCTGAACATTTGATTATAAATACTTTGAATGCTGAATTATTAAGCGCAGAAATAAGTAACGCCGGTTCGGTATTTATTGGCGCCTGGACCCCTGAGGCATTAGGTGATTATGCCAGCGGCGCTAACCATGTCCTGCCTACCTATGGCTATGCGCGAGCATACAGTGGACTGGGAGTAGAAAGCTTTATGAAAAGTATTACTTTTCAACAGGCAAAACCCGAGGGATTACTGGAACTTGCTTCCTGCGTTGAAACTCTGGCCGAACTTGAAGGACTGGATGGTCATAAAAATTCGGTTTTATTACGTCGGGTTTATCTTGAAAAGGGGATGCGTAATGTGGATTAATAAGCTTGTCCGGCCGGAAATTCTGGCCCTGAAACCTTACAGCTCGGCACGGACTGAATATAATGGCGAGCAGGCTATTCGTCTGGATGCCAATGAAAACCCTTATTTGGCTTATGGCCAAAATACGCTGACGCTGAATCGATATCCAGAACCGCAACCAGAGAATCTGCGTAACCGTCTCGCCCAGATTTATGAGGTTTGCCCTGAGCAACTATTACTGACGCGGGGAATGGATGAAGGTATTGATTTATTACTTCGAACATTCTGCCGTCCGCTCAGCGACAGCCTTATTATTACACCGCCGACATTTGGCTATTATGAAGTCGCTGCTGCCATTAATGGCGTATCGGTCACTAAAATACCGCTTACTGGGCAGTTCGAACCGGATTGGGAGGCGTTAAGTAAGGCTACAGGCTGCAAACTGATATTTTTATGCTCACCGAATAACCCGACCGGCAATGTCATCGCGCTTGAAAAAATCGAAGCATTATGCCGTACTTATGGGGAGAGTACTCTGGTGGTTGTGGATGAAGCCTATATTGAATTTGCCGCAACCCAGTCTGCAGTTGCCCTGCTTGCAACCTGTAAAAACCTGATTGTAATGCGTACCTTATCAAAAGCTTATGGCCTTGCAGGCGCACGTATAGGTTGTGTAATTGCTGCTCCGGAAATTATTGTTCTGCTTAAAAAAATTATCCCGCCTTATCCATTACCAACTCCGGCAATAGATGCTGCTTTAAAAAGCCTGTCGCCTGTTGGCCTGGCTTATACAGCAAAACAAATAGCCAGAATTCGGCAACAGCGGCAGTTATTAAGCGACAAGCTCTCTGCATTACCGGATTTAATTGCTGTTTACCCCAGTGCAGCAAATTTCATTCTGATTAAAGTCAGGGATGCAGACAAGCTATATGCCAGGCTTAGGCGGCAGGGAATCATTATTCGAAATCGTGGGCAGGACATTCCGGATACGCTTCGTATCACCATAGGTACTGAAGAAGAAAATAAGGTGTTGTTAAGTGCGTTGGGGCTGAGTACGTTGCCTGACAAGTTTAATCGTCAATGTACCCGATTCCGTAAAACGGAAGAAACCGAAATTATGGTGGTGATAAGTCAGGATTGTCTGGGCGAAGCGGAAATCGATACCGGAATTAACTTCTTTAACCACATGCTGGAGCAGGTTGCCCGCCACAGTGGTTTAAGCATGGCAATAGCCGTACAGGGGGATTTGCATGTTGATGCTCATCACACGATAGAAGACGTGGCAATTGTTCTGGGAGAGGCAATTAGACAGATGCTGGGCGAAAAGCTTGGTATAAATCGTTATGGGTTTGTACTTCCCATGGATGAAGCGCAGGCAATAGTCAGTCTGGATCTTGGCGGCCGGGGATGCTGCGTGTTTAATGCTGATTTTTCGGTGACGCAATTAGGCGATATGCCCTTGGAAATGGTTAAGCATTTTTTCAATACGTTGGCTGAAAATATGAAAGCCGCCATTCATATCTCTGCAAGCGGCGACAATAACCATCATCTGGTTGAGAGCATATATAAAGGATTTGCCAGAGCTTTGCGGCAGGCAATTACCGAAGAAGGCAGAGAATTGGCTAGCACTAAAGGGGTATTATGAGTAGTTATATAGCAATTATTGATAGTGGCGGTGCGAATTTAACGTCATTAATTATGGCTATCGAGCGCCTGGGCGCCGCAGCCATTGTGACCGACGACCGGGATACAATTATGAATGCCGGCCAAGTGATTTTACCAGGTGTCGGAGCGGCAGGATTTGCTATGCAGCGGCTTGCTGAAAAAAAGTTAACGGTATTAATTCCTGAGTTACGACAGCCAGTTCTTGGTATTTGTCTGGGCATGCAGTTACTGTGCGCTCATTCTGAAGAAGGGAATACGGACTGTCTGGGCATTATTCCGCTACAAGTTAAAAAAATCCAACAAGCGCCTTTCGTTCCGCACATGGGATGGAATACGTTATTGCTAACGGAGTCAGCATCGGAAAGCATATTGTCCGCGATCACAACCGGCGACAATTTTTATTTTGTCCACAGTTATGCTGTGCAGGCAGAAGCTCGGTATACGCTTGCAACCGCCAGTCATGGTGAAATGTTTGCTGCCTGTATCAGGTACCGCAATTTTTATGGCGTGCAATTTCATCCTGAAAAATCAGGACAAAGTGGAGCGCGTTTATTAGCCAGTTTTTTAGGTTCCGGCAGGTCGAGTTTGTAGTCCACTTGTCATCCCCGCGAAGGCGGGGATCCACCCATCAAACAAGGTAAAGTGCCTGCTTGAGAGATGGATTCCCGCCTTCGCGGGAATGACAGAACCCTTAACTTAAGGGCAGTGAACCTATGTTTAAAGGAGATAAAATGAACATTATACCCAGTATTGATCTTAAAAACGGTCAGTGCGTCCGTCTTAAACAAGGCGACTTTAAGCAACTAACTATTTATCCGCTTGATCCGGTCAGTGTTGCTCAACAATATAATCAGATGGATATTTCTTGCCTGCACATTGTTGATCTGGATGGCGCCGAACAAAAAAAGCCTGTGCAACTGGAGTTGATTGCTGCAATTGCCAGTGCTTTTAAAGGCGATATTCAAGTTGGCGGAGGAGTACGTACCAGGCAGGATATTGAGGCGTTGTTTACTTGCGGCGTAACGCGGGTAGTAATTGGTACCAGTGCGGTAATGGATGTTAATCGGGTCAGACAATGGTTGCAAAGTTATAGTGCTGAAAGAATTGTTATTGCTCTGGATTTCTGGCTAGAAAAAGATATGCCGTTTTTGGCAATTAACGGTTGGCAGACAGCGACCGCGGTTAATTTATGGCAACAGCTTGAATTGTTTACAGGCATTGAGCATGTCTTGTGCACTGATATCAGCAAAGACGGTATGGGCAACGGGCCTAACCTTGAGTTTTACCGCCAGGCAGCCAGCCGTTTTCCGGCAGTTAAATTTCAGGCCTCAGGCGGTGTTTCTTCACTAAAAGATATTCATGAGTTAAAAGACAGCGGAGTAGCCGGGTGTATTATCGGCAAAGCGTTATTTGAAGGTACACTCAAGTTGCCGGAGGTGGCAATATGTTGAAAAAACGCATTATTCCCTGTCTTGATGTCAAAGATGGCAAAGTGGTTAAAGGAGTGCAATTTAAACAACACCAAATTGTCGGCAACATTATTGAGCTGGCTGCCCGCTATTGTGAGCAAGGTGCTGATGAACTGGTATTTTACGATATTGCTGCAAGTTGTACTGACCAGCTGGTTGCCAAAACCTGGGTCAAGGATATTGCCCGTCAGATTAATATTCCATTTTGCGTCGCCGGCGGAATTAAAACCGTTGCTGATGCAGCTCAGATACTTGAGAGCGGCGCAGATAAAATTTCAATTAATTCCCCGGCACTGGCCAACCCCGATTTAATTTGCCAGTTAGCAGACCGTTTTGGCAGTCAGGCTGTTGTTGTCGGAATTGATAGTTATCAGGTTGCGGATGAAGGTTATGTCTACCAGTTCACAGGTAATGAGAAAAAAATGTGTAATACCGGCCGTAGTACACTGGCCTGGGCAAAGGAAGCGATTGAGCGCGGAGCTGGAGAACTGGTCATAAACTGCATGAATAATGATGGTGTAAGGCAGGGATATGATATTGCCAAACTTGCAGTTATGGCTGCAACGCTGACAGTTCCACTCATTGCATCCGGAGGCGCTGGCTGCATGGCTGATTTTAAAAATCTGTTCACAGAAACCAGAGTTTCGGGGGCGCTTGCAGCCAGTGTGTTTCATCAGAAATTGATGAAAATTGCTGGACTAAAACAATATCTTGCCAGTTATGCCATCGAGGTGCGGTTATGAACATAGATTTTGACAAAGCAAATGGATTGGTTCCGGTTTGTGTACAGGATTATCAAACCATGCAGGTATTAATGATTGGTTATATGAATCAGGCAGCGCTCAACCAAACTCTGGAAACCGGTTTGGTGACTTTTTTCAGCCGCAGCAAAAACCGATTATGGGTTAAAGGTGAAAGCAGCAGTAATTTTTTAAAACTCATTTGCATTGATACTGACTGTGATAACGATGGTTTATTGATAACCGCACAAAGAACAGGCCCTGTTTGTCATCAGGGAACGGCGAGCTGTTTCAGTAATTTAACTCAGCCGCCCATATATTGGTTTGGTTATTTGCTGGAAATTATTGCTCAACGCAGTAACTGTTGCGAACAGGACAGCTATACATCCAGGCTGCTTGCACAGGGTATTAAACGCATTGCGCAGAAGGTGGGCGAAGAGGGCGTTGAAGTGGGGTTGGCTGCCGTTGCGGGCGATAATGACGAGCTGGCGGCGGAAACAGTTGATTTGTTATATCACGTTTTGGTGTTATTAAACGCGAAAAATATAAATTTTCAGGCAGTGGCGGAAGTTATCCGGCAAAGGAGTTGTTTATGAAACAAGCGCTATTATCCGTTAGCGATAAGTCGGATAGTTTTCTGGCAATGGCGAGGCAATTAATTGCTTGCGGTATTGACCTGCTAGCTTCGGATGGTACGGCAGCTTTTCTAACTGCACATCAGCTTCCGGTGATCGCAATCAGCGACTATCTTGATTTTGAACCGATACTGGATGGCCGGGTTAAAACGCTTCATCCCAAATTATATGGCGGTATTCTCGCTGATATGGCCAGGCAAGATCATCAAAATGATTTATTAAATTATCAGATTAAAGCGATTGAGTTTGTTGTTATTGATTTATATCCCTTTGAAAAAAAGGCTGGCATTGAAAACATTGATATAGGCGGTGTTTCCTTAATCCGTGCCGCAGCCAAAAACTATCAGTTTTGTACAGTAATCTGCGATACTCAGGATTATGCTGCGCTGGCTGGCGAGCTAAAAACTGAAAATGGCAAAACTACTTTAAAATTCAGAAAAACCTGCGCCGCCAAAGCCTTTGCCAGAACCAGCGTTTACGATCAGGCAATCAGCGGTTGGCTGTCTGATCCTGTAACCACGTTACCACTGAATCGTACTCTCGCTTTTCAGTATGGTGAAAATCCTCATCAACAAGGCGGCTTTTATAATTACATGGGACAGATACCGGCGATAAACCAAATCCATGGTCAGGCCCTGACTTATAATAATATTCTGGATATTGATGCCGGCGTTAATATTGTCAGTGAATTTACTACATCAGCAGCGGCAGTCATAAAACATAACATTCCTTGTGGCGCAGCTTTGGGCAGCTCCAGCTATGAGGCAATCGAAAAGGCATGGCGTGCTGATCCAAAAAGCGCTTTTGGCGGAGTTGTTGTTTTAAATCAGCCTGTTGATTCTGCGGTTGCTGATTTTCTGGCAAATTACTTCATTGAAGTGATTGCCGCACCTCAATTCAGTCACGATGCCATTGCGATTCT
Organism: Legionella dresdenensis; assembly: GCF_042649825.1. Taxonomy (NCBI): domain Bacteria; kingdom Pseudomonadati; phylum Pseudomonadota; class Gammaproteobacteria; order Legionellales; family Legionellaceae; genus Legionella; species Legionella dresdenensis. The sequence continues at coordinate 126,464 of NZ_JBHSAB010000001.1, read as the reverse complement.
TTCGGCAAGGAAAAAACTGCGTCTGGTTTGTTATGCCAAAAACAATAATTCAGGTACTGAAATAAAAAGTGTGTTGAATGGTTTTGTTATTCAGGAGCGGAATAATTTTATAATGGGTGAAAAGAATTTGAGGCGAGTCACTCAGAATAACGTAAACTCCGTACATTTACCTGATTTAATCTTTGCCTTTCAATTAGTAAAGCATGTAAAATCGAACGCAATTGTTGTTGCAGGCCAGGAGCAAAGCATTGCAATCTGTGCTGGCCAGACCAGCCGGGTTGATGCAGTAGCGATCGCCCTTAACAAGTTATCAGGTCAGTTATTGGCAAATGCCGTTCTGGCTTCAGATGGTTTTTTTCCTTTTGCTGACAGTATTGAACTAATTGCCCGCGCCGGTATTAAAACCATTATCCAGCCCGGCGGCTCAATTCGCGATCAGGAAGTGATCGAGGCTTGCAACAATTTGGGTATCAGTATGTTTTTTACTGATGTTCGGTTATTTAAACACTGAGGAATTTATGGAAAACAATCAGTCAGATATGATTGATCTTTACGATGCATTATTACTGCTGGAAAACCGCGAAGAGGCATTTAATTTTATTAAAGATTTATGCACGCCTCAGGAAATAAATGCGTTAACCGAACGCTGGCGCGTCTGCCAAATGCTGAAAAAAGGCGATCTGTCATATCGGGAGATTCACGCCCGAACAGGGGCAAGCCTGACAACAATCGGCAGGGTAGCCAGATTCCTCAAAGATGAGCCATATCAGGGGTATGAAGCGATTTTGGCAAAAATAAAATAGCGGTAAAATATCTGTTTTTATTACTCAGAGGAGTGTTGGGCTTTACAGCCCAACCTACGTGGTTTAATTAAGCTTTATCTTTATCCGCAAGTACCCGCTCAACCGTATCAACTATCGTTTTGGTTTTATGGTCAAGTTCAATATTAACCCTGTCGTTGATTTGTTTATTGGCAAAATTAGTAAGTCTTAAGGTTTCAGGAATCAAATGCAGATAAAATAATCCCTGTTCTGGATTGGTTTCGCCCACGGTTAAACTGGAGCCGTCAACAGCAATAAATCCTTTTGGCAAAATATATTTCATCCAGTCAGGATTACATTTGATAACTAATGTCAGATTGTTCTCATCCCTTATCTGTTGTTGAATGATCCCGGTTCCGAAAACATGCCCGGACATTTCATGTCCGCCGATTTCGTCGCCCATACGCAGGCTGCGTTCGATGCTGACATATCTGCCTTGTTGTAATTCATCTAATGTTGTTTTTTCCAGTGTTTCTTGTATGGCTTGAAATGTGGCATGAGTACCTTCGAGTTTTACCAGGGTCTGGCAAACCCCGTCAACTGCTACGCTATCACCGGGATTTAAGTTAATGCAAAGCTCAGGTGATAGATTGACGGCGTAGGTTATCAAACCAGGGGCTTTGATTAATTTAACGACTTCGTAGAGTCCTTTGGTGATACCTGTGTACATAAATTATTATCCTCTCAAGTGTAAGTGTTTCCCTCTCCCCAACCCTCTCCCGGTACGGGAGAGGGGGTTAAGTGTTATATTACCCTCTCCCTAATTCTCTCTTGGTACGGGAGAGGGGGTAAGTGTTATATTACCCTCTCCCCAACCCTCTCCCGGTACGGGAGAGGGGGTTAAGTGGTATAGGTATATTACCCTCTCCCTAACCCTCTCCCGGTACGGGAGAGGGGGTTAAGTGTTATATTACCCTCTCCCCAACTCTCCCGGCACGGGAGAGGGGGTTAAGCACCGTATTAGATCCCCTCTCCCGTATCGGGAGAGGGTTAGGGAGAGGGAAAATACAGCTGATGCCGCCTGATATACTCCACAACTCCCGCCGGCACCGATACACTTTCCCGTCTACCCCTCAATTCCTCACGAACAGCCGTCGAAGAAATATCATATGAACCCGCATTATATCGATAAATAAAGCCGTAAGACCTGGTTTTCAACTCATGCGGCAAATCAGTAACATGCTGATTGAAAAAAGAATCCAATGGTTCTTGCAAAGAAGTCAACACGCTATGCGGTCTGTCCATTACCATAATATGGGCTAATTTGATAAGCTCCTGCCAGTGATGCCATTTGGGCAATTGTAAAAAACTATCCGCTCCAACCAGCAGAGTAATTGCAATATCATTGCCAAGCTGGCGGCGATAATCCTCAAGCGTAGTGACCATATAAGAAGGGGATTCGCGTTTAATTTCACGGTTATCAATTTCAAAATGATAATTATCAGCCTTATCTGCAATCGCCAGGGATAGCATTGCGAGCCGTTGCTCCGGCGTAGCCTGGGCATTGTTCTTTAAGACTGGTGTCTTACAGGGCAAAAAAATAAAACGTTCAAATTGAAATTGCTGTTGAATGTTGATGGCAGTATTGAGGTGACCGTTATGGATGGGGTCAAATGTTCCGCCGAAGATGATTAGGTTATGCAAGGCAGCCCACCTGTTTTCCAATACACAGAGTCAAGCCGATTAACTCAAGTGCCGGCCAGATTGGTTTGTTCTGACTGGTTTTAATTCGGCCATCGATCGTATTACAAAAACGCAGCAAATCAACAAGCAGGTTTTGGTTAAGACGCGAGGCAGCATTCTGATATGCGCCAATTTTTTGTGCCCAGATTTTGAGCTGGCTTGCCGCCTCCCGGAACGAACCGGACTTGGCAAGATGCTGCAATTGTATAAGCTGGCGAACCTCTTGTGTTAAAATCCACAGGATCAAGGTCGCCTCAGTCTTATTCGCCTGAGCATGACGAATTAACTGAATGGTTTTTTGCGTATTACCCTCGAGACAGGCATCTGCTAACTCAAATGGTAAATAATCGCATTGCAAAATCAAATGCTCTGTAACCTGCGCGCTGGTTAACGGCTGCCCAGGCTCAATAATCAAGGCCAGTTTCTCAATAATCTGGGCGCAACCTAATAAATTTCCTTCATTATATTGATAAATAAGGGCCGGGATCGCCTGATCAAAAGCCGGATAATGCTGTTTCAGTTGTGCATCCAGCCATCTGATGACGGTATTTTTATCCGGAGCGCTAAAGGTAACGACATGCACGGCGTTATGATTGGCAAACGCTTGCATCGCTTTGGCTGGCAGTTCAGGCGCTCTGAATAGAAGCAGGCAGTCAGGATTGATCTGCGATAAATACTTGTCCAAAAATGTTTTACCCGCTGCTTCAAGTGTTTTTTTGTCATAACGGACGTCAAGCAATAATCGGCTTGCAAACAGGGAGTAACTATTGGCTTCGTCAGCCAGTTCAAGCCAGTCGCTTGCATTATTCAGATAAATTGTTTTCGATTCCGCTTCGCCGGGATGCAAGGTAAACCATTGCGTTTTTACCATATCAGCATAGCGATTAAGCTGGTAAGGTTGCTGACCAGTGAGAAAAAGGACTGCAGGCAGTTTATTGCCTATGCTGAAATTAAGATTTGCCTGTCGAATCAGCATGATTAAAGTTAGCCTCTGCTTAATCGCCCCATTAGTTGCATGGCAGCGTCCTTTCGCATTTCACGATTGATAGTTGATTCTTCAAAATCCGATCCAAGGATTCTATCATTATTTACAGTTAATTGTCTGGTTATAGTAATTACATTGGAAGAAATCACTGGTTTTTCTTTGTTTTTCAATAAAGAAAACTGCAAAGTATAAACGAGGAGGTATTGCCTTGGTGTTGTGCTAGCACCAACGCCGGTAATTTGCTGCTGGAGCGAATCTTTTTCAAGAATCAGAATATAATCTGATTGAACAGGCGATGCGGCAACACGAATATTATACGCTTGCAGTTGTTTTTTAATAATCGGTTCCAGATCTTTGTGCGCATCCTGTACAACAATGGCAACATTTTTCAACCAGGGCGGCATATCAACCATGCCGCGCAACTTGAAGCCGCAACTCGCCAACAGTATAGCAATTGCGGCAAACAGCGCCAGACGCTTAAGCATTATTTAATAACCAGATTAATTAACTGCCGATGGGCAACTACAATCGCTTTCACAACGGTCTTGCCTTCGAGGAAAGACGCAGCATGCTCTTTGGCCAGAGCAATCAATTGATCTTCCGGCGTATCATGTGCTGTTGTAAATTGCGCTCGCAGCTTTCCGTTAACCTGGATAACAAAATCAAGCTCATCGCTTTTAAGAGCATGTTTGTCTACTTTAGGCCAGGGAGCATCAATAATAATGCGCTCATAACCTGCCGCTGACCAGAGGTGGTGGCAAATATGGGGTGTAATCGGAGCCAGCAGGCGAAACAGAATACTCATCGCTGAATTCAGGAATGTTTTATCTGCTTCGGTTTCAACCTGGTACGCGGATAGCTCATTAAACAGTTTCATACAACTTGATACAACCGTATTAAACTGTTGGCGTTCATAGTCGGTAATCGCTTGTGCCAGGATCTGATTGACAGTGAACCATGATTTTTTTAACCGCGACTCCGCCTGCTGCCAGTCAATATGACCATTGCCGCTGGCTATTGAATCATTGACGTCTTGTAAAGTCTGTAAGTGCTGATAGGTAAAGGACCACAATCTTTTTAAGAAGCGATGGGCACCTTCGACACCGGCATCTGACCACTCCAGCGACTGCTCTGGCGGGGCGGCAAACATAACAAACAGCCGGGCAGTATCTGCGCCATAGGTGTCAATCAATTGATTTGGATCAACAATATTGCCCAGGGATTTCGACATTTTGTGACCGTCTTTAAGTACCATGCCCTGAGTTAACAATGCTTTAAACGGTTCATCCGAATTAACCAGTCCTTCATCCCGCATTAATTTATGGAAAAAGCGGGCATAAAGCAAATGCATGACCGCATGCTCAATACCGCCGATATATTGATCAACCGGCGTCCAGTATTTAGCCCGATCATCCAACATTGCACTATCCTGATTACGGCACGCAAATCGGGCATAATACCAGGATGATTCCATAAATGTATCAAAGGTATCTGTTTCGCGCTGAGCGTCCTGACCGCATTTCGGGCATTGGACATGGATGAATTCGTCACACTGCGCCAGAGGCGAACCACTACCGGTTAATTGAATATTTTCCGGCAGGGTAACTGGTAAATCCTGCTCTGGAACTGGAACAATACCGCAATCGTCACAGTGGATCATTGGGATGGGTGTTCCCCAGTAGCGCTGTCTTGAAACCCCCCAGTCACGCAGGCGGTAATTAACGGTTACTTTACCCAGTTCGTGTTGTTCAATGTATTGGGCTATGGTTTTAATTGCTTCAGCTGAGGGTTGGCCGCTAAATTCGCCAGAGTCAACCAGTATGCCTTCGGCAGTGTAAGCGGACTGGCTGAGATCATGCGTGCCTTCCGCCGGTTTGATGACCTGTTTAATCGGCAGGTTATATTTATGGGCAAACTCCCAATCACGCTGATCGTGAGCTGGAACAGCCATCACTGCGCCAGAACCATATTGCATCAGGACGAAATTGGCTATCCATACCGGCACTGTTTCACCGGTAATAGGGTGCGCAGCTTTATAACCGGTATCAATACCACGTTTCTCCATGGTTGCAATATCAGCTTCCGCCATCCGAATGCCCTGACAGCTATTGATAAATTCTGCAACAGCAGGGTTGTGGTTCGCTGCCTCTTTGGCAAGGGGATGATCAGTGGCTACCGCCAGGTAAGTTACCCCCATTAAGGTATCAGGACGAGTAGTATAAATTTTTAAGCGTTTGGGAAAGCCTTCAACCTGAAAGGAAATTTCGCAACCTTCAGAGCGGCCTATCCAGTTTCGTTGCATTTGTTTTACCTGAGCCGGCCATTGAGGCAGGTTATCCAGGTCTGCTAATAATTCATCCGCGTAGGCTGTAATTTTAAGGAACCATTGTGAAATTTCACGCCGTTCAACCAATGCGCCTGAACGCCAGCCGCGGCCATCGACAACCTGTTCATTAGCAAGTACAGTCTGATCAACCGGGTCCCAGTTAACCACTGCATTTTTTTTGTATACCAGGCCTTTTTCATACAGACGGATAAAGAACCATTGCTCCCAGCGATAATATTCTGCATCGCAGGTAGCGAGCTCACGCCGCCAGTCATAGGCATTGCCCAGGCGCAGGAATTGTTCTTTCATTGAGGCAATATTTTGTTTGGTCCACTCGGCAGGGTGGATGCCATGTTTGATCGCTGCATTTTCAGCGGGTAAACCAAAAGCATCCCAACCGATAGGTTGCAGAACATTTTTACCTAAAGCGCGTTGATAACGGGAAATGACGTCTCCAAGGGTATAATTGCGCACATGCCCCATATGCAATGTTCCGCTTGGGTACGGAAACATGGATAAGCAGTAAAATTTTTCTTTGTTTAAGTCTTCAGTTACATTGAAACTCTGCTTTTTAACCCAGAATTGTTGGGCCTGTTCTTCAACTTCACGTGGTTTATAGCTGATATCCATAGTAAATCAATAATATTAGTCAAGTTGGTAAGGATAACTTCTCTTGTGCTTTGCAGCAAGCGTTTGCTGCCCTTCTTTCGCAATCAATAGCTTTTTAATCAGGAAAAAGGCAGCAATAAACAGGCAGAAAATCAGGACTGGCCAATCTCCGAAGCGAATCCAGGGGGTAGTGCCATGGGCAGGGTAAAGTTTTGCTTTCAACAGACCGGAAGAAAAAGCGGGAAGTGAATCAACAACTTGCCCTTGCGTATCTATTAGAGAAGACAAGCCATCATTATTAGATACCACTTGATAACGTGCAGTTTCAAGCGACAGTACCTGGGCAATCTGCAATTGTTGATAGAGCGCGAGCGAGTGTCCGAACCAGCCATCGTCACTGATTGAAACAATCCACTCGGCCTCAGGCAACTGGGCGCGAAGTAAATTGCCGTAAGCCAGTTCATAACAGATTAGGCTGGCAATGGGATGTTTGTGTACTCTGATTGCCGGCTGGCTTGTTTTTCCAGGTTGCATATTGGCATCTGGAATTTCAAGCCAGGTAAACAGGCGCTGTAAGAGCGAAGGGACGTATTCGCCAAAAGGAACCAGATGTTGTTTGGAATAAGCGCCTTTAGCCTTGCCGAGGCTAATCATAGAGTTGTAATAATTACTTTCATCAAGAGTTGTCGGCTGCGGTATCCCAATCAGGATAGCGCTGCCGGCCTGTCTGGCCTGTAAATCCATACTGGCCAGATAATCGGTCAGATAATTGGGCGGGAGAGGTATGGCCGACTCCGGCATGACAATCAAATCAGTGCCCAGCAGCTTTTCAGTCTCGTCTTGATAACGCGCCAGCAATTGCCAGAACAGGTTTTCATCCCATTTATCGCGCATGGACAAATTAGCCTGAATGACTCCAATGGTTACCGCCTTATTTTGCATTTCAGACCATTTAATATTGCTCAGCAGGGATGGCAACATAATAATGCCCAGAAAAGACAGTAGCGCCAGGTAGCGTTTCGTTGATCGGTCGGCCATGCTGTTACTGAGCAATGCGGCTGCAAAACAACTTGCCAGACTTAACCCAAACGTACCGATTATTGGTAACAGGAACTTGCCGGGGGAATCAAATTGTCCAAATCCAATAAGTAACCATGGAAATCCAGTCAGAAACGTTGATCTGGCAAATTCAGTTAATGTCCATAAGACACTGAACAGTAACGCTGAGCTGATGGTACAGGATTGTGTTTTTAATCGGCTGAACAGCACAGCTGTCAAGGCGGGGAACAAAGCGAGATACAAAATAAAAAGCAGGGTAACCAAACCGGATACGATACTGTTTAAGTGCCCATAGTCATGAATACTGATATATAACCAGGATACTCCCAGACCAAAAAATCCAAGTCCAAATGCCAACCCTGATAGAAAAGGAGAATAAGGATGTCGGCCTGACAGGCGATGATAAAAAAGCGCAAGGCCGAGAATGGCAAGACCTGGAAAATGAAACGGAGCGAAACCCAGCGGCAGCAAAAAGCCATAGCACAGGCATTCCAGAAAAGCGCCTCGCCGCTTACTTTGAGTTGCGGAATATCGCCGGTTGTCTGCTATAGAAAGCTGTTCCATGAAATTAGCGTTTGCCAAATCCCATAACAATAAAATACTGGGCGTTAAAGGTCAATATTAATAAGAAAGGAAGAACTCTCCAAGAAATAAGCAAACATTCGGGCTGAGGAGGCGTTTTCGGCGTCTTGAAGGAAGCTCAGAAATGGAAAAAAACGAATTAATCAACAATACTTTATTTAAGCAGTAACTTTACCAAATTTGGGGAAAGCTATGAGGCGGGATATTAATCCGGAAAAATGGGCAGAATTTGTAGCAAAGCAACCTCATAATGAGCAGGCAATTTTTCATAAGGCACGTCAATTAATGGAGAAAGCTGATTTAATTAGCAGCGATTTTAGCTCCTGTTTAACTGTTGATGCGGTTAATATACAGGCGCAAGCTAGAGAAAAGCAATTAAACAGTTATGTGGAAAGCAAGGTGTATAACGAAATTGCTCAACAAAGTAATACACAGCTTAAAGAGTTAGTTGATGTGTGGATAGCGGGTATACGGCAAGATATTATCGAGAAATCTGAAAGCAAAATAACCAAATTGAATCAGATTGGGCCTTTTGAGAAAGCGCTGGAAGGGTTAAAGACCATACAACATAGCGTGATATATGCCCGTGATATGCGCCTGGAAATTACCATAGTCTTAAACGAATACCATAATGGTTTCCGTAGCTCGGAGTCGTTTATACGCGCAACGACCGAAATCATTAATAAGTATCAAAAGGAGTATACTTTAAAAAATGATAAAGAGTGGAATGTGATTGTTGATAATATGTTGAAGTGCCTTTATTCCATGCAGGAAAAAAAACTGGATCAGTGGGCGCAACAGCCGGTGCCGCAGACTGATGAGGAGAAATTTATTGCTGAGATGCGAGCGAATATTAATAGTGATTTTAGCCCATACGTGAGTGTCGATGTGGTTAAATCACGGATAGAAGCTTGCGAAAGGCAAATAAGCAGTTATGTGGGAAGCAAGAAGTATAAAGAAATCGCTCAACAAAGCAGCCCTCTGGCTAAAGATAAAATTGATCAGGAGATAGAGCGTATACGACAAGATATTAACGAGAAATCAAAGAACCAGATTGTTAAGATACAGCAGGTAAAACCTTTTAAGAAAGAAGTAGATAAGTTACTGTCGATGAATAATAATAAGACATTTGCGAGAGAGTTGCATCATGAAATCAATACAGAACTAGCAAAATATCTTCACAATAAGATTGAACTGCACGAATTTAAAAAAAGGTGCGCCACTACTCTTGAAAAATATGAGGGCAATAAAGAGGTAAAAGAGCATAGAGGCTTTAAAAAGGCTATTGCTAGCATTCTTGCAGCGATTAAAGTTCTGGTGGATACAGCAAGTAAAGACATGGGGAAGAAATTTACTGCTGAGGTCAATACTCGTTCAGTAAATAAAATTAAGGATATTAAAAAGTCATTACACGAGCTGAAAGAACCGAGCGCAGCCGAAGAATCAACGATTAGGCCTAAAACATTGTAGGTTGGGTCGTTTGACCCAACAAATCAACCTACACCCCAAGAGTTAAAAAATCAATCTAATCATTCACTTCGACTTCTCCATTTAGAGGGTAGGCAATTGCCGACGATTGGTGTACGATGGTCGTCGTCGTTTACTTAGGGAGAAGGATTCCATGTATAATGTTATGATAACAGGTGCCGGTAAAATCGGGAGTTTGATCGCGTGTTTACTGGCAGACAGCGGTGATTACCAGATTCATCTCGCTGATCTGGAGTTTTCAGGCACGGATGTAGCGCGTTTGCTTGAAGCGATACCTCAAATCAAGACCGTCGCACTCAATGTGACGGATGAGCAGGCGACTCAGGATTATATTCAGAAAAATGGCATCGTTGCCGTAGTATCCAGTCTGCCGTACTTCTTAAATACCCATGTCGCTAAAGCGGCGAAAGCAGCAAAAGCCCATTATTTTGATTTAACCGAGGATACCTCAGTTACCGACGCGGTAAAAAAGATTGCCAAAGACGCTCAGACTGCGTTTGTACCCCAATGTGGTCTTGCTCCGGGTTTTATCAGTATTGCAGCGAATAGCCTGATGCAGGAATTTGAACACTGCTACCATGCCAAATTACGGGTAGGCGCGTTACCGCAACGTGCTAATAATGCACTGCATTATTCCCTTACCTGGTCAACTGATGGCGTAATCAATGAATACGGTAATCTGTGTTATGGCATCGAGAACGGCAAACCGGCGGTGATGAAACCACTGGAGGGCAGAGAGTCTATTCAGATTGACGGTTGTGAATACGAAGCGTTCAATACTTCCGGCGGCTTGGGAAGTCTGGCGGAATTATATGAAGGTAAAATCAAGACATTAAATTATAAAACAATGCGTTATCCCGGACACTGCGAAAAAATGCGTCTGTTAATGAATGATTTGAAATTAAACGATGATCGCGGAACGCTAAAACGAATTCTGGAAAATGCAATTCCTAAAACCTATCAGGATATCGTCATTGTTTATGTGACTGTCGAAGGGATTAAGAAAGGCGAACTGACAGAAAAGAGTTATGTCAAAAAGATATATCCGCTAACTATCCGCGGTCTGGAGTGGTCTGCAATTCAAATCAGTACCGCTTCAGGAGTCTGTGCTGTTGTTGATTTGGTGCTGGGACAGGCTAATGAATACCATGGCCTGGTATTGCAGGAAAAATTCCGTCTTGCTGACGTACTCGCTAACCGTTTTGGCAAATATTACGCTTAGGAGGTTGTACTATGGAATTTTTAAAAAAACTGGGCATTCAGAATGTCAATCCCGGAGCCTTCAGCGGCCACGGTTGGCAAAGTGAAATCGATACGGCTCGTCTGGCTTCCTATTCACCTGCAACGGGTGAAAAGCTGGGCGAAATTGCCACCTGCTCAATGGCAGATTATGAGCACATTATGGCGCGTGCCGAACAGGCCGCGCTGGCCTGGCGTCAATATCCTGCGCCCAAGCGCGGGGAGATTATTCGCCAGATTGGTCAGGCGTTACGTGAAAATAAAGACTGGCTGGGCAGCCTGGTGTCGCTGGAAATGGGTAAATCCAAGCAGGAAGGCGATGGCGAAGTTCAGGAAATGATTGATATCGCCGATTTTGCTGTCGGACAATCCCGGATGTTGTATGGTAATACCATGCATTCCGAACGTCCCAATCACCGAATGTATGAACAATGGCATCCCTACGGGATCATAGGCGTTATTTCGGCATTTAACTTCCCGGTCGCTGTCTGGTCATGGAATTCGTTTATTGCAGCAATTTGCGGTAACGTCACCATCTGGAAGCCATCTGCCAAAACGCCGCTGTGCGCAGTTGCTGTTCATACAATATGCAATAAAGTCCTGGCGCAGAATAATTGCCCCGAAATTTTCAGCCTGATTATCCCGGAAAATCATGGCGTCGTAGAGGCTATGGTCAATGATAGCCGGATTCCGCTGATTTCATTCACCGGTTCAACAGCTGTAGGCAAACAAGTTGCCGCCAAAGTTGCGGCCAGACTTGGCAAGACAATTCTTGAGCTAGGCGGTAATAACGCCATTATTCTTGACGAAACTGCCGATTTGGCTTTGGCAATCCCGGGCATCGTCTTTGGTGCAGTAGGTACAGCCGGTCAGCGTTGTACAACAACCAGACGGCTATTTGTTCAGCAATCGATTTATAAAGACGTGTTAAAACGCCTGCAGCATGCTTATGAGCAGGTGACTATCGGTGATCCGCTTGATACCAAAAACCTGATGGGGCCATTGATTGATCAGGATGCCGTCAACCAGTTTGAGCAGGCAATTTCCCGCATCAAGGCAGCCGGCGGCCAGATTGTTTATGGCGGCGAAGCAATTGCCGGTAAAGGCTCATACGTGCAACCTACCTTGGTTACCGGGGTTAAAAATGAATGGGATGTCGTGCAGGAAGAAACTTTTGCGCCTATTCTTTATGTGATGCCTTATTCAACGCTTGAAGAAGCCATTACATTACAGAATGGCGTTCCCCAAGGGTTGTCGTCTGCTTTATTTACCCATGACCTCAAAAGCGCGGAGCGATTCTTAAGCGCTTGCGGCAGTGATTGCGGTATTGCCAATATTAATATTGGTACTTCAGGCGCTGAAATTGGCGGTGCATTCGGCGGTGAAAAGGAAACTGGCGGCGGCCGTGAGGCCGGTTCCGATTCCTGGAAAGCTTATATGCGCAGACAGACTAATACCATTAACTGGGGTGACGCCTTACCGCTGGCACAGGGAATCCAGTTTAATATCTAATAAGGAAAGCAATCATGCAAGAACCATTTTTTATTAAAAAAGTGGCAGTATTGGGCGCTGGAGTAATGGGGGCGCAGATTGCTGCCCATTGCGTCAATGCCGGTATTGAAACTTTGTTATTTGATTTGGCAAGTAAGGATGGCAAGAGCAATGCCCTGGTCGACAAGGCGATTGCAAACCTGACCAAGCTAAAGCCTGCTCCATTAGCAACACCGCAAATCGCAGGGCTTATTCAGGCCTGTAATTATCAGGATAACCTTACTTTGCTTGCTGATTGCGACCTGATTATTGAAGCGATTGCCGAGCGTCTGGACTGGAAAGAAGATTTATACAAGCGCATTGCGCCTCATATTAACAAAAAAGCGATTTTAGCCAGTAATACCTCCGGCTTGAGTATTAACACGCTGGGCAGCGTATTGCCTGCAAGCCTGAAAGATCAGTTTTGCGGCATTCATTTCTTTAATCCGCCCCGTTATATGTATCTGGCTGAATTGATACCGGCTGCCACAACTAAACCGGAATTGCTGGATAACCTTGAGAGCTGGTTGACCAGTAAATTGGGTAAAGGGGTTATCAGGGCAAAAGATACACCTAACTTTATAGCCAACCGAATTGGCGTCTTTTCATTATTAGTGACTCTGCGTCATGCCGAGGAAATGGGTATTGGACTGGATGAAGTTGATGCCTTGACTGGTCCATTAGTGGGCAGACCCAAATCTGCAACCTTTAGAACTATGGATGTCGTTGGTCTGGATACAATGAAACACGTTGTCCATACAATGGATGAACAGTTAAAAGGTGATCCCTGGCATAGTCTATATAAACTACCCGACTGGCTTAACGGTTTGATTGACGCTGGTCATTTGGGACAGAAAACCGGCCAAGGCATCTATCGCAAAGCAGGCAAGACAATTGAAGTCTATGATCTGGCAACTGGTAACTATCGTGTTGCGGATGGTAAAGTCAGCGCTGAAGTTAAAACAATTTTTGACAATAAAGATCCGGCAAAACGCATGCAGGAATTGCAAAACTCCAATGACAGACAAGCCAAATTCCTGGCGGCTTGCTATCGTGATCTGATGCATTATTGTGCTTTTCATCTGGCTGAAATTGCTGACACCGTACGTGATGTGGATCAGGCTATGCAATGGGGCTTCGGCTGGCGGCAAGGGCCATTTGAAACATGGCAGCAGGTTGGCGTTCAATCCATGCTGGAAACTATCCAGAAGGCAATCGCGGCTAACCAGACAATTGTAACTGCAAATTTACCCGGCTGGCTGACTGGTTCAGTGAATTTTTACAGTGAAGATGGCGCTTTTTCACCTACTGCAAAACGCATGGTACCGCCAAGCAAATTGCCAGTGTATCAGCGCCAGTATCAAGCTCTGGCTAACGGTAAAAAAGTCGTTTATGAAAATGAAGGCGTAGTAATGAACGCGTTCAAAGATGATATTGCCGTTCTTTCGCTGAAGAGCAAATCCAATACCATTGGTCAAAGCGTACTTGACGGCCTGCAAGAAGCAATCAGCGTTGCTGAACGTCAATGTCAGGGATTGGTAATTTACCAGCATGATGCCGGAAATTTTAGTTCAGGCGCCGATTTACGCGGTGTAGCCGGGCTGATTCAGGCGAATAAAATGGCTGCCCTGGAGCAGATGATTGCTCAGTTCCAACAGGCTGCCTTACAGCTGAAATATGCAGCGATCCCGACAGTCGCAGCATTACGCGGCAGAGCGTTGGGCGGTGGTTGTGAGTTGATGATGCATTGTAATGCGGTTGTAGCCGCTTTTGAATCGTATCCCGGACTGGTTGAGGCGGGTGTTGGTCTTATTCCAGCTGGCGGCGGTTGTAAAGAAATGGCATTAAGGGCAGCAGATAGCGCTGGCGATGCCGATTTAATGGCTTTCCTGCAACCTTGCTTCCAACAGGTTGCAACGGCAACTGTAGCCGGTAGCGCGCCGGAAGCGCAACAGCGCCGATTTCTGCGCAGCACTGATTATTGGGTGATGAATGCGAATGAAGTACTGTATGCGGCATTGGCAAAAATCAAAGCAATGAATGCGGCTAATTTCCAGGCGCCTCTGAAAAATCAGCGCTTTAAAGTTGCTGGTCGAGAAGGTCATGCCAGATTTCAGGCTGGATTGGTTAACTGGCTGGAAGGCGGTTTTATTTCACAACACGATTATTTCCTGGCTAATCAATTGGCAAATGTCATGTGCGGCGGTGATGTGTATCAAGGCGAGCTGGTTGATGAAAACTGGTTGCTGGCACTGGAAAAAGAAGCGTTTATGACGCTTGCAGCAACCCCATTAACTCAGGCCAGGATTGCCAGTTTGTTAGAAACTGGTAAACCGTTACGCAATTAACAGGGAGAACACTCATGACTAATATTTATGTGGTTGACGTATTGCGCACCCCTGTTGGCAAAGCGCCGCGCGGTGTATTTAAAAACACGTTGCCGGATGATCTATTGGCTCATACGATAAGGACGCTTATTCAGCGTAATTCAACTGTTGACTGGCAAGCTATAGGCGATGTTGTGGTTGGATGCGCCATGCCGGAGGCCGAGCAGGGCATGAATGTGGCCAGAATTGCCTCGTTACTCGCAGGCATGCCGCAATCAGTTCCTGCAATGACCATTAACCGCTTTTGTTCATCAGGCGTACAAAGTATTGCCACTGCTGCCGCTTCTATGGTGCAGGATGGGATGAAACTGGCTTTGGCTGGCGGTGTTGAAAGCATGTCCAAAGTACCGCTCGGCGGCAATAAATATACTGCCAATCCAGCGTATTTTGATAACGAGCATGTCGCAATTGCCTATGGTATGGGAATCACGGCTGAAAATGTCGCCAGACAGTGGGATATTACACGTGAACAGCAAGATGAATTTGCTGCTGAAAGCCATGCCAAAGCAGTCGCAGCACAGGCTCGCGGTGATTTCGATGCTGAAATTACGCCGATTGAAATTATCGAGCGCCGCCCTGATCTGGTGACAGATAAATTAATAACCAGCAAGCGTTTAATTTCCAAGGATGAAGGCCCGCGTGGAGATACCTCTTATGACGTAATTGCAAAATTAAAGCCGGTTTTTTCTCTCAAAGGCACGGTAACAGCAGGTAACAGTTCACAGACCAGTGATGGTGCAGGAATAGCGTTATTGGCGACTGAGCAAGGGCTTAAAGAGTTTGATTTGCAGCCTATGGGACGCCTGTTAGGGTATGCAGTTGCCGGGGTTGCGCCTGAAGTCATGGGTATAGGCCCAATCAACGCTATCCCGCTTGCGTTGAAACAGGCAGGCATTACTATGGAGCAACTGGACTGGATCGAGCTGAATGAAGCTTTTGCAGCTCAGGCGCTAGCAGTGATTAAAACACTGAATCTGCCAAAAGAGAAGGTCAACCCACTCGGCGGTGCAATTGCTCTCGGACATCCATTAGGCGCAACCGGCACTATCAGAACGGCTACTTTGTTACATGGCCTGCGCCGTACTAAAGGCCGTTATGGTATGGTAACCATGTGTATTGGTACTGGAATGGGCGCCGCAGCTATTTTTGAGGCATTGTAGCATCCTGTAGGTTGGGTCGTTTGACCCAACAATTACAATCTTTCATTAGACACTGCTGTTGGGTCAAAACGACCCAACCTACAAAAAATAATAAAAACAAGGTCAGAAACATGCGTAAATCGAATTCGCTGTACGTTTTTGTTTTATGTCTTTTATCCAAATTTCTCTGGGCTGCCGTATTACCCCTTTCCTTCACTGTACAGCCTGTCGCTACTGATATGGCTATTGGACAACAACAAAACCTGTCATATGTTATTCGTAACAATACCCGTAATGTAACTTTTCCATTAACTATCAGCATTGTAAATAATGGCGATAATCTGCCGGCAGATGCGTCGTTATTGTCAACGACTTGCGGCCAGGTACTTGCTCCTAATGCATCATGCGGCATCTCTGTCAGCTTACAAAGCACAGTTGCCGGTCAATATAATCGTTATTTGAAAATCGATTACAAATCACGGGCGCCTTTAACCAGTCCGTTGACAATTGCCTCAACAATTGCCGATTATACTGTCCTGGTCTATATGGTGGGTTCTGATCTTGAATCGAATAATAATCTGGCAACAGACAATATTAACCAGATGTTGCAAGTGGGTTCTTCAAAAAATCTGAATATTGTGTTGGAAACCGGCGGCGCCCAGAAGCCAGGCTGGTTAACCGTTCAACGTAAACTGGTTTTACCGGGATCAATGCAACTCATCACGGATCTGGGTAGTGTTAGTATGGCGGCAACCAGTACTATTCAGGATTTTCTGGAGTGGGGGGTCACAACTTTTCCGGCAAATCATTATGCGGTTATTTATTGGGATCATGGCGGCGGCCCTAATGGTGGTTTCGGAGGCGATCGTAATGTACCACCGCCGCAAGCAACGCCTATTAATCAATTATCAGCAGCAACAATAGGCGCATATAACACAACTGGAAAGCAGTTCGAGATTATTGGTTTCGATGCCTGTTTGTTAGGTAGTGCAGAAACGTATTCCGGTTTATATCAGTATACCAATTATTTAATCGGTTCTGAGGATTTAGAGCCGGGCGGCGGATGGCAATATAATACGTTTTTAGCTTATATTAACAACAACCCAGGCTCTGACGGACTGGCTGTCGGCGAACAAATAGTAAATGGTTATACCGAGCAAAATGCAGGTGATTCAACTACCTTATCAGTAACGGCTGCTTCTGAAATGCCGGCCCTGATAACCGCAGTGGATAATTTCGCCAACGCATTGGCGCCTTATGCCAGTAACACAGCTGCAGACTGGCTGGCAATTGCCAAAAGCCGTTTCAGAGCGCCTGATTATTATACTTCAGTGTGGGATAACGACAGCCTTGACCTGGTAGATATCGTAGAGTTTGCCAGAGCAATTAGCCAGTCGTCCTATTTTTCGGGTGATCCGACTCTGATTCTGGCGGCGAATAATCTGGCCGACGCAGTCACTAATGCGGTGAAATATGTCCAGAATAGCCCTAATCGTCAGGCATCTTATGGCTTAACGCTGTATTATCCCTCGATTATGGCCGAGTATTCGCCTGGTTATACTACAGTTACTCAATTAAATGGCAGTCAGTTTTTTTCTCAGGCTTATATCAATCTGGTGAGCGCTTATGCTGGTTTTTATACAGCCAATTCTGCAAGCCTGATCGCGCAACTGAATAATTTTACCTATGATAATATTGATACTTATTCCGTTGATGTGACTAATGATTATGATGAGATCTATGCGGCAGTAGGCAGTGATACCTGCACAGATGTTTATGACAGCAATGACAATAACCTGGGACCTGTTCCTTGTTACCGAACGATTCAGAACCCCAATAGCACAGGCATTGCTGGAACAATCACGTTCACTAACGGACCAGCAACAGTGAATAACTGGCCGCAATTAAACGGGGTTCCGGTATTATTTATCCCAAACGATACCGATCCTTCAGTTCCTGATGAAAATACCTTTCTGGTACCTGTAACATCTCTTACTGCTGGAGAAGGTTATCTGAGTATTATTCGTAACAGTAACAACGAATATGAAATCGCAGGATTCCAGGAAAAAGCTGGAAGTGCGAATACAGTCGGCAAGGTAGTGGATATCGCGGATGGCGACCAGTTTTATGTCAAGACTTATGCAGACAATGGCGGATGGAATTTGTATAGAACGGATACCATCATCACAGCGCCATTGACTTTGACATTCGATGCGGTACCGGGTAATGCGGATTATGCTGCATTCAGATTTTTAGTAGCTGACTTAACCGGTGCATTAACGATTACAGGTGTTTCTCAACCGTATTAAGAGTGTACATGTAGGTTGGGTCAAACGACCCAACCTACAGCCCTGCAAAATGCAGATAAGCGTTAATAATAGCTTTACCCCAGAATAGAGCAATCAACCCGCTGACGCAAAGAAAAGGCCCGAAAGCGATAGGGGTATCATTGGATTTGGCGCTCAGTTTTAAATACATTAAACCGCCAATTGCCCCTGTTATCGATGACAACAGCAGTATTAACGGCAGTTGTGTCCAGCCGAACCAGGCGCCAAAAGCAGCAAATAATTTGAAATCGCCATTACCCATGCCGATTTTTCCAGTTAGCAAATAGTAAAGCTTAATAAAAAACCAAAGGGCAAGATAAGCGATTGCAGCACTGATTACGGCATTTGGCAGCGTTGTAAATAGCGATTGTGTGTTCGCAATCAAACCCAGCCACAATAATCCCAACGTCAGACAATCAGGCAAGAGTTGCTCATCGAGATCAATAAACAGCATAGGAATAGTGAGCCAGATAAATAACAGTGCGTATACCAGCGTTAAATTAAAGCCGAAATGCCAGGCTGCAAAAGTGCTTAACAGGCAGGTCAGCAACTCAACCAGTGGATAGCGCATAGAAACCGGTTGTTGACAGTTTGCGCATTTGCCGCGTAAAAACAGATAACTTAAAACAGGTATATTATGGATAGCTTTTATCTGAGTATTGCATTGGGGGCAAAAGGAGCGTGGGAAGAATAAATTAACGGGTTTAATGTCAACGGCAGGCAGGCCGGAAAGGCTGCGGCATTCATTAACCCATTCATTTTTCAGCATTTGCGGCAGGCGATAAATCACCACATTGAGCAAACTGCCTATAGTTAACGAAAAAACAGCGACCAGACAATAAAGCAGAGTGGAATTCATTTCCAATAATTGTGTATCCATTATTTGCCTATACCACAGAACCGAGTTTAAAGATGGGCAAGTACATTGCAACAACCAGGCCACCTACCAGAATACCCAATATTGACATAATTAACGGCTCCAGCAAACTACTTAATGAATCAACGGCATTGTCGACCTCTTCTTCATAAAAGTCAGCAACCTTGGAGAGCATTTGCTCTAAAGCGCCGGACTCTTCGCCGATAGCAACCATTTGTACCACCATATTAGGGAATAGATGAGTGTTTTCCATTGCAACTTGCATTTGCTGGCCGGTTGAGACTTCCTCTCGGATTTTATTGGTTGCCTTGGCATATAAAATATTACCGGTTGCGCCTGATACTGACTTCAAGGCTTCTACCAATGGCATCCCGGCAGCGAAGGTAATCGACAAGGTTCGGGAAAACCGGGCAATGGCCGCTTTTTCAAGGATGCTGCCTACAATTGGAAATTTCAATAACAAGCGATCGATATTTTGAGCAAATTCAGGCGAATGGCTTTTGGCATAAATAAATGCATAGATTGCAGCGCCCAGCGTACCAAAAATGATATACCACCAGGACTGAAAAATCTCGGATAAGCGCACAACTCCACGTGTCAGGGCAGGTAAATCCGCACCAAAGCCTTTGAACAGCGATTCAAACTGCGGAACGACGAAAATCAGCAGGGCAGCAGTCACAATAAAGGCAACTACTAAAACAGCCATTGGATAGGTCAGCGCTTTTTTAATCTTTTTCTTAATCGTTTCCATTTTTTCTTTATAAGTCGCCACTTTATCCAGCATAATCTCTAACGATCCCGACTTTTCACCGGCATCAACCAGATTACAAAACAATTCGTTAAAATAAGCAGGATGTTTGTGCAATGCTTCAGCCAGAGTCAAACCGGTTTCAACGTCTTTTTTTATGGCGTCGATAAGGTTTTTCATCCGTTGATTGCTTTGGCCTTTGCTGACAATGTCAAAAGATTGAATCAACGGAATACCTGCCTGAATCATGGTCGCCATCTGGCGGCTGAATACGGTAATATCAGCCTGCTTGATCTTTTTATTTTTTTTATCAAAAAAGGGCTTACGCTTTTTTACTACTTTTTTGATTAAGATACCTTGCTTACGCAAATCTGCCTTTGCAATCGCAATGCTTTTGGATTCAATAATGCCATTAACCTTTTCACCGGCGCGATTAACGCCTTCCCATTGGTAGCTGACAATTTCTTTATTTGTATTGCTGCCGGTTTTTTCCATAACAATTAATCAACCGTTACCCGGTTGACCTCCTCAATTGTAGTAACACCTTCCCTGATTTTAACCAGCCCGGACTGATAAATTGTCAACATGCCATCGGCTTGCCCCTGCTTTAAAATATCAATTGAATTACCGCCGGACATAATGAGCTGGCCAATAGCTTTTGACATGGGCAGTACTTCAAATAAACCAATACGCCCCCGATAACCATTGGTGCAATTGCTGCAGCCAACAGCACTGTACGGTTTGACTGTTTTGGCTTCTTCCTCGGAAAAACCCAGTTCAACCATGCTTTGCGGGGTAATATCATCACGGATAATTTTGCAATGCTCGCACAGCCGTCTGGCCAGACGTTGTGCGATAATCAGGCTTACTGAACTGGCGATATTGAAAGAGGGAACCCCCATATTGACCAACCGGGTTAATGTTTCGGCGGCGCTGTTAGTATGCAGGGTTGATAATACCAAATGTCCGGTTTGCGCGGCCTTGATCGCAATTTCAGCGGTTTCCAAATCCCGGATCTCGCCCACCATGATAATGTCAGGGTCTTGACGCAGGAAAGAGCGTAAGACCTCAGAGAATGTTAAACCTGCTTTAGGATTAATATTCACCTGATTAATGCCCGGCACCTTGATTTCAACCGGGTCCTCTGCCGTAGAAATATTATTTTCAATAGTATTTAAAATATTCAGTGCAGTATACAACGAAACCGTTTTACCGCTTCCTGTCGGCCCCGTAACCAGGATCATACCTTGGGGTTTCTGGATGCATCGTAAAAAGTGGTCGCGCTGAAAATCGCTAAAGCCTAGCGCTTCAATTCCCAGTTTGGTTGAGCCAGGATCAAGAATACGCATGACCACTTTTTCACCGCCGACAGTCGGGCAGGTGCTTACCCTGAAATCAATAGCCCTGGCGCGGGATAGTTTCATTTTGAACCGGCCGTCTTGCGGGATACGCCGTTCAGAGATATCGAGGTTAGACATAATCTTAATCCGCGCTGTTATACGGGAGGAAAGACTGACTGGCGGCGCTGCAACTTCGGTAAGAATGCCGTCCAGACGATAGCGAATGCGGTATTCGCGTTCATAGGGCTCAAAGTGAATATCCGAAACGCCTTTTTTTATCGCTTCTAATAAAATTTTATTTACAAATTTGACAACAGGCGCATCTTCATTGGTTGCAGTATTATCAGCTTCCGGTTCATCCTCTTCACTGCTTATTTCCAGACCTTCCAGTCCGCTTGAGTCTTCAATATATTCGCTTAATCCCTGTGAATCCCTGTCATGGAG
Organism: Legionella dresdenensis; assembly: GCF_042649825.1. Taxonomy (NCBI): domain Bacteria; kingdom Pseudomonadati; phylum Pseudomonadota; class Gammaproteobacteria; order Legionellales; family Legionellaceae; genus Legionella; species Legionella dresdenensis. The sequence continues at coordinate 104,880 of NZ_JBHSAB010000001.1, read as the reverse complement.
CAACTTGTCAATCAAGCGAGCCAGCTTGTCCGCTTCGACGACAACTGCGTTCGTGTGCAGTCCAGTATGAAACTGGATTTCTTTAAGTGAAGTCTGTTTACTGGGATCGTCTGTCGCCAGATAGAGATGGTTGCCGCGGGTATATAAAGGAACAATACAATGTCTGCTGATTAGTTTTTCATTTACCAGCGAGGTCGGCATTATGTCCTGATCAATGGCATCAAGGTCAATAAGTGGAACGCCAAAATTCTGGGCAATAATTAATGCAATTTTTTCAGCCTGCAAAATATTGTTTGCAACCAGATATTGCAGCAAAGTTTGCTTGTTTGCCTGAGCAAGCGACTGATACTCAAGTGCTTTTGCCTTATCCAGGAGATTCTCATGCACCATTAATTGCGCGATCCCCTGCAAGCGTTGTTCTTCTGCTATGAGTGCCATAATTCCATTAATAATTTAGACTTCTAGCTTTAATATAGCCAAAAAATAACGATAGTGCACTATAATCGGGCTTTAAAGTGATTTGCTGAGCATAAAAAATGCGTTATAGCAGCAAACAGCACAATTTGGCTTGTGAATAATTGTTGTTATACTGATTGAGGTCAATCAAATTGATTACTAAGGGGTGAAACAAATGCTTGATATAATTGTCTTTTCAAGTAAAGCATCAAAGGTTTGCGGGAAAAAGGTGATTAATGAGTTCTGTGACGGAGCAGTAGATACTATTACGCCCCAATCGACTTTTGTGGGCGAGATTTTTGTCTATACAAAAACAATGCCGTTAATTAATTATTCTGATAATCGTCCAGGGGTGCGTCGAGCAGTCAGATTTTTTGATTTTTCTACTCTTGAGCTTCCCCCTGCTATGGTTAAAGAGTTAATTACTAACCCTGGTTTTCCTATTCAGATTGCAGAGGTAGTTTTAATTACTGATATTGAAAGTGCTTATAAGCAAAAGCCAAATTCATTTAAGGCCTTTCTTGGCTGGGAAACAGTTGCTGATCCTGGCGTAGCTGAGTTTTCTATCGCTATCGATCAAGCAATAAAAGATAGTTATATCGAGGCCTGGGCTGTGCTAACAACATCAGCAGTCAGTTCAACACACGCTACTCATCCGAAAATAATAGATAGTTTACGAAGTAAAGGTCACGGTTTTACTGAGGGTCGGATATATTCATTTCTTGAAGAAAAAAAGCCCGAGTTTCTTAAGATGATTAAGAGCGTCTGGGAGAACAATATCTATAATGCTAACATCCGTACAGCTTCGGCTCCAGCCTTTGAATAATCAAACGCCCCCTCTCCCGTACCGGGAGAGGGCTGGGGAGAGGGCAAAAAAAGAAACCCTTGATTACACCACGCTGCATCAGGCTACACTTGCTGCAAATACCGTAAATATGGTACATAATATTTTATTGAATCAGCATTGGAGCAGGGGCTTTGTCATTGATCGATCAACAAAACAGGTTTCGTGCATTGGACCAATGGTATAAATCGGAAGCTGGTTGTAAGGTCTATGAGGCGATTAATGCGGAGCTTGCCTATCTTAAACAATTATTGCATGGCGATATTATCCTGCAATTAGGCAGCAGCGGCGATACGCCATTTTCCATGCAGTTCAGATATCAGCATTACTGGCTAGCGTCGGTGACTCCTGAACCACAAACAACACTATTAACCAACCTGAATCAACTGCCGCTGGATCGAAACAGTGTCGATTGCATTGTTGCCCCCCTCATCTGGGAAGCTTTCCCTGAAAAAAATCCCATTGATGAAATAGATAGGGTGCTTAAGCCATCCGGTTATATCGTATTTATCGGCATAAATCCTGCCAGTTTATGGGGTTTCTGGTTACGTTTTTCCAGGAAAAACTGTTTTGGCAGACGCAGTAAATCATCCAAATCAATGCTGTCAGTGAAGCTAGCCATGATGCACAGGGGATATATCCAATGCCATTTATCCAATTTCTACTATATCCCGCCAGTTAGTAAGCTATCCTGGATAAACCGTCTGGCGGTATTTAATCAGGTTGGCAAAATGCTATCACCAATGCCGGCAGGCTTTTATTGCCTGGTTATGCAAAAACACGAATCTCAACCGACACTGGTTGCTCCAGTAACAGAAACACTTTTTACGCCTGCAAAGGCATGCCCGCAATCATTTTGTAGAAGCGAGAACTAATGCTCCCCCTATAAATGATCTCTTAAGTAATCTATAGCCCTATTGTCTGTGAATGGATAAATACCGCATGTAAGTTTTTAGGGCAATGGCTCTTCAATTGTGATATTTTTGTCATTTCTGATAACTGGTGTTAAAATATATACAAATAGTTCTTTGGGTGTCTAGTATGTTTGATGTAGTATACAAAATTGTAATAGAAACTAATGATTTTGAAGAGTTAAAAAGCAAGTTAAAAGATTTCCATATTGATGCGGTAAGTGTAAAGAATGGATTTCGGGTTACGGTAGGATCTCAATTAGCCAGAGAAGGCAAACACGATAAAGTAGAGTGGATGCGACTGCTCGGTGCAAACGTTAGTGTAATTGCTCGTGGCTATGCAGTAGCAGGCAATCATGACAAAGTAGAGGTCTACAAACAACACGGTGCAGACATTAATGAGATTGCTCGTGGCTATGCGCAGGCAGGCAATCATCACAAAGTAAAGGTCTACAGACATCTCGGTGCAGATGTTAGTGAGATTGCTTGTGGCTATGCGCTGGCAGGCAATCATGTCAAAGTAGAAGCTTACCGCAAAGTGCACCGTGCTGATATTAATACTATTGCTTATAGTTATGCACTTGCAGGCAATCATGAGTATGTTGAGGTCTACAAACAGCGCGGTGCAAGCGTTAATGTAATTGCTCGTGGCTATGCAGTAGCAGGCAATCATAACAAAGTAGAGTTCTACCGTACGCACCACGGCGCAGACATTAATGATATTGCTAATGGCTATGCAGTAGCAGGCAATCATGAGAAAGTTGAGGTCTATAAACAACACGGTGCAAACGCCAATGCAATTGCTCACGGCTATGCATTAGCAGGCAATCATGAGAAAGTTGAGGTATACAAACAGCACGGCGCGGACATTAATGCTATTGCTAATGGCTATGCAATAGCAGGCTATCATGAGAAGGTTGAGGTCTACAAACACCACGGCGCAGACATTAATGATATTGCTAATGGCTATGCAGTAGCAGGCAATCATGAGAAAGTTGAGGTTTATAAACAACACGGTGCAAACGTCAATGCAATTGCTCACGGCTATGCATTAGCAGGTAATCATGAGAAAGTTGAGGTATACAAACAGCACGGCGCGGACATTAATGCTATTGCTAATGGCTATGCAATAGCAGGCTATCATGAGAAAGTTGAGGTCTACAAACAACACGGCGCAGACATTAATGCTATTGCTAATGGCTATGCAGTAGCAGGCAATCATGACAAACGAAAAAAATACGATATCAATTACTTGCTGGATAGCTACCTGAAAGAAAGAAGCGCTGTAGTTGATTCTGCCGGGAAAACAAAAGAGTATTTTCATGGCAGCTTTTTTTCTGCCTTTCAAAAGAGTTTCAAACAAAAAAGTGAAGCTATTACTGCTTTAAAATCAGCGTTAAGGGGAGAGAGTGTTGATTTAAGCGCACACTTGTCAACTTTAAGAAATGGTAATCTGGGTAAAGACCTGCGGGCATTTGTTAAGTCAGGCATCGGAGATGCTCTGGTTGGACAAAAAGTAACTACCGTGAGCGGTTTCATTCAGGCTCTTCAAGAGAAAAATTCAAGGCCAGTACAGAACCTGGTATAAAGGCTCTCGCCGCATTGGCGGGCTTTATACAGGGCAATATTGTAGATTGGGCTAAACGAAGTGCAGCCCAACAATCGATGCCCGAGTAATGAATGAATGTTGGGCTTTACAACCTGCGCATAATATAAAAAATTGTCCAGTACAAAATTGAGTGAGGGCAATTCCTCTTATGTAATCTATACCTTATCGCCTGTGAATGGATAAATATCGCACGTAAGTTCTTATAACGGCAATCGTCCTGTAATTGTGGTAATTTTTTGTCATTACAGATGGTTTTTGGTAAAATGTTGGCAAATTGTTTGCTTGGTGATTAATTATGTTTGAAACGGTTTATAAAATTGCGATAGAAACCAATGATTTTGAAGAATTAAAAAGCAAGTTAAAAGAACTTCATATTGATGCGGTAAGTGTAAAGGATGGATTTTGGGTTACAGCTGGAGCGCAATTAGCCAGGGAAGACAGACACGATAAAGTAGAGTGGATGCGGCAGCTCGGCGCAAACGTTAATACTATTGCTTATGGTTATGCAGTGGCAGGCAATCATGACAAAGTAGAGGTCTATAGACAACTCGGTGCGAACGTTAGTGCGATTGCTTGTGGCTATGCTCAGGCAGGCAACCATCAAAAAGTGGAAAAATATATATTTTTTGGCGCAAACATTAATAATATTGCTTTTGGCTATGCAGTGGCAGGCAATCATGACAAAGTAGAGGCCTGTAAACAACAGGGCGCAACCATTGATGCTATTGTTTATGGCTATGTATTGGCAGGTGATCATGACAGAGTAGAGGCCTGCTGGCGAGACGGAGCAGGTGTTAATAAGATTGCTCAGGGTTATGCCCGGATAGGCAATCATGACAAAGTAGAGGCCTGTAAACAACAGGGCGCAACCATTGATAATATTGCTTTGGGCTATGCACTGGCAGGTAATCATGACAAAGTAGAAACTTACAGGCAAGGTGGTGCAGACATTAATGCTATTGCTTGTGGTTATGCAGTGGCAGGCTACCATGACAAAGTAGAAGCCTGCAAACAACAGGGTGCAAAGGTTGATACTATTGCTTATGGCTATGCAATGGCAGGTTATGATAGCAAAGTAGAGTTCTATCGCACACAACACAGTGCAGACATTCATACTATTGCTAGTGGCTATGCATCGGCCGGTAAGCATGACAAAGTAGAGAATTGCAGACATCTCGGCGCAAACGTTAGCGCGATTGTTGTTGGCTATGCACGGGCAGGCTATCATGACAAGGTAGAAATCTACCGCAGAGTACACGGCGCAGACGTTAATGCTATTACTCAAGGCTATTTAATCGCAGGCAATCATGAAAAAGTAGAAGCCTACAGACGGCTTGGTGTAGACGTTAGTGAGATTGCTTATGGTTATGCACTGGCAGGATATCATGACAAAGTAGAGGCCTATCGCACACAACACGGCGCAGGCATTAATGCTATTGCTCGGGGCTATGCAGTGGCAGGCAATCATGAAAAAGTAGAAGCCTGCAGACGGCTTGGTGCAGACGTTAGTGAGATTGCTTATGGTTATGCGCTTGCAGGCTACGATGACAAAGTAGAGGCCTGCAGACAACAGGGCGCAGAGGTTGATGCTATTGTTTATGGCTATGCCCAGGCAGGCAATCATGAAAAACATATCAACTACTTGCTGGATAGCTACCTGAAAAAACGAAGCGCTGTCGTTGACTCCTCCGGGCAAACAAAAGAGTATTTTTATGGCAGCTTTTTTTCTGGCTTTCAAAAGAGTTTCAAACAAAAACGAGATGCTGTTACTGATTTAAAATCAGCGTTAAAGGGAGAGAATGTTGATTTAAGCGCACACTTGTCTACTTATAGAAATGGCAATCTGGGTAAAGACCTGCGAGCGTTTGTTAAGTCAGGCGCCGGTAATGCTCTGGTTGGAAAAGAAGTGGCTACAGTGAGCGGTTTCATTCAGGCTCTTCAAGAGAAAAATTCAAGGCCAGTACCGGGCTTGGTATAAGGATTCTCGCCGTATTGGTGAGCTTTATACAGGCAATATATGTAGGTTCGGTCGTTTCGACTCAACCTACACGAAATACAAAAAAATTGTCTGATCACATTAGTCCGACCCTTAAATTACTTTCGATATCACTATATTTTCGCTATACTATGCCGGATTTATATTTCTGGTTCTGCTTCATGTCTAAAAAATCGATATTCAGGATAACATTCGCCAATCAGGACTCTACTTATGAAATTTACGCGCGTAAAGTGTGTGAAAGTGAAATGTTTGGATTTCTTGAGGTTGAAGAGTTTGTTTTCGGTGAAAATACTTCTTTAGTTGTTGATCCCTCTGAAGAACGTTTAAAAGCCGAGTTCAGTTCGGTTAAAAGAACTTTTATCCCCCTGCAGGCAGTATACCGAATTGATGAGGTAACCAGGCAGGGTACAGGCAAGGTTATTGATAAAACCAGGGATGATAGTAAAATCAGCATGTTTCCCGTACCCGATAAACGTAAGTAACGGTTTCAAAATTTTTTTATATTCTCAGGATTTTACTCATGTCAACGCCACAAAAAATTAAAGAAGTTTATGAAAAAGCAACGCTTTTATTCACTATTGAGGAAATTGAAGCCGCACTGGATAAAATGGCTATCCACATTCATCAGCAACTGCATGATAAAAACCCGGTTGTGCTCTGTGTTATGATTGGCGGACTTGTTCCAATGGGTAATTTGCTGCCCCGTCTGAATTTCCCTTTGGAAGTCGATTATGTTCATGCAACTCGCTATGCCGGTGAAATTCATGGCGGCGAACTGCAGTGGAAAGTTAAACCATCTATTGATTTGACTGGCAGAACTGTTTTAATTATGGATGACATTCTGGATGGCGGTCTGACTTTAGCGGCGATTATCAAAGAAATTAAAGCTATGGGCGCTGATAGCGTTTATAGCGCTGTTTTAGTTGACAAGCATCATAAACGTGTTCCAGATGGTCTGGATAAAGCCGACTTTGTGGGCCTGGAAGTTGATGATCATTATATCTTCGGTTATGGCATGGATTACAACGAATACCTGCGCAATGCGCCAGGAATATTTGTAGTAGCTCCCGAACACGAGTAAAAGATTTCCCTCTTCTCAATACAGGAGAGGGGCATTCATGTCCTTGCAAGCTTCCTGCTTACCGGAAACTGATTTAATGCAACACTGATCTGCTTATACAATTCTGGCAGCCACCTGGGTTGCGCAAAGTTTGAGGTAGCAGGTTTGCCGACCCGTAAGTCATTTGGCGCAATAATTACTTTTATCCGGCTCAGTCCGACCCGATGCGCCAGTAAAAATAACTGGTCAATCGCTCTGTCGCCAATAGCCAGACAACCTACTGACAATGACTTACCATGCAGGAATATATTATTGCCCAATTGTTTGCGGCCATCTTTGCTGGCTTGCAGACGATCAAAACTGTTAGGATAGTCAATCATCATTGAAAGATGCATGCTGCTGAATGGGTTGAAGGTAACAAGGCGGTAGACCCCTTCAGGTATCTGGCCATCACGCTCTTTTAATTTAGGCCCCAAACGGCCACTGAAAGCAGTTAAAGGATAATTGTGGATATGCTGCCAGGCCTGCTTTTCATCTTTGGCCCATAATTCAATATACCTCTCTTTCTTGAATGCAAGAAGAGCAATATCTTTAGGCGGATAGGAAACATGGGCGCTGTTAAAAAAACGAATCAGCTCAGGTTCTGTACGCAAGCCATATTTGGCAATCGCGTTATCAACTGCTTGCTCCCAATTTAATTTTGGCGCCATTGCAAAACTTATTGTGCAGAAACCTATTAAATAAATTATAATCAGTCGGCGCATCATGTTCACTATCAATAAAAATTCCCGCATATTATCAAAAAACAATCAATAGAACAAATTTTCAACAATTCTTAGCTTCCCTTTTGAAATTTGGTTTGCAGCACAGCAGGAAGTTGCTTGATAACATAGCCTGGGGCTGTATCCAGATATCCGATTGAGGGCAGTAAGCCATAATGATTAGGGCACAAATACCCAATCTTGCCATAGCTGTCAACTTTATAGAAAACATGGCTATAACTGCAATAGTCCAGTTGAGTAAAAGTAGCTACCTGCAATACGGGAGTTCCCGGGTATCGATGTTCAATAAAATAAGCATTCGTCCAGAGGTTGCCAAGTAAAATGACAATACTGGTAATGGAAATCGCTGCAATTAAGCCTGTGGTATAACGGATAAAGCCCGAACCGGCCTCTTTGGCAAAATGTACCAGCAAATAAATAATGGCGATAAGCAATACCAGCAGGTTGATTGAATAAACTAATGTATGCAGATAACCAAAATAACTTCCCAATATTTCTCCGCCCGACAGGCGATAATGAATCAGGATGGCAATCAAGCTCAGCCAGAGCGAAATAACAATCAGGTTTTTATGGCTGGTTTTTAAACCTGCAATCAATAGCACTAAACCAAGAAAAGGGAAAATTGCATGAATAATATCCAAATTAGGCATCATATATAAATTCCTTTTTTATCTATAGCAAAAAAGCCCATCTTGCGAGCGTTAGCGGAGCAATCCTTATCGATGCTTCGCTAAAATACTCTAATAGTTTAACTTAAAATATTTGGCAAAAACAGGTTGTGATTGGCAAATTAATCAAATCTGGCAGATCGCCAAATCAACAGAAGCCTTGGCTTGTCGGATTTCATGCATACTATTAGCCTCACACAAACGTAAACTGAAACCATGATGACCAAGTTGCATACGCGGAACTATCCCGCTGGATTTATTCATGCGCAATAATATCAGATGGCAAGATGTTTTTGATGGAATTGGCCTTTGATAAAAACCATTTACCAACTCAATCTGATCAAATTCAGCAGTACTGCGTAATAATTTCAGATACAGATTAACCGCTGTGGTTAATGGTTGTATGTAACTTAACCACAGCATCAAATCCCGTTGTCTGATTATGGGATCAGATTCTAGCCATAATAACAATTGCGGCGAATGAATTTCGCAATCCTGATTGTGTAGTGATTGGCTTACCCGGATTGATTGTAAAAACGGAATTGTATGAATCTTATCGCCAAATCTGCCTACCGTCTGGTTCAGATTATGAATCTGATCGTGCAGGCTCTCCTGCAACTCCCGGTCAAAACTATTGTTATAGCGGATTAACGTATGTTCTATTCGCATTAGCTCTTTAAGAAAACGGCTTTTTAACTCGGGTTTTTCAATAAGCTGGATAATTTCGATTGTATTTTTCAGCGCGTAATGGTGAATAACCGGATGTGTTTCTTCGCACGCCTGATTAATTGTTTGGTAAAGACATTCCACCCGCAAGGCCACCCTGGGCAGGAAATGGGTAGCTAACTGAAAAGTGATAGTATCTGAAAACATAAAAGATGCTGTCCTTAGCCATTTACAAATTTAAAACCATAACTTGAAGGTGCAACTTCACTAGCATATGGGCAATTACACTATGATGACTTTTTAGCAGCCAATTGTAAATACTTTTCGTGTAATTGATTGATAGTTTTTAACAAATTATTTGCAGAACCATCATTAATTATCAAATCATCTGCCAGACTTCGCCGTGATGCATCATCCGGTTGGCTGGCCAGAATTGACAGTGCCTGCTGCTCATCGCAATTGTCGCGCTCCATAACCCGGCGTACTTGAATGTGGGTTGGCGCCAGCAAAACAAGTACGCGATCAAGATAAGGGTAGTCTTGTTTGCTTTTTAAAAGCGGAATTTCAATAACAGAGTAGGGGGCATTGCTGCATCGGGACAGCCTGTGCTGAATCGCATGTTTAATAAGTGGATGAAGTAACTGTTCAAGCCAAATCCGCTGCTTCACATCAGCAAAAATAATTTCCCGTAACTGACGGCGATCCAGCTCGCCATTAGCCAGGATAATGTGTTGACCAAAATGCTGTGCAATTTCGGTCAGCGCAGGCTGGTTTGCCTGCGTTAATTCTCTCGCCACATGATCAGCATTAATAATACAGGCTCCGAGTGTCTGAAAATGGTTAAGAGCCGTTGATTTACCGCTGGCGATATTACCTGTTAAACCGATACAAAGCATTAATACTCCACTTGATTCACATTTTTACACGTTATTAAATTGACATAGCATGTATCAGGAAAAGCGCTTTTTTCTTCACAAAACGACCTGGCTGCAATGGCGGCATCATCACGCTGCGTATAATAACTGCTTGGCCATATTTTAGCCATTTGATCTAATGCTTTGCATTGCCACATAGGTCTGGTCGATTGACCATTTGCCAGATAATCGCAATCATTTTTTGATATTTTACAGGTTGTCGGATATTGGCTGGATTTTTTACATAATTCCATGGCTTTGTTTATAGCGGACCGCTCATAATCACTACTGGCCGTCCACTGACCGCTGCCTTGGTCATAGGCCGTACAGTTCCAGGAATCAGTTGATGTTGCCAGTAATCCGTTACATAAAAATGCTAACAGGAAAGACATAATCCATTTGCTCATTATTGCTCCTGCCTTTAGTTTATTAAAGTATCGTGTACTGTGAATTTAACTTGTTGGGTCAAAACGACCCAACCTACAAAAATTGTCCTGTGCGCGGTTAACTGCACACTGCCATAATAGAGTTTAGGGTGATTTCACCCAATTTAACAATAGTTTCCTGTTCAATATTCAATGGCGGCAGCCAATATACAGTATGACCAAGCGGGCGTAATAGCGCGCCGCGGCTTAATGCCTCCTGTTCTAATTGCTTCCCGAGCCGCATTTCCAGTGGAAAGGGCATATCAGCGGCGGCAATAGCGCCTATACCACGGACATTTTTCAAGTACCCGGTCTCTTCCGCTATCTGATTAAGCTGTTCACGCATGAAAACACCTAGTGAACTAGCTTTTTCCAGTAAGCCGTCCTGTTCAATTGTGTTTAAAGTCGCCAGCGCTGCCGCAATCGCCAGCGCATTTCCACTGTGGGTATGCGAGTGTAGAAAGGATTTCCCTTTATGATAATCATCATAAAAAAGCTGATAAATTTCTTCATTGATCATAACGCAGCTAAAAGGGATAGTTCCTCCGGTCAAGCCTTTAGACAGGCAAATCAGATCGGGGCTGACATCAGCCTGACTGCATGCCAGCCAACTGCCGGTGCGGCCAATCCCGGTCATGATTTCATCAGCAATAAGATAGATATCATTTTCCTTCGCCCAATTAGCAAGCAAATGCAGATAGGCCGGGCTATAACACAACATGCCACCGCTACCCTGAACTAAAGGTTCAACCAGAATGGCTGATAATGCATGTTTGATTGGTTCAAGAAAAACAACGGTTTGGTTCCAGCATTGTTGGACATAATCATTATCGTGCGGTTCATCGGCGTTAAAATAAGGTATGTGCTCAATAAAATGGCATTTTGTGCCCATCCCTTGATAGGGTTTGCTATATACTCCCAAATCACTAACGCTTAAAGCTGCTAATGTTTCGCCATGATAACTGTTTTTTAATGCTGCGAACTCGGTTCGCTGGTTATTGCCTTTAATCTGGTTCGCATGGAGAGACAGTTTCATCGCAATTTCAACGGCACTGGAACCGTCGCTGGCAAAAAAAATGCGTTGTTTGCCGGTAATTTCAGCCAGTTTCTCTGCCAGTTCAACCATTAACGGGTGAGTTGTATTGGCTGAGATAACATGTTCAAATTTTACCAATTGCTCGCTGATTGCGTGAATGACTGCAGGATGGCTATGTCCTAATGATTTACACCACCAACTGGCGATTCCATCGATCAATCGACCGTGATTTGTATAGAGATAGCACCCTTTGGCAGACCTGATTTCCAATAAAGGCTGAGTCTCAAAATCTTTCATTTGCATACAGGGATGCCAGATATGTTTCAGGTCGCGCGCGCTTAATTCTGTCATGTTAACCATAAATTAAAAATAAGTTGACAATAAGATGGCGAACCTTATCATGTAACCTTCTTAAAACCAAGGTAGCCAAAATGGAAACAGCAAAAAAATATTGGCAATTTTCTGAAGTAAACAAAATTTATACACAACCATTGCATGATTTACTCTATGAAGCACATACCGTTCATAAAGCAAATCATCCGGCAAATACCATTAAAATCGCTCAGTTATTAAGCATCAAAACCGGCGCCTGTCCAGAGGATTGCGGCTATTGCTCGCAAAGCGGTCATCATAATACCATTATTGAAAAACATAAGCTGATGGATGTAGATACAGTCCTGGAGCATGCCCGGCAGGCAAAAGCAAACGGCGCCAAACGGTTTTGTATGGGTGCCGCCTGGCGTAATCCTCCTGAAAAGGAAATGCCGAAATTGAAACAAATGATTCATGAAGTAAAAGCGCTGGGTCTTGAAACCTGTATGACGCTTGGCATGTTAACCGGCGAGCAGGCACATGAACTAAAAGATGCCGGTCTTGATTATTATAATCACAATATTGATACGTCGCCTTCCTATTATAATAAAGTTGTTACAACCCGAACATTTGACGACCGGCTGGATACTATCAAAAAGGTCAGTGAGGCCGGTATGCAAGTCTGTTGTGGTGGAATATTGGGGTTGGGTGAAACTCAAAATGACAGAGTGGAGTTTGTTATGACTTTAGCCAATATGGAACCCCAGCCATTAAGTGTTCCAATTAATCAATTGGTACGTTTTGAAGGAACGCCGCTGGCTCACAAAGAGAGGATAGACAATTTTGAGATCGTCCGGACAATTGCAACAGCCCGTATTCTGCTACCGCAAAGCTTTATACGTCTCACAGCCGGGCGGATAGATATGTCGGAAGAATTGCAGGCATTATGCTTTTTTGCTGGCGCTAATTCAGTATTTACCGCTGATAAAATGTTGACTTGCGACTCGATCAACCAGAAAGAAAAAGACGATGTCTTGTTTACCAAGCTTGGGCTGAATGCATTACCGGCATGAACGCGCATATATTGATTGAACAATTGAAGCAGCAGGGGTTATATCGCCAGCGGGAGTGTTTTACGGATATTGCTGATTCGCACAATTTTTGCAGCAACGACTATTTGTCTTTGCGTAATGATCCCCGCATCAAGGAGGCGTATAAGCGTGGGTTTGAGCATTATCCTGCAGGCTCTGGAGCTTCCATGGCTGTTTGTGGTTATCATCCCATTCATAAACAATTGGAAAAAGCATTTGCCGAACGCCTGGGCGTTGATGACGCCCTGGTTTTTTCATCTGGCTATGCTGCTAATCTGGCCATAGCAAGCCTGCTTGGCCGCCTTGATTATCATATCCTGATTGATAAAGATATCCATGCCTCAATTTATGATGGTATTCAATTATCCAGGGTCAGGTATTCGCGTTTCCTGCATACTGATTTAAATGATCTGGCCAGAAAACTAAAAACTGTAACCGGGCAGTATACGGTGATCACAGAGTCAATTTTCAGCATGAGCGGCCGGAAGGCTGATTTGAAGAGGATTGTTGAAATGAGTCCATCTTGCATTGTGGACGAAGCGCATTCTTTCGGTATTATGGGAAAAAACGGTATGGGCGGCGTTCTTGAGGCTGGTCTGACTCAGGACGACATTCCGCTTAGAATTATTACTTTTGGTAAAGCGCTTGGTTTTCAAGGTGCGTTGGTTGCAGGGAGGGCTGAATGGATTGATGCCTTATTTCAATGTGCGCGATCGTTAATTTATTCAACTGCTTTTAGCCCGGCATTAGCATATGCTCTTCTCGAATGTCTAACAGTTGTGTATGATGCTCATGAAAAGCGCGAAAAGTTATTTAATTTGATCGCTTATTTCAGGCAAAAAATCGTAAATACTGACATGATCTGGAGTAATTCTCAGACTCAAATTCAACAGTTACGATTAGGTTGCCCTTATAAGGCGGTTAAATTCTCTGAAGCGCTTAAAGCTCAGGGAATCAGTTGCCGTGCCATGCGCGAGCCAACGGTTTCCCGTAAAAGTACAGGGTTGCGTATTGTCTTGAATGCGCATCATGAGCCTGAGCATATTGATAATTTACTGTGGCACTTAGAGGCGATATATGAATCTGTCCATTAAAACATTAGGCAACGGAAAACCATTGGTTTTTTTTCATGGGTGGGGGTTTGATCATTCAATCTGGTTGCCTTTAGCTGAGGCAATTAAAGATAAGTTTTCGGTCTATCTGGTTGACTTGCCGGGATTTGGACAAAGTTCGACGATGGAGTGGGGCGATTTTAAAACGATGTTGCTTGATCGCTTGCCTGAGAAATTTTCCCTTGTAGGTTGGTCAATGGGCGGCTTATATGCGACACGTTTTGCCTTAGAGGAAAGTGAGAGGGTTTCACATCTAATCAATGTGGCTTCTTCACCCTGTTTTCTGAAAAATGATGATTGGCCTGGTGTTGAGCGGCGAATGTTTGAGAATTTTTATGCCAATCTGGTTAGTAATCCAGAAGCTGCAGCAGTTGAATTTGTAAACCTGCAGCTCCAAAATCAGATTTACCAGAATACAGTGCATTTTTTACCCTCATCAGAGGCTTTAAAAAATGGCTTGAAGGCATTGGCCGAGTGGGATTTACGGGATTTGCTGAAACATTATCAGAAACCGGTAAGTTATGTGTTTGGCCGTCTCGATTCCATCACGCCCAGAGCAACCATGTTGGCTATGAAAAAGTTATTTCCTTCATTTGATTATGCTTTATTCAGGCGGGCGGCCCATTTGCCATTTCTGTCGCATCAGAATGAGTTTATTGAGCATATCGAGCGTTTTACTGCATGAAACGTTATTTCATTACCGGCACAGACACGGATTGTGGTAAAACCCATGTGACTTGTCTGTTGCTTAAGTATTTCAATAACAACAATTACGCAGCACAAGCTTTGAAGCCAGTTGCGAGCGGGAGTAATGGGATAAATGACGATATTATCCGCTTACAGCATTTTAATGCTGACCCAATAACACCGGTTAATCGCTGGTCGTTTAAAACACCGGTTTCGCCCCATTTGGCTGCCAGGCATGAAAACCAGTCCTTGACAGCGGCAGAACTGGCCGCCTTTTGTAATGAGTCGCGTTATAACCAATTTGATTACCTGTTAATCGAAGGAGCGGGCGGGCTGATGGTTCCGCTGAATGAACAGGAAACCTGGCTTGACTTCATTGAATGCCTGTCTATCCCGGTTATTATAGTCGTCGGCATACGATTAGGCTGTATAAACCAAGCTTTATTGACCGAAGCCGTACTTAAACAGCAAAAAGCGGCAATTACCGGCTGGATAGCTAATTGCCTTGATAGTAATATGTTAATGCTTGAAGAAAACATTGCAACGTTGAAAGAAAAGCTCGATAGTCCCTTGTTAGCAACGGTTCCGTATAATCAAGATATAGATTGGGTTGTAAACCCCATACCCGTTCGGCCTGTGGAAAATGCGGAGCATTGGTCTCGAAGGCGTGGCACTGAACCACAGGCTTCGAGACAGCGCTAAAGCGCTTCCTCAGCCCGAACGATATAGTTAAATGGAGAAATTTAATTCAAACTACCCACCTATGTTTAAATCAAATTCCACCTTGCCTGCAGCGTTGCAGTAAGTATATAATAATTGAACTTTTTTTAATTAATTTTTCAGTGTTACGGAGATTTGTTGATGCCAATTTATGAGTATGAGTGTACAAGTTGCCATCATCACTTTGATTTGATGCAAAAAATCAGTGACCAGCCCGCAAAAAAATGCCCGCAATGTTTAAATGACACAGCGGTCAGGCTTGTGTCTGCGAGTGGCTTTCAATTAAAAGGCAGCGGTTGGTATGTCACTGATTTTAAAAACAAAACAGCCTCATCTGCCTCGAGCGGGAAAGAAGCAGGTACTTCAACTACGACAACTGATTCCAGCGATTAATGAGGGTGATGTAGATTGAAAAGCCGGTCGTTTAAAAGCTTTATCTTAACTGGACTCGCTGTCTGGCTGCCTATAGTCGTTACATTTGTCGTGTTACGGTTTATTGTAGACATGCTCGATAGTACGATTGCTTTATTGCCGACCGGCTATCAACCTGAGCAATTGCTGGGATTCAGAGTACCTGGACTTGGCGTTTTTTTATCACTCGCAATCCTGGTAATAACCGGTATTATTGCAACCAACATACTCGGTCAGCGTCTGGTAGAGTGGGGCGAGATTGTTCTGAGTAAAATTCCACTTGTTCGCTCGATCTATAACGCTGCCAAGCAGGTCATTCAAGCGGTTTTTGCTACTAACAGCCAGGCATTTCGTAAAGTGATGCTCATAGAATACCCACGCAAAGGGCTATGGAGTATCGCTTTTTTAACTGGAAAGGCTCAGGGAAGTATTGCAAGCCAGACTGGTCAGGAAATGCTGACGGTTTTTATCCCTACAACACCGAATCCGACTTCAGGATTTCTGATCGTAGTGCCAAAACAGGATGCGATTGAATTAGACATGACAACCGACGAAGCATTAAAACTGATTATCTCGCTTGGCGTTGTGCAATCAGAAGAAACAATAATACAAAACAATATAAATAGGTGAACCCATTATGCGATCCCACTACTGTGCAAAAGTAAATGAAAATCTGAACAATGAAACAGTAACCGTCTGCGGTTGGGTGCATAATCGCCGTGATCATGGCGGGGTGATTTTTCTTGATATCAGGGATCGCACGGGTCTGGTTCAGGTTGTTTATGAACCTGAGTTAACCGATGTATTTGCCGTTGCAGAAAAACTGCGCCTTGAATTTGTTGTTCAGGTTACAGGGAAAGTCCGTCCACGCCCCGAAGGTATGATTAATGATAAAATGCCTACTGGTAAAATTGAAATCGTAGGCAATGCGTTAACAATTCTGAATCAGTCGCAGACTCCTCCGTTCCTGCCAGATGATCACCAGCAGGTTAGTGAAGACATGCGTTACCGTTATCGTTATCTTGACTTACGCCGTAATGCAATGCAGGAAAATTTAACAATTCGTCATCATATGATTCGGTGCATGCGCGAGTATTTAAATGCCCAGCATTTTACCGATATCGAAACGCCGATGCTGACCAAAGCAACACCAGAGGGTGCGCGGGATTATCTGGTTCCATCACGCGTTCATCCAGGCGAGTTTTACGCTCTGCCGCAATCACCCCAGTTATTCAAGCAGTTGTTGATGATGTCTGGCTTTGATCGTTATTATCAAGTAGTGCGCTGTTTCCGTGATGAAGATTTACGTGCCGACAGACAGCCTGAATTTACTCAGCTTGATATTGAAATGTCATTTATTGATGAAACGGTCATCCAGAGTTTGATTGAGGGCATGCTCAAAAAGATATTTAAAGAAGTATTAAACGTTGAACTGCCCGACACACTGCCGCGAATGACTTTTGCTGAAGCAATGCGCCGCTTTGGCAGCGATAAACCTGATCTGAGAATACCGCTGGAATTTGTCGATGTTGCTGATCTGGTTAAAGATTGTCAATTTAATGTATTCGCTTCCGCCGCTTCCGATCCGGAAGGCCGGGTTGTGGCGCTGAAACTGCCCAATGGTTGCGAGCTTACCCGCAAAGAGCTTGATGGTTATGGTGATTTCGTTGGAATTTATGGGGCAAAAGGGTTAGCCTATATTAAAGTGAATGATCGCAGTCAGGGTCATCAAGGCTTACAATCGCCTATTATCAAGTTTTTATCAGAAGACGCAGTAGAAGCAATTCTGCAGAGAGTAAATGCCCAAACTGGCGATGTTGTCTTCTTTGGTGCAGGTAAAGAAACACTGGTCAATGAATCAATGGGTGCACTCAGAGTAAAACTTGGCCACGATCGCGGTCTGGTTGAGGCGGGATGGCGTTTACTATGGGTTGTTGATTGGCCAATGTTTGAGATTGATGCTAAAACAGGAAACCTGCAGCCAATGCACCATCCATTTACTTCACCGCAAGAACTCGATAGCGAAAAATTGCGTGCTCAACCGACAAAAACACTTGCCAGAGCCTATGACATTGTCATTAACGGTTATGAAATTGGCGGCGGCTCAATCCGTATTCACCAGCCACAGCTGCAACAGGCAGTGTTTGATTTGATAGGCATAGGGGAAGAAGAAGCAAAAGAAAAATTCGGCTTCCTGCTCGAAGCGCTGCAATATGGCTGCCCCCCACATGGCGGGATTGCGCTTGGTGTTGATCGTCTGGCAATGTTACTGACTGGCTCAACGTCAATTCGTGATGTGATTGCGTTTCCAAAAACCCAATCAGCATCTTGTTTATTAACTAATGCGCCTACAGCGGTTGGAAGCGCGCAGCTTACAGAGTTGGGAATTCGCCTTGCAGCAAATTTACAAACGAAATAACAGACTGGCCAGTTTTTTTGCTTTGCAGAAAAGCTGGCTTAACACTTTGGTTTTATTTGTAGTACTTTTCATAAGTGCAGGTTCACTGTACGCGCAATTTGAAGACAACTCAGGAAAGTTGCTTGAGTATCTGACTCAGGAAAAATCTAACCTGACACTGGCTATCAGTGAAATGAATATCGATCAGGCACCGGTTGATCAGGCTGATTACCACAAAAAGCTGCAGCAAAATGATGCCATGCTTGCTTTAAACCGAGCAAAAATTGCCAGTTTTGAGAGTTTTTTGGTAAACCAGAAAAAAGTGCAACAGGATTACAGTCAAAAACTGAAACGCTTGCAACAATCAACGATTTCATCCCCGCTTCAGGAAAGCGCGCAGGAAAAAATAGAAAAAGTCGCTAACTTGAATGAGATCACTAAAAAAACGATTGATTTGATAAATGAAAACTTAGGTCTGGCCCTGCGATACCAGGATCTTTTAGTTCAGCAAAGTCACGTGTTGGAACTATGGCGGTCACGCGCTGAAATGCTCAAACAGCTTACTTCCCTGCATGAGCAGGAAGATCGCCTGAGCGCTTCGTTAAAAAAACTGTTTGAAAACAGTCTGAAGCTGCAACAGGAAATCAAGGCGGGCGGCGAGTTTAAATCAAGCTACACGATCGAAGCCCGTTTGCTGCTTAATAATCAGATTATCAGTTTAACCCAATATAAAATGGCCGAGCTTAACTTGCAACGTAAACTGGCCAAAGCCGATTATATGCTGTTGAAAAAACCGGATATCAGGACATTGCAGACTGTTGCAGATATATATAAAGATTCAATAAGTCAGTTATCCGATATGGAGCAGGCGCTGAAAAAAATGCTGCAGATGCTTAAAAACGAGCAGCCTCATTTGACTGATAACAACATCAAGCAGCAATTCGCTTCTTTAGTCAGGATAGTAAATGCCAGGATTGCCGGAATTGGTATTCAGGAGCAAACCTTACAAGAGGATTTGGAAAATCATCAGCACGAGCTGAAAAAGCAATTATCAACCCGGCAAAGCCTGGCAGAATATAAGCTTGATAGCTGGCCATCAATTTTACAACAGTTTTCGCGCATGCCTTTTCAGTTTTACTCCTATGTCAAATCACTGACGCTTAAAACAATCGACAATTATCTATGGCAGGATAACTTGCCAGCTATGCTGGTCTGGTTTGCACTGGCTGTCTGTCTGGGCATCATGCTCAGTCTGCATAAGCTGTTAATCAAACGGCTGACACTGGATAAGGAGCGTTCCAGATTATCAGGCCATTTATACGATGGCGCATTAAGCCTGTTGAACCGAAACATGCCGCATCTGACTATTACCTCGCTGCTTCTTGTTGCTTTGTACCTGAATCAGGTACCGTTTGTGAACTATCAATTATTATTTAACCTGATTGTGGTCTGGTTAACTTTCCGCAGCATGATATTAATTGCCCGACTGATGTTAATGGAGCGCATCAGTGATTCATCAGGAAAAGATGTCAGGCTGTATTATCGAATTAAATGGTTATTACTTGCCGGCGGCTGGACTACAGCGCTGATGGTTTTTGCTCATTTGCTGCCGTTGCCTATAATTCTACAGGATATTTTTAACCGCTTGTTTATGTTGTTTCTGGTTGCCGTGTCTTGCGTAGCCTGGAAGAGCCGCGAGGTGATTAACCATCTTCTGTACCCGGTGCTGCAAAATAAAAAGGGTTATCTGAGAAATGCCGTTATGCTGCTGGTTGTTTTAACGCCGGTTACACTGTTCACCACTGCAATAATCGGTCTGATTGGTTACATTAATCTAGCCTGGACGATGAGTTTATACCAGGTTCAGATTTTATTAATTATTTCCGGTTATGTGTTAATGCGCGGTTTGTTATTTGATGCGTTGGAGCTGATTTCCGAATGGATGATTTCTTCGCTGAAAAATGGCTGGTTATGGATTGAGGTTTTTCTTAAACCAATTGACCGGATATTAAGGCTTTGTCTGTTTGTTCTGTCATTTTATATGTTATTCCAATTATTTGGCTGGCATTCCGATTCGCTGGTAGTTACCAGCCTGTATCAGTTTGGCGAATATCCGCTGATTAATATTTCAGGCATTCATATTACCGCTGTCAGCATTCTTGAGTTTGTGATTGTTGCGTCATTATTTATCTGGATTTCCCGCTGGACTCGTGAATTCTGCTATCGTTGGTTATATAGCGATGCCAGAGATGCCGGCATCAGAAACAGTCTATCGGTATTTACCCAATACGCCATTATTCTTATTGGGGGATTTGTTGCGTTACGGGTTTTGGGGCTTGATTTTAGCGGGATGTCGATGGTTGTGGGCGGTTTGGCTGTCGGTATGGGATTTGGTTTGCGTGATTTTGCCAGTAATATCATTGGCGGGCTGATGTTATTGATTGAGCGCCCGGTACGCGAAGGAGATTTAATTAGTCTAGGTGGTTTTGAAGGCAAGGTGTCTCATATTGGCATACGTTCCATGCGGGTTTCATCCTGGGATAATATGGAAGTATTGATTCCAAACGCGGAAACATTGAATAAACCCTTTACTAACTGGACCCATCAGGATGGTATTGTACGCACTGTTTTTCCAATCAAAGTCAGCCGCGCCGATGATCCGGCGATTGTGCAACAACTGATTTTTGATGTATTGGCTACCACGTCTGAAATTGTTAACGAGCCGCCAGCTCAGGTATTTCTAAAGCAGATTGATGACGCACTGATTGAGTTTGAAGTACGTTACTTTATAGATGTCCAGATTCATACCCGCTTTGAAGTACGCTCAAAAGTACTGTTTGCTATTTATGAACAGTTTAAAATGGCTGGTATCAAACCCCCGATACCGCCATTTAGCGTTGAGATAAACGAGAGTAAGAAAGAGACTAAAAAAGAAGCTAAAAATGAAAGCGCGCCTGCCAGCCTTACCGCCCCAAACTGAGCAGGAGTTGCTGGAGCGATGCAGGATAATTGAAGGCCTGACGTTTGCCCAATTATCAGAATTGATGCAATACTCAATACCGGCCCAACCACCGAAAAGAAAGGGTTGGGCTGGCGCTGCAATTGAGGCGGCTTTGGGAACCACAGCAGGAACAAAACCCGAACCTGATTTTAATTATCTAGGGATTGAGCTTAAGACTATCCCATTAAATCACCACGGAATGCCTGCTGAATCAACGTTTGTCACTTCAGTCCCATTATTAACCATTGCCCAGCAACAATGGCGCACGTCGCAATGCTATCAGAAACTAAAAAGGGTATTGTGGGTACCGGTAGAAGGCATAAAAGAAATACCGTTTGAATACCGACGTATTGGCAAAGCCTTTTTATGGTCGCCAACCCATGAAGAAGAAACTATTCTGGCTGGAGACTGGCACGAGTTAACCACTATGATTATTACCGGTCAGCTGGAAGAAATTGACTCCAATATGGGAGAATATCTGCAAATCAGACCCAAGGCAGCGAATGCGAAATCGCTTTGTTATGGCTATGATAGCCAGGGAAGCAAAATTTTAACGTTACCTCGTGGTTTTTATCTGCGAAGCAAATTTACAGCTACTATATTGAAATAAAGAGTGTTGGGCTATACAGCCCATAGCCGTCAAGCTAAGGAATTAAATTTCTATATTTCACAATATCGTTCGGGCTGAGGAAGCGCGTTAGCGCTGTCTCGAAGCCTGTGGTACAGTGCCACGCCTTCGAGACAAATGCTCCGCATTTTCCTCAGGCCGAACGAATATGGACTGTAAAACACATAGCAGTCAGTTAAGGAATTTTGTACATTTACTATTCTAATTTCCTATGTACCTGGCTTAGCTTGACGGCTATGGGCTATACAGCCCAACACTCCTTTAACCAACAGGCCACTCTAAAAATCAACTTTCTGAAATACCATTTTTTCATTACAAAACAGATTTTGGCGTGAAAATTCCACAGCCTCTTTCGAGGCATGGCATCGCCAGTTTTGCTGTTCGTTAATGTACCCTGAATTGGTTTTACAAAAGACATTCGGTGTAAAAGCCGCAATATTTTTCTTCATTTCCGAGGTTCTGGCTGAAAAGAAAATAAAGGCTTCAATTTCAGCATTCCGCATATCGCTGCCTAAAGTCTGGCTGTCAAGATAGGAGTTTTTATGCGAAATGGAGTCGCTGAACCGGTTAAAGGGCAGGGTAGTGAGATCGATTCCTTTTTTTGTCTGCAGCAGTACGCTAAAAGCAGTCAGAGGGAGCTCAATATAACCCAGATCAGCCTGGGTATCAGCGAAAAATTTTAACCGGTAATAAGCGACTTCTGCCATGGCGGTAGGCAAGTCTAGTGAGCCATACCATAAAGACTTTTCATGTTTTTGTCCAAAACGCGATCCATATTCCAGCGGAGGATAACGAAATGGCGTAAAAATGAGGTAATTATATTGTTTATCAATATCAGGTTTAGTATCTTCCAGCAATTGTTCCAATAGCTCATGCTCTTCAATGTCATCAACCAAATCCCGCGAGCTGGAAATATGTTGAGCTTCTACTACCCGCCACGGTTTTTCACTAATGGCAGTGATTTGCTCAATTCCCTTGCAATCCTCCCAAATAGTCATATTTTACCGCGCATGGCATCTAAATAATTAAGCACTGAAATCAGACCGGGAAGCTTTTGCAGTTCTTCCAAAGGTGTTTTTGCAAAATTCCGGTTTTTGGAGCGTAGCCAGGCGATAGCCTTTTCGTGGTTGTTGCCAACCATGGCATTTAAACTTCTATAAACCCTTATTAAAAGCAGAGCAATTTCTCCTTCTTTGCTATCAGGCGAGATGAGTTTTTGGCCCTGACGCATTCTGGTAATGCTGGACTCACTGAATCCGGTAATATTATGCAGATCCTTCCCACTTAAAGCGTAATTTTTTGCTAAATTACATATCGCTTTAGTAAGAACTACGGCTTCGTTATTAGAGCTTAATGATACTGTTTTCATAATATTGCTCCGTAGTGGTTTCATATAAAATTATATGACAAAATAATTTCATCTGCAAGTGAGGTAAATCAAATCAGTTTAGGTGGGGTCGTTTCGACCCAACAAATTTTTTTATCAACTACGCTAAGCCTGAAAAACTATTGAAAATTGGTAATGTTGGGTCAAAACGACCCAACCTACATGTAACATAAAAGTGTTTCGTACAAAGGTTGGGCTGTAAAGCCAACATTCCTTAGAGTTAACTTTATCCCCAAAACTTGATAAAATACTAAAAGGAAATAAAAAAACATATGGATCTTCAAACAGGTGTTTTATGGTGAAATTCATTTTCAGCTTATTAAATTTTTTAATCGTTGCTTTTCCTTCATTTGCATTCAATTCCTCTTCATTGCCACAAAAAATAGATACCCTTATTGAGCAACAGCTGCCTAACGCAGTAGTGGGTGTTTTAATTAAAAATTTGGCTACGGGAGATGTTATTTATAGTAAAAATGCGAATAAATTATTTACTCCGGCAAGTTGTACCAAACTTTTTACCGCTGCCGCGGCTCTTTACGAATTGAAACCGGCATTCCGCTTTATTACCCGCATTGCCAGCCATAAAAACAATATTTATTTAATTTTTACCGGTTCGCCTTCATTATCCAGTGCCGATCTTGGAAAATTAATAACAGATTGGGCTAATAAAAGCAGTAAAACAATTAACGGCAATATTATTATCGATACCACGCGATACCAGCCGCCGGATTATGCTGGGGGTAATTCTTACGATGATTTGGGCTGGTATTACGCAGCGCCTACTGGTGCAGCAATTATTGATGAAAATGCTGAAACTTATCAGGTAACGCCTGCAAAGCAGCCAGGTCTACCCGTAAAATTTAAAGCGAAAACGGTCAATCCGCGGCTGACGCTGATTAATCAGGTAGTCACTGCCTCCAAAGAGAATGAAAAAGAACATTGTAACCTGAATATAGAAACCAAAAATGCCAACACACTCAGGCTTTATGGTTGCATGGCAGCAAGTGAAAACCCGGTCGAATACAAACTGGCTGTACCGGATGTTGAGTTGGTAATACGGCAGTTAGTGCAAAAAGGCTTAAAGCAGCACGGTATTCGTTTAAACGGTAAAATAATGGCGGGTAAAGCGCCTGTTGAAGTTAAAGAGATTGCACGTATTGAATCGGAACCGCTGATTAAGCTGGTTAGCGTTATGCTGAAAGAGTCGGATAATATTTATGCTGACAGTTTATTTAAGCAGGTGGCCTATAAATTGACTGGTCAGGGAAACTACAAGCAGGGGATTTATGCAATCAAGCAAGTGTTGCAGCATTATACCCAGCTCGATTTTACTCAACTTCAGCTCTCTGATGGTATGGGAACCCGCTACAATCTGGCAACACCCGGCCAGCTAGTGAGCCTGCTAACCACCATTTATAGCCAACCCGATATGCAGGGCATGTTTTTAACTGCTTTGCCGCAATCAGGTATATCAGGCACTTTATCGACGCGGATGAGAAATACTGAGCTTGCTGGTCTGGTTTACGCAAAGACTGGATCGATGCATGATGTTTCATCTTTATCAGGGTATTTACTACGTCCCGGGGAAGATCCTGTTGTATTTTCCATTGTGATTAACAGCATCAATAAGCCATTATCCGTTGCCCGGGATTTGGAAGATAAGATTTTATTAATGGTTAATAAGAACTACAGTAAAAAATCAGAAATGCAGCTTTGATTGTGTGAAATTAATGCTCTGTAAGGATGACTATGAAAATTAAATACTATGTAGTAGCTGCAGTTTTAATTGCATTAATTCCAATTATCATGATTTATAAATCCATTTTAGCCACACAGGATAGTTGTCAACTGATAGATGCCCTGGATAAATCTATACTTCCTCCTGATAGCAGCCAGGTTCTTATAATTAAATCACTGAGTGGATTGAAAGCGCAGGCAACGGCATGCCAGAAGAGAAGTGGTTCCTGGCACCGGGTGTTGTCATCGCCGTTTCCGGCGGTAGTTGGCCAACAGGGGATCATTTCTGCCAATCAAAAGATCGAGGGTGATAAAAAAACACCAGAAGGTTTATATCCTCTGGTTGCAGCCTTTGGCACAGAGCCTATGCCGCTCAGAATGGATTATAAATTTATTACCAGAGAAGATAAGTTTATTGATGATCCTGAAAGCCCTGCTTACAACACCTGGGTTACCGGAGCAACTAAGGCGAAAAGTTTTGAAATTATGGATATCCCGATTTATAAACGCGGCGCTATAGTCGGTTATAACATGACGCCAATCATACCGGGAAAAGGCAGTGCTATTTTTATGCATATATGGAAAAACGCAGACACAGGAACATATGGTTGTATTGCATTTGAAGAAAGCCAGCTGATAGCGATTCTCCATTGGCTGGATAAAACCCAACATCCCTATATTTATATCACAAAGTAGGTTGGTTCGTTTGATCCAACAAAAGATGGTTGGGTAAAAGCAATAGCTCTTGATTTTAAAACTAACCATGATATATCTATTTGTTCTTTATTATATTTTTAAATGGATTTAACTTTGAAAAAACTGGTTTTAGGTCTTTCTCTATTTCCCTCGCTGCTCCATGCGGATCTATTCACGGCATTTATTGCGGGAGGGCTTAATGTCTCCCGGCTTGATAATGAACCTTACGTTGCACTGAACAGCTTTGTTACCAATAGCTATCAAACGGTTAAAAAAAATGACTGGCAAGGTTTTTGGGGGGTAGGCATTAGCCATGCATTTACTGCACTTACGCCGCAAACAGAATTTTCCCTCGGCATCGCTGGTTATTCCTTACGGTTAGGGAAAGTACGAGGGATTGAATATCCCTTTATTAACGTCGGTCTTTTTGATCCGCTAACTTACCGCTTTCAGGCAACCAGCAATGTAATATTAGCTGAAACCCGCTTATTATATCAGGCATATAACTGGCAGCCATTTATTCTGGCTGGTGTAGGTGATACGGCTAATCGTCTGAAAGGTTATCAGGAGGCGCCTGCTTCTATCACTGGAAGTGCTGTACCACAAGTTCCTGGCTTTGCTGATAATACAAGACATAACCTGGCCTATGAATTAGGCTTTGGCGTACAGCATAGTTTGTATGAGGATAAGAGCCGAAAAATCAATTATAGCGGCTCTGTCGGATATCGTTATTTTAATCTTGGCAGCGCAGTGTTGGGAGCGCTTCCTGTACAAACGTCTGCAACTCGCCTGCAGGTCAGAAATATGTATACTCAAGGTATTGTTTTTACGCTGAATGCGGCATTTAACTAATTCGCTAACTCTCGTAAAGACGGCTTAATTTCAGGATGAAATAGTATGAAAAAATTATCTCTCTTATTGGGAACCAGTTTGTTTTTCGCCACTGCGAGCGTGTCTGCTGCAGCGATTATGGATGTTATTCCCAGCAGCAGCAACCCTATAGCCATTTCTTCAAACAGCCAGACCTATTTGACTTATAGTGTCAAAAATAATACCAGACAAACATTAAGTGCATTATCCATTGATCCCGCTTACGGCAATGCCAACAACATACTAGTACCATTTTTGAGCAGTAATTATTGCACCGCCATAGCGCCAGGTGCGAGCTGTAATTTTATTGTCGCCATCCAGGCGCCTGCTCAAAATGCCGCAATAACTTTGACGCCCAGAGTCTGCGCTTATAATGGTACAGCCTGCTCAATCCCTGTATCAGCTAATCGCGTCTCGGTTATTGCCAGTTCAAATGTACCGGGCAGTACTTTTCCTACGCCTTATGCGGGAACATTTTACCCTATCTACTTTGCTGGGGTAGGGCAATGGATTGAACCCGATATCAACATGCCGTTTGAGCGTGTCAGCGCAATTTTTATAGCATTTGCGCATACCTATCCAGCAGGGTTGGGTGCAATTTTTACTTATGAGGCGGGACAGCCGGATCAGCCTGGCCGTATTGCTCGCTTATTGCATGTTGCCCGCAGTGTTAACCCTGGCATAAAACTGCTAATCTCATTGGGCTGGGACAAGAACGATTGGACCTATATTAATAATGATTATGTTAATCATGCCAATCTTTTTGTTCCAAGCGTTATTCAATTTATCCGTGACAATCATCTTGATGGCCTGGATATTGATGATGAGGGAATTGGAGGCAGTACGGGTTTTATTTCACAGGAAAATTTTGATGGCGTCATAGCCAATTTGCGTAACGCATTAAATTATGCAGCGTTACAAGACGGCAAACCGTACTACCTGACAATCAGCCCGGCTGGCAATAACTCGGTATTTGGAGGTTTACAGGATACGCAGGTTGACAGGCAAAATGCTAACAGCTTTGATTTAATCAATATCCAGACTTACTATAATGGCGATCCGGATTTTGGCGAAAACTTTTTTGACAGCCTGATTATGATTGGTTATCCCGCAACGCGGATCGCAAATGGTATAGATACTGAAAACTGTACTCCGGTTATACCGCCATATGCCGGCACAGCGGGTTTGTTTAATTGGAATATGTCAGCTGACAGCGCTTGCAGCAATTTTCAATATACCATTCAAATTGCCGATTTGGTCGGTTACAACGGTTAGCTGAGAATAAAATGGAAAAATTTTTAGGATTAAACGAAATTCTCGATTATGGACTTTATCTCAGAGGGGTATGTATTACCCTCTATGCGGTCATTATTTTTAGAATTAATCCATCCCGTCTTTATGGCAATCATTCTGCTTTGGATTTTATTATTTATATTATTCTTGGAGCGATATTAGGCGAAGCAATTGTAAATAATATTCCATTATTACCATCAATGATTGTCTGTACAATTATAGTCCTAATGTACCGGGCATTAATTTATTTAACCTATAAAAGTCATCGCATTGGAAAATACATTAAAGGTCAAAAAATTACTATTATACGAAATGGAAAATATATTAAAAAAAATCTTCAGTGTACACGGCTTACCACTAATGACGTATTGCAGGCATTACGGCTTCAGTACGGAGTCAATAGTATTAACCAGGTTAAAATTGCTATCCTTGAGCGGGGTGGTCAGATATCCTTTCAAATGAAAACGTCATCCCAGAGATAGAGAGGGATGACGTTACTACAGGTTATTTAAAGCGGTTTTCAACAACCATTTCTTCTTTACTGATATAACCAGGCTTTGGCCAACTTGGTTTAGTTGATTTTCCAATAACCAGCATCATTCCAATTGCATGATCAGCAGGCAGGTTAATAATCTGCGCAACTTTTTCAGCATCGAAACCGATCATCGGGCATGAATCATATCCCATTGCTCTGGCAGCCAACATCAGTGTCTGAGCGATAAAACCGACAGAACGCATTGCTTCATCACGTTGCAATTGCTCCTTGCCGCCATAGAAATTTGGAATCCAGGGCAGAATAATATCCTGAACTTCCTGTGGCGCGTTATGCCAGTAACGGTGAGGATCTTTAGCCCATGCTTTAATATCAGTTGTAATCACAAACAATAAAGAAGCATCAGTAACTTGCGCCTGATCAACAGCAGCTGCACGAATTTGTTTTCTTAGCTGCTGATCTGTGACTTTCACCAGACGCCAGTGTTGAATATTAAAAGAAGAGGGCGCCTGAGCTGCCAAATCGATCAGGCTTGCCTCTTCTTCTGACGTCAAACGGTGCGTCGGGTCAAAGTGTTTGACCGCGCGCCGTGTACGTATCGCTTCAATTGTATCCATTTACATCCTCCGGATAGCAACAAACTTTAGAATCTGACTCGCAATTCCGCATAGACTTCATTAGCAGTCAAACGGCCATCCCAGGCTGGAACTGTGACTCCATTTCGACCCAAGGCTGCGTTTGGAGACGTGGTTGATGAAGTAATGTAATTAGGGAAGGGCAATTTACCGCCATCGAAGTAGTTATAACCAACAGCCAGACTTGTTTTTGGAGTCAGCTGCGCGGCTAAACCTGCACCAACATGCCAGGCAAAGGCACTGTCAGTTGTTGTCTGATTAATAGAAGATACTTCAGAACGTAACACCTGATTGCCATCAACAAATGAATTGCCTACAGTGCGGAAATTACTGACATCGAGATAGTCAACACCAAGACCTGCACCAACAAAAGGCGTTATGGTAATACCATTTGCCGCCCACTGTAATTGCGGGGATAAATTACCCAGATCTAACCAGGCGCTAAACATGGCCGCGTCACTGGAAACATCAAAAAAGCGGGTACGAGCTGAACCGGTAAAACCACTGGTTCCGGTATTAGCGCCAGTCTGATATTGCTTGTACCTGTAGTCGCCGCGGTGTTCATAACGGGCATCAATGCTCAGGTAGTCAGTGATGTAATAACCGACACCGGCAAACAGCAGTGCAGTAGAGCCGAGATCATTGTTATAACCCTGAGCGGCATTGTCCCATACGCCTGAGAAAACACGGATATCTGCATTACGGCTGGCAGAATAACCAGCGCCGCCTGTAAAATACCAGTCAGAAGTTTGAGGAGCTACTGGACCCATTGTGCCTGCAGTTACTGTGGAAGAAAGGCCTAAAGCCAGAGAAGCGGTAATAATGTTAAGCTTGTTCATGAGTAAATCCCTATAAATTAAAAAATCAAAAAAGCGCTTAATAATAAAGGTTTTTTTCCATAATGACAAATAGGTTTGGACGTTTGACCCAACATTATGTGTAGGGTACTGATTAAAGATAAAACTAATAGACTGAGCGGCATTTTATCGCTGGGAGATATTATACGACGGGTACCGGATAAAGCGCTATTGGGCGAACTGTTTACCGAAACATCAGTAGGTTGATGATGAAAGTAAGGCTGCTTGACAAGGATAATTCAATGAACATTGGCTGCATATATATTGGGTCAGGAAGTTAATCTCTGGAATATGGATAATTTCTCCCATGACTTTAATCCGGCAGAGTTTTCGAAGTTTCATTAACGCCCTGGAAAAAGTTTCCGGACACATGCCTAATCGTGCGGCAACCAACGCTTTATCGTAGGGCAGATGTATTGTAATTGCCTGCGTCTTTTCCACAGGGCATAACCGCAATAAAAAGCAGCCAATCCGTTGCGCCGCATTTTGGATGGAAAGGTGTTCTACCGTGTAGATTAACTCACATTGCTTTTGTATGGTATTTCTTAATAAATTAACCGCCAGTTGCGCATCTTGCATCAGTCCTTGTTTTAATATTGCAATAGGCGTAGTGATAACCTGAGTATCAGAGATAGCCTGGGCACAAAGAGGTTCAATCTTGTCTTTAAAAAGCAACGCTTCATTAAAATGATGGGCATCAGTCAAGATATCCCGGATAATTTCAGTGCCTTCCAGGGATACAGTAAATAACTTTACCCATCCCCTGACAATATAATAAAGATAAGATTTTTCAGTAGCTTGTGCCGTATAAAAAAGGGTACCTTTCTTATAGTAATTGAGTTTAGACGCTTGACTAAGGAAAAGCTGTGTTTGCGCCTGTATATCTTTAAATAGCGAAAGGCTTGAAAACAGGTTATCTGATAACATGAACCCTCCTTCTGAATGATTAGAGACTCAGTACCAGTATTTCTATTATACAGTTAAAATGATTGACATGGTCAAGCAGATTGGTACACGCAATTAAGCCATATATTTCACTTATGCCGATAATAACATTCAAATTTCTCGAAATTTGAACTCAAGGTTCCATGACAATCCGCCCCTGCACCTCACCTGCATTCATCTTGCTAAAGATAGTATTGATATTGTCTAAACGCTCTAATGCATAGTGCACACTCACTTTTCCTTGCGCAGCAAAATCGAGACATTCAACCAAATCCATACGTGTTCCTACGATAGAGCCTCTGACTGTTTTGCGGTTTAACACCATATCGAAAATGGAAAGATTGAAATCGCCGGGCGGCAAACCAACCAGGGCTACTGTTCCCCGCCTGCGCAGCATATTGACAGCTTGGGAAAAAGTTTCAGAAGATACCGCTGTAACCAAAACACCGTGGGCGCCTTGAATTTCATTGAGAATTTTTGCTACCGGATCTTCCTGGGCTGCATTGATTATAATATCAGCCTTTAACTGCTTCGCCAGCGCTAATTGGGGCTCGTGGATATCAATGGCTATGACGTTAAGCCCCATAGCTTTGGCATACTGTATGGCCATATGGCCAAGGCCGCCGATACCAGACACAACTAACCAATCGCCAGGTTTAGTATCGGTTTCCTTAATCCCTTTATAAACAGTAAGGCCTGCGCAAAGAATGGAAGCGGCGGCAGCAAAGTCCAGCTTGGCTGGCAGATGTCCAACATACCGGGGATCAGCGATGACATATTCAGCATAGCAGCCATTAACTGAATAGCCCGTATTTTTTTGCGCTTTACATAATGTTTCCCAGCTGCTGAGGCAAAATTCACATTGGCCGCAGGCAGTATGAAGCCAGGGAACTCCCACTCTATCTCCTTCCTTTACCTGGGTTACTCCAGCGCCTACAGCAGCTACTGTGCCAGCACCTTCATGCCCTGGAATGAAAGGCAGCATAGGTTTAACTGGCCAATCTCCATTGACCGCATGTAAATCAGAATGACAAATTCCGGAAGCAGCGATTTTTACCAGGATTTGCCCCGCTTTGACTTCAGGAACAGGGATTTCCTCAATCGTCAACGGTACGCCAAATCGGTGAGCGATTGCCGCTTTCATCATCTTGGACATGGTCATACCTCCTGCTAATTGGTTATGCTTAAGTGATTGTTGACCTGAATAACCCCTGGAATAGACCAGGCGGCTCGCTCGGCTTCTCTATATTCTGGCCATGAACGAACATGGCCTTTGAGTATGATTTCACCGCCTCTCGATTCAACTTGAATCCTTGCTGCATCAATCAGTGCATTGCGTTCAAATTCTTTGCTGATTTTTTCTTTAACTTCGGTGGGCGAGATAATAGCCATAGAAGGTTTAATTTTGATTTGATTATCAATACTTTTAATTCCCGCCAAATAGCGAACGGCATTTTCGGCATTATGGCGCTGATAAGCCCACTCTACTTCGCCCGTGAGTTTGACATGACCGTTTTCTACGGTGACCTTGATTTTGTCAGCAGGTACATTGATAGCCCATTCCAGCGCATAGATAATAGTTTTGGCAATATCTGTATCGTTGCGCTGTAAACTGGCAATTAGATTAACTGCCAAATCATTAACGATTCCTCTTACGCCTTCAATACCTCTAACCGCACGTTCAACCTTTCTTTTTTCAGGATAATGACCTACCGTACCTGTTAACGTAACAATGCCTTCACGGACAGCTAAAGTGATATGTGTAGGATGAATAGCTGGTTCAAATTCCAGCTTTTCCATAATTTCTGTATAAAGTTGACTATCGGTTTTCATAATGGCTACTCCCGCTGACAGGAAGAATATCGAAGATCAGGTTCAATAGTATGATAAATACATGAGTTTCATCATTGACTTAAATCAAGCCAAAACCAAAAAAATTCAGAGACGTTGCCTGGTACAAACAAGTTTATTTTACACTTTTCTTGGAAATCGTATGTTTTGATAGAGCCTTAAAAATAGAAATCTCTAGCATTTTATACTTTTTATTGTATAATTTTTCCACAAATAATTTAATGGATAAATTTAGTTAAGGAGGATTTAAAAACTAAAAGGGTGATAATGTTAACTTTATTTAAAAAAACAGAGATTGATAAACTTGGGAAAGCTGACTTAGAGTTAAATGCAAACTTTCTACAGATCAATGAAATACATGGTTTTTTAAAAGTGTTAGAATCTAACACCACTATAAAATCCTTGTATATCAGCTATATGACTTTAGAGTTAACTTCAATAAAATTACTTATTAAGATGCTTGATAGTAACCTGTCTATAACATCGATAGGTTTATATGATTGTAAAATTTCTGCTGAAGGTTTAATTTTACTTGCTCAAATGCTAACAACCAATCAAAGATTGAATAAGTTTACACTCCATCTTGATGATAGCTTTAAACCCGAGTTACAAGGCATTTTAGACGCTTTAAAAAGCAATCAAACATTAACTGAGTTTTGCTTAATTTGCAAAAAAAAGGATGGTAATTGCACGGTTAATTTTAAAAATGTTTTGCGAGACAATCAGACCCTAATTTATTTTCAGTTAGGCGTTAATCTTAAAAACAATAATATGCAAGCGTTAGCAGATGATTTAGCAGTAAACAACACTCTGAAAACACTCGTTTTATGTAATTGTAACCTTGGTGATAACGAAATAGTGCCTCTCGCGAAGGCCTTAAGCCAGAATCAAGCATTAAAAGAACTCAACCTGTCTTCCAATAAAATTGCTTACACAGGCGCACAAGCAATAGCTGTTGCATTAAATGAAAATCAATATTTAACTCATTTAAATTTAAACTACAATAAAGTTGATTATAACGGTACAATAGCATTAGCTACAGCGCTAAGCGCCAATCGAACTCTTATTTCTTTTAAATTTGCAGGTACTTTCTTATCGACCGCGCAGTTTAATGCATTAATTGGGCCAGTTTTAAAAGCTAATCAAACACTGCAAGAATTTGATATCTTTTGCATTAATTTAGGTGGGGTGGAGAGCGATGAAAGCTTTGATACACTGAAAGAAATTGCAGAAGGCTTAAACAAAAACTCAGGGCTTAGTCACTTGAGATTTTATGCCCATGCTACCTCAGAAAGCATGTGTTTACTTACAAAAGCGTTAAAACAAAGTGCAATTCGTTCCCTTGATATATTTTTTAGCGCGTTAAACTATGTAAAGCCAGAGTTTTTTTTAACAAAGATTGCGGAATTTTTAACTGATAATGCAAGTCTGGAAGAATTAATTCTTACTTCGAAAGACCTATGTTTTGCTAATAATGCTGCATTTAAAGAAGCTTTACTGCACAACCATTTAAAAAAATTGTGGATTTATTGTGGCACCCAAGAAGATGTATCTTTTTTTGGAGAGATTTTAGCAACACATAAATCCATGACCAATTTAACTGTTGGTATAAATAAGGACATCAGATCAAACCAAAGCCCCGGTGAGGCGATAAATATTCAACCAATTGTGGAAGCATTGGAAAATAATCAAATCCTTACTTCCCTTTCCTTATTAATTGGCAATATTGAGGTGTTGAATATGCGAAGACTTTTTGAAGCCTTAGAAAAAAATACCGCCTTGAAAAGGATTTATATTAATGGTTGCCAGCAGCTAGACGACACCGCAATTTCTTTAATCTTGAATAATCATTGGCGTATAGTTGACTTTGATGAAACTTCTATAACAAGCCCAGCCAAGGAAGCTTTGCAAAGTGCATTAAAATTAAGATACAGTGAACTGGCTCATATGGATATTAATTTAGATCACGCTCTCTATCTAACAGCATTGTTAGATGTACACGGTGATCTTTATCGTGAAATGAAAGCACGTGAAGCGGTATCAACAATAAAGAATAATCCCTTAACTATAAGTGGATTATTTAAGCAACTTTCCCATGGCGTGGTGCAGCTAGTTTCTGTCGACCATGAGCATTGCGATTTGGAAGCAGTTTGCTGTAGATGATCATAAGTTGAAATTCCAACGGCTATTGATGTTTGAGCAATACGTGAAAAGCGCAACCTTTCACGCCGGCAGTTCGTGAATAGTTATGGATTTAGCCCATGACTTACCGGCCGGCTTAAATTTTCACGCGACTGCGCCAGATCGGCTGTTCTCACTTCATCACCGCGAGCAAGCGCAAATGCTGCCATTTCAACCAGCGCTTGGCTTAGACTGCTTGCAGGATTAACGTAATAAAACACCGGAAGAAAATTTGCTAAAAGCTGCACGTGTTGGCAATACTTCCTTAATGGACACTTATGCCTTTAGAGCAAAAGAAAAATTCACTCGTGAATTGCTTGGCAAAGTTTTTCTTGAAGCGGCTCAACATAATCAAATTTTATTGATGAAACATATTTTTTATCGAATATCAGGCACTGAATATCCCGCATTCAGTGCTGATAAAAAATATCTGTATGATGCTTTGTATGAATGTTTTAAACGAGATAATTTTGAACTATTAGATTTATATGTGGATTATCAAATAATTCTTATTGAATGCACAAAAAGGATGCTGGATGAGAATCTGGAATTGGCAAAAATAAAACAGCTTGCTAACGGTTTTTTTAAACAAACCAAGGGTATGGGCTTTTGTGAAGAGCTTGCTGATTTGTGTAATGAACGTAAGCGTTTTGAGGTTCGACGCACAATAACTAATGAATGTACAATAGTTCAGGATGGGCTGCAGAGTAGTATGAAACCTTAATAGCGCTGTGTGCATCAAAGCTACACACTCAGTTTTCTATTCAGGCGTTGGCTTGGGTACAATATTAAATGGGGCAGGGGTAGGCAGTTTCCAGCCTGGAGCCTCTGTCAATTCTGCTGTATTATCATTTGCCAAGGTCTGTTTCGGCACATCATCAAAACTGATTTCCAACGGCAAATAATTTTTCTCAATAAGCCGCCTGATGAATGAGTCATAATATTTAGGGTAAGGAATTTTTATGGTCAGGTTATAGCCTTCACGCGTTAAGAGCATCTGATCAATATTTACACCTTGTTCTTCCAGTTCCTGTTTAAACTCGGTAAATTCTGTTTCAATGCTTGCATACAGCGCTTTCATTAACGCTTCTTGCCCTGCAGTAAGCGGTTGCAAGCCTTTGAATTGAAGCAAACCTTTATCCAGATCCAGGATGATTGTAAATGCAGCCAGGGGATTTTTGTATTTAAATCCTCCTCCCTCCTCATCTACAGGCATCCAAAGCATGCTCTGCGCAAACAATTCATTTAAATTATCAGAACTAAATGCTTCTTCATTGGCTGATGACGCTTGTGCTGGAGCAGATTCTTTCCCTTCACCCTGACTGCCTCCTTTACCCCCTCCGCCAGCATGGCCTTTACAAACAGCCAGACCTAATGCCCGACATTGATTACAGGAGTTCTTTTTTACGGCTTTTGCATAAAGATCGAGTTTGTCATCATCTTGCAATAAAGAATCCATCAGGTTTCCTTTAAGATCAATATGTGCTTATTATATCAAATTAGGCCATTTGTCAGTAAGTAGTCAAATGGCTTTGTGTTGTAAAAAAAATGTAAAAGCAGAAATTAAGGCTGTAAAATTATTTCAACCTGCTGCGCAATAAAGATTTCCTCATCACCTTTAATAATTAATATCGGTATCGCACCCGATGCAATAGACTGGCATGATTCATCAGCTGGACTCTGATTAATTTTTTCATTTAATTGAAAATTTAAATGCCGCAACGGAGCAATAACCTCCTGTCTTACCGCCGCTGCGTTTTCGCCTACACCGCCGGTAAATATGAGCGCATCCAGCGAATCAGTCTGGGCAAAGTAGGCGCCAATCACTTTCTGAATGGCATAAACATACATCTTGAGTGCAAGCCGGGCATCATTATTGCCCTCGCTAATCAGTTTCAGAATATTACGCATATCATTGTCATTACCCACGCCTTTTAGCCCGCTTTTTTTATTCAATAGCTGATCGATTTCTTGTCCAGGCAAGCCTTGGGCAAGCAGATATAAGGGAATAGCAGGATCAATATCTCCGCAACGGGTTCCCATAACCAGACCCGCCAGAGGCGTCATTCCCATGCTGGTGTCCTGTGATTGCCCTTGCTTTATAAGGCATGCGCTCGCGCCGTTACCAAGGTGTAAGGTGATGAAATTGCATTTTTCCAGTGGCTTATTCAGAAATTTTGCCGCCTGGATAGCGACATACTGGTGATTGATGCCATGAAAACCATACCGTCTGATCTGATATTGATCGGCAATAGCCGTATTAATTGCATATCGCCTGACATGTTCGGGCATAGTATGGTGGAAACCGCTATCGAAGACTGCCACATGAGTGGCTGCCGGAAAATGTTGTCTGGCGTATTCAATGCCCAGGATGTTAACCGGATTATGAAGCGGAGCAAGCGAGGAGAGTTTTTTTAATTGCTCAAGTACATGATCGGTGATGACCGTTGGTTGATAAAACTGTTCACCGCCATGAACAACCCGATGACCGACTCCTTGAATCGGATAATCAGCCAAATCCTGATAGAGTTGCTCCGCCAGCACGCTAAAGGCTTGCTGGTGATCTGCAAACTGCCGGGTAATCCTTTTTTTATCCTGATACTGATGGTGCCATTGGCCGACAACCTCGGTAATTCCCTCAATTAATCCGGACAATAATAATTTACCCTGCGTATAAACCTTATACTTAATTGATGAGCTGCCAGCGTTAATGGTTAAAATATTCACGACTAATCTCCTTCAACCTGAACAGCAGTCACCAGGATAGTATTAATAACATCCTGTGGTGTACAACCTCGGCTTAAATCATTCACCGGTTTGTTAAGCCCTAATAATACAGGACCAATTGCCAGCGCGCCGCTCTCACGCTGCACAGCTTTATAAGTATTATTTCCAGTATTTAAATCCGGGAAAATCAGGACATTGGCATGTCCGGCAACCTGCGAGCCTGGTAGTTTGGTTGCGGCGACTTCAGGATCAACAGCAGCGTCATACTGAATAGGACCCTCAACCAGCAACTGCGGATGACTTGCTTTGATAATTGGTAATGCTTTGGCAACTTTTTCTACGCTTTCGCCTTTACCTGAAGTGCCTGATGAATAGGATAACAGGGCGATACGAGGCGATATCCCCAATTTATCGGCAATATCGGCTGCCTGGGCAGTAATTTCCGCCAGTGTATCACTGTCTGGCTCAGGGTTTATCGCACAATCGCCATATATCAATACTCGCGCGGGTAAACACATAATAAATATTGAGGAAACTTTGGTTACTCCTGGTTTGGTCTTGATAATTTCAAGGGCTGGGCGAACCGTATCAGCTGTAGTATGTGCAGCGCCGGACACCATGCCGTCCGCATCCTTACAATAGACCATCATTGCTGCAAAATAATTAACGTCTGTCATCCGTTCTTTAGCTATTGGCAAATTAATGTTTTTATGTTTTCTGAGTTGATAATATTGTTCGGCATAACGTTCTTTTTGTGCTGACTTCTCAATATCTATAATGTTTACATTGGGTAATTCAAGTTCAAGCCGTTTGGCGAGCAAATTGATTTTTTCAGGATTGCCAAGTAAGGTGATGTTAACTATATTCCGTTTAAGTAAATAATCCGCGGCAGTCAGAATACGCGTATCATAGCCTTCAGGGAGCACGATATGACGTTTCTTTACTCGTGCCCGATTCGCCAGATCATACAGAAAAACTGCCGGGCTTAGTTGCGTTTTATCTTCCCGCTGAGCCAGGAACTTTTGCAGTGGTGCGGACAGATAAGGCGTCATTGCCTGAACCGCTCCAGTGACTTTCTTCATATCTGACTGATTTAAACTGAACTTGGCCGAAAAAAGTATCGTTGCTGTTTCATAGGTTTTGCTTTTGGTGAGTAAGACTGGAAATGGATTTTCAAGGCCTGCAATGATTCGTTGGATAATAGGCCCGGGCATTTCGCCATTGGTCAGTACAACACCGGCTATTTTTGGATAATTGGCTGATTGATCCGCAAGTAAGGTACCTAACAGGATATCAATCCGGTCATCGGGTGTAATAATTAACATGCCGCTTCGTTCAAGCCGTGATTCCAGAAAATTTCCTACGGTTTTAGCAGCAATAGTAAATTCTTTAACTGGCCGGGATAATTCATGTTCGCCGCAAAGGACTAGCGCTTTAAGCTTATTAGCGATATCGCCGACACTGGGATTGGCAAATTGTTCGATTTCGGGAACAATACTGACAAACCCAAGGCTGGAAAGTTGTTTATTAAAGAAATCCTGGGCTTTTTGTTCATCCTGGCTGGGAACACGATTGATAATGACGCCGGTTATCCTGGCATGATTTTTTTTACCAATTTCAAGGGCGGTATTGATCACGCTCAGGGTATGTTCAAGAGTGCGATCCTTAGCCGACACCACAAGGATTACATCGCAACTTAACTGGTATGCCAATGTCAGGTTAAACTGATATTCAAACACATCATTATCGCTTTCGAAATCAGTTCCTTCAAAATAGGTAATACCTTCAGAGGAGGTACTCTGGCTAACTTCAAGCACGCTGGCAAACAAATCTTCTGGCTGCGTGCGCATCATGTTAATTGCCATATTGATTGACATAAGCGGGGTAATTTCGGTGTTGCTTATAACTTCAAGCAGGGGGTTTTGGGATTCGTCTTTTTCAGCGAAAAGTTTAAAACAATGCAGCGGCTGCTGAAGCTCTTTTAACTGGGCGAGAACGCCAAGCGATACAAAGGACTTGCCAGGCTTCTTTTCAATTCCGGTCAAGTAGATTTTTTTGTGCATAATTTGTTTCCAGGAGTCACTAAATAGAAAAATAGTATACCATTTTTCTAACCATTACGCCGGGTTAGCTGGTAAACCTTAACATTCATTTATTATTCTGACATCGATTGTTGGGCTGCACTTTCGTTTAGCTCAATCTACGTCAGGATTGAACTAATTTACCAACAAATTTATAACAAATACCATAGACAGTCATTTTTTTGCGTGGCATATTGTTTGAGATAAAGCTAACGGAGGAAGCAATTTATGTCGACGAAGGAGCGCAGTAAATCAGCTTTGAGTAATATGCCGGAAGGTATCATCGCATTGTTTTATATTCAGCTTTTCTCTACTTTAAGTTTCAGCGTATTATACTCAACGCTGGTGCTCTACATGACAGGTCCGTTAGCTTTATCCATTCCTTTTGCCAACAATATCATGGGGGTATTTGTTGCATTTAATTTCGCGCTTCATTTATTAGGCGGTTACTGGGGCGGACGTTTTTTCAGCAATCGCACTTTATTCTGCATTGGCATGGCGGCGCAGATTATTGGCTGCTTATTGCTGGCTTTAGTGAATCAGGAATTTCTTTATTATGGTCTTGCCGCATTCCTGGCTGGATCAGGCTTGAACGTCACTTGCCTCAATTGCATGATCACCCAACGCTTTCAACCGCAAGATACTCGCAGGGAAACTGCTTTTTTGTATAGTTATGCCAGTATGAATGTCGGTTTTTTTATCGGCTATTCACTCAGCGGTTATTTCCAGCTCAGTAATAATTATCAGCAGCTTTTTTTGCTAAGCAGTATCGGTAATCTGTTCGCATTGATTTTCTGCCTGTATAACTGGCAAGCGCTTGCTGATAAAGAAACCAGTTATAGTCGGCTCAATCACAGCCAAAAACGGCAATGGTCTTTTTATGGCATCATTATGGTACTAGCATTGCCCGTTTTATTAAGCCAACTGCTGCATTCGGCTGATTTGTCCAGCAAGCTGGTGTTAATTACCGGTTTGATAATACTGGGAGCAATTTATTGGCTGGCGACAAAACAGCCCTCTCAGAACGCGCGTCATAAATTGTTCGCGTTTGCAGTCCTGATAGTAATTGGTACCTTATTTTGGACTTTATACCAGATTGGCCCGATGGGATTAACGCATTTTATTAATCATAACGTACAACGCAATATCTCCGGATTAGTTATTCCGCCACAGTGGTACCAAAATATTAATACCCTGTGTATTGTCGCAGGCGGTCCACTGCTAGGCATTCTGTTTCATAAACTGCGGGCACGCGGTATAGAAGTCAATATTCCGGTGCAATTTGCTTTGGCTTTGCTTTTCATTGGGTTAGCATTTGCATTATTACCGGTTGGAATACTGTTTGCAGACAGTTATGGGATGGTCGGTTCAGGCTGGATTATTCTGAGCTTTGTCCTGCAAAGCGCAGGCGAGCTTTTAATTTCACCAATTGGTTACGCAATGATAGGCGCATTGGCGCCTGCTAACCTGCAGGGCGTCATGATGGGAATGTGGATGATGGCAACTGGAGTTGGCGCCACGTTATCCAGCTATAGTTCAAATTGGATGACCGTTG
Organism: Legionella dresdenensis; assembly: GCF_042649825.1. Classification (NCBI taxonomy): domain Bacteria; kingdom Pseudomonadati; phylum Pseudomonadota; class Gammaproteobacteria; order Legionellales; family Legionellaceae; genus Legionella; species Legionella dresdenensis. Next base: position 63,842 of record NZ_JBHSAB010000001.1, on the reverse strand, counting down.
GCAGGACTACTCTGGATCCGGTTGTGACCAATTCGGGGTATAGCCAGGTATTTCTGATTTTGGGATTATTAGCTATAATCGCCGGCATTGCACTTTTGTTTATTGCGCCAGCATTGAAACGTTGGATGGGGCAGGAGCAGGGTACAGAAGCAGAAGAGAGCGCTTTGGCTGTAGCGTAGAAGCACTCTGGCATCCCCGCCTTCGCGGGGGTGCCGAATTTTTTTAACTTAATGAGCTTATTTATCACCAGGAGTTGTATTGAGTAACCTGTTTCCTCCCATCTACCCCGACCCCATCCCTCAATCAACAGCTCCTGTTAATTGCCAAACAATGACCAGCGAATGGCAGCAGCTCGGTAAAAATGCCAGATACATCATTGGTGAAACCGGTTTTAACCCTGTCAATTTTCTTAATTGCTGGCAAGAATGGTTACAGTATGCGCCGCCAGATGCCGAACTTTACTATTACGCCGCAACCGATTCACCCTTAAGTTCCAATGCGCTCGCAGATACATGCAACCAATATCCCGCGTTAAGCAATCTGGCTGAGAAACTGTTAGACAACTATCCCATCCTGACTCCAGGATTCCATTATCTGACATTTGAAAATCAGCGGGTAAAACTGATTTTGATGTTAGGCGACAGAATAAAGTGTTATGAGGAGTTACTGTGTTGCGGTGATGAATCACTGGAGCCGCAAATACGAACCAGCTTTTTCAATGCCTGGATTATCTCAAGCCCGGTAGCTAATACATTCTTAAAACCGCTAGCGTTACTGTCAACCCGGCATACGCTTCTTGTTTCTAACTATATTACCCCTGATTTAATCTCATTGCTGGATAATGCCGGTTTTGAAATTGTTTCATCAACTGAAAGCCATTATGAAGCACGGCTTAAACTGGCAAGAGAGCCCATAAGAAGGGGAAGGACAACGCCATGGCATATCATGCTGTCCAATAATAGTCACCCTCGCAAAGTTATTATTATCGGTGCCGGCCTGGCAGGTTGTTTTACAGCGCGAGCGCTTGTTAAACGCGGTTATCGGGTATTGATGCTTGAACGAGGTGAAAACATTGCATCTGGCGCTTCAGGCAATACTCAGGCGGTACTTTATCCCAAGCTGTCGGCTTATGAATCGCCTCTGACCGCTTTTATGCTTAATGCTTATCTTTTTGCGCATAAAACCTGTCAGGAAATCCTGCAACAGACCCAAATTGGCGAATTAAACGGTATTATCCAGCTGGTTTACAGCAAACGCGAGCAAATTTCCCAGGCTGGACTTGCAGGCTGGCTTACCGCTTATCCAGAACTTGGCCGCTTAATTGACGCCCAGGAAGCAAGCTATCTCAGTGGTCTTGAATTGGAAACGGGGGGATTGTATTTACCGCTGTCCGGCTGGCTTGATTGCCAGTCTTTGTGTCATTGGTTAACCGATCATCCACTGATTGAAGTGAAAACCGGACAGCACATAGAGGCTATTGAACAGCGCGGTAATGATTGGCTGGCGGGAGAATATCAGGCTGAAATTATGATAATTGCCAATGGTTATCAGTCTGCACAATTTCAGCAGACCTGTCATTTGCCTTTAAAAGCTATTCCCGGTCAAATCAGTCAGATTACACCCAGTATATTTAGCCGGCAATTAAAAATTCCTTTATGCGGGGCAGGGCATGTGTTGCCCTTAAAAAATAATCTCCATGCTCTTGGCGCAAGTTACCACCAAAGCCTGGAAACATTTAATGATCCTGCCAGCGATGATCGCTTTAATCTGGAAAAACTGGCTGCTTTGTCTGCAAAGTTTAAAGGTAAACATCAGGTGAAACAACATTGGCGCGGCATTCGCGCCGCAACCCCTGATTATCTGCCTTTAGTCGGCCCAGTGCCTGATCATAAGCGTTTCCTTGAGCGTTTTTCCGGTCTGGCCACTAATTCAAAACGCTGGTTGCCATACACCGGACAATATTATCAAGGTTTGTATTTATGCACTGGTTTTGGCTCGCGGGGGTTAACAACCGCACCCCTCAGTGCAGAACTGCTTGCATCGATGATTAATAACGAACCAGGCTTTGTTAAAAGAGGTCTGTTACAGGCTTTATCGCCAGCACGTTTTATTATTAAAAGTATACCAACATAGATCTGTGGTGTTTTAGGCAGCTATGTTTTTTTGCATTTGCCATTAAGAGCAAAATTTTGCTTTAATTGGATATACCGTAGTAGTCTTATGTCTTTGTGCCGGACAATTTTGTAGGTTGGGTCGTTTTGACCCAACAAGACTTTTTATCAAGCACTCCAGATCTGAATGTGATTTAGGGTTGGTAATGTTGGGTCGGAACGACCCAACCTACACGTAATAGGATGTTTATGTCGTCGATAACGGAAAATGAGATTAAGAAAGGGCAGGCTGTTTATACTCCCTTCATACTAAGATTATATAATCTATGGGTACTGGACATATCGAACAGTTACATCTGGCGCTGCCCCAAAGCGCCTCAATTACAACAATTCAACGAGCTGGTTACAGCAAACCATCTGGATATAGGCGTAGGAACAGGCTATTACCTGAAAAACACCAAATGGCCTGCCGATGCAAAAATCGCATTAATGGATTTAAATCCCAATTGCCTGGCAATGACTAAAAATGCATTGGCAGAATATTCACCAATCACCTATCAGGCTGATATTTTTAAGCCGCAGCCAGAATTGAATGAACAATTTGATTCAATCTCTATGAATTATCTGCTGCATTGCCTGCCTGGCGATATGAGTTTTAAATCAGCAGCCATTGAGAATGCGGTTAAAATGTTAAAGCCGGGCGGTACACTGTTTGGCGCAACGATTCTTGCTAATCCAGAACTCCATAATAAAATCAGTACGGCGCTCTGCGGGCTTTATAATAGAAAAGGAATTTTTTCAAACGCAATGGATACGTTACAGGCTTTAGAAAAAGCCTTGGCTACCAGTTTGACAGATGTTGAAATTACTGTTGTTGGTTGTGTTGCTTTATTTAAGGGGAAACGTTCTGTTAATAACTCATAGGCCTGATGGAGCCTTTTTAATAAGAGATTAGTTCTTGCATCTATGGCTTGAGAGCGTTAATCTTCGCATACTGATTATTTTTTGTCTATTGAGGTGAGCTGTGGAGAATATTGCAATTTTTCAGATCGATGCATTTACTGATAAAATTTTCCATGGTAACCCCGCTGCAGTATGTTTACTTTCAGATTGGCTTAATGATGAATTGCTGCAAGCTATTGCAGTAGAAAACAATTTGTCAGAAACAGCCTTTGTTATGGAAGATCAGCAGGGATTCCATATTCGCTGGTTTACGCCTAAAGAAGAAGTAAACCTATGTGGTCATGCGACGCTGGCAGCAGGCTATGTCTTGTTTGAATTAGGTATGTTTGAAAATGATCGCATTGATTTTATCAGTAAAAGCGGAATCTTGCCGGTTACAAGAAAAAGCGATCTATATACCCTGGATTTTCCACTTTTTTCCTATATGCCATGTCAGAATCCCGAAATTATAGCAAGTCTGGTTGATCAAGAGGCAGTCGAAATTTTTGAAAGCGAACTGGATTATATTATAAGACTGGATAATCAAGACGCTGTAGCCCAGGCTAATGTCGATCAAAAACAATTAGTTCTGCTTGATAAACGAGGATTAGTTTTAACTGCCGCCGCGACGGATGCCGATTTTTATTCTCGTTGCTTTTATCCCAAACATACTATTCCGGAAGATCCGGTTACTGGATCAGCGCACTGCATGCTAATACCTTTTTGGGCTGAGCGGCTTAATAAAACCTCTATGAAAGCAATTCAAGGTTCGTTTAGAAAAGGCGAAATTTTCTGCGAATTAGCTGATAACAGAGTTAAAATGTCAGGATATTGCCGCTCTTTTTCTAAAGGGCATCTGACAATTTGAGAAATAGATTCCCGCCTTCGCGGGAATGACGCTCACATAAAATTCAACCGGGCCGACAAAGCCAAAACATTAGCACCTTGCTTCGGTTTCGCAAAGATTAACTGATAAATATAACCCGCCCCTACAACCAGTGTATCTGAAGTTTGCTGATTTAATCCCAAAAACAGGCGATTTTGCTCAAAGACTTTGGTCATAACCCAGTTCGGCTGGTTCAGATTAATCGAGAGTTCATCAAAACTTACCAGCGAAATCGAGTCGGTTACCGATTTTGATATGGTCAGGCGATTCCTCACTCGATAACCCCATAAGCTATTTTGCCGCTTTCTCTCCTCCAGCTGTGAATGCATGGTTGCTGTTAATGGCTTGGGAGGCGCGGCATAAATTAACTGTTGCCATAGCCGGGCTTCATGTTTCGCTGTTCTGATTAGCGACTGTGCATTGGCACAGTCCGCTTTTGGGGTAAATTGATAGCCCAGCCCGGCATTAACCAGAAATGGATTAAAAATGGCATTGCTATAGGTTGCTTTGTAAGGATGAATATAGCTTCGATTTACATCATCTAATAGAGATGAATTGGCTGACGATAGCTGAGAGCAGGGTAGAAAACTGATCAACACTACAATAGATATAAGCAGTTTTTGAAACTTCATGACCGGCGCTTTTTTCTTTCCATTCTATTTTAAAAAGGTTGAGCGAGTCAATTATGACGGCTGAATTCTGCCGTCAACAAGCCGTGCTGTCATCAGCGCAGCAACTGTATTACCCAAAACATTAATCATAGTTGCCAAGGGGTCAATAATAATGCTGATTGCGGCGACTGCAATTAATACCGAAGACGGAAAACCATAAACATGAAGAATCAGTAACTCGCCTAACATGCCGCCGCCGGGAATGGCACCCATGACAGTGCCGACTAATAGTGAAACGCCTAATGCAGTTAACAGAACAGTTGTACCGCTAAAATCAAAATGGTATATCCCAAACAGAAAGACAATTTTAAAAATGCCGCCCATAACCGAGCCATTTTTATTAATTACCGTTCCCAACGGAATCACCGTTTCAGCAATTTCCCGGCTGATATCCATGCTTTTGGCTGCAGCAAGATTTGCGGGAATTGAGGCTGCGCTGCTGCAGGTAGCCAGTGAAGTCACAATCGGTAACAAATTGTGTTTCCAAAATGTCCTGACAGCAGGAATTTTGCCTGCGAGATAACAAAAAAAGGATAAGATAGCGCCAAAATAGAAAAGCCCTGAGAGATAATAAACAAGCGCAATTTTTGCATAACCATTAATCAATTGCGGTCCCAGTTCGTTAACCAGTACGGCAAAGTATGAGAAAAACCCAATCGGTGCATAATACATGATTAAGGCAAAAAGACGCATGAACACTTCTTCCCCTGATTCCAGAAAATCATTAAATGCCTTACTTTTATTTCCAATGCCAAGTGTTGCCAGTCCTACCAGGATTGAAAACAGAATCAAGGCCATCATATTCTGATGCGATAATAATCTGGAAAAATCCGACACAGTAAAAATAGAAACAATCTGCTTGCCAATGTTAGCAGAATCGAGGCTTGTGACCTGCTCAACCGGTAAAAATGTTTCAGGAGCGGGGGAAAACATTTTCACAACAAAAATCGCATAACCGGCAGCTACAGTATTGGTAAATAAAATTACCATTGCCATGGCAGCGGTAATTTTACCGAGCTTGCCAAGCTTGCCTGCTTTTGCAACTGCAGAGGAAACACTGAAAAAGACCAGGGGAACGATAGCCGTAAATATCAGGTTTAGAAAAATATCGCCAAATGGTTTCAGCAGTTTTACCGATGGTCCCAGCAAAATACCTGCCAAACCGCCTGCCAGGATGGATAAAACCAATAGAGCAGGAAAAAAATAAGCGCTGATTGTTTTATATAACCGCATTAATGGTCTTCATGCAACAAGATGGACGACAGAGTATGCATCGTGCTGTAAAATATAGCAATATACGGTCAATAAACTTGCGCATCCAGCTAGTGCATGTTAAAAAGTCTTTTCACATGAAAAAGGGAGAAATCATGTCTGACTCCATGGGAAAACGGTTCCGCGCACTTGTAAAACAACAGGCGCCGCTACAGGTTACAGGCACAATAAATGCCTACTGTGCGATGCTGGCTGAAAGAGCCGGCTGTCAGGCCATTTATCTTTCAGGTGCAGGGGTTGCTAATGCCTCTTATGGCCTGCCGGATCTTGGCATGACAAGCCTTGCCGATGTACTGGAAGATGCCCGCCGGATTACCCAATCATCTGACTTGCCGCTATTGGTGGATGTTGATACCGGATGGGGGCATGCTTTCAACATTGCCCGCACCGTACAGATGATGGAAAAAGCAGGTGTTGCTGCCATTCACATTGAAGATCAGGTTCTGGCCAAGCGCTGCGGACACCGACCGAACAAGGCTATTGTTTCCCGACATGAAATGGGCGATCGCATTAAAGCAGCGGTTGATGCCCGTACCGATCCTGATTTTGTCATTATGGCACGTACTGACGCTTATGCAGTTGAAGGAATGGACGCGGCAATTGAGCGTGCAAAGCTTTGTATTGAGTTGGGCGCTGATATGATTTTCCCTGAAGCCATGACTACACTGGATGAATACCGGGAGTTCAGTCAGAAAGTTAACGCCCCGATTTTAGCGAATATTACCGAATTTGGTAAAACTCCGCTTTTTACCCGTGATGAACTGGCTCAGGCCGGCGTCAGTATTATTCTGTATCCTTTAAGCGCATTTCGCGCCATGTCGCAGGCAGCCCTGTTAGTATATGAGGCAATCCATAATCAGGGTACGCAAAAGGCGCTGCTCGATAAAATGCAGACGCGAAACGAATTATACGATATTCTGGGATATCACCAATATGAACAAAAACTCGACCAATTAATGGAGGAAGAAAATGGTTAATAATACAGCGGGATTGGCTGGGGTTATTGCAGGGCGTTCCGCTATCGCCACTGTAGGCCATGAAGGTGCAGGTCTTAATTATCGTGGCTATTCCATTGAAGATCTGGCTGAAAAGGCGAGCTTTGAGGAAGTGGCGTATCTGCTTCATTATGGCGAATTGCCGACTCGCAATGAGCTTACTGCATATCAGAAGCGGTTGATTGGTCTGCGTCATCTGCCAGCTAATCTAAAAAAAGTACTTAAACTGATACCTAAAAATACTCATCCCATGGATGTGTTGCGGACAGCGTGTTCAATGTTAGGTACACTGGAACCCGAGCTGGAATTTAAACAGCAGTACGACATAGCGGACAGATTACTGGCTTTATTTCCCGGCATGATGTGTTACTGGTATGCCTATCATTATCGTGGGGAAGAAATTAATGAGCTGTCCGATGAAACAACAACCGGCGGCCATTTTCTGGCATTGCTGCATGGCCGTAAACCAACTGAACTTGAACGCAGCATGATGAATGCATCACTGATTTTATATGCCGAGCATGAGTTTAATGCGTCAACCTTTGCTGCGCGGGTTACAGCGGCTACTCTTGCTGATTTCTATTCAGCGATTACTTCAGCGATTGGTACTTTACGCGGACCTCTGCACGGTGGCGCCAATGAAGCGGCAATGGAACTGCTGGAACAATTTAAAGACCCCGACGACGCAGAACAGAAACTGATGATTATGCTTGCCAATAAAGCCAAAATCATGGGCTTTGGCCATCGAGTTTATAAAGATTGTGATCCGCGTTCACCCATTATTCAACAATGGTCAAAAAAGCTGGCCGAAGCAAATAATGACCTCACGCTCTATGAAGTTTCCGAGCGGGTAGAAGCGATTATGCGGCGTGAGAAAAAGCTGTTTCCCAATCTTGATTTTTACAGTGCGTCAGCTTATCACTATTGCGGCATTCCAACGCCATTGTTTACCCCGATATTTGTTATGTCGCGGATAACTGGCTGGTCTGCGCATGTATTCGAACAACGTGCAGACAATCGCTTGATCAGGCCGTCATCAGAGTATACTGGTCCGGCTCCAAGAGCGTTTACTGCTATAGAAGACAGGGAATAATTATGAGCGCTTATGTAGAAGATAATATAAAACCTGATTATGACTCGGTAATATCAGATATTGCCAATTATGTGTTGCATGCGGAAATCAAAAGTCCTTTAGCCTATGAAACGGCACGGCTTTGCCTGATGGACACATTAGGTTGCGGCATTCTTGCACTTAATTACCCTGAATGTACCAAGCTGCTCGGCCCGGTTGTACCCGGCGCTGATATGCCTGGCGGAGCGCGAGTGCCTGGCACTTCATTTGAGCTTGATCCGGTTCAGGCTGCGTTTAATATTGGCGCTATAGTGCGCTGGCTGGATTTCAATGATACCTGGCTGGCAGCAGAATGGGGACACCCATCTGACAACCTGGGAGCAATTCTGGCCGTAGCCGATTATGTCAGCCGGCAAAATCTGAAAGCGGGTAAACCGGCTTTAACCATGCAGCATGTACTGACTGCCATGATTAAGGCTCATGAAATCCAGGGTTGTATGGCGCTGGAAAACAGTTTTAACCGGGTTGGACTGGATCATGTCGTCCTGGTAAAACTTGCAAGCGCAGCGGTTGCCGCAGCTTTGCTGGGAGCAGATACCGAACTATTACAACGTACGATATCCCAGGTTTTTGTAGATGGTCAAACCCTGCGCACATATCGCCATGCTCCTAATGCCGGTTCCAGAAAATCCTGGGCAGCTGGCGATGCAACATCACGTGCCGTCCGGTTAGCGCTGATTACCAAAGCCGGGGAGATGGGTTATCCAAGTGCACTGACAGCGCCGAAATGGGGCTTTTACGATGTATTATTTAAAGGTAATCCGTTTAAATTTCAGCGTCCTTATGGCAGTTACGTTATGGAAAATGTTTTATTCAAGCTTTCCTATCCTGCCGAGTTCCATGCGCAAACTGCAGTGGAATGTGCTGTTAAATTGCATCCGCTGGTTAAAGAACGGTTTGACGATATCGCCAGCATAGAATTAGTTACACATGAGTCAGCGATTCTTATCATCAGCAAGCAGGGCGCTCTGCATAACCCGGCTGATCGTGATCACTGCCTGCAGTATATGGTTGCAATCGGATTGTTGCATGGTAATTTAACTGCTGATCATTATGAAGACAATGTTGCTGCTGACAACCGGATTGATGAGTTGCGAGCGAAAATGCGCGTCACTGAAAATACACAGTTTTCACGCGATTATCATGATCCTGAAAAGCGTTCAATTGCTAACAGTATTCAGATCAAATTTAAAGACGGTACTGAATCAGAACAAATCACTATTGAATACCCGATTGGCCACAAACGACGCCGCAATGAGGGCATTCCAGTGTTAGAGGATAAATTTGTCCGTAATCTGAAAACCCGGTTTGATGATGCAAAGGTCAATGCTATTGTGAAAGCGATGAGCGATACCAATACATTAGCCAAGATGCCAGTGACGGAGTTTATGGCAATGTGGGTGAATTAACTGCCACTTTTGAAATGAATGATTGAGTGTTGGGCTAAACGAAATGTAGCCCAACACTCTTTATTGCCATCAAAACTTTCTCTTTATTCCTGCCGTTGTCAGCACCTTGGTAGCTATTTCCTCGATTGAAAAGCGCGTGGAATTTAAATAGGGGATATGTTCGCGCTTATACATTGCCTCAACTTCAGCTACTTCAATACGGCATTGCTCAGGAGACGCATAATGGCTGCCTGGCCGGCGTTCATTACGAATTTGTTGCAGACGCTCCGGATCAATGGTTAAACCGAATAATTTGTTTTTATAAGGCCGCAGGCTCTCGGGAAGACGAAAACTGGTTAAATCTTCCTCAGTAAAAGGGTAATTGGCAGCTAACACGCCAAAATGCAGAGCCATGTATATGCAACTGGGTGTTTTACCACAACGGGATACGCCAATCAAAATAATATCCGCCTTATCATAGCCGCGGGTTTTTACGCCGTCATCATGGAGCAGGGCGTAATCAACCGCTTCCATTCGGCTGGTATACGTCTGTGGATTGACTACACCATGAGTTCGCCCGACTGTATAGGAAGATTTTTCACCCAGTTCAATTTCCAGCGGGCCTAAAAAGGTATTAAACAAATCAAAGACACAAGCCTCAGCCTGTTTAATTCGATTAGCTATTTCGACATTGACCAGGGTCATAAATAAAAGCGGCTTAATTCCGGTTTTCTCATAAGCCTGATTAATCCGAATAATTGCCGCATTAGCTTTATCCAGCGTATCTATATAGGGAATAGTGGCTTTTTCAAATTCAATATTTTCAAATTGCGTAATCAGGCTATTCCCAAGATTCTCCGCTGTAATCCCGGTTCCATCCGAAATCATAAAAACATGCCGTTTCATTGGTTTTCCAGTAAAGTTTTTTGATACTGTAGCAATTTGTAGATTGCGCTGTAAAGACAGTATTTCAGCAGTGATCGATACAAAACAAGGAGGATGGCATAATAAGATAGTCCGTTGAATCTCTTAATTTTTCTTGATTCATTGCAAAGATAGACTATCATTAATTCAAATACAGAAATAAAACAGGAGCTTGCTGGAGCATGGAGTACGACCGTTATGCATATAATAGTAAATTATTTATTACTTGCATGATCTCTTTGGTCATATGCCTGAGTTTAGCTTCGTTCATCATTTATATCATGCCGCATCTAATATGGAACTGGCATTATGATGTTCCAGAATTCGTATCGCATTGGCGGGAAAGACTTGTTGAAAACCATAATATGACACGGACTTCAGCGAACTGGACAATATTTTTCAGCTTTTTCATTCCGGCTGTGGTCAGCGGCTTAATTGCCTATTTTACTTCCAATCGGCTTGATAACGACATTTATGGCCTAACTCCTGAGAAAAATCCTGAGGAGGAAGGGCTCATTGTTGAGGATATAAAAGAAACCGCAAGTTTTGGCAGCAAATTGTTTTTGTTAATTATTGCTGTTGTAGCTTTTGTCTTTTTTGTTGAATGGCTGATTGCTGTTCCACCACCGCAATAAGAATAAAGGAGTTATCATGGGTCTTATTAAACAAATGAAAATCCGATCATTAACAAAAAAGCTGAAAGCAATGCAGCATAACCGTAAAATGAATGCGGTTAATGATGATCTGTTAAAAAAAGAAATTGCCATGTACGAGCTTCTGGGGAAAAAGTACAAGTCTCTGATTGGCAAGAAAAAATATCCATTTGCTAGCCAAATGGTTAATGAATGTATGCGGGCTGCCGCCGCTATGGATCATGCTGAATCGCAATATCTGTTAGGACAACAATTGCTTGAAGAGGCCAAGTTCCGTGAGAAACTGGAGCAGGAAGAACTCTTCGCCAACCCCAGTAACAAACGGATGGCGACTCAGTTGTATGAAGAGGCTCATGCTTATTTACTGGCCGCACAAAACCTTGAGCATGTTCTGGCAAAAAGGTTGCGCGGCCTTTGCTATATTAATGGCTGGGGAGTTGAAACAGATAAGAATAAAGGCTTTGAATTAGTCGTTGCGAGTATTGAGCAGGAAGGAAGCTGGGATAAAGTCCCTCAGATTTTTGCAGCGATCGGTCTAAACAAACCGGAATTTTTTACTGCATTAATGAAACATCGCGGTAAAAATTAAATTTCGCTATAATAGCCTTTTAATTTGTTTTGAAAAGGGCAAAGTTGTGTTTGGTCTTAATGAAGTTGTCGGTAAGTCCTTTTTTAATTCGGCAAAATCAGATGAACTATTTGTTACCAGCCGATTTTTTACTTTGCAGGGTGAAGGGCCTTATCGCGGGCAGCCCGCCTATTTTATCCGGCTGGCGAAATGCAATCTTGCCTGTTCTTTTTGCGATACTTATTTTGACTCCGGTGACTGGAAATCCTTTCAGGCATTATTCGAGGAAGCTGAACAGGTAATAAATCAGTTTTTTAACAGCCGTGAAATGGTTACTCCTGAATGGGCACAATCAAGTCCGCGCAAAATGGTATTGGTCATTACTGGCGGCGAACCGGCGTTGCAGGCTAATCTTGCTCCATTTCTACACGCGGCAAAACATTATTTTCAAACCATGCAAATTGAATCCAATGGCACAGTCATTCTGCCAGATTTACCTGACCAAGTGACTCTGGTTGTCAGCCCGAAATGTTTGCAGAAAGAAGGAATACCGGTACGCTATTTACAGCCAGGAGATAAAATGCTGGCGCGAGCCGATTGTTTGAAATTTGTTATGTCCGCGCCAGAAAATGGTATTTCCCCATATAACAATGTTCCGGAATGGGCGCACGATTGGGCGCAAAATACAAAGAAGCCAGTTTTCATAAGTCCAATGAATATCTATAAAAATGAACCACAGCGCGTGAAAACAATCCGGGAGGAGGGCAGGGATCTGACTCTCGAAGAAAGATCTGAAATCAACGAGGTCGTCAGTTTCTGGGAGCCTGATTTACTCGATATGGAAAAAAACCGGCGTAACCATGAATATGCTGCTGAATATTGCCTGAAACATGGCTTTATTCTTAATTTACAAACGCATCTTTTTGCAAGTTTGCCTTAAAATCCGATGCCTCATCCAATCTGAGGCACCAGTCGCTATTACTTGCCTATAAATCTGGAGGGATTAACTACTTTAATTTTAGGGGTGTAGGCTGCAACCAGGGCGTTATTTTTCTTATTCTTATAGGCACAGAACCATGAATCGCCTTCCCGTTCAGGTCCGCCAGAGTTGTTAAGCTTTTTCAACACACGATTTGCTTTTTTAATTGCATCCGCTTTATTTTTGGCAACATCAACCCAGACAAGGAGGCTCCATTCATTGTCAGTATCAAAATAATTACTCCAGTTTAATCCCAGCCAGCCAATAGTCTCTACAGCATCATTGACGCCAACAGCCGCTAAAGCTTCGGCACTGGGACATCGGGAGGGAGCTAAGGCAAACGCTGAACCGGATACCATAAGAGCGAGAGAAAATGACGATAACAACCGCTTCATAACACATTCCTTGTAATAATAAAAAATCGCAAACATCATACGCTTATAATTAGCTGGCTACAAGGCAACCTATGTAGCCAGCGTTCTGTCCTTAATTTGTACAAATATTAAAAGTAATCCTATAATTAATAAAAAACTACTAAGGATAGCAAAAATGGACACCTCAAAATTTTTAAGTAAAGTGCTGGGTATTTATTTTATCATTGTTTCAGTTGCAATGTATGTCGACATGCAGCAATTTACAGGATATGTACAGCGTTTAATTCATGATCCGACATTGATGTTTGTAACTGGATTTTTTACCTTGATTTTAGGGATACTAATGGTTGTAAGCCACAATATCTGGCAATGGAATTGGCGGCTTTTAATCACAATTATAGCCTGGATCGTTTTATTAAAAGGCATAGGTATTATCTTCCTTCCACATTTTATTGACACAGTTTCTTTGTCATTCGTGGAAAATATATACATGACTTATGCTGCTGCAGGCCTTGATTTACTTCTTGGGCTATTCCTCTGTTACAAAGGATTTAAAGAATAAATTTTTATCAGTTAAGATACTGTCATTCCCGCGAAGGCGGGAATCCATTTCTCAAATGCTATTACAAAAAATTATTGCAACGCACTTAAGCTATGGTAAATACTTACCACTTAAATTTTTTATTAATAAATGTAAAGCCTTGTTAAGTTGAATAATAGATCACTATGTATTAAAGTATTTCATTTAAAGAATCAAAGTGATCTTTTATGCCTAACTTACTTCCTGTATCAGACTTTGAACAAAAACTCGTCTTTGCAGGAGTAGCCGCTGGGGCTATTTATTTTTTCTTTGGTCCTGTGCCGCTTGCAGCAACAATTACAACATTATTGTTGAAAAAAAAATATGATAATAGGCGCCTCAACGAATTAATTAAGCGTGCTATAGAAGCAGAAAACAGTTCAGACTTTCTTGAACTGGAAAAAAAACAGGTTCATCTTAATGAAAAACAAAAATTAACTATGCTTATAAATGCTCATCAGATTGGAAACAATGCGCTGATCAATCATCTTTATGAAAAAAACTTTAAAGTTGATTGCGTCTCTATTTGCACTATATTCAGGCAAAATCAAAATTTAAGTTTATTTATGTTGCTTCTAAAACGATTCCTTAGTAAATATCCAAAACCCAGTAAACAAGATCTTGGTTATATCCTAAGTCATCTATGTATCTATAAAGCTTTTCATCATATCGATACTCTGTTTTTACTCTACCCTGAGCAGGTACTCACAAATCTTTTTGAATTTTTTGAACAGAATAATGCAAATGGCAGTGCGATTCTGCAATTTCTTGAGGAGAGAAAAGGGTGGTTAGTTGAAAATCTCCAAATGGTAAATCGTGCAGTAAGGTGTCGGACTGACGAGCAATTACTTAACCTTCTAATGGCTATTTTTCCTCATGGGGAGCTGGATCTAAAAGGCACTTTGATGCGTTTAATAGAGAAACAAATTAATAATGAATCTCTGTATAACAATTTTTTTATATATTTTAATAAAAAAGAAAAAACTGAAGAATTTTATAGTCAATTAGAGCAAATTGTAGAGAATGCTTTATCCCGTAAAAAACTTGATATTGCAGGGCGCCTATTCAAAGATAATCCAGCTTTTCTAACTACTAGAAAAGAATTTGCTGCCAAGTTACTTTTCCGGTTTTATCATAAACCTAAGATTACCAAGTTACTTATTAAGTTTGGGGCTAATACTAATATAACAAACAGAGACGGCGTTAGCTTGTTGGAGCAAAGCATCGGATCTCGTTATACTCTTACGTCTAAAAAGCAACGTAGACTTGATGTTTATATGGAAAATGGAGGGGATCTTAGTCTTAGTCTAAGAGATGCGCCACAAAAGAGGACTGATATGACTCTTCTTGGTTATTTACCTTTTCTCAATTTGAGAGTAAATCATCATGAAGCATTTAAGGCGATAAGATTACAAAAATTCATCGCATTATTTTTGGAAATTCCAGGAATCAGCTTTTCCAATGGTACGGTATGTAAACATGCCGATATGCAGGATCCTCAGGCCTATTGGAATTTTCTCTTGGATTTGTATTTCAAACGCAATATAGCTAATGCACTTAAGATTGACTTACCTTCTTCGATGGTAAATCAATTAAATACGCGTCTTACTTCTTTATATAGCGAAAATGGTGATTATAATCCTGAATCTCTTTATGAAGAATACAATCAAGGCAAACCTGTTATTCTTCCAATATATATTTACGATGGTTTTGGCAGCTCGCATATCGCAGTAACGGGTTTTGTCAAAACAGGGCCTAATTCTCATATAGTAGTTGAGGCAGATCGTGGTTTAGGCCGTCATGATTTTTCTGTTTTTGAGAATCCTGCTTTTAGTTTTTATGAGTTTTGCAAATACACAAAAACTCGCCACGCCCCAATTTTGGTAGATAAATGGCAATCACATGAAACCAAAGCATTATTAAACATAGACCTTGACGCACAAAAAGATAATTTTTGTCCATCTATCTCAGCAAAATTTGCTTTTAACATCACTTTTTTTCTATGTCTAATTCATCAAAGAATTCACGAGAACTCACAATTTAATTCTAATCTTTTGCTCAAGAAAGAAATACTAACTGCTAGTTATGAAAAGGCAGCACTTTGTATGAAAGAATTTTCTGATTTAGCTTTAAATACAATGTTAAATGATTATCAGACCCTCCAAACTAAATTCATAAACAGTGATTTTCTAGAAGTGGTAGAGGCTATTCGGAATGAGCAGCCGCCAGTGAAGTTAGCGATCTAGTTGGAGTATCTAATATAAGAGCGTGTCATTATTTTGTTCCCTTACCGAGATTCCCAAGGGTTTAGTAACTCTACACCTGAATCTTCAAAATCTTTTATATTTCTTGTTACAACCACAAATCCATGAACTAAAGCTGTAGCAGCAATTAATGCATCTCTTTCTGACCGACGATCAGGTATATGGAGCTTAGCACAACGTTGTGCTACTGCAACATCTATGTTTAAAATTCGTTCTGAAAAGGCAGGTAGCACATGGGTATTAAGCCACGTGCGCAAAATCGCTCCCTGAGAGGGGTCTACACGTTCCTTCTGTAAAACCTCCATTTCTAGCTCAAGTATGCTAATTACTGATAAAAATAAAGATGCCGTAGACTCGGCTTTAGCCCACGATATTACATTAATATTAGCTTTGGCGCCTTTTCTTATTTCTGATACAACATTTGTATCTATTAAATACATTAATCAAACTCCTCTGTACGATAAATATTTCCTTTTAGCTTTGGTGCCTCAAAGGCTATATCTGTTGTATCAGGCATAGCTAACAAATCTACTATTGTTTCTTTAGTTTTAGTTAATTTTAAATAGTCTTCAATTGTTAAAAGTACATGAGCCGGATGACCTCTATCAGTAATAAAAACAGGCCCATGCGCAGAAGCCTTCTTTATTTTACTGACGTCTTGATTAAATTCACGACTAGAAAAAGTTGAAATTGCCATTGCCAATCCATTATCTGTAGTTACATATCTACAATATAGAACAAAAGTAGTTACTTGTCTACATTGTTTATTATATTTCTACTAAAATCTACAACTGGAAATAAAACTCAATATTAAAATTAATTACTAATGGGTAGATGAGTATATTGAAGATAATAAAGATAATGATAATTAGTCTTACCTTTCATTATCCTGTATGAGAGCAAGGTAATTAATTTAATCCTATATTGGCGGACTGCCCCCTCCCGTCTAGCAATAAGTCTGATTATCAAAATAATCAGACTTATTATGATAAATTCTGCTATTGCCATTTTGCAAAAAGCACCACTGCTACTGCAATCCGATTTGTTTTTTGGCTTTAATACATTATTTACATTGCATTAAAATATCATTTTTCTGAAAACCATTAAGAAATTTTTCACAATCCAAACCATAGTCCCTGGCCCAGCGTTTAAGTAGCCGAGAGACGTTGCCCTGAGAAAGCACTGCAATATGCTTTGAATCTAATTCCGCATTTTCTGGAGTGAATACTGCTTTAATTAAATTATCAACAGCATCAAATTTTTCCGCTTTACTGTAAGCCCCGAAACATTTAAAAATACCAAAATAGTAGTAATTATTAGGGTTTTTGTTTCGCTCTTTTTTATAAGCCGATAACTCTATTATTAGAGCAGCCAAGGGAGTACGTTCTGGCGAAAAATGCACTAAATCATCCCTTTTATATGAGTCAGGGAAAATTGAAAGAAACTGCCAATACTGTTCAGGATATTTCTCATAATCTCTTAGTAAGGCCATTTTCTCTTTTGATTGAGTGATAATCCTGGGTAGATGTTCTTTCAGTGCAGACCAAACTTTATTTTGCACTTCTTGACTGGAATTTTTTAGATATTTTAAAAAATAAAAGATTTCATCAGTAACTGGATCAGCATTATTTTGTTTATTTGTTGCATAATTTAATACTTTAGGTAAGGCCTGAAGCATGGCCAGGTACATTAAATTGTAATATTCGGTATTTTCTGAGGGAACAAAAACAATAATGTTCATAAAATCATGCATAGAGAAATGGTTTTTTTGGAAGATAGTATTCGCCTGTTTTGCTATTTGTATTGCAATCGTCTCTTTATATATTTTTCCGCTTGGCAGCGTTCTAATATGTTGATAAGAGGTAAGAATGGTACTCAAATCCAAAACCGGAAGCACTTCTTCGTAAAAAGTCGTACATTCTCCAATATAGGAAGCTACTATACTAATATCGTTTACAGATTTAATTATGAGAGGTAACTCTGTTTTGAAATTTTCAAGGATAACTTTTGCAATCTCAGTCGGTTGCTCTTTTAGCATTTCCCCTAATTGCCTTGGCAATATTCTGACATTTTTTGCAAGAAACTCCGCCAGAACAGCCGCCATTTCGACAGAAAGACCCCGAAAAGCCCAGTAACATCCGCCCTCGTCTCCTAGAACTTTTGTAATGAATATTGAAGGCAAAAGCTCTTTGGCTTGTTCAATGGTTAACTGTTTAAGTATATGGTTTAAATCTACTCCATCTTCACACCAAGTGTTTACTTTTTCCTTCAATAGCCCAAAATTTACTTTGCCATCATCATCTTGTAAAGAGTAGAGTGAATCACGCTTAGAATAAGAAGAATCACTAATTGTCAGAAATTTATTTCGGATGCTTTTTTTCAAAATAATTGCCCAGGACAATAAATCATCACTATACTTAATATGCAATCAAAAAGTCAATGAGCTTTAACTAAACGATTTCTGTTAATCCAGGAGGGGCTATATGCAAATCTTAGAGTCTCTCTCATCTCGCCCTGGCTTGAAGCACACGTTGGTTTTTTGAAAAATACTCAATTAGTAGCACGTGAATTAGGAATAAACTTTTAACTTTATTCAACTTTGATTACCATATCGCACGAAATTAACTTAAGTTTCAAGGAATGCCTCATGATGAACATCAACAATAATAAAGCTGCGTTAGTGACCGGAGCCAGCCATGGAATTGGTCTTGAACTCGCTAAAATTCTTTTAGGTGACGGTTGGGTTGTCTATGGAACAGGGCGGGATGTGAGCAGTTTAGAAGATACTAAAGCCCTATTTCCTCGTTTTGTTCCCATTCAATCGGATTTTACCCGAAATAGTGATATTGAACAGGTTGCAAAAATTATTAATGAATCTGGAATACCCCTTCATCTTTTAGTTCATAATGCAGGAATGAAAAGCCCCCCACGTCCGTTAACTGAATATGATTGTGACAGTATTGACGCAGTTTTCCAGGTTAATTTATTAGCTCCAATGAAACTAACGGCACTTCTTGCGGTACGGATGCCTGAGAAGTCTCGGATTTTATTTGTTACATCAAGGGCAGCCACTTTGAAACTTAAAGAAAGTTCAACATACTGTGCAAGTAAAGCAGGTTTGGATGAAGTAACGGCTATTGTGAGAAAAGAGTTAGCCGAAAAAAATATCGGTGTATCCTGTGTTATTCCAGGGGAAGTGGATACAAAAATTCAAAAAATTTTAAGAGAAACAACTTCATTTCATTTACATCAAATGTTTGATGAGGCTTATCAGTCTGGTCAATTAATAAGTCCAGAAACTTGCGGGAAATTCCTTAAATGGTTTCTTTGCGGCTTATCTTTTGATGAATTTAAGCAAAGCAATATGCCCGTTTCCATCTATGAAGAATGGCATCATCCATTCTGGCTTAGAGATAAGAGTCAGCTTCCTCCCTTTCCTTTCTAATTTATTTATGAATTCTATCGATTTTAAATCGGCGGAAGGCGGAACTCCTGTTTCAGAGCTTTGCCGCGAACATGTCATAAGTGCAGCCACATTTTATAATGTGGCGAGCAAAATTTGACGGATTAGGAAGAATCGGTTTAATATTCATACAGCCCATCTAATATTCCCCTCTTTTGTAAACGCTCGCTGGATTATGCCCTCCACGCATGCTCACTCATGCACTTAACCAGACCAATTTTATCTCTTATCCATGGTTTTAAGGTGAGATGATTTGCTTTTGCCACTTGCCATCTTGTAAAACGTATTGAGAAACATCAGAAAGCTCATCGGTGCGATATTGGTAAAAAGTAAATTTTTGGGGGATGATGCGATAACCGCAATACAATGGGGTATAAGGTAATTCTTTATCTCTATATTCCTGTTCAATTGCAGATTTTTTGTCTTCCAGGATCTGTTTTGAGTCGATTGGCTGGCTTGAGGTAGGTGCATAGGCAAGAAATCTAAGTTGAGCGATTCTGGGATAAGCCGACCAATATGCCTTATTTTCTCCCTCGCTAAGAGCTTCAATAAAAGCTTCTAATATAACGCTTCTTTGTATTAATTCAAACCAGAATGCAAGGCTGACACGAGGATTGTCTGCTATTTCAGTTACTTTTCTCGTTCCTTTTTGTGTAAAAAATAAGATACCTTGAGGAGTAATTTCTCTAATAGCGACCACTCGAGAATGAGGTATTCCTTCTTTTGTCGCCGTAGATAATATTGCTTGTTGCGGATTAGGAGCACCAATATCTTTTTCTTCCTTTATCCATTTTTCCAGTAGCTGTATCGGCATTTATTGCTCAACCAAATTCAAGATCCTCGTATTATAATCAATAGATTCTCTTATTCAAATTAAAACTGATTAACACTATCCCTACTCCCTTTGAAAGGTAATTTAGTGGCGTGAGAGGCAACTTATACATTCCAGTTAAGCCTGAGCCTTTGCTTGGCCTATCATTGTATCCAATATCTGTTTTGGTATATATTGGTTGTTTATAATAATAAAATTGCGTCTTTGCGAGCCAAGGAAAGCATAATCAACGTGGTTTAAGGACTAAATCATGCAACAATATAATAGGCTTTTGGGGGCGTTTCTGTTATCTGGATTGATGTCAACAACCGCTTTTGCAGGTTCCCCATTATGGACTTTCGAGCCATTGACAGCCACCACAATTACAGTGTCGGAATATGGTACAGTTATCGTGCAATACCGGGTGACCAATCAATCTGCCAGGTCCCATACCTTAACTATGCAGCCTATGCAGGGCATTACGCAAATCACCTCAGGACCCAACGTTTGCAGAAATCCGTTTGTGCTCAGTGGTAAAAGTGCTTGCATTTTGACTTTAGAGATAAGCGGTAGCCAGTTAAATAGTCCGATTACAACGGGCCCTATGGTTTGCCAGCAAGACAATCTCAATCAGTGTTATCAACCAGACCGTACTAACAACCTGCACATTACGCGCAGCACTGCTCCAGCTACCATAACCATCACTAGCCCTGTGCAGCAAAGCCGAATAGTCACGGTATCGGGCATGACACCATTATCATTGGAAATCACAAATAATGCAGATAGTATGGATAATGCTTATGCAGTAACAGTCAGCAATCAGGCAGCCTGTCCTAATCTGTCGGTGAACGACAGCGATTGCACCAGTGTTGCGCCTGGAACCAGTTGTACTCTGGAGTTAAGTTCGAACGCCCCCTACGCCCCCTGCCTGATTACCCTTGGCGGCAGTAATACCATCGATAACCCGCAAACGTTGATTGCTTTTTATCATCTTGGCGGTCTTGTATTTGAAGAAAGCGGCGGCAGCGGCAAAATTGTCATTGATAGACTGCAGCAGTTTTTCAGTGAATGGACGAATACCGACAATGATATAGTCGGCGCAACAAGTATGGATGATGGCGCAAGCAATACTGATGCTATTATTGCTGATGCGTCCTGCTCGAATGACACTGCCAATTGCGCAGCTCAGCGTTGCCGCGATATTAGTGCAGACTGGTATCTTCCTGCAGCAAATGAGCTATCTGCAATCAATACCGCACTGTGCTCTAATGCAGTCTCCCCCTGTAATTTTGGCGTATTTTTGCCCACCTACTATTTGAGTTCTTCGCAGCAGACGCCGCCATCCAGTTTCAATTACTGGGGTGTGCGCTTTCCAGCTCTTGCGTTTGGCGGATTTAGTAAGAATATTACTACTTATGTACGTTGTGTCCGGGTTTTTACTCCCTAATTGATAGATGGCTAGCAAAATTCGCATGCAATCAAGAGAGTTTTGCCATCGTCTGTTCGCAGGACCTAAAAATTTATAAAGAAATTTATCGAGAGAATATTATTTAAAAAATTTGGTATACCAAGGCGGCGTATATATTGATTCATATAGCCTATCTCCGTACTTATTGTCGGATTAAATTGATATCCTATACCGGCAAATAACCGATTCTGATCAAAACCTTTGCCATTTCGTCCAATGAAGTTATTTGTATGCCAAAATATTTCGTCAGAACCGACTAGCCTGAAATCAGGATGGTTTTTAATGGGTATTGCAATTTTAAGCAGCTGTCTTACACGATAAGCTACCTTATGGTTATTCGTTGTAAAACGTTGTTCCATACGTGTCCGGCTAGAAAAGTTCCAATCAGGCGTTTTTTTATTCCACAAAAGCTGTTCCCATATCCGATCTTCAGTAAACGGATGCATTGTGAAAGGTATACCAGTTTTAATCCAGGCATAACCAACCCACAAACTGGCTTTTTCAGTCAGCATATAGCCTATTCCTGTGCGAAACATCGTTTGTGAAGAGCGGCTGGAATCATCGCCAATGCGCTCTTGACCTTCTAACCAATATTTAAAGCGCTGAAACGATCTACTTTCCTTATTAACAGGGCCACTGATTGTTAAATTCAGCCAGGACTGGAAATCGCGTTGCGTAGTACACCAGCTCCCTGAGCTGTAAATATACAAAATAGAAACAAACAGTCTAACTAACAGTTTTTTGCGGCACCAGCTCAAAACTACACCTGATTTCTGTAAATAAATTATTATATTACAAGGAGATAGTCGCTTGGTAAACAACTAATTCAGATCAAGAGCGCTGATAACATCTTACTCCGTAATTTAGTTTAATAATATGAGTGTTGGGCTTTATAGCCCATAGATGTCAAGCTAAGCCAGGTACATAGGAAATTAGAATAGTAAATGTACAAAATTCCTTAACTGACTGCTATGTGTTTTACAGTCCATATTCGTTCGGCCTGAGGAAAATGCGGAGCATTTGTCTCGAAGGCGTGGCACTGTACCACAGGCTTCGAGACAGCGCTAAAGCGCTTCCTCAGCCCGAACGATATTGTGAAATATAGAAATTTAATTCCTTAGCTTGACGGCCATGGGCTTTATAGCCCAACCTACGCTTTTTTTATAATAAATAGTGTGTTTTATGAAAGAAATTATTGCCAATAATTGAAATTATTGTTACGGTAAAATCACCTCGCTTTAAAAGAAGTTTATCATGAAAAAATCTATTTTTAATGAGTTAATTTTCTCTGCGCTTAGGGGTAATTATTCTGCACTTTCTCGCCTCGAAGAATATGGAAAAGAAAATTATGGCGTGGAAATGGGTTTTTTAGAGCATGAAAAGGAAAGAGCATGCAAAGAAATTGAAAAAGCTTTAGCACAGAATCCTGAGGATTCAAATGCATTAACTTTAAAAGGTTTTATGCATTATATTTCCTATTTAAATGATAAAAAAAATAATAAAGAAAATGAAGAAGAACTAGCTAACGCAATGACCTTGCTGACGCGAGCCTGTCAATTAGACAATAGCAACGCCATGGTCTATTTAATACAGCTTAATAGAATAAGAACACGTCGGGAGCAGCACGTAACCTGGTCTCTGGAATATGATAGCTTGGAAGTTAATTATTTCATGCGTGCATGCCAATTGAACAATCCTGAGGCTCTGCATCGGTTTGGGGCAATTTCTCGGGCAGAATGGAGCACAGAGCAAAATTTTGAAGCAGAAATAAAAAATAGAAATGCGGCAGCGGATTTAGGCCATACTAAAGCATTAATAGGGTTAGCTGTTTGTTATGAGCATGGGAGCTGGTATCGCCGCCGTTATTCTGATCATCAGCAGCGAGCCATGCAGTGTCTTAATAGAGCCTGTGAATTAGGCGATAGCGATGCAATGATTGCGATAGCAAATCAATATCTTAGCGGAAGGTTAGTACGGAGAAATATTTCTCAAGTGATTAACTACCTCGCTCGCGCTATGGAACTCAACAACTATAAAGCCTATTGCAGGCAGGCAGAATTGATTTTAGAGGGCGTAATTGAGCGTTATGATCTTGATCGGGTTTGTCAATTGTACTATCAATCCTATTGTATTCAGCAAAATAATAGCGCCCTATTCAGATTGCAATATCTCTGGAAAGAATATAAATGGCCACCTGCTTTACAAGCATGGCTTTTGATAGCGATAAGCAGTAATAATCTTGCTAAAGCGAAAGAGATTTATAGCAGTTATCCTGATATCCTGAAAAAACTTTATTATCCACTTGACGAACCGTTTCTAAAGCCATTATTAGCGTTTTTACAACAACAGCCTGTGCCTGATTATCATTTAATTAATTATTTACAGTTTAGACATCTGCTTAATAAGCATAAAGATAAAGAAGCATTTACCTACTATGAAAAATACTTGCTGACTGATAATTATGCTGAAGCAAGCGAATTATTTCGTATGGCAAATATGCAATTATTTGACTTTGAGCCAACAAATTTGAATCAACAGCCGTTTGAAGGACCCAAAAAAGCTTGCTTATTATTATTGCGCGGTTATTTAAAAGAACGAAACAGGGATTGTTATAGCTTGTTAATCAGCTTGCTCTCCACCATACTCGCAACCAGCGAGGGAAGAAATTTAGCCTCTTACAATACACGAGAACATAATCAGTTAATAACCCAGTTAAAAAACAGGATTGACACTCTGTTAGCTGATTACAATATAGCTATTCAAAAACTGCGAAACCTGGACGATCAACTGCCTCAAGTTCCAGTTAAGCATGACTATAAAGATATTCCTTGTTGCTTTTTTCGTCGTTTTTCCAAGGAAATACACACTACGGCACAAATTACGGTTCAACTGACAGAGGCATTGAGCAAACCAAACCTGCTGACATCATTAATTACGAAATGGGAACATACATTGCGTACTTCGCCCTATTCGGCAATTTTTTGGCCTGTAATAGCATTCGCAAATCATATTAATGAGCTATTCCTGCCACCTGTTCCCAGTATGGTTAGTAGCTTATCCCTTCCCTGTAGTTAATTTTCTAAACAGGTAGAAAGATGATTGGCGGTGCTGGATCAACTTACGAATCAATACTGAATTTCCAGCATCCGGGCATGTGATCGTTTACCATGCCGATCGCTTGCATATAGGCATAGATGATGGTTGAGCCAACAAAGCTCATTCCATATTTTTTGAGATCTTTGGAAATTGCATCAGACTCTGGAGAGGTTGCGAGTATTTTTTCGGGGCGGTTAATTTTTGGTTTGCCGTCCACATAACGCCAAAGGTATTCATCAAACGAACCGAATTTTTTCTGAATTTCCAAAAAAATCCATGCATTTTTCCGTACGGAATATACTTTGAGCTTATTTCGGATAATATTGCTATCGGTAAGCAGCTTTTCCAGGTCTGCATCTGTCATTTTTGCACATTGTTCCGGATCAAAATTATTAAACGCTTTACGGTAGCTATCACGACGTTTAAGGATCGTATACCAGCTTAGTCCAGCTTGCGCCCCTTCAAGTATCAGCATTTCAAAAAGCAATCGATCATCATGAACGGGTACGCCCCATTCGTTATCATGATAATGGATATAGTCCGGTTTATCATCCGGCACCCAACTACAACGTTTTTTATTGGTATCTGTTGTCACGCTATCACCTCTCGCACATCTTCTCATAATTTAAGCACAATGCCGAATGAATGAATAGATGCCTGACTTCGCGAGCGGAGCAGATAAGATGGAATAAACACAATTTATATGATTTAATTCTTAAGCTTTCATCAATTACAGGAATTATGACAATGTTTAAAAAGCTCGCGTTAGGTCTATTGGCTACAGCAATATCCGGCTATTCTAATGCTGGTATTATTGAATTGGATGCATTTGATCCGGATCACTGCCGACAACAGATTCTCCAAAGTTCTGATGATCTCCCTGTTATTGCTGCATACACAAGCGAAATCGGCAATGAAAGTGAATCAGAAGCATTTATGGATAAATTTGAGCTTTTAGCGAAAGAACACCCTGAAAGAACATTTTTTAAATGGGATGCCAATAGAGATGTCCAACATACGACTCAAGCACTTTGCATGCAACAATTAGGATTTTTTATGCAGCCAAGCATAATGTTGCTTGCTGTCGTAAAATATGGCACGAACGGACAAGCGATTATGACCTCCCCGCTACGGTTGCAATGGGCTGGAGAAATGACAATAACAGATATGAATAATTTTATTGCTGTTGGTAATTCCAGCATTAGAAAATCAGTATTATTGCAAAAATCTCATCATTAAAAAAACTCAAGCAAAGACGTCATCCTGAACTCCTATGGCGTCTTCTCAACAATTCGCAGGGAGATGGCGTGCTTAATACTTTACTTATTTTCCTCGGCGCCGGATTTGGCGGATTGTCTCGATATTGGGTTTCTACCGGAATTCATTATTTTGTCGGACGCCATTTTCCCTATGGCACTTTATTTGTTAACGCGACTGGCTCATTTTTGATGGGTTTGTTGTTTGTTTTGATTATAGAGCGCTTTGATGGTATTGGGCCTCAGTTACGCTCTCTTTTGCTAATCGGTTTTCTGGGAGGCTATACGACTTTTTCCTCTTTTTCACTGGAAACTATGGCCCTTTTTGAGAATGGCGCCTGGCTTGGCGGTTTTTTGAATATATTACTGAGCGTTGTTCTATGTCTTACATTAACAGGTTTAGGAATAATGGTAGGCCGGCAACTATAAAGTCAGTTAATTTGGCACTATGATTAAATATTGGCATATAATATATCATTAATAACTAAATATTTAAGGTTAGTATATGCGAAACTATCCTAATCAACCTAAATTTAAAGAGTGGATTGATTATAGTATTGATTTACAACCCATCATATCAAGCTATCTAATACCCCACCCAAAGGTTGCTCCCAGGCTCCTTTTGGGGCTTATCCAAGCTCAGAGAAGTGTCAAAGAATCCTTACCGGAATTTGCTGAATATTTAGACCATATAAAAAAAACAATATCCGACTATGATAGTGACGGCAATTTTTTTTCAAGAGTTTTACTGCCTTTAAACTTAGGCGGTCATTTTGGCTATGCTGTAATTGATCTTAAAAATAAACAAGCAGTTATTGGAGAGCCTTATGGAAGTATTGGTTATGAAGCGTCATTAAAAGATTATGAAAAACTCATTAGAGAGGCATTTCCAGATGTAAATGTGCAATCACATCATGTCAGATATCAGACTGATGTATATAATTGCGGTCGCATCTCAGCAAAAATGTTAGCTTATTTAGGTACTAGTCAGAAAAGTATTCATGAAGCGCTTCTAGATAGGCGTGAAATGGAGAAGTTTATTGTAAAGAATGAACAGGAAAGTTATGCTCTTTATCAAGAACAGTGTGAACTTGTTATTAATTGGAAAAACCAATATACAAATCCATTAACAATTTACGGACCGCTTTTAGAAAAGATGGGGCTGGGAAAACCCAACAATAGTTCTATTTATGCATTCTTACGAAATACTTTTTTTAGTGTTCATAACAGCCCCTTTATATTAGTCGATATTATCAATGTTTATGAAGCGGCCGATCAATCAACGAAAGAAGAATTTAAGGCACTTATTGAAAATTATCTTATAGCCGAAAACCACGGTTCATTAGATTCTAATCAACAAATATTTGAGCAGGAATTTGTTAATTTAATTCCGAAACTCGCTTTCAATTACTGTAATGAATTAGCCGATACAGCAAATCAAACGCCTGTTAAACCAGAAACAGACAATCATGATGAGCCTGTCAATAAAGATAATTTACTAAAAAAACTAGCACCTATGATTCCTGAAACATTTATCGAACCTGCTTCTGTTAAGAACCTATCAGCTATGGCCGTATTGTTTCGAAAAATACGTGGCGATCGGATTTTTATGGAACAACCTCTTGATTTTACTGACAGTCAGCTCAATAGTTTAAGTCAAGACTCCAGGCTTAGGCCATTATTAATAAAGTACCATGAATTCATACCTGCTGAGCTTTTAAAGATATTTCAAAAGAACTTAATGAATGAATTGAAATCTTTTATCCCTGATACGCAACCTAAAGTTGAGACATATTTACCTCCTGCTTTAAGAATGTGGCATGCTTTGAATGGCTCGGTAACGTGGCAATATGAAAAAATGAAATTTACTGAAAGTGATATCATTGCTTTTTCAACCCAACCGTTAAAGGATGTACTGGAAAAATATCCCCCCTCAATTTTACCAACTCAATTTTTAACTATAAAACTTATGTCAAATTTAGCGCAATTAACCGCTGATGATAAAACGGACGTCGCCAATTCGCCTATTAAAAAATTGGTTCGTTTACTGCGAGGCGATCAAGAGTTAAGTAACGGGCAGCCATTGATTATGACATCGGAGGATTGGGATGCCATTTATAACAATCAAAAATTAAAAACTATTTTGGCTAATTATCCAAAAGCAATCCTGGAAAATCTTCCTCAAGCACCTCAAAATCAAGCGATGTTGGGTCGATAAGGAAGATACGTAATTAGCATACTAAATACAGCACAGCCCAACCTGCGTTAGTGGATTAAAGTCATACATTCATGCCATATTCTATAGCTCTGCGGCCAAACGGGCTTAATATGACCATCAAATTTATTGTTCATTATATCGAGATATTCAGCAATTTTTGCTTTTGAATCAATATTGAGAGATTGCCGGCCATGGTTTGTCAGCCTTGCTGCAATAGCTCCGGCAAACATAACATCAAGTTCCATTTTATTTTGCTGCTCAAGTTCATTAATAATTTCTGTGATATAAAGCGATTCACGCGACGCTAATTTAAATGCCAGAATTATTTTTATGGAAATTCGGTTTTCCGGGGTCACTGAACTGCGTTGTAGTATGGCGTTTATTTTGCTTATTTTCTGATTAAGCGCCTGTTCAGCCGACAGAGCTATAATCCCGCGAATTGCAATCATAGCGTCATGCGGCAGAGCTGTATCGAGCAGTTCATTATAGAAGTCCAGTAAAAACTGCTTTTCAGCAGGATAATTGTCTATCGAATTTCGTTGATAAATAGCTTGAGTATCCCGGATTATCATATGCCGGAACTCATCATTTTGCTGGTTTATGGCATATAGTCTAATCAGTTTTGGTAATACATCCGGGCTAGCCGTAAAACCCAGCTCATCAAGGATAAAAATCTTTTTTTGCATATCGAAGTTCGGGTTTTCAACGAATGTTATTAGTGTATTAATTTCTGCTGTAGTAAGTGCGGGTTTATCAATTATCTGGCGAAACTGGTTAAAATCAAGTTGATTTAATTGCTTTAGCGATAAAGTATTAATAGTGCCTTGATACATGGCGATGTTTTGTTGTACCAGTTCTGAATTATAACCAGTAAACTCATCATCACGCTGATCTGGAAATGCATTATATACTGCCCTTGGCATTGTATCAGAAGGTACTCCAGGCGGCTTGAACGTTGGTAAAATATATCCGCCCCACCAGTAAATGTAATTAATGAAAGTATCACATCGAAACAATGGACAGATTAACGGCATACCCCACTCGCCCATACCTGGATTATAATGATTAGTATAGGTATATTCCGCGCAATTGAAACTCATTTGAAATGCCGCTTCATCCATCATTTTCATCCCTGTCGCTGCATTCCGGTTAATACCATATTTCGCGCCCCAATAGAGGGTTTTACTTTTAAAATCAGCGAGTGAATTGATTTGTATGGCGACAGGTTCATATAAAACTTCGATAACATTATCCGCTTCCATATCCATATTATCTGCAATAGCCATACCGATATGCCCTATCCATCCCATACCTGGCGCATTGAGATCCCTTGCTACAATATCTGTTGGGTAAACTACTGAAAAAGCAACGTTTAAATGACAAAAAAAGAGAAGAAACAAGGGGGATTTTGAATGAGATTTTGCATTGATTTTCATGACCAATCTCCAGTATTTATTTAATTGAGATTATCACAAAAATAATATGAAATTAAATGTATTTTTTCCCTCTCCCCAGCCCTCTCCCGATACGGGAGAGGGAGTATCCATGAATAAGTCTCCTCTCCCTAAATACTCTCCCGATACGGGAGAAGGGGTATCCATGAATAAGTCTCCTCTCCCTAAACACTCTCCCGATACGGGAGAGGAGTATCCATGAATAAATCCAGGAGAGAGCATTCATGAATAAGTCCCCTCTCCCGTATCGGGAGAGGGTTAGGGAGAGGGAAAATAGCGGTGTTAATCTGAAGACGAATGTAATGAATGATGGCGACGATTGTGTATACGCTGTGGAAGCCGGTGTTTTACAAAGGTTGTCGAATTGTTTAATTGGGACGGTACTTTATTGACATTAGCTGATAAGGCACTGGATGTTGAGCCTAATGTATCAAAGGAGTCAGCCGGCTCGATAATACAACCAGTTAGTCCTGAGATAGGTGCCAGAATCAGTATTAATCTCATCATTTTTGTCATAATTAATTCCCTGTTAAAAACTGGCGTTAATTGCAAATAATACCGTATTGCTGCTCTTACCAAGATTGATCCTGTCAATCTTAAAGTAAACCGGCAATCCCTGCCCGCCCGCTTCACTGGTACGGCCGTAATTGACATCATGTTCAAAGCTCAGGCTTTGCGTAGTGTTGCGCCACAATGAAGTACTTACGGTGGCAACATACTGTTTGGCCGGTAATAATAAAGCAAGCGCTTCTTTAGTATAGCCATAACCAACGGAAACGATACTGGGTTTTTTAAGGAATTTAAATTGCAGGCCTGCTTCAACATCAAATGCTGCCGGTCTTGCGCCATGGCGGTTAAAGCCAAGGTCGCCCCGATCAAAATGACGGGTAGCAGTGATATATTCTGAAATTACGCTGAATGGGCCATAAGTAAAGCTGCCATGGGTATCAAAACCAGGTACTTTGTGCACCAGGCTTTCACCATTGTTGCAGGGATATGCAAAACCACCAAAAACATCGCACTGAATCGCATACTGCCCATTAATTTGCATTCCTTCTGAATCAGCTATATTGGAAATATAACCAAATCCTACATTCGCATTCCAGTTATTCTTGTTAAGATAGTAATCCGCGCTAGCGCCCCACTCATTGATGGCTGTTGCGCTTGTTACTGTCGTCTCGCCCTGATATCCGTAAAACTCCAGATCAAATTCGGTTGTATCATTGCTTTGGCTGTATCCCAGTAATATTGGCCGTTCAATAGTAGTGAATAAGGATGACGTTAATGGACTGTTAATTGCAAACCCGTCATATTGTCCGAAAGGCAAGTACATTTGCCCAATGGATGCATAAGCATCACCTGCGTCAAGATTACCAATAGTAATAAAACCCTGATCAAGGTAAATACGCGAGTTGAGATAGCGCGGGCCAATTTGTGGTGGATTAAGGCCGTCAGGCGGCAGGTTATCAAAGTCCAGGCTTAGAAACCCTGTGACCCATTTACCAATTCCAGCAAGTGCAGTGATATTTGCTCCAGTCAGATCAATATCGCTCTGACTGTCATCAATATAAGGTTGCATGGTGCTTACCTGAGCATTTAATGAACCGCTCAAGACCAGATAATAATCGCCGGGCTGATTATTCCCAACCATTGACTGTCTGAACTGCAGCGCCATAAGATCACTGTTGGTTTGCGATATATTTGTTAATAACTGTGAACCGTTGTATGGCGGCGGTAAGCCCAGTGACGGCGCAAGGTAAATTGGCGCGTTTATAAAAGGTAAAGCGGGCGTTGGCTTTGGTTTCAAAACACTGGCATCACGGTAAATATCATCACTGTTAACAGGCGGAACGGAAGTAACTGGAGGGGGCGTTGATTTGGCAGGCGTTGCAGCTAGAGGTTTAACTGGTACTGAGGCAGCAGGCCTGGTCTGTTTAGCGGATTTCGCTGGAGTAGCCGCTTTATTAGCCACAAGCTGTTTTTTCAATTGGGTTACTTCGACTCTCAGTTCTCGAGCTTCTTTATGCAGGGCTTTTGTCTCTTCAATAAGCGCTTTCAGGTATTCTTCACTGACTTCAATAGCATATGCACTTATCGGGCTAAGCATCAATAAGCCAAGTAAGCTTAAACTGCGCACGTTTGTATAGAGAAAATCTGCTTTGGAAGAAATAACGTCCATATTTTAATTTTGTAGTCCAGACAAAAACGCTTAATGATATCATTTACCTGATGATAATAATATTAAAATAATAAATAGCTCACTAACCCACCTTTGCACAAGACAATTTTTGTAGGTTAGGCCATTTTGACCCAACATTACCAATCTCCAATCAGCCCTTGGGTTTGGTGTATTTGAGAAATGCTTGTTGGGTCAAACGACCCAACCTACACGTGCAATCACTCTTTCACCCTTCCAGGATGAGATTCTTTTAAAAAGAAAGCTACAATAATGAAGCTCAACAAATAGCATATGGGCATCACAAGCAGTGCTTTATTGTAATTGGCTGTTGAATAGACATGAACACCGCCGGTTTGATACCAGTCATTGCTGAAGTGATGGAGAAATATACCAACCAAAGGTTGAAATACTGCCCCGCCAATCAATACCGATAAATTGTTAAAACCGGAGGCTGTACCTACAAGCTCAGCGGGATTATTATCCTTGACTACAGCGAAACTGACAGTCTGTCCGCCTGCGCCTATGCCAAACATGAGTAAAACCCAGTACATTTGACTCAACGAAACATTAGGCACATATAAAACCAGAATAGTGGCAATCAAGCCAAATACGGAACTGATGGCCAAGGCTATACGTCTGCTTTCGATACGGTCGCTAACCCAGCCCAGAAGCGGGCTGCCAATTCCAATACCCAGCCAGATCATGCTACATAAACTGGATGCAGTAATGACACTGATGTCAAATTTCTGCTGCAGATAGGGAACACCCCATAGTGCGGCAAAAACAGCGATAGGAGTCCATATTGCGCAGGCATAAAGACCTATATGCCAGGTATAGGATCGGCTGCATACTGCATGTAACCGTTTCCATTCATCAATAAATTGCCGTTTCGGCGCGGTCTGGGTAGGCTGATGCGGATAATCCCTGATAACAAGCCAAATTAACAAAGCCAGCGCCAGGCCAACAAATGCCAGAATGAAGCTGGCCGAACGCCAGCCAACATGCTCAATCAGTGCCGCCAGAGGCACTTCGCCAAACATGGCGCCTACTGAACTCATTAACTGCGCAATACCGGCAAGGAAAGCAAATTGCCGGGGCGGGAACCAGCGTGAAATCAAAACCAAAACGCCAATAAATGAAAATGCTGAACCAACGCCGATCAGAAAACGGCCAAGACCCGCAGTAAACAGGCCTGAGGTTGACGCAAAAAAGAAAGAGCCTGCTGCGCATAAAATCAGGGCGTAAGTCATGAGTTTACGCGGCCCGTAACGATCAAACATTAACCCGGCGGGTAATTGCATTGGCGCATAGGCATAAAAATAAAAAGCCGATATGATGCCAAACCCGGCAGCGTTAACCTGAAAAGTGCGCATCATCGAGTCGGCCATGACGCTCGGAGCTACTTGAAGGACGAACTCGTACAAATAAAATGATGCCGATAGCAAAAAAATAATATAAGCATTAAACCTGCCTGGAGCAGGTGAATTGGATAACTTTGTGTTCAATGGCTTAACTTGATTATTGAAAATCACACATTACAACGCAAGCAGGCTGTATAGTCAAGTGAATGTCGGGGCAAAACGCCACAACCTGCTTTTATGTTTAAATCTTTAT
Organism: Legionella dresdenensis; assembly: GCF_042649825.1. Taxonomy (NCBI): domain Bacteria; kingdom Pseudomonadati; phylum Pseudomonadota; class Gammaproteobacteria; order Legionellales; family Legionellaceae; genus Legionella; species Legionella dresdenensis. Next base: position 30,544 of record NZ_JBHSAB010000001.1, on the reverse strand, counting down.
AGGTTGGGTTGCTTTGACCCGACAATTCGTTATCATGGCAAAATTCCAGCCGGATAAATCGCCCCTAAAATAGCCGCGTGCCTGGCCCCTGTAATCGTTGACAGATTAACGGGTGTTCGCGTTATAGTCTTCTCAGCAAGCCAGGCAAACATCATTGCCTCAATATAATCGGGACTGATACCCAGAGCCTGCGATGAAATCACCTCAACGCCAGATAATAATTCAGAAAGCGCGGCTAATAATGCCCGATTATGTGCCCCCCCGCCACAGATAATCAATTGGCCGGGCATGGCAGCCTCAGCTCGAACGGCATTGGCGATAGTGTGCGCAGTCAACCGTAACAACGTTGCCTGGATATCTTCAGGATTATATTTTTTTAAATAATTAAGGCGCTGATTAAGCCATTCCAGCGAAAAATATTCTTTTCCTATGCTTTTGGGCGCTGATCGGGAAAAATAGCTGTCTGCCAGCATCTTATCCAGCAAGGAATTAATTATTTTACCCGTTGCAGCCCAATTGCCATTGTCATCATAAGGCATTTGCAAGTGCATGTCTGTCCAGGCATCCATCAGGCAATTGCCAGGGCCGGTATCGTAACCTTTAACCGAACCTGAATCGCCAAGCCAGGTAATATTGGCAATACCGCCCACATTAACGACTGCAAGCGGATAGTAATTTTTCTTAAACAGGGCCTGATGGTACACTGGCGCAAAAGGGGCCCCCTGCCCGCCTGTAGCCAGATCGCGGGTTCTGAAATCGGCAACCACGGTAATTCCAGTCATTTCAGCAATAGTATGGGCACAACCTAATTGTACAGTATAGGGAATTTTAGCCATGGCATCGTGAGCTATCGTCTGGCCATGGCTGCCAATGGCGGTAATATCACTCGCCTGATAATTGCTTTCTGCCAAAACCTGCATAGCCGCCAGTGCGAACTCACAACCCAGAATAGTGTTCAGCTGGTTAAAATAACCAATTTCCTGTTTAGTCTGAACTAATGCCTGATCAAGAAAATGCTGGGCATGTTCACTATATGGACGTGTTATGCCATGGATAAATTGATGATTATCTGTATTAATCAATGCCGCATCAATACCATCCATACTGGTTCCTGACATTAATCCTATATATAAACTCATAGTTATATTTCCTAATTTATATGCGATACTTAAGCCGTTCGATATTGAGATCATAAACATGGTTAATAACAAAATACAGGTTTTTTATATTGGTTTTTTATCAGCATTCTCGCTGATTGTTTTTGATCTTTATCAACCGGCACTGCCAGCAATCACAAATTATTTTCATACTACTCATGCAGCCGCTCAATTAACCTTAAACCTGTTTTTCTTCGTGTTTGGCATTTCTCAGTTAATTTGGGGCCCTTTAATTGATCATTATGGCCGGGTAAGAATTTTAAATTACAGTCTGTATCTTTTTACGTTTGCAACGCTCGTCTGTGTTTTCGCAACCAGTATCGAGATATTAATTATAGCCAGGACATTACAAGGATTTACAGTCTGTTGCGCCAATATCGTTGCCTTTTCATCTTCGCGCGATATCAGCGATGCTGTTGAACGAGCGCAAAGGCTGTCGTTTATTTCAATGATTGTTTCGGTGTCGCCTATCATATCTCCTTTAATCGGTTCAATCATTTTTATTAATTTCGGCTGGCGGGCAACATTTATATTTATGATACTGATTGGTTTTGTTTTATTCTGGTTGTCTTCTATAAACCTTGAAGAATCCCCTTTCTGGAAAAAAAAGGAGCATCATGTCTCCATTATTCAATCATTGATGGATTATCGCGTCATTTTGAGCCATAAAAAATTATGGCGTTATATTGCCATCATCAGCTTTTCATATTCCTGCATTATGATAACTGTTACAAACGCATCGTTTATAATTATAGATAATTTACACCGGGATCCATTAACGTATGCGGTTATCTTTGCCAGTAATGGCGTCACGATGGTGCTGGGAAATTACCTGGGCATCTATTTAAGAACAAAACGCCCTATGATCTGGAATATTCATTTTGGTTCGGCAACCCTTCTATTCAGTGCAACTCTGATGTTGGCGTTATTTTATTTCTACGGCCTGACATTGCTTACATTGGCGCCTGTGTTAATCATTAATTTAGGCATTTGTTTTACCAACGCTCCCAGTTTATCGCTCGCATTATCCGAATACACAGACAATGCCGGAACAGCCACCGCAATACTAAATATGTCCAGAATGGTTTTCGCTTCCATTATCAGTGCAATAAGCGGTATTACAATCGCTTATTCGCCTTTATATTTACCCTGGTTTTATTTTTTATGTGCATTAGCCTGTTTCTTAATCGCCTATGGCCGAGGCACGGAGAACAAATAAGAGCCAAAAGGTGTGTTGGGCTTCACAGCCCAATACTCCTTATACAGAGCATGAAGAGTCTGATTCGTTGTCATCCTCAATATTCACGACTTCAAAATCGTCAATGGTCAGGGTTTCTGGTGGAATCTCTTCCGTTTTTGCCCACATGTTTGATATCTTCAATAGGGTGGTTGCTGCAATCGGCGCAACAATGTTCGTCACCTTTTCAACTACTGTATAACTGGAAGCAGCATCCTGTGCCTCTTTAATATTTTTTTCAATACTTACCTCTAACCCTAAAAATTTTTGTAGATATTTTTGGTCTAAAGTTCTATCGCTTTGTGTTGCTTGAAATAGTAATTTATAACGGGGACCATGCTGCACGGGATTAATTAAGACGGCGCCAAGCTGACATGCATGTTCGCGTAGCATTGTATTATCAAACTTTTTATAATATTTAGCAGGATAAGAATTGTAGCGATCATAAAGCTTTGTATATTCTCCCAGCTCTGTAAAAAACCGGCATAACAATTCGCTTCTCTCTGCACGTAAAGCTATCCATTCTTCCCCATCTTCAATGATGTCATCCTGTCGCGCTTTCTCAATATTAGCAAGGAGCTCATCAGAAATATTTTTAAACCTGTTTAACGCTTCTTTCATGGAATGCATCAGGCAAAATTTATTCGCCGGCTCAATACAGGCAATTTTACTGATGTTTTTATTATAGTTTCTTTCTGCTTGTATTATTTCCTGAACCACGCGACTATTAAAAACAGCTTTTGGCATTTTTTTCTCGCAATAAACAATTAAAAAATTAGTATAATTTGCTAACATTAAGGTAAAATTAACAAAAGGCAGCCATAATGAATAAAAATAGTCATATAGCTATTGTAGGCGGCGGCGTTGCCGGGCTTGAAATTGCTACTCAGCTGGGAAATACCCTCGGCTCGCGCAAACAAAATACGATTACTCTTATTGACAAGGATTTTGTTCATATATGGAAACCAATTTTGCATACCATCGCGGCTGGAACCAATGATCTGTACCAGCAACAGGTTTCTTTAACGGCACATGCTTCCCAACATCATTTTACTTATGTACCCGGCGAAATGGCGGGCCTTGATCGCACTCAACGCAAGATTAAATTAAAGCCAATTACCATGCCGGATGGCATTGAAATTGCCCCTGCGCGGGAAGTTGAATATGATGTGCTGATTATTGCCGTGGGCAGTCATGCCAATGATTTTAATATTCCAGGGGTTTCCGAGCGCTGTTTTTTTATTGATAGCCGCACTGAGGCCGATCAGTTTAATCAACATGTACGGATGAATCTCCTGCGCTGCGCTTTAAATCGCTCGGGCATGACGATATCCGTTGTCGGTGGCGGGGCAACAGGGGTTGAACTGGTCGCTGAACTGGTTCAGCTTGTTGAAATGACTGAAAATTACAGCAATATAAAATTTCAAAAACCCATTTCCATTAACCTGATTGAAAGCGGTTCTCGCCTGCTCTCCGCTTTTCCGGAAAAAATCTCAATTGCAGTCAAGGAGCTCTTGTCAGGGCTTGGTATTAATGTGATGGTTAATACTAATGCAGTTGCTGCTGAAGAAAATGGTTTAAAGCTCAATGATGGTCGTTTAATCGAATCAACCCTGATGGTTTGGGCTGCCGGCGTTAAAGCGCCTGATTTTCTGAATTCGCTTGATGGGCTTGAAACTCAGAAAAATAACATGCTGTGTGTCAAACCGACGTTACAGACTACCCTGGATGATAACATTTTTGCAGTAGGCGATTGTGCGTATGTTGTCAGCGGCGGTTTACCACCTACTGCACAAGTTGCGCATCAGCAAGCAAAATTTTTAATTAAATATCTGCCAAAATATTTAAAAGGCAAACCGCTCCCTCCCTTCCATTACCGGCATTTAGGCGGTTTTGTTTCTTTGGGGAAATACAATGCTTATGGCTCGCTAGGAAAGTATGGTTTATTGCGGGGGCTATTCCTGCAAGGGATAATTGCCAATTGGACCTATCATTATATTTACCGTAATTATCAGAAAAGCATTCATGGGATAATTAAAGGGTATTTATTGTGGTTGTCGGAGAAGATCAATAAATTGGTACACCCGAGGATACGTTTGGATTAGCTGAGTATCTGGGCATGTTTGGCATAAGCGTCAATGAGGGAATTCGGACATATATACAACTTTCTATTTTAAGGTATAATATTGAACAATTTAGATCAATATAAAACAGGAGGAATTATATGCCTCGTTCTACCGAAATTTGTGCTGCTGCCCAAGCTGGTAATAAAGAAGCCCTCTACACATTATTAAATAGCGTTAAAGATAAAGCTGAAAAGTCAGACCTTCTTCGCGATGCAATGTACAGTGCCGGCCTTGCAGGAAATACAGTACTGGTAGAAGCTCTCTCTACAGACATGAATGCCCCTATTGCTGATGCTCTTTGTGGCGCTGTAGCAGGTAAGCAAACACAATTAGTTCACGATATATTATCTAAAAATAGCAATTTGATTCCTTTAGCTAGCTATTGTGCAATAAAATATAAATGTGTCGAGCTTGAACAAGAACTGAATACCAAATGGAAACCTGATTATAACCGTGTTGCCTATCACGCAGTTTTTATGCAGGATTTAGAGGTTTTAGATGCATTACTTGAAAGCGAATATACTTTAGATATGAAGACGATTATTGGATGTGTTGTTAACCCCCAATATTATGATCGTAATTTTGCTATTCAATTCCAACAGGAATTTAAAGAAATTCCAGTAGATTTCATGCTAAAAAAAGCTCATGAAGCAAACAATGCAGATTGCGTTATGGCTTTGGTTCCTGCTGTGCTTGAGGAACATGTATCTGTTAATGCCAGGAATATACAGAAAATAAGAGAACTAGAGGCTGCTCTTGGAAGATTTAGCCAGTATGCTGAGGAAGCATCGCGCAGCCCCTCAGGAGCTCCTTTAATTTCAGAGCCGGCAACCCCAGTAAAACGGGAACCAACCGCTGCTCAGTTTTTTTCACACGCTGAACCTTCATCAACATCAAATGCTCCAACCACTTCTCCTCAGCCCAGCAGTTGAGGTTTTGGTCATGGCGTCATCCCGCGAAGGCGGGGATCCATCTATCAAACAAGGTAGGGAGCCGACTTGAGAAATGGATTCCCGCCTTCGCGGGAATGACAGTATCCTTAACTTAATAGCAGTGCCCTAAACCTCCCCCAGAACTTTCTCATTCGCTACTTTAAAACAACGTTCAAAATTTGCAGTTGTCTGCCTGGCTAATTCCTCATAATCCATCTGCCGCAATTCACTAACTGCCAGTGCGACATATTTAACCAGTGCAGGATGGTTTTGCTTGCCGCGGAATGGAACCGGTGCCAGAAATGGGGCATCGGTTTCAACCAGTAAGCGATCCAGCGGCACTTTCTGAGCGACTTCCTGAAGCTGGGTCGCGTTTTTAAAGGTTACAATGCCGGAAATTGAAATATAAAACCCCATTTCCATCGCTTGTCTGGCAACCTCCCAACTTTCAGTAAAGCAGTGCATAACGCCGCCAATATCACGAGCGTTTTCTTCCTGCATAATCTTAATAGTGTCTTCCGCAGCCTGGCGGGTATGAATAATAAGTGGTTTGCCGGTTGATTTCGCAGCATGAATATGGCGGCGGAAACGCTCACGCTGCTGATCAAGAGCTTCTTCTTCTTTGACTCGGTAATAATCAAGCCCGGTTTCGCCGATAGCAATACAGGATGCGTGGCTATTAGCCAGATTTATTAATTCCTCCGTGTCTGGTTCACCGGCAATTTCATTGTCCGGATGCAATCCGACTGAAATTTTCACTTGTGGAAAACGATCGGCAATTTTGCACAGCTCAGGATAATCTTTAAGCTCAACACAAACGCTCAGGAAGCGGGAAACATCATTGGCTTCGGCCTGGGAAATCACTTCATCAAGCTGATAATTAAAATCATTCAACTCAATGAAATTCAAATGGCAATGAGAGTCGACAAGCATGGTATCACATCGTATCGTTTAATTGAGCCGATTTTAGCATGCCTGCCAAATAAGTCTCAATTTTATTACAAAAAAGACGGCAGTTCTCGCTGGTAAACTGAAGTCCCATTCCTGCAGGCTTATTACCCTGCGCCCCGCGTGGCGTTATCCAGGCTACTTTTGCGGTAATACAATATGGATCAGGCTCTTGTAAAAGATAAACCAATAAGTTAATCGGCGTCCCCAAAGGAAAGCACTGATTAGTGCGCACAAATAAACCACCTCCCTTTAAAAAGGGCATATATGAAGTAAAAAGTGCTGATTCTGTCTGGAAAGAGCAAGTGATTTGTTGTACATCATTTGTCATATTACTTCTCCGGCATAGCCAAGCAGTAAATCCTCAAGCGTCAGTAACTGATTAATATTAATAGTATGGTTTATTTTTTTTGTTATTGCTGAGATTTTACCCTGTTGACTGAATAAATTAGCCGGTTTAAATTGATTTGCCAATTGCATAAGTTTTGGCATGGAGGGATTAACGTGTTGTTCTGGAGTAAAAAAGTCGTTAATTAATTGAGCATTTATCAAATATAGCAACCAAATTAAACTGCTAAAGTCATAATCCGCCCATTTTTTTGCCAATTGGCAACTGGTTAATTTACCCGCTTTCAACTGGAGTAAATCATCAAGTATAGTCTCAAGGCAGCTATATATTTTACCGCGAGCGCTGTCAGGCGGATAATGGGCAGCTTCTTTCAGGTAATTATAATTTTCAAGCGTATTATTCCCTGCTAGTCGCCAATGCTGGCAACGGCTAATAATAGTTGCTGGCAGCGTATTAACCTGTTCTGCAGCAAGGATAAAATAAGTATTATCTGGCGGCTCTTCCAAAATTTTCAGTAATGCGTTGGCTGCTGCAGTATTCATTTTGTCGGCCGGATGGATAATAATAACCCGGCTAGGGCCTAATTGCGGTGAGGTGAAGATCGCAGCCTGCAGTTCTCTTAACTGATCAATTTTGATTGAACTACCCTCTTTTTCTGGAGTCAACCAGGTTATATCGGGATGCTGGGCAATTGCGTACAAGGTGCATGATTGGCATTGTCCGCAGCCTGTTTTACAAAAAACACTTGCTGCGAGTATCCCGGCCAGTGCCGGCAAATTTTCATATTGTGGCCCGGTCAATAAAATGGCATGAGCAAGCCGGCCTTGTTGATGAGTAAGCGTAAATCGCTCCCCAAGCGGCTGATGAGCAGGATATTGTTTAAAGTGTTCGGCAAATATCATGGTTAATAAAATCTTCCAACTGGCTAGTAATTGCTTTCCTGACTATATTAACAGGCGCTGATGCATCAATTATTCGTACATTATCCAACTGTTTAATAACCTGATGATAAGCTTGATATACCCGTTCAAAGAAATCAATTGATTCCTGCTCTATACGATCAAAAGAGCCTCGCCGTCTGACTCTTTCCATACCCTGGCGTGGTGAAACGTTTAAAAACAGGATTAGATCAGGTTTGAAATCGCCCAGACAAATGGCTGACAAATTATCAATAATGGATTTATCCAACCTGCGCCCGCCCCCCTGATAAGCATAAGTTGATAATTCGAAACGATCAGCAATTACCCAGAGCCCCTGTTGTAAAGCCGGTTTGATTACTTGCTCAACCAGTTGCACTCGAGCAGCATACATCATTAATAATTCACTGCGCTCTTCCAGCTTTTCTGTACCTGGTTCTTTAACAATGCTACGCAATTTTTCGCCAATCAGCGTACCGCCTGGCTCACGGGTGACCACAACCGTTTTGCCTGAGCGTTCAATAACTTTTTTGATAATTTGAATGGCCGTACTCTTGCCAGCGCCTTCCAGCCCCTCCACAACAATGAATTTTCCAGGTTTTGTCATTGCTTATCCTTACTTATGCAGGTATCGGGAAATGGCTTCAAGTTGCTGACGGTAATTCGTTGAAAACTCATGGGAGCCATCACCTTTGGCAACATAATATAAATAATTGGATTTTTGTGGGTGAGCGGCAGCGTCAATTGCGTCTTTACCAACCATTGCAATGGGTGTAGGCGGCAGTCCACGGTAACGATATGTGTTATATGGCGAATTAATTGCCAGATCCGGATGGCTCAACCGACCTTTAAAATCAGGGCCAAGAGCATAGATTACGGTCGGATCCATCTGCAATGGCATGTGTTTATTAATTCGGTTTACCATCACGCCAGAAATAATTTTGCGCTCTTCTGATAATGCCGTTTCCTTTTCAATGATAGAGGCAGCAATCAGCATTTCATAAGATGATTTATAAGGCAGTTCCGGATCCCGGTTATTCCAGCTTGTACCAAGATAATTTAACAGGCTTTTATTAGCTGTTTGCAGCAGCTTTTTGGCATCGCTACCGCCATCGTAATGATAGGTATCTGCCAACAACAGACCTTCCGGACTGGAATAGTTGCCTTGTACCAATTTCCAATCATCAGGATTAAAAGCAAGATAGGGAGCTTGCTGCAGATTTTGAGTAACCTGATTTTGGGTAGTACCTTCTATAATACGAAATGCCAGTACTAACACATCGCCATCCACAATCCGATCAAGTAATTGGATGACAGACTCATTGGGCTTAATTTCATATACGCCTGCTTTAAGGCGGTTTGCCAAGTGCTTGTATTTGATATAATTGAGCACTAACTGATTTGAATAAATTAAATTTCTATCAAAAAGCTGTTGGACCAGCGCATTTGCAGAGGAGCTCGGCTTGATCTCAAGGATATCCACAACGCCTTCAGCCATGGGTTTGTTCAGTAAATAATAAATTCGGTAGAAATAAAGTGCGAATCCGATAACAAGCAGCGCCAGCAAAGAACAAACGATTTGTTTAAGCAGGCGCACGCTGATTATACCCGTCTAAAGACTAAACTTCCGTTGGTACCACCAAATCCAAGTGAATTACTCAACACGTATTGAATTTTTCTATTTTGTGCTTCATGCGCAACATAGTTCAAATCACAACCTTCATCCGGGTTATCGAGGTTAATTGTTGGCGGAGCAACATTATCCCTGATTGCCAGAATGCTGAAAACCGCTTCCACCGAGCCGGCAGCACCAAGCAAATGCCCTGTCATGGATTTGGTTGAACTAATTGCAAGTGTATAAGCATGATCTGCAAAAACACGTTTTACTGCTTTGGTTTCGTTCATATCATTCAGATATGTTGATGTACCATGCGCATTAATATAATCAATTTGATCGGGATTAATACCAGCGTCACGGATAGCAATTTCCATTGCTCTGGATGCGCCGTCTGCATCTTCATCTGGAGCTGTAATGTGATAAGCGTCGCCAGACATACCAAATCCTGCCAGCTCAGCGTAAATTTTTGCGCCTCTGGCTTTGGCATGTTCGTACTCTTCAAGGACCAGGATTCCAGCGCCCTCTCCCATCACAAAACCATCACGATCTTTATCCCATGGCCGTGATGCCTTTTCTGGCTCATCATTGCGTTTGGATAAGGAACGTACTGCTGAGAAACCGGCCAGGCACAACGGTGTAGTAGTCATTTCAGCGCCGCCGCAAACCATCACATCAGCATCGCCATAAGCAATCATACGCCCTGCCAGGCCAATATTATGGGTTCCGGTAGTACACGCGGTAACCACAGAAATATTAGGTCCTTTCAGGTTATGCTGTATTGAAATCTGTCCAGCTACCATATTAATGATACCAGCTGGAATAAAAAACGGAGAAACCTTGCGTGGTCCGCCGGCGACCAATTTGTCCTGATTGTTAGTAATTGTTTCAATACCGCCAATCCCGGCACCGACAGCAACCCCTGCACGCAAGGCAATTTTTTCATCAATCACAAGACCGGAATCATGAATGGCTTCACTCGCTGCAATGGTGCCATACTGAGTAAATACATCCATTTTCCGTGCGTCTTTTAACGGCATGTATTGCTCAATGTCGAAATTTTTGACTTTGGCCCAGATTTTAGTTGGATAGTCAGTAGTGTCGAATCCTTCAACCATGCCGACGCCACTTTTACCAGCAAGAATCCCTTGCCAGGTCTGTTCTACATTATGACCTAATGGGGTAATTGCCCCCATTCCGGTCACTACTACTCGCCGCTTGCTCAATGAAAACTCCTCAATTATCAGGCTTCTTCTTTGTTGATATTTGCTTCGATGTAATCAATAGCTTCTTGAATTGTTGTGATTTTCTCAGCTTTTTCATCTGGAATTTCAGTTTCAAATTCTTCTTCCAGCGCCATTACCAGCTCAACAGTATCAAGAGAGTCAGCACCCAGATCATCAACGAATGATGCGCTATTGCTCAGGTCCTTATCTTCAACGCCTAATTGCTCCATAACAATTTTGCGAACTCTTTCTTCAACTGTACTCATAATTTGCTTTTCCTCTTAGTTAAAAAAATTCATGACGGGTAGTTTATTCTTTTATACAAAGAACGCAAGCCCAATTATTCCATATACATGCCGCCATTGACATGTATTGTCTCACCTGTAACATAATTTGCACAGTCAGACGCCAGAAAAGCCACAACATTAGCGATATCTTCAGCTTTACCCATACGTTTCATTGGAATACGCTTGAGCATTTCGTCTTTTACCATATCAGGTAATGAATGAGTCATATCGGTATCAATGAAACCGGGAGCAACAACATTCACTGTGATACCCCGGCTGGCAATCTCTTGCGCCAGTGATTTTGAAAATCCAATTATACCAGCTTTTGCTGCTGTATAATTGACCTGACCAGAATTCCCGCTGCTGCCGACAACAGAACCAATGCTGATGATTCTACCCCAACGGGCACGGAACATTGATTTGATGCAGGCTTTTGTCATACGATAAATAGCAGTCAAATTAGTATTGATCACTTTATCCCATTCATCATCATCCATTCTTAACAGCAGATTATCTGCAGTGATGCCTGCATTGTTAACGAGTATTGCTGGTTGCTTGTCCTGATCAGCAAGCATTGTCATTAAATTATCAATCGCATCCTGATTAGTGACATCAAGCATGATTCCCTGGCCAGCAAGATTGGCCGAATCAAAATATTCACTGATTGTCTGCGCACCGCTTTCGGTAGTTGCAGTGCCAATGACATAAGCGCCTAATTGCGCCAACTGAATGGCAATCGCTTTGCCGATTCCACGGCTTGCGCCGGTGACCAGAGCGGTTTTTCCTTGTAAATCTATTAAACTCATTATTATAAACCTCTTAGCTGATCAAGAGTAACATTGTCGCAAACTGATAATGCCGACATGGTTTTATCAATTCGTTTTACCAAGCCAGTTAATACTTTACCGGGCCCGCACTCAATAATAGCGTCAAAACCACGGGATTTAATTAATTGTATGGTTTCAACCCATCGGACCGGTTTATACAGCTGCTGCTTTAGCAATGTACGTATTTGTTCTGGTGAGTTGTAAATACTTAAATCAACATTACTGACTACTGCAGTTTCCGGTACTTTAAAATCAACCTGTGCCAAATATTGCTCATATATTTCGGCTGCATCTGCCAGTAATGGGCAATGGCAAGGTACACTTACCGGGATAATTTTAGCCAGTCGTGCTCCTTGCTCTTCCGCTGCCTGCACTGCACGCTCGACCGCAGAAGTATGGCCTGCAATGACTACCTGACCAATCGCATTGTAATTAGCAGGAGTAACCTGTTCGCTGACAGTGGATGCCTGTTTGCACAACGTTTGTACCTGCCCGTCATCAAAGCCGACAATTGCTGCCATTGCACCCTGCCCAAGCGGGATGGTTTGTTGCATTGTCTGGCCGCGTCTGGCAACCAGTAAGGCTGCTTCTTCAAGGGTAATCGCCCCAGCGCAGACTAAGGCCGCATATTCACCCAGGCTATGACCAGCCATAATTTCGGTTTGGAAAGGCTTGATTTGCTGAATAAGCCTGAATAACGCTACATTGGCAGTCAGCATAGCAACTTGCGTATGCTCAGTCTGGTTAAGTTTTTGCTCTGGTCCATGCTGAACCAGCTCCCAGACATCATAGCCCAGCTTTTCAGAAACGCGGTTAAAAGTCTCAGTGATTATTTCATATTTTTCGGCAAGATCTGCAAGCATTCCAACTGACTGAGAACCTTGACCGGGAAAAACAAACGCCAATTTAGCCATAGTAAAATGAACTCTCCACTAGTTTGCAGATTTAATATTGGATAACAGCAGCGCCCCAAGTCATACCACCGCCAAATGATTCCAATAATAACATATCCCCCCGTTTGACTTTCCCATTTCTGATTGAATAGTCAAGGGCTAGTGGTATGGATGCGGCTGAGGTATTACCCTGGTTTTCGATAGTCACAATAACTTGTGACATAGGTAATTGTAATTTTTTGGCAATACCCTGAATGATTCGAATATTTGCCTGGTGAGGAACTAACCACTTTATATCTGATTTTTCCAAACCGGAAGCAGCCAGAATTTCATCAACGATATCACCCATGATGTTAACAGCCAGCTTGAATACCTCGTTCCCTTTCATTCCGATGATTGCCCTGTCAGTATTGGGAGAGCAATTGGGATAGGTTAGAAGCATGTCGCCATCAAAAGATGAATGAATCTTGCTTGCCAAAACGCCAGGGGTTTCACTGGCGCTTAATACGACTGCGCCGGCGCCATCGCCGAACAGAACGCAAGTGGAACGGTCATTCCAGTCTACCGCGCGAGACATACTTTCACTGCCAACAACCATTACATGTCTGGCTGCACCAGCTTCAATATATTGCCGTGCAACATCCAGCGCATAGACAAAACCACTGCATGCAGCACTGATATCAAAAGCAGGAATCGGTTTTTGAATTGCCAGCGCATTCTGGACATGGCAAGCCATACTTGGGAAAAAATGGTTGGGCGTACAGGTCGCTACAAGAATCAAATCAATATCGTCCTGAGAGATATCGGAAGCTTCCAGCGCCTTGACGGCAGCTTTTGCCGCCATGAACGATGTCGTTTCATGTTCACCGGCTACATGCCTGCTGCTAATTCCACTGCGGGTATATATCCATTCATGGCTGGTATCAAGCTTGCTTTCCAGATCATGATTGGTAACAACCTGTTCGGGCAAATAGCTGCCAGTGCCATTTATAACAGCAAATTTCATAGTAATAAACCTTGATTGATAAAGTCTGTAATTTGATCTCTTACCAAGTCAACAACATTATTTTTTACCTGAAGCGCAGCCTGTTCAATCGCATTTTGAAAAGCAAAATCATTCGCTCCGCCATGACTCTTAATAACAATACCGTTAAGGCCCAGTAAGCTGGCACCGTTATAACGCGCAGGATCCATGCGTTTTTTCAAATGACCGAGCGCAGGCAAAGCTACTAACCCGGCTGTCCTGGCATATAAATTTCTTGAAAGTGATTCTTTAAGTACGGACTGCATCAGCTTGGCTAACCCTTCACTTGCTTTCAGGGCAACGTTACCGACAAAACCGTCACAAACAACCAGATCAACATTACCGCTGTAGAAATCATCGCCTTCCACATAACCAACGTAATTCAACAGACTGCATTCAGCCAGCATATGGGCAGTACGCTTAACCTGATCATTGCCTTTGATTTCTTCAACGCCGATGTTCAGCAGAGCAATTTTGGGATTATCTTTCTTATCAACAGCCTGAATGAGCGCAGAGCCCATAACAGCAAATTGAAAAAGATGTTCCGCACATGAATCGACATTTGCCCCCAGATCCATCACTCGGGTTTTCCCTTGCATGGTTGGCATTTCGGCAATAATCGCGGGGCGATCGATGCCGGGCAATGTTTTAAGAACAAAACGCGCAGTCGCCATTAACGCACCTGTGTTACCTGCACTAACACATGCCTGTGCCTGGCCGTTTTTCACAAGGTTAATAGCGACTCGCATTGACGAATCTTTTTTATTGCGCATCGCATGAGATGGCAATTCATCCATTCCAACAACTTCTGACGCATGAATTATGCTAAATTGACTGGAATCGGACAGCCCCTGCTTTTTAAGATGCGCTTCTACCTGAGTCTGATCACCTACTAACAACAATCTCAGGTCCGGGTTGTTTTTAGCTGCGCGTGCACAAGCAGGGATTATGACGCACAGGCCATGATCCCCGCCCATCGCATCGATAGCAATGGTGATATTTTTCAATGGTATTACTCTTTTTCTTCTTCTTCGTAAGCAGCGTCTGTATCCAGTACCTTACGACCACGATAGTAACCATCAGGTGTAATATGGTGACGCAGATGAGTTTCACCTGTTGTAGGATCTACAGATAATGTAGGTGCGGTTAAAGCATCGTGTGAACGACGCATGTCACGTCTTGAACGTGATTTTTTATTTTGGGCTACAGCCATTGCATTACTCCTAGGCAATTTGTATTTGTTAGGGCGGAATATTACCTATTTTTTTTCGGTAATCCAAGTACTACTTGCAGAAAATATTATATTTCATGCTTTTGTTCGTTCAGATAACGCTCTGTTTGCGGGTCACAATCATTAAAATCTGCATGATAATCCGGTGTGCAAAGATATAATTCATCAGTCACTGTTTCCAATAAATCAAATTGATAACGATTTGATAACACGACACATTCATACGATTCCATCAACTCATTAGCCTGTTCATCCGTCTCGCACAACGCAATCATTACATTACTGTCGCATAAGGCATGAAACTCTTTCAGGCAACGCTGGCAATTAATAACCAAATCCCCTTTCACTGTCAGATCAAGCAAATAATAACCGTCACGCGCTGTAATCTGATAAGCACAATCAACCTCACAGGGAGAATGAATTTTTTCCGGCAGCCGTTCAGTAAGAGTCAGGCGGACATGCTCTACAGTATTGCTGTTGGTTATATTTTTTAGGTTGATAAGCATTTTCTGTACAAATAGCGTTAAAAAAAGGATTATATCATAGTATTGCTATTTCTTGTAGGTAGAAAATCGAGTATTCGATTCCTGACAATCGATGCCAGATTAGATAGATTTATTTGATTCGATTTATAAAAATATAAAAATAGGTTACAATATGCCTTTTTTTAGAACCTAAAAGCACATGAAAGCAAAAGTTATTGTTGGGATGTCAGGGGGGGTAGACTCCTCAGTTGCTGCCTGGCTGTTAAAAGAACAGGGCTATCAGGTTGAAGGCTTGTTCATGAAAAACTGGGAACAGGACGATACCAACGAATATTGTGCTGCAGCCATTGATTTGGCTGATGCCCAGGCTGTCGCTTCACAGATTGGCATTCCCTTGCATGCGGTCAATTTCGCAGAAACCTACTGGCAGCGGGTTTTTACTCATTTTCTGCATGAGTATGAAATGGGACGAACCCCGAATCCTGATGTTTTATGCAATAAAGAAATCAAGTTTAATGCTTTTCTAAACCATGCCATGACCCTTGGCGCGGATTATATTGCTACTGGCCACTATGCCCGGGTAAAAAACGGCGCCCTGCTGAAAGCTAAAGACCGCGATAAAGACCAAACCTATTTTTTACACGCTATTGACAGAGCTGCACTGAATAAAAGCCTTTTCCCAATTGGCGATTATCATAAATCCGAGATCAGAGAGTTTGCCAGACAATTAGGATTGATCACGCACGATAAAAAAGATTCCACCGGAATTTGCTTTATCGGGGAGCGTCGATTTAAAACCTTTTTACAGGAATTTATTTTGGCTAAACCGGGTGAAATTAGAAGTACTGCGGGAGAATTATTAGGCACTCATGACGGTTTAATGTTCTATACCTTAGGACAAAGACAAGGCCTCGGGATCGGCGGCCGTCAATCTGCGACAGATGAACCCTGGTATGTCGTTGATAAAGACACAAAAACCAATACCTTACTGGTAGCTCAAGGTAGTGATCATCCTATGCTGTATGCTAACGGTTTGATCTGCGGGTCTATCCATTGGCTGGCAGATTGTCAGGAACAATTACCGCTGACATGCTATGCCAAAACCCGTTATCGTCAACCCGATCAGGCTTGTGTTATTTCTCCTGAAGACAATGGGCAATATTATGTCATGTTTTCAGAGCCGCAACGAGCCGTGACGCCTGGACAATATATTGTGTTTTACGATAAAAACCAGTGTCTGGGCGGTGCTGTAATAGAACAAATTATTCGATAATATAGTAAACTTAATATCATACATTATTTTGGAGTAACAATGGACGCAACAACAACATCAGACGGTATTCTATTTTCTGTCAGCGCGGCAGATAAAGTTGCCTCCCTTATCGCAGAAGAAAAGAATCCCAACCTGAATTTAAGAATTTATATTTCTGGCGGCGGTTGCTCAGGCTTTGAGTATGGCTTTACTTTTGATGAAGTAATCAATGAAGAAGATGATACCGTGATTACCCAGCACTGCACGGATGGCAAGAGCACTGTCAAATTATTGGTTGATTCTATGAGCTATCAATTTTTAAAAAATGCCGAAGTTGATTATGTAAAAGGCATTCAGGGCGAGCAGTTTGTTATTCGCAATCCGAATGCCAAAACAACCTGCGGTTGTGGTTCTTCATTTAGTATGGACGACGACGAATAAAGCGAGATGGATAAAACAGAGTAGGTTGGGCTGTAAAGCCCATTGGCCGTCAAGCTAAGCCAGGTACACAGGAAATTAGAATAGTAAATGTACAAAATTCCTTAACTGCCTGCTATGGGTTTTACAGCACATATTCGTTCGGCCTGAGGAAAATGCGGAGCATTTGTCTCGAAGGCGTGGCACTGTACCACAGGCTTCGAGACAGCGCTAAAGCGCTTCCTCAGCCCGAACGATATTGTGAAATGTAGAAATTTAATTCCTTAGCTTGACGGATATGGGCTGTAAAGCCCAACACTCCCTTAAAAAGAAAAATCAAAGCCAAGCTTATCCCTTGAGGCATTTTTATAAACCTCATCAGCCACAGCTATATCCTGAATTGCAAGACCGACTGACTTAAATACCGTTAGCTTATTCTTATAATCCTCCTTTTTATGCAATAACCAGTTGCCAAACTCAATAATCGCATCAGGCTTTAATCGATTTTGTTCAATTGCGGCAATAATTTCTCCTGATTCAGCGAGGGCTGCCTGTAACTGGTCGGCAATAACCACTGAGCGCTCCAGAACTTCTGGCGCAATTTCCATCATAGCTCGTGAATGGGATCCGATGGCGTTGATATGCGCATGCGGCTTAAGCTCTTTGAGATGAATGAGCGGCTCAGTACTGTTGGTCGCGGAACAGATAATGTCTGCTGATTTTACGGCTTCTGATATGGTATCGCATATCAGAACATCGTATTGATGTTCAATGCTGTGCGCAAAATTTACTGCATTTTCACGTGTTCTTGACCAGACAGAAACCTGTTCAATTGGACGAACAGCTGCAACTGCCTCAAGTTGGGTTCTTGCCTGTACTCCTGAACCAATGATAGCGACATGGCTTGCATTTATTGGAGCAAAATATTTTGTTGCCAGGCCAGAAACTGCCCCTGTCCTTAATGCGGTTAAATAGCCTGCATCCATTAAAGCTCGCGGTTCACCAGTGGTTGCGTCAAGCAGCATGATAAAACCAGCAATAGCCGGTTTATTTTTTGCGATATTATCAGGAAAAACGGAAACCACTTTAAGCCCCAGTGCCTTTTCCCTGGCAAGATATGCCGGCATTGTCAGCGTCACTGCATTTTCTTCTTCAATTGCAACACTGGTTCTTAAGGGCAGGACAACCTGCTTATTGGCTAATTGGATAAAAGCCCTTTCCATTGCATTAATAGCATGCGCCATGGTTATGCTCTGCTTTACTTCCTCAACTGATAATATTTTTAAAGACATAATCGTAATCCTTAGGGCAAATAAATGGGGCTTTATAAATATAACTGACTTGAGCCTGAGAGGAAAATATGTGTTTTAATAAACAAGGAAAATGAGTGTTGGGCTTTACAGCCAACCTACACGAATCAAATGCAGGAATCCTGATGTGGGTTGGGCTGTGAAGCCCAATTTTCCAACCTGCGGTGGTTTATTAATATGGTTTAACAATGACTTTAGTGCCAATTTTTATAAAGTTCTGATGCAACCACAAAGCATCATGCGGTTTAACACGGATACAACCGTGGCTGGCATTGTAGTTTGGTACTTCGTAAGAACCGTGAATTGCGTAATACTTACTAAAAAACATACAGTAAGGCATTTTGGCTCCACCACGGCCTACCGGATAACGGCTTGAGCGGCAATCGGCGCCACGTTTGTGGATTATACTGTAAGTACCACTTGGCGTTTTGCATGCGCGGCCGATATCGCGGCAATATTTACTGCCGCCAGATGCTTTGCCTGAGCGAATGACCTTGCCATTCGAGTTGACTGCACTCCAGGTAAGGCTTTTAGGGTTAAAAATAAAAGTATTGGACGCAACAGTCAGTTTAGACGAACTGCTCAATGAGGTGTTCGCAACACTGGACTGTGTGGCTGTAAAAGATACAAAGGCTAAAAAAAATGACAACAACCCTTTTTTCGTGCTTATTGTTTCCATACTTAGTTCCATTGTCGAGGTTTACTAACCTAAATATAGAACAATAAAAGCACAGTTCCAGTTTTAATTTGTTTCCCAACGGTTAATGCCTGATTTTTTTACTAAAAATTCCAAAAAATTGTTATGTTGCTCCAATTCAGCATCATCTGGATAAAGCACTGGTGAATTAGAAGTCAGCTTTTCTATCACTGATACTGCAGCTGCATGCTTATTAACCGCAATCGTGCTGACCTCATCAAACAGGCTTCCTTGTCCGCCAGTCATGGCCAGATAGACAGATGCCAGAATTTCCGCGTCAAGTAACGCGCCGTGCAGCTGACGGTTTGAATTATCAATGTCATAGCGCTTACACAAAGCATCCAGACTATTCCGCTGGCCGGGATGCTTTTCGCGTGCCAACATCAGGGTATCAACTACTGTGCAGTAATGAGAAAGATTTTTCTGCCATTTTAGCAGCCCAAGCTCAGCATTAATAAAACCAACGTCAAACGCTGCATTATGGATAACCAGTTCAGCGCCAGCGATATAATCAATAAACTCCTGAACTATAGTCTTAAAAAGCGGTTTGTCTTGTAAAAATTGGGTGCTTATGCCATGAACGCGAAACGCCCCCTCGTCCACTTCCCTCTCTGGATTAAGATAGACATGATAATGATTACCGGTTAGCTTGCGATCAATAATTTCAACGCAACCAATTTCAATAATCCGATGTCCGGTTTCATGGCTGATCCCGGTTGTTTCCGTATCGAGAACAATTTGACGCATAATTAATTACCTGTTAATTCTCTGATAGCTTGATTCGCCAACTCATCAGCCAATTCATTCTCAGGATGGCCGGAATGTCCTTTGACCCAATGCCAGGTTATCTGATGCTGATTGGCAAGTATATCCAGTTGTTGCCATAAATCGGCATTTTTTACCGGTTCTTTTTTGGAGTTTTTCCAGCCATTTTTTTTCCAGCCGAAAATCCAGCCAGTAATACCTTGCCGTAAATATTGCGAATCTGTGAACAGATCGATTTTGCAGCTACGTTTTACCGCTTCGAGCGCTTTAATTGCAGCCATTAACTCCATTCGGTTATTGGTAGTGAGTTGTTCACCGCCATAGAGCTTTTTTTCCTGTGTACCATAACGCAACAAAGCGCCCCAGCCCCCTGGGCCTGGATTTCCTTTACAGGCTCCATCGGTAAAAATCTGCAATGTTATTTCGTTAATGGCTCACTCCCGAATGCTATTAAATCGCGTTATTATATACGTTATCAAGCTTAAAATCTCCTTGTAAGATTTTATTCTTAATCACTGCAATATCTGGTGCGAAATAGCGATCCTGATCATAAGCAGGTACGTTCTGACGAATTTCGGCATAATATTTTTGCAATGCTGAAGAAGTTTGCAATGGTTTACGGAACTCCAGTCCCTGACATGCAGCCAGCAATTCAATAGCCAATATCGTTGCCGTATTATCAATCATGGCATGTAACCGCCGTGCCGCATTAGTCGCCATTGAAACATGGTCTTCCTGATTTGCGGAAGTAGGCAAGCTGTCGACTGAATGCGGATGTGCCAGCGCTTTATTGTCACTTGCACAGGCGGCAGCTGTTACATGAGCGATCATAAAACCGGAGTTAAGCCCGCCCTCCTTTACCAGATAGGCAGGTAAACCACTAAAGTTTTTATCAATCAATAAAGCAATACGCCTTTCCGCTGCCGCTCCGATTTCAGCAATTGCCAATGCCAGATTATCAGATGCCATTGCCAACATTTCTCCGTGAAAATTCCCGCCTGACAAAATCTCTCCTTGTTCCGGGAAAATCAATGGATTATCAGAGACTGAGTTAGCTTCAATTTCCAATGTTTCTTTTACGAATTCCATTTGATGCAATACTGCACCCATTATTTGCGGCTGACACCTTAACGAATAGGGATCTTGTACTCGCTCACAATGACGATGCGACTCCCGAATCGCGCTTCCAGCCAACAAATCTCGATACCAGGCCGCCACTTCACTTTGATGTCTATAGCCTTTGGCCTGATGAATTCTGGCATCAAATGGCACATCACTGCCGTTGGCGGCATCAACCGATAGCGCTCCAGCAATAATTGCAGTATTAAACAGCTTTTCAGCATTAAGATAAGCCTGAATCGCAATCGCCGCTGAGGCCTGTAAACCATTAATCAAAGCCAAACCTTCTTTTGGCTCTAATTCCAGCACTGGCAACCCGGCAATAGCCAGCCCCTCCTCCGCCGAAATAATCTTCCCGTTATGACACACTTCGCCTACGCCTAATAACGGTAACGACATATGGGCAAGTGGCGCAAGATCACCTGAAGCGCCCACTGACCCTTTGGCTGGAATGCAGGGAATAATGGAGCGGTTATTAAACGTGATTAAATAGTTTAGTAATTTAAGACTGACTCCGGAATATCCCTGCGCCAGGCTATTAATTTTAAGGAGCAGCAACAGTCTGGCAGTACCATTATCCAGTAAATCACCTGTACCGCATGCGTGCGACAGAATTAGGTTGCGTTGCAACTGTTTCAGATTATTAGCTGAAATTATCTGGTTAGCCAAGGAACCAAAACCGGTATTAATTCCATAAACAATTTTGTCATTTTCAAGAACTTGCCTGACACAGGCATTGGCCGAGTCAATTCTGGCTAACGCCTCTTCGGCCAATTGAATCGGCGTATTTTCTGCAGTCAATCTGGCAAGATCGGCAATTTTCAACTGGCCCGGATTAAGCGTAAAACGATTAGTCATGGCTTGCCTCCACGTCAAACATCGGCAACCATAACTGATTTTCGCGGGCGCATTGCTCCGCAAGTTCATAGCCTGCATCAGCATGCCGCATAACGCCTGTGGCCGGATCATTATGCAGAACTCTTGCAAGCCGAAGTGCTGCCTGTTCCGTTCCGTCAGCGACAATCACCACGCCAGCATGTTGTGAAAAGCCCATGCCGACGCCTCCGCCATGATGGATGCTGACCCAGGTTGCTCCGCTGGCACAATTTAACAGCGCATTTAATAATGGCCAATCAGAAACGGCATCACTGCCGTCGAGCATGCCTTCGGTTTCCCGGTTAGGGCTTGCTACTGAACCTGAATCCAGATGATCGCGTCCGATCACAACCGGCGCCTTAAGTTCCCCTTGCTTCACCATGGTATTAAAAGCAAGCCCCAAACGTTCCCGGTCTTTTAAACCAACCCAACAAATACGTGCAGGCAATCCCTGAAAAGCAATTTTTTCACGCGCCATATCCAGCCAGCGGTGTAACGGCTTGTTATCAGGCAATAATTCTTTCACTTTTTGATCGGTTTTATAAATATCTTCCGGATCGCCAGATAATGCAGCCCAGCGAAACGGGCCAATACCTTGACAAAATAACGGCCGAATATAAGCTGGAACAAATCCGGGAATATCAAATGCCCTTTCGGCGCCAGCTTCTTTGGCCATTTGCCGTAGATTATTGCCATAATCAAATACCGGAACGCCAAGAGCCTGAAAACCCAGCATCGCCTCTATCTGTTCTTTCATTGATATTTTGGCCGCTGCGATAACCTGCTCTGGTTCTGTTTTACGCATAGCCGCTGCCTGTTCAAGACTCCAACCTTTTGGCAAATAGCCATTCAAGGGATCGTGAGCACTTGTTTGATCTGTGACCAAATCAGGAAGAATATTTTTGCTTAATAATAAAGGATAGAGTTCAGCCGCATTGCCAAGTAATCCTACCGATACCGGCTGTCCGGATTCGCAACCCTGCTTTATCCATTGCAGAGCCTGCCCAAGATTGTCCGTTGATTTATCAAGATAACGTGTCTGTAATCGTTTGTTCAATCGGCTGGGATCGCATTCAATTGCCAGGATACTGGCTCCGGCCATTGTCGCCGCCAGTGGTTGTGCTCCGCCCATGCCGCCAAGACCAGCGGTTAAAATCCACCGCCCGGTCAAGTCGCCATTAAAATGTTTTTTAGCGGCTGATACAAATGTCTCATAAGTACCCTGGACGATGCCTTGTGAACCGATATAAATCCAGCTTCCAGCTGTCATTTGACCGTACATCATCAGGCCTTTTTTATCCAGGGTGTTAAAATGCTCCCAATTGGCCCAATGCGGAACCAGATTAGAGTTGGCAATCAAAACCCGCGGTGCGTCAGGATGAGTAGTGAATACGCCAACTGGTTTTCCAGATTGAATTAGCAAGGTCTGGTTGTGTTCGAGTTTCTTTAATGTCGAAACAATTTTTACAAAACAATCCCAATTACGGGCAGCCTTTCCAAGCCCGCCATAAACAATCAATTGGTCAGGATGCTCTGCAACTTCCGGATCAAGGTTATTGCAGAGCATTCGTAAAGCGGCTTCGGTTAGCCAGCTTTTAGCTTGTAATGTAGTACCGTGTGCTGCTTTAACAAATCGTGTTGTTGCCATTTTCCTTCCCGGGATAAAGAATTTTTCATAGCATACAGCAGAAATTTGCCGGGTCAATATGCTTACGCCGGGTTGGGCGGTTACGACCCAACAGGTTTTTATCAGGCACTCCTGATCAAGCAGGTGCGACTGTCAACGTGGATATTTTTTCCGCCTTTACCGTCGCTTCAGCGTATGTCAGAGGCAATTTGAAAAACTCGTACATTAACGGCGTTTTCTTCTTTGCTGCCTGATTCACGGCTGCAATCACTTCAGCGACGTGGTTGCTAAAATTGTCGGCAATCTCTTTACAATACCCTGGCTTATAATCAATATTGAAAACCCGTTTCAACACGCCAGCCTTTGCCAGCGCCCCCAGATATCGCTCCTGATTAAACATGGTCAAAGCATTTTTAACTGTTAACGCAAAACTGGCAGGTTCAAGATGCTGGCTGGCAAGAGCGGCAACCAGAATTTGCAATGCTTTGTCTTCAGCGATAGCTCTGAATTTTCCTTCTGATTGTTCTAATGTATCAGTATTATCAATACCATAAATTTCTTTCAGCAGTCCTGTCTTTTGCAGCGCCTTTATCCAGGTAATTTCCTTACCCTGAGACAACTCCTTGACTATCCGCATAGGGTATTGTACCGGCGTCATATTGGCTTTCCAGCCATTAATTTTCCGGATAAATATTAACGGTTCCAGTTTATCATTTAAAGCTACCGCTAGCTTGTCTTCTGTGCCTGGCTGGTATTCCAGATCATATAGTTTTTTCAATGCCCCCGTTTCACACAATGCTTTTAAATAAAAATGCTTATTATTAAATCTAAGGCCGTTAAATACACGCCATGCCTGCTCAACTTCATCAATTTTTTCATCACGGAGCCAACGATTGATTTTACTTTTAAGCAGCATTACGGCGACTCTGTCTTTGAATTTTTCAACAACCGCTTCAACATTGGTAATATCGTAATCAATATCAAAAAGCTTTTTCAGGAGATCATATTCCTCCAGCTTACGCAAAAACTTTTGTGGATTTAAGCGCTGAAGCAGATTATTGCTCAAAGCGGCAATATGTCCTTCATCATAATTACTGCAAGCACGCTGCCACCCCCTGATTGCCCGCTCTAAACGATAAGAAAATCCGGCCCCCAGAACATTCATTTTAATTGCACGTACCAGGCGGCTCGGATCATTTTTGAATGAGTCCTCTGGCATCTCAATCGTACGTAGCTGATTAGTATACAAATCATGTACACCCTGACCAGTTGGATCATAGGCATTACCGTCCACATCGAGAAAAAATGCGCATTTGAAAAAATCCCGCTGATTTGCATTATCAGTTAACCATTGTTCACTGTCTTCGGTTATCAACCAGTCAACGGGGACTCCTTCTATAGTACCGGTAAATAAATTTTTACCTCCAACTGTATATGGACATTTCTCTAATCCTAATTTTTTGAGAATTTCGGCTGGTAGCGGCGTTGATGTCAAATCAAGATCGACCCCTTCTTTATACTCAATACCTTCTACGGCATTGCTGGCATTACTACCTGTAATAGCCAACTTGATTTTAAGGTTTTCTTTTTTTAATTCCTCTTTAATACGAGCAATAACTTTCGCTATCGTTGGCGAATATTGGCATTTTTTAAAGCTTTGCTCTTTTGGCAGCGTGCCTGAAATCGGTAAAAACACCTCATGCTGTACAGGTTTTTCAATAATATCACATGCAATGTTCAGCTCTTTGGTCAAGATTTTATAATTCTGATTTTGACGGGATGTAAAACGCTTCAGGGTTTCTGTTAATGGATAAATCCGTACTTCACTATCGGTAAGAATTACTTCCGCTATCCCTTCCTTTTCCGCATAAGACTTGAAAGGTATAATAATAAATTTTTCTATCAATTGTTGAGAAAGTTTTACTTCAACTGGGTCTGAAGACGGATTACCGTCCTTAATTTTTACCATTAAAGGGTTTAATGGCAATTTAACCACAAAGCCTTTTCTGGCTCCGTTGGTTATTTCTTCAATTGGAAGCTTATTCTGATCCGGTTCGCAAAAAATGGCTTTTAAGCCGTCCATCCATTCTTGTGTATTGTAGTTCCCGGCATCATTTGAAGGTAAATTTTCCTGTTTATTTAATTGAGGTTGAGGCAGATCCATCATTTCTGCCAGCAACTCCAGTCTGTTAATTGCAGGCAATTTGTTTAATACCGCTTCCCTGTTACTTATTATCTCTTTAAGCTGCGGCCATGACAGCATCAAATCAGTCATATTGCCATAAGCAAAAATTGTTACATCAATTCTATCAAGATACTCAGGATTTGCTGCTAACCAATCTACACCGGCTGAATCGGATAATACATAGTGCAGAAAAGCCCGGTTATTCAGGTTTGTTCCAAGAATACGCCGTAAACGAGAGTGCTGTAAAACATAGGCTAAACCCTTTGGCCGAAGTAACAAATTAAGCATCGGAGAGATATAGGTTGTAGCCAGGCCATTCATGTTTTCAAACGGTGCAGTCATTACTTCTTCATTTGCCTTTTCTGCAATATCAATTGCCTTTGTCCAAAACTCCCAATTATCAGTTGACAGTAACGTGTATAGCGGTGATATATTTCTAATCAATTCACAAGTTTGTTTATCTTCCATTTCCACTGATAATGTCACAAATTTCGCAGGTTGATTTAGTGCTTTTGCAGAGATTTGGCTGCCTAGCCAGGGATATTTTTTCATTAAATATTCAAATAAACCTATACAACGTTCTCTAGTAAAATAAAAGAGCGGCGAACGTTTCTCATTGTTTTTGCTAACAAATAGCTTTTCAAAATAATTTTCAATATTTGCAAAGCTCATCTCTCCTTGTAGCGATTCTATCAAATACGATAGATCAGTGTCGGGCATAACAGTAATCTTGTGGGTTCTGATATAGTCTTGAATTTCACGAGCCAGTATATCAAAAGTCAGTTTGGATGATTCAGTTGGTTTTTCTTCTTTGGGTGGCGCCAATTCCGATTGCTGTTCGACGGCTTGGGAGCTAATCAGAACATATGGCCTAATTAACCGTTCTTTCATTTTGCTATTGTTTCGTTGATTATAACCCTGTACCGCAATTCCTAACGCATCATAATGCACTAACAATCTTTCAACCAGTTCAATATTACCTTTATCGACAACTAAATCAATAATTTTGCAATTGATTTTTCTATCTCTTTCAGCAACATTTTCAAGCCGTCTCAATAGTGAGGCAACCAGTTGGTAGTGGCCAAAATCAAAAGCATAAATCAATCCATTCAGAAAGATATCAACATCACTATTCTTTGCTTTTTTTGCTAATGCACTGAAATGTAAAAATTCTCTTTCATTGCCTGCCATTGCATAGCCCATCGATGCAGCAAGATATAGATCTTCGCGCATTGACTGAGGTTGGCTTTTAATAAAATTGACTAGTTTATCTTTGTGTTCACCTTTTGCCAAACCGATTGTGATATCAATAGCAATATGCATATTACTTTTTAGATTTTTTATCCTATATCCTGCTTCGTTGCCTGCCATAGCGTATCCTCTGGCAATCGGGCCTGCAGGCGGTTTGTTTTTAAAATATTTTTTTGATAAATTTTCTATTAATGTCTGGTTATTTGCCTCGGCAGCCCCAAACAATGCCTGCTCTGGAGAACCGTCAAATTTATCAAGAAGCAGGTATACTGCCCTGGTTTTTCCCATGCAAGCCAGATAATAAACTGCAGAATACCCCCAGCGTAATACGTTGACCGGTACCCGGTCACTCATAATCTGATTTAAGCCTTCAATATCATTGTTCTGGGCAAGGGTGACAATTTTTTTAATAAAACTGGACTTTATAACCGGTATAAAATTGGGCATCGCTTTTACCAACTAAAAAAATTGTAATTTTAAACCAAAAAGTTTCGTTTGCAGCATTTTTTGTTTATTTTTTTGCTCTTTAGCATTTTTGGATTCCAATCCAACTCCGGATTGCTCAATAATCAGACAAATAATTATTAACATTGGCTATATGAAGCGTATTTTGCTCATGATAGACTACTTGATTGATTATTATGTTCAGGTTGACTATTGTGCATACTGAAGACCTTAAACAACCTTCTTCGTTACGCGTTTTTTTTGCTACTGAAATGTGGGAGCGTTATGGCTTTTATGTTGTGCAGACTTTACTCGCACTTTATCTGGCGCTCCATTTCAAATGGCCAGACAAACAGGTTTATTCCCTTGTTGCATCATTTACGGCCCTTACCTACCTGTCGCCGATTATGGGCGGCTGGGTTGCCGATCAGCTGTTAGGCCAGAAAAACAGTATTCTTGCCGGCGCCGTGTTTTTATTTTTTAGTTACGCAACGCTTGCATTGTCTACCTCAGAATACAATCTGGTTGTCGCTCTGGCCTGCATAGCGCTGGGTACAGGTTTTCTTAAACCTAATATATCTTCACTTCTGGGGAATGAATATGCTGAAAATTCGCCGCAACGTGAAAGCGGATTTACTATTTTCTATATGGGAATAACAACTGGTATTATCCTTGGAACAACCTTGCCAAGCCTTATCAATAAACATCTTGGCTGGTCGGCAAGTTTTGCAAGCGCGGCAGTTGGAATGATTATCGCATTCACTGTTTTTTTCTTTGGTGTTCGGAAATATCAGATCAAGGATTATAACCATTTTGAATATCGCCATAGTAAAATTGTCAAAGCCTTTTTTATTACCATGGCATTCTGGATTTTTTCATTTTTTGTTCTGATGCAACCGCATTTTGCAGATGCCGCGTTTCTAATTGCAAGCGTTATTTCACTGATTTACCTGTCTGTTGCGATAAAACGCGAATCCCCGGCACAGGCACGGCAAACGATTGTAATCGGCTTGCTTTGCATTATTTCCGTGCTGTTCTGGGCCTTTTATTTTCAGATGTTTTTATCGTTAACCTTGTTTATTTCGCGCGTTGTCCAACCGCAATTATTTGGTATCGCTTTCCCTCCGCCTTATTATGTCAGTATTCAAAGCCTGGGTATGTTGTTGTTTGGTTATTTATTATCACGCAGCAAACCAACATTAAACCTGGCAGAAAGAGGAATAAGGACAGGCAATAAATTTATGCTGGCCATTATTTTCATGTTTATGGCCTATGCGTTAATTGCATATGTCTGTAATCACAATTTAACAGAGGGATTATTATCGCCCCTGCTATTTATTCCGGCCTATTTATTGATCTCGATTGCTGAACTGTTACTCTCTCCTGTAGGCTTATCGGCTATTACCATGCTGGCAAGCCGCCGCAAAGTCAGTACAATGATGGGAATATTCTTCGTTTCTCTGGGGGTTGGTGCTTTTTTATCAGGAAAACTGGCGGAGATTACCTCTGTTGATCCGGATCAGCTCAGTATTGTTGAGTTAAAGGTACATTACGCCAATACGTTTTTAGTGCTTTTCCTGATTTTGTTTGGGGTTACAATAGTATGCGCCCTATTAAATTTTGTGATTAAATATTTATTAAGGTATGAGCTAAAAGCATAAGCGCTCTTTGTACCGGATAATTTTTGTAGGTTGGGTCGTTTTGACATCGCTCGGGCTGAGGAAGCGCTTTAGCGCTGTCTCGAAGCCTGTGGTACGGTGCAAAGCCTTCGAGACAAATGCTCCGCATTTTCCTTCTGCCCGAACGGGTATGAGTTTATAGCCTGTAACCTGACGGCTCCGGCGCAACCTCTGGAGCCCGCACAGTTTTTTTTTGTTCCCTGACGATAAATAATGTCCGGGCAGTCAAGGAACCCGTTTTATTCGTCGGATTAATTTGATGCAGCGCTGTAATCAGCTCATCAAGAGTAGAAAGCTGCCCGCTTTTAACTTGCTGCAAAATCTGGCCAACCTCTTTGATATAATGCCGATTCCAATGACCGCAGAAAAAACGTAAGGCCGCTGAGCCGCCCTTGGTATAATCGCTCAGCAAGGCACAGGCTTTATTAAATTCGCTGCCTTTTGTTTTTTGATAAATTGCCTGATAGCTGGGTGGAGGATTGATGTAATTATTTAAAAGGGTCCAGTAGCCTTTTGCCTTGTAATTCATCATCAGATAATCAGTTGTTTTCATTGCTGTCCGAACTGTTACATCATTACAACAGGGGCTATTCAAAATTTTCAAAATCATCTCAGTTTGCCCTAGTGATAGAGCTTGCGTAAGCGCATCATAATATCCCCTATGTTTAACCAATAAAATTTCTGGTTTCATATGGGAACTTTGCAACACCATATCGGCCATTGTTAAAAGCACTTGTTTATCAGCCTGGCTTTCTGACAAACCGCTTATAATATCATATAGGATGGTGGATTCTGTCTTTAGCTGATATGAGGATTCTATTACCCGCTTAAATGCTTCGGTTGAGCACTTTGGACTTTCTATAAACGTACGCATTAAATCGGCATATTTATACTTTACTATAGAGCTCAATACACCAGATCGCGCTAAATATTGAGGAGTGAAATAAGGGCTTTCGATCAACGCTTGATAGATGTGGTAAACCAGCTGCCGCCAGATTGACCTATCGATCCCGTGGAATCTACGAAATTCGCTGTCCCCCATGTAGGAGAATATATTCATACCTTTATATTTTTCATCGAAAAGACTAAACGCTTTCGTGCTTGAAAGAGCAAGTTTGATAGCCTCGATGTTTCCGTCGAGAAATAACTGGATAAAAAATTTCTTATCCAGCCGGTTCTCTTCAATATGAGCCTTGGTGATCGTTTTATTTTTAAATATCCCGGTAAGTCTTAAATCACAGTTAATCAACTCGATATTGGTCAGATCCAGGGCGCTTAAATCAATACCGCGTAAATCTTTATCTCGCATTATAACCGGTTGTTCACTTTTAAGATGGCTAAGATATCCCTCCTGTAGCCCAAGATTAAAGGCTTCGCTGACAAGCAGCGGCTGCGAAAGTGCCGTTACAGGATAACCATGCGTTTTAAGCAGGCGTTGGATAAAACGCTGTTGCAAGGATGCCGGCAAAGTATGAAGCCACTTGACCACCTGATTTTCAGATCCCAGTTTTTCAGTCAGTTCTTCAATCAGAATTGGCCAAAAATTCCCGATCTCAGTCAGATTTTTACTTTCTAACAGCAATGAGATGCATTTTACCTGCAGTAGTTTTAATAAAGCCTCGGCATGCGCTGTGCGCTCAAACAGCTGTTGCCACGCTTCCCGGTCCT